>CAMDUR010000001.1 GCA_945879115.1 Polynucleobacter meluiroseus
CATCTTTGGTGTAAACACCACAAACACCTTTACCTTCAAGATGAACTTGCAACATGATTCTTGTTGCACTTTCTTGATCTTTATGAAAATACTCCTGAATCACCATTACCACAAACTCCATTGGCGTAAAGTCGTCATTTAATAATACAACTCTATACATTTTGGGTGGTTGTACGCGTTCGATTTGACGATCAATCACCGTCGCCTGATCATCCTCGAATCCTGGGAAATCGATGCGACTTGGGGTTTTAGGTTTTTGACTCATATTAGCTATTCTAAACATAAGTTTGACATTTAGTATTGAGATTAATTACTAGGGATATTAGGGGGTCAATCAGCTTCTATTGAGGTGATATTTAATCTGATAAAGTAGAAGTAATTCATTCACTTAATCGCAAACCCCTATGCCCTACTTAGCCCGATTGTTTGCATCAGTATTGTTTATTTACATCAGTCAATTAAGTTTGGTTAGTGCTCAATCACTCCCGCGGGCTGATTTACAAATAGGGCTTCATAAAATAACAGCCGAACTTGCTTCAACAGAAGCTCATAGACAGCAGGGTCTGATGTACAGAAATTTTTTGCCGACTAATGAAGGTATGCTTTTTATTTTTGAAACGACAGCTACCCACTGTTTTTGGATGAGAAACACCAAAATACCTTTAGCTATAGCGTTTATAGACAATGCTGGAATAATCACCAATATTGAAGAGATGAAAGCAATGACGGAAGTCAATCATTGTCCATCTAAACCTATCAAATTTGCTTTAGAAATGAATCAAGCTTGGTTTACTAAAAATGGTATTTCAGCTGGGCATACCGTTTCAGGTATACCCAAGCGCTAATAAATTAGCCAAAGTGACAAACGTAGTGAACCGCTTGCTCAGCACGAATAATGAAATAACCGCCAGCATCGACAGTCCATGATTGCCCAGCAGCAAATGTTTGCTCAGAAGCACCATTAATACTGACATAAGCTGTGCCATCAACTACTTCCATCACTTCTTTAGTTGTTAGGTCAAAACGTAATGTACTTGGCAAAATAACGCCAACTGACTTACGCTCACCACTTGGTAAGGTCACTGTATGAGAAACACATTTACCATCAAAAAAGACGTTTGCTTTTTTTCCAACTGAAACTTGATCAAATTGCATATCTAATCCTAAAAATTAAGAGCCACGTTTAATGCGAGCATTGGCAGCAATACGCATACGCAATGCGTTTAACTTAATAAATCCACCAGCATCCGCTTGGTTATATGCGCCACCATCATCATCAAAAGTTGCAATATTTTGATCGAATAAAGTATTGACGGAATCACGCGCTACAACTGTCACAGATCCTTTATACAACTTAACACGTACAAATCCACTCACGCTTTGTTGAGTATGGTCAATTAAAGTCTGAAGAGCGATACGCTCAGGCGCCCACCAATAACCGTTGTAAATCATGCTGGCATAGCGAGGCATCAAGTCATCTTTTAAATGAGCTACTTCGCGGTCCAAGGTAATACTTTCAATACCACGGTGAGCTTTTAAAAGAATCGCCCCACCAGGTGTTTCATAACATCCGCGGCTCTTCATGCCAACATAACGGTTCTCAACAAGATCCAAGCGTCCAATACCGTGCCGGCCGCCAATCCTATTTAATTCTGCAAGCATTTCGTGCGATTTATAACGTTTACCGTTAATAGCAACCGCATCGCCACGCTCAAACTCAATATCTAAGTACTCTGGGGCATCTGGGGCTTGCTCTGGTGAAACAGTCCAACGCCACATGGCTTCTTCAGCTTCAGCCTTTGGGTCTTCTAAATGGCGACCCTCGTAGCTAATATGTAATAAGTTGGCGTCCATAGAATAAGGAGCACCACCTTGCTTGTGTTTCATTTCTACAGGAATGCCATGAGTTTCTGCATAGGCCAGTAGTTTTTCGCGTGATAAAAGATCCCATTCACGCCAAGGTGCAATGACCTTGATGGAAGGATCTAAAGAGTAATACCCTAATTCAAAACGTACTTGGTCATTGCCCTTGCCCGTTGCACCGTGAGATACAGAATCAGCACCTGTTTGATGCGCAATTTCAATTTGACGCTTGGCAATCAATGGGCGAGCAATAGATGTGCCCAGCAAATACTCACCTTCGTAGACAGTATTGGCGCGGAACATCGGAAATACAAAATCCCTCACAAATTCTTCACGCAAATCATCAATGAAAATATTTTCAGGCTTGATGCCAAACTTAAGAGCTTTTGCGCGAGCCGGTTCTAGTTCTTCACCTTGACCCAAGTCTGCTGTGAAAGTAACGATCTCACATTGATATGTATCTTGAAGCCACTTCAAGATCACACTGGTATCCAAACCGCCTGAATAGGCAAGAACAACTTTTTTAATATCTGACATGTTTATCTACGTTTAATTAAAATTTTTAATAAAAATTACAACTTGCCACAAAGCAAGAATTCCATCAGTGCTTTTTGAACATGAAGGCGATTCTCAGCCTCGTCCCAAACAACACTTTGTGTACCATCAATCACAGATGCAGAAACCTCTTCACCTCTATGTGCTGGCAAACAATGCATAAACAGAGCATCTGCATGAGCTGCTGCCATCAACTCATCAGTCACCATCCAATTTTTAAATGCTTTTAAGCGAGCTTGGTTCTCATCCTCATAACCCATGCTGGTCCATACATCAGTCGTCACTAAATCTACATCCTTGCAAGCATCTAATGGATTCTGAAAGGTTGTTAAATACTTTTTAGAGTTTGCGCTTAAAAATTTATTATCTAACTGATAACCGGGTGGCGCAGAGAAGTTCACTTTGAAGTCTAAAATTTCGGCGGCCTGGATCCATGTATAGGCCATATTGTTCGCATCACCAATCCAAGCAACCGTTTTACCTTTAATGTCTGTACGATGCTCAACAAATGTAAAGATATCTGCCAGCACTTGGCAAGGATGATATTCATTAGTTAAACCATTAATGACAGGTACTCTTGAGTTGGCAGCAAAACGTTCAATGATCTCTTGGCCGAATGTGCGAATCATGATGATATCGGTCATTCTTGAGATCACTTGAGCAGCATCTTCTACTGGCTCACCACGACCTAATTGGGTATCTTTAGTGTTTAGAAATACCGCGTGTCCACCCAATTGATGAATGCCAGCCTCAAAGGAGAGCCGAGTGCGCGTGGAATTTTTTTCAAAAATCATCGCAAGAGTTCTGTCATGCAATGGATGCCAAGTTTCATATCTTTTGAATTTGGCTTTAAGAAACTCGGCTCGCTTTAGCAGATACGCATAGTCATCTGCGCTGAAATCAGCAAACTGTAGGTAATGCCTCACCGGAATGTTCGACAACATAGCTATAAGCGCCTAATCAATTCAAATATGTATTCAACAAGGGTTCAGACTGCTAAAATCTAGGGGTATTCCCGAATTTCAACTATTTATACAGCAAAGACATCGTGACGGCCAAACAATTCTTTATCCAAGGTCTTACTCACGATGGCAAACCATTCAGACCCAGCGACTGGGCTGAGAGACTCTGTGGTGTCATGGCCCAATTTCGTCCAGATGGCGATACCAGCGACCCTCGTTTTACCTATTCACCTTACGTAAAACCGGTCAATATTGCCGGTATCAAATGCGTCGTCGTTGATGAAAGGCTCAATGAAATAGAGCCAAAAGCCATGGATTTCGTCAAAAACTTTGCTAAAGACAATAATTTACCTATTGTTGAAGCTTGCGAAATACCAAAAAAATCACCTAACTAAAAACAAAAAACCCGCTCCGTACTAGGGAACGGGCTAGTTATTGGCCTAAATAAATTAGGCTGTCATACCTTTGATAGCTGCAGATAGACGAGATTTTGTTCTCGCAGCAGTGTTTTTATGCACTACCTTTTTATCAGCAATCTTATCGATAGTAGCCTGTGCGGCTTGGAAAACCTTAGCTGCAGCGTCTTTATCACCTGAGTCAACGGCTTTACGTACAGTCTTAATAGCTGTACGAAGACGTGAACGCAAGCTTGAATTGTGTTCATTTTGAGAAACTGCCTGGCGGGCACGTTTACGAGCTTGAGCGGTATTTGCCATGTTTGTAACCTTAAGGGGTATTGCCTAAAAGGAAAGATTATAACTTATCCTGAGCAAGGCTACCACCCCAGACAGAAATCTGTAAAACTACGCCTGTGAATTTATTGTCTGCAGCCGCCAAAATTAGTAGCCTAACAATGCTATCCCGCATTACAGGCTTACTCAGGGAGACCCTGATTGCCCGTACTTATGGGGCCTCAGAGTGGACTGACGCCTTTAACGTGGCCTTCAGAATCCCCAATTTACTCCGAAGACTCTTCGCTGAGGGGGCTTTTTCACAGGCGTTTGTACCTGTTTTAGGAGAAACTTCGACAAAAGAGGGTCAAGAAGGCACCTTTTTGATGATCAGTGCCATTGCAACTATCCTTTTTTGGTCGCTCATCCTGGTAGTTTTGATCGGTGTCATAGCTGCTCCATGGGTCATTTTCCTCGTTGCGTCTGGATTTAATAACAGCGGTGCTCATGAGGCCAGCGTGGTCTTAACTAGAATCATGTTCCCGTATATCGGCCTGATCTCGATGGTATCCCTGTCGGCCGGCATCTTAAATACCTATAAAAAATTCGCCATACCGGCTTTTACCCCTGTTTTACTCAATCTTTCGATGATTTTTTCATCATGGTTACTATCACCCTATTTTGAAACCCCCATCTACGCCTTAGGCATTGGGGTTATTTTGGGTGGAATAACACAGTTAGCCATCCAAATTCCCGCACTTAAAAGAATTGGATTGGTACCAAAGATTGGTTTAAGTTGGAGCAATATCAAAAATGCCTGGAATCATCCAGGGGCTAAAAAAGTTTTGAAATTAATGATTCCTGCTCTATTTGCAGTTTCGGTGGCTCAACTGTCTTTAATCATCAATACCAATATTGCTTCACACTTAACTTCTGGCAGTGTCTCGTGGTTATCTTATGCAGACAGATTGATGGAGTTTCCAACTGCTCTTTTGGGTGTTGCCATTGCCACCGTTTTGCTACCCAGTTTAAGTCGCGCCAACACACTTCAAGACGAAGCCCAAATTGCGAAATTGATGGATTGGGGCTTGAAGCTTACATTCATACTAGCGGCACCTGCTGCGATTGCACTTTTAGTATTTGGTCAGCCATTAGCAGCAGTGCTCTATCACTACGGTCAATTTACAGCGCTTGATGTGAACATGACGAGACAGGCTTTGGGGGCATATGGCGTTGGCTTAGTAGGACTGATCCTAATCAAAATCTTAGCGCCAGCTTATTACTCAAGACAGGATATTAAAACACCTGTAAAAATTGCAATCCGTGTGCTGGTCTTAACTCAATTAGCTAATATTGTTTTAGTGCCTTGGTTAAATCACGCTGGTCTAGCACTATCCATTGGCTTAGGAGCAATACTTAATGCGGCCCTGCTTTGGAGAGGTCTCAATCAAAAAGGTGTTTTACAAAAAAATGCTGGTTGGTTGAAGTTCTTTTTTAAATTAGCCTTGGGTCTTATTGGTGTCACAATCGTTTTTTACTTTGGTGCTCAGCAACACGACTGGATTGAATTAAGAAACACTCCAATGGTTAGAATAGGATGGTTAACGCTTTGGTTAGGCTTTGCTGCTGTAGTTTATTTAGGCAGTTTATGGATAACCGGATTTAGAACTAAAGATTTTTTATACCAAGCAAAATAAGCTGACGCATATGCCAACACAACAATTAGATTACTTTGCCTCATTAGTTGTAGATGATGAACACTTCCCTTTAACTGAGGCTGCAATAGCTATTGCTCAGCACGCTTACCCCGATCTCATTATTCAAAATGTGATGGATGAGCTTGATTTATTAGGTGAAAAAGTTAAGCAGCGGATTACCTCCGAAATGCAGGGTATCCAAAAGCTACAAATCCTCAAAAATTATTTTTATCAAGAATTAGGATTTGGACCTAATCGCAATGATTATTACGATCCAGATAATTCTTACCTACACACTGTTATTGAGACAAGAAGGGGTATCCCAATTTCTTTAGCTCTTATTTTTATGGAGTTAGGTCAGCACCTGGGTCTTAACATCAAAGGTGTCTCTTTTCCGAACCATTTTATGGTGCGAGTATCTTTGCCTCAAGGTGAGGTCATTATGGATCCAATCACTGGAACATCTTTATCTAAGCAAGAGTTACAAGAAATGCTAGATCCCTATCTAGATGCTCAAGGTTATCGCGGTGAACTGCAACTTCCTTTAAGTGCATTTTTAAGATCATCAAGCTCTCGAGAAATTCTGTCCAGATTTTTAAGAAACTTAAAAGCCATCTATACCCAACAAGAGCGATGGGAAAGGCTCTTAGGCATTCAACAGCGTCTGGTGATTCTATTGCCAAATGCTATAGAAGAGATTAGAGATAGAGGTCTTGCTTTGGCTCAGCTTGACTACATCAGACCCGCTATCGAAGATATGCAAAGATATATTGATGAAAGTGCCGATGGCAGTGATATTGATGAAATCCGAGAACAAATCATCGAGCTAGAACAGCAGTATCGTCACCACTAAAAATTTAAGCCATCAATGAGACAAGCAATAGCAGCTTTGCCAGATACCCTAATCAGTCAAATTGCGGCTGGTGAAGTTGTTGAACGTCCAGCATCGGTTGTAAAAGAGATTCTGGAAAACGCAATTGATGCTGAATCCAGTGCCATCATCATTCGCCTAGAAGAAGGTGGCTGTCAAAGAATCTCTATACAAGACGATGGACAGGGTATCCGCCACTCAGAACTTCACCTAGCAGTTCAAAGGCATGCCACAAGTAAAATTAGATCTTTGCGTGATCTTGAATCAGTCGGATCGCTGGGATTCCGTGGAGAAGCACTCGCTTCAATTGCATCGGTTTCTAGACTATCAATTACAACGCGCACCAGTGACGATGATCACGCCTGGCAAATCAATGTGAATGGTGGTCAAACCATGAGTGAGGTGAGCCCCTCATCTGGTCCAACGGGAACAACCATTGACGTTCAAGATCTTTACTTTAATACCCCAGCTCGTCGTAAATTTTTAAAAAGTGCTTCAACAGAACTGGGTCACTGCTTAGACGTGATTCGTCGAATAGCTTTATCTCGACCAGACATTGCTTTTGCTATTTGGCATAACGGTAAAGTATTAGAGCGCTGGGCCCATGGAAATATTGAACAAAGAGTTGATGCCATCCTCGGAAAAGAATTCCATGAAGCCAGAATCCCTTTAGAAAGTATTTCAGGCCCGCTGACTCTTCGTGGATTTATCAGTCAGCCAACAGCAAGTAGAGCAAGAGCGGATCAACAGTTTAGTTACGTCAATGGTCGATTTATACGAGATAAAGTGGTGCAGCATGCTATTCGTAGCGCCTACCAAGATGTCTTGCACGGTGATAGACAACCAATGATTGTTCTATCACTGGATATTGATCCAAACTTAGTTGACGTCAATGTTCACCCTGCAAAAACTGAGGTTCGCTTTAGAGAGGGCGGTGCTGTTCATCAATTCATTTACAAAGCCATACAAAACGCTCTGGGAACTTCGGCGGGACAAATTAATCGAACTAGTGACGTAACTTCAACAGCTTTTACGAATGACTTGGGTCAATCACCACTAGCTTCTACTTCAGCATGGAATTCACAAACTAGTAATCATTATCTGCCATTGAGTCAAAATCAGAAAAGTAGCATTGATAGCTTTTTCTCAAAGATTAACAATTCCGAAAAATTACTTGTAGAGACCTCTTACAGTTCCGCTAACGACACAACGGATTTACCGTTAGGACATGCTCTAGCCCAAATACATGGTATTTACATCTTGGCGCAGAATCAACATGGATTAGTGCTTGTAGATATGCATGCGGCACACGAGCGGGTTCTTTATGAAAAGCTAAAACAAGATTTGGCCACTGGTATTAAAGTTCAGCAACTTCTCGTGCCGATTGTGATGCATGCCTCAGAGTTAGAAGTTAGCAAAGCTGAAGATCATCGGAATACTTTAGAAAAATTAGGTTTTGATGTGGCAACCTTGTCACCCACTCAATTAGCTATTAGAACTATTCCAACTCTTTTGCAAAGAGCAGAACCAGTCAGCTTACTCAGAAATTTACTAAGTGAATTAGATCTCACGGGCTCTAAGGCGGTCATTGATGCTGCACAACATGAGCGCCTTGCAACACAAGCCTGCCATGCGGCAGTCAGAGCGCATCGCGCTCTAACCCTCACTGAAATGGATGCACTACTAAGACAAATGGAGCAGACTGAACGTGCAGATCAATGCAATCACGGTCGCCCAACTTGGGTTCAACTCAGCATCCAAGATTTAGATAAATTATTTTTACGCGGTCGATAGTCTTGAATTCAAATCAAGCAGTCATCGCAATTGTTGGACCTACTGCTAGTGGTAAAAGTGCAGTGGGGATGCGCTTTGCTAGAGCTGCAAAAAAATATCAACGCACAGTAGAAATTATCAGCATGGATTCTGCTTTAGTTTATCAAGGCATGGACATTGGTACAGCCAAGCCAAGTGCTGCAGAAATGGATGAAGTGATTCATCATGGAATTAACATAGCCCACCCTGAAGATCCTTACTCAGCTGCTAAATTCGCTAAAAGTGCGAAGCAATGGATAAAGGAGATTCGCGAGCGCGGCCATATCCCTGTCATTGTTGGTGGCACGATGTTGTATTGGCGAGCACTAGCTTATGGTCTCTCAAATATGCCAACAGCCTCCCCGGAGATACGTGCAGCAATAGAGCTGCAAGCAAGTCAGGAGGGTTGGCATGCCATTCATGATGAGTTAGCTAAAGTTGATCCTGAAACAGCCGCTCGTTTAGAAAAAAATGATAGCCAGAGAGTGCAAAGAGCGCTTGAGATTTATTTACAAAGTGGTAAACCCATGTCGGCATGGTTAAAAGAAGAACCTAAAGAAACTGGTAGGGGCGACTCTGATAGTGCGGATCATTCGGATGATCCTGATATCCCCTTGAACTTAAGGCTCTTATCCATTGAACCCTCTGATCGTGCAGTCTTACATCAGAAAATTGCGCAACGTTTTGACCTAATGATGTCTCAAGGCTTTTTAAATGAGATGCGTTTACTGAAAGAGAACGTCAAACTTCACCCCGACTTACCCTCCATGAGAGCTGTTGGCTACAGACAAGCTTGGCAATATCTAGATGGTGCTATCACCTTACAAGAATTGAAAGATCAATCAGTTGCAGCCACTCGCCAGTTAGCTAAACGCCAACTAACCTGGTTACGAGGTATGGGTCATCGAGAAATTTTTGATTCTCTTCTAGAATCAGAAATGGATCGGTGTGAGCAAGTGTGCCTTGCTCACTACCAAATCAAATAACAAGCTTTTATTTTCAGAGATTATTAAATAACAATCGTTTGATGGGCTCCAGCCGGTCTAGCAACAACCTCACCTAACTGATAAACAGTTTCACCAGTAGACTTAAGTTGAATTTTCGCTGCGGCAGCATCCTTGGCATCGAGGATCACAACCATACCAATTCCACAATTAAAAACGCGATGCATTTCTGCATCTTGTACGCCGCCCTCTTTTTGTAACCATTGGAATAACTGTGGCAACTGCCATGCATCACGATGCAAAACAGCCTGAGTATTTTCTGGAAGGACTCGAGGTACATTCTCAACCAGACCCCCTCCTGTGATGTGCGCCATCCCTTTAACTTTAATTTTAGACATCAAAGCCAGCATAGATTTGACATAAATTCTTGTTGGCGCCATCACCACATCACTCAGGCTACGACCATGAAAATCATCTGTTGATTTTGCACCAGCACGCTCAATAATTTTTCTGACCAAAGAATAGCCATTTGAGTGAGCGCCGCTTGAAGCCAGACCTAAAATGACATCACCTGATTGAATAGTTGCCCCAGTAATCATCGTAGATTTTTCGACTGCGCCAACTGCAAATCCAGCTAAGTCATACTCACCCTCTGGATACATACCTGGCATTTCAGCTGTTTCACCACCAATTAATGCACAACCTGCCAGCTCACAACCCAGAGCAACTCCGCCAATAACAGTGGCTGCTGTATCAACAGACAACTTACCGCATGCAAAATAGTCCAAGAAAAATAGAGGTTCAGCACCTTGTACCAAAATATCATTGACGCTCATAGCCACCAGATCTTGGCCAACCGTGTCATGACGATTCCAGTCAAAAGCTAGCTTAAGCTTAGTACCTACTCCGTCAGTCCCAGAAACAAGAACTGGCTCCTTATAGCGCTTAGGCACCTCGAAAAGGGCTCCAAAACCGCCGATACCTGCTAAAACACCCTCACGCATGGTTTTCTTAGCCAAAGGCTTGATGCGCTCGACTAGGGCGTCTCCTGCCTCCATATCAACACCGGCATCGCGGTAAGAAAGTCCCTGAGATTTTGAAGAAATTTGATCTGACATGGCTATAAGTGTATTTGAATCAGTAGAATCTATGAATTCTAGTGGATACGCATAACCTATGGCCTCTTTATTAACAACTTTCTTAGCTGCATTTATCTTAGCTTATGTCCTAAGACCTCTATCTCTCAGGCTTCAAGGCCTAAGATTAGGCAAGATATTGTCTGCAATTTTGTCAGTCCTGATTGGGTTTTTTGCCATTTCCGGACTAATTGTTATGTTTTTGAGCATTTTGCAAAAGGAATTGCCGGCACTGCAAAAGCAATTTCCAGTTTGGCTATCTCAAACTCAAAATGCCATTCAGCCAATTTTAGATAAATTACTTATCAATTTTGATATTAAAAAAATTCACAGCATCATCGAAGATCGCATCACTAAACAATTGTCAGATAACGCCGATACATTAATTAATGCGAGCTTATCAACAGTCTTGCAATCAGGTCAAAGTTTGATGGCGAGCATCTTTGGTTTAGTTCTTATTATTTTTATTGTTTTTTATCTCCTTACCGAATGGGATGAATTTTTAAAAAAATTGACTCCAGCTATTCCGCCAAGATGGCTAAAACAAGTCACTATCCTTGTAAAAGAAATTGATGATCTTTTGTCTCAATACTTGAGAGGGCAATTAATAGTCATTGCTATCTTGTCAGTCTACTACTGCGCAGGACTTTACTTCTTGGGTGTTACCGGTGCTCTGGCGCTTGGTTTACTGACTGGTATTGCCATCTTCATTCCTTATATTGGTTATGGAGTCGCACTCGTCCTTGCTCTTCTCTCGGCAATCCTGCAAGCAGAGACTGGGGTTAGCACTCTGGCTGTGCTAGCCCTCTATGTTGCGGGACAAGCAATTGAGAGTTTTTTCTTGACCCCCAAACTCGTCGGTGAGCGCATTGGCTTGCATCCCGTATTAGTTGTTTTTGCTTTAATTTTGTTTGGTGGCTGGTTTGGATTTTTTGGTGTATTACTTGCTCTTCCTCTTAGCGCCATTGCATTAGTTCTTAGTCGGCATGCCATGCAACGTTATAAGAATAGCAATTGGTATAAAAATAATTGATCTTATTTAGAAAATAATTATTTTGTCTTCATCATTTCACCAACTCCCCCGCCAAACTGCATTAGATTTAGAGTGCGCTCCGAAAGCTAGCTTAGGTAATTTTATTGCTACGGGTAATGAAAACTTACTTGAAATCTTGACTGAAATTAAACAGTCTTTGCAAATCGGTACCCCTAAGACTGCTCTAAAAGCTGAGCAGCGCATGATCCATATATGGGGTGAAGGTGGCTCTGGTCGATCACATATTCTTGAGGCAATGAAATTACTTGCTGATGATTTAAATCAAGCATCTTGGATGCTGGGTCACGATAGCAGTGATGATGATTGGCGCGAAGCAGGACTCGTCATCTCAGAAAATCCTCAATCTTTCGCACTCCTGTGTGTTGATGATGTGGATTCTTTAGACGAATTTGCTCAAGGCGCTCTTTTTAGGATGCACAATTTAATTCGTGAATCATCATCACAAGTTTTACTAACCAGTAGCAAAGTGCCACCAACCAACCTGGATCTAAGAGATGACTTAAGAACTCGTCTTGCTTGGGGTTTAGTGTTCCAGATGCATGTACTCTCAGATGATGAAAAGCTAAATGCTCTTGAACAAGCAGCACAAGCTCGTGGTTTGCAGCTGTCTAACGATGTGCCGCCATGGTTATTGCGTCACTTTCATAGAGATATGTCTAGTTTAATGTCTTTGATGGAGGCTTTAGATACCTATTCACTTGAAACTAAGCGCGCCGTTACGCTTCCTTTGGTGAAAGAATTACTTGCTCTGAAAAATTGAGCATAATTGCATAAATGACACAACTTGCCTTATTCGATTTAGATCACACACTTCTTCCCATTGATAGCGACCATGAGTGGGGACGCTTCTTAGTTAAAACTGGCGTTGTTGATCCAGCCTATTACGCGTCTGAAAATGAGCGCTTTTACGATGATTACAAAGCTGGGCGTTTAGATATTTTTGCTTTTTTAGCCTTCGCATTAAAGCCTTTAGCAGAACATTCTAGAGAGCAATTAAATAGCTGGCACTTGACTTTCATGGAAGAGATCATTCGTCCAAATATTCGTCCCAGCGCATTAGCTTTGGTAAAAAAACATCAAGACCAAGGTGATCTATGTTGCGTCGTGACGGCAACGAATAACTTCGTTACAAGGCCAATTGTTTCAGCTTTTGGTATTGACCATTTAATTGCCACAGAATTAGAAGTCATCGGCGATCCAACTACAGGTGGCTTCTCTGGCAAGGTGCTTGGCATTCCCAATTTTAGAGAGGGTAAGGTCACCCGTGTTGAAGATTGGTTAAGTAAACAAGGGTTGAGTTGGTCAGCACTAACTGAAAGTTATTTCTACTCTGACTCAATCAATGATTTACCTTTAATGAAAAAAGTATCTATCGCAAAACCAACTAATCCCGATGAGAGCTTGCGCAAAAAGGCTTTGGAAAATAACTGGCCTGTTTTGGAGTTATTTAAATGATTCGTCGTTTTTTTGATCGTATTCTTAGTAAACCTAATAAGCAAAAAAGTCTGTTGCACGGTCATGGTTTGATGCCCAAGAAATTCCTTAAGCGTGCTCACCAAATTAACCCAGAATTACTATCTAAAAATGCGGTAAAGGTCACTCATGTTTTGCAAGACGCGGGTTTTAACGCCTATATAGTTGGTGGAGCAGTTAGAGATTTGCTATTAGGTATCGCCCCCAAAGATTTTGATGTAGCCACCAATGCAACGCCTGATCAAGTACAAAAGCTTTTTAGACGATCTAGACTTATTGGTCGGCGCTTCCAGATTGTTCACGTTACCTTCTACGGCAAAGATAGACCTGAAATAATTGAAGTATCTACTTTTAGGGCGCATGTACAAGCTGAAGATGCCCATGTGGCGGCCAATGGCAGAATTCTAAGAGACAACGTGTGGGGCAGTCAGGGAGAAGATGCCACACGTCGTGACTTCACAATTAATGCGATGTATTACGACCCTCAAACTGAAACAGTTTTGGATTACCACGGTGGCATGCTAGATATTGAGGCAAGAACTCTTAGGATGATTGGAGAGCCCAGCCAACGTTACCGAGAAGATCCAGTGCGCATGTTACGCGCCATACGTTTTGCAGCTAAAACTGGCTTTCAGATTCAAACAGAGACTCTTGCGCCAATAGAAAAGCTTGGGGATCTTATAAAAGATGTCCCAAGCTCACGCTTATTTGATGAAATTCTGAAGTTATTGATGTCTGGTCATGCCTGGGCCTCTTTGCAGGGCTTAAAGGATGTGGGTCTTCATCAAAAGATATTACCTTTGATTGATGCGATTTTAGAAAATGAAGACCGTTCAATTTTTGTAAAAAAATCTTTGGATAATACCGACTTAAGAGTTCATGAAGGTAAGCCTGTTTCACCAGGATTTTTATTTGCCAGCCTACTTTGGCATGATGTTCAAGATGCCTGGTCTCATTATGAAAATGATGGGATGCAGAGTGTTCCTGCATTGCATGCGGCAATTGATGAAGTATTTGAGTCCCAGAAAAATTTCCTTGGTATGCAAAGACGCCATGAAGCGGATATGCGTGAAATTTGGACCATGCAACCTAGATTAGAAAAAAGGGTTGGTCGATATCCTTTTCGCCTAATTGATAGCTCTAAATTTAAAGCTGGGTATGACTTCCTGTTGTTACGTTGCGAAACCGGCGAAATCTCAAACGAAATAGGGCAATGGTGGACTGATTTTTGGCAGGGCGATGATCCTATTCGTCAAGACCTCATGGCACTCGTTAAAAACACTGCACCAGACCCAAACACCACAACCCCTAAGAGAAAAAGACGAAGAACTCGGTCCAGATCTGCAAAATCAACGACTCCTGAGCAAACAAGCTAAAAAAAAGATAAAGTACTGTAACTAACAAGGGGAAGTTTTATGGCGTTAGCCTATATCGGTCTTGGTGGCAATATCGGTGACACAAGACAGTTCATTACAGATGCAATTGTTTGTTTGGCTCTAAATCCTGAGCTACAGGTAAAAACACGTAGTTGCCTCTACCAAAGCGCCCCTGTTAATGCTACTGGTAACGATTTCATCAATGCTGTTGTGTCTGTTGAGACGGCACTTACCCCTGAAGATTTATTAAACATTTGTCAAAATATTGAATTTTCATTTGGACGTGAAAGACCTTACATTAACGCCCCAAGAACTCTTGATTTAGATGTGTTGGCTTACGATGCAATTTCAGTTCAAGAAGAAAATTTGACTATTCCTCATCCAAGAATGGTTGAAAGAGCCTTTGTACTTCTACCCTTATTAGAAATCGCACCTGATTTAGAGCTTCCTGGATTTGGAAAGCTTTCTCAATACGTTGATAATGTTGCACATCAACGTATTGAAAAGATAAAGGGCTTTATTTGCCCTCTCCAACATCACTAGGATAAAAAATGGCTTACTTACAAGAAAAAAACGCCGATCGCTCTCCAAAAACAATTACTCAATTACACGCTATGCATCAATCTGGAGAAAAGATTGCTGTTTTAACTGCTTATGAATCAAGTTTTTCTGCCTTAATCGATCATGCTGGCATTGATGCCATGTTAATTGGTGATTCATTAGGTAATGTTGTTCAGGGTCACAGCACAACAACTCCTGTGACAATGACAGATATGGCCTATCACACTCAATGTGTATCAAGAGGCAATCAATCCGCTTTTCTAATTGCAGACATGCCTTTTGGGTCTTACTCCACCCCTGAACAAGCCATGGAAAATGCTGTTATTTTAATGCGTGCAGGTGCGCAAATGGTCAAGCTTGAAGGTGGTGAATGGTTAGCTGATACTGTTAAGTTCTTAGTACAAAGAAGCGTTCCTGTTTGTGGTCATTTAGGTTTACTACCTCAATCCATCCATGCTCTTGGCGGCTTCAAAGTTCAAGGTAAATCTCCTGAATCAGCTCAACAGTTGATTGCTGATGCGATTGCACTTGAATCTGCTGGCGCCCAAATGATTGTTTTAGAAGCAATCCCATCTGAACTTGGAGCCAGAGTGACGCAATCAATCAACATCCCAACAATTGGTATTGGTGCAGGCCCAGAATGCTCTGGTCAAGTTTTAGTGATGCATGATATGTTGGGTGCTTTTCCGGGACGCTCACCAAAGTTTGTTAAAAACTTTTTAGAGGGGCAAGCTTCAATTGAAGCTGCTGTAACAGCGTATATTGCAGCGGTCAAAGCCGGAACTTTTCCGGGCCCTGAGCACTGCTTTAAAGCTTAATTAAAAAAATCTTTTACTCGATCTAGAAAACCTTTTTGCTGAGGACTATGTTTTGCTCCTCCAGCTTTAAGACTCTCATCAAGCTGCTTGAGTAAGTCTTTTTGTGTTTGAGTTAATTTAACAGGCGTTTCGACCTGAACATGGATATAAAGATCACCAGGCAAACTCGTGCGCAAACTCTTGATACCTTTTGAGCGTAATCTAAAAGTACGTCCACTTTGAGTACCCTCAGGGACATCAAAAGTAGCCTTTCCAGATAAAGTAGGCACCTCGATCTCACCACCCAAAATTGCTTCAACGAATGAAATCGGCATCTTGCAATGCAAGTCCTCGCCGTCTCTTTCAAAGACTGGGTGTGGTTTGATATGAACTTCGACATATAAGTCGCCACTAGGGCCGCCATTAACACCAGGCTCACCATTGCCGCTTGAACGGATGCGCATACCATCGTCAATACCAGCAGGAATTTTTACTTCTAAGGTCTTTTGCGACTTTGTCTTACCAGCACCGTGGCATTTTTTACACGGCTTAGGTATATAACTTCCTGAACCACTGCATCGAGGGCAAGATTGTTGCATTGAGAAAAATCCCTGAGCAACCCTAACCTGACCCGCACCATTACAGGTAGTACATGTTTCAACTTTTGAACCAGGCTCTGCACCACTACCATGACATGGTTCGCAATTAGACCAGCTAGGTACTCGAATTTGAGTATCGTGCCCGTTAGCCGCCTCTTCCAAGCTAATTTCCATGCTGTAGCGCAAATCAGCACCGCGATAAACCTGAGGACCGCCACGACCTTGAGCGCTGCCCCCGAAGATATCTCCAAAGATATCTCCAAAAGCGTCTGAGAAACCACCAAAACCTTGTCCACCACCCCCGCCGCCCATATTAGGGTCAACGCCAGCATGACCATACTGGTCGTAAGCAGCACGCTTTTGAGGGTCCGATAGCATCTCGTAAGCCTCTTTGGCCTCTTTAAATTTGGCCTCTGCCCCTTTGTTGTCGGGATTACGGTCTGGGTGATGCTTCATAGCCATTTTTCGATAAGATTTTTTAATCTCATCGTCCGTAGCACTCCGAGCTATACCCAGAATTTCATAAAAGTCGCGCTTGTTAGACAAAACTATTCCTTACTTCTTATCGTTTACTTCCTTAAAATCAGCATCAACGACATTGTCGTCCTTAGGCTTAGCATTATCACCACTTGGCTGAGCAGCTTGCTCTTTTTCAGCCATAGCAGCATAAACCTTTTCGCCTAACTTTTGACTAGCTTTACCTAACTCTTCGGTTTTAGAAGTAATGGCTTCCTTATCAGCGCCCTTAGCGACCTCTTCCAGATCTTTCAATGCAACTTCAATTTTTTCTTTTTCACCGGCCTCTAAAGATGCCCCATGTTCCTCAAGTGCTTTTTTAGTTGAGTGAACAAGAGCTTCAGCAGTATTGCGCGCATCTACCAACTCACGTAATTTGCGATCTTCTTCAGCGTTGATTTCTGCATCTTTAACCATGTTAGCGATTTCTTCTTCAGATAAACCTGAGTTAGCTTTAATGGTGATTTTATTTTCTTTACCAGTGGCCTTATCTTTTGCACCAACATGCAAGATACCGTTGGCATCAATATCAAATGACACTTCAATTTGTGGCGCACCACGTGAAGCTGGGGCAATACCCTCAAGGTTGAACTCACCTAACACTTTGTTTGCTACAGCCATCTCACGCTCACCCTGGAACACTTTAATAGTTACAGCGGGTTGATTATCTTCTGCTGTTGAAAAAACTTGAGCATGCTTTGTTGGGATAGTTGTATTCTTTTTGATCATCTTAGTCATAACACCACCCAAGGTCTCAATACCTAATGAGAGGGGCGTCACATCTAACAACAAGACGTCCGTCCGATCACCAGAAAGAACTGCGCCTTGAATCGCAGCACCGGCAGCAACAGCTTCATCAGGGTTAACGTCTTTACGTGGCTCCTGACCAAAGAACTCTTTAACTTTCTCTTGCACCTTTGGCATACGCGTCATGCCACCAACTAAAATCACGTCTTGAATATCCCCAATTGCTACACCAGCATCTTTAATAGCTATGCGGCATGGCTCAATAGTTCTGGCAATTAAGTCCTCAACAAGTGACTCTAGTTTGGCGCGAGTCATTTTGATATTTAAATGCTTAGGGCCTGAGGCATCAGCTGTAATGTAAGGTAAATTAATATCCGTCTGCTGGCCTGATGACAATTCAATCTTAGCTTTTTCAGCAGCTTCTTTTAAACGTTGTAGTGCTAATACGTCTTTAGATAAATCAACACCCTGGTCTTTTTTGAACTCAGTGATGATGAAATCGATGATGCGCTGGTCAAAATCTTCTCCACCTAAAAATGTGTCACCATTTGTTGAGAGTACTTCAAACTGTTTTTCACCATCAACGTCAGCAATTTCGATGATTGATACGTCAAAAGTACCGCCACCTAGGTCATAGACAGCAATCTTACGATCACCCTTTTCTTGTTTATCCAAGCCGAAGGCTAAAGCAGCTGCAGTGGGTTCGTTGATAATGCGCTTAACATCTAAACCAGCAATACGGCCTGCATCCTTAGTTGCTTGACGCTGGCTATCATTGAAGTAAGCTGGCACAGTAATCACCGCTTCCGTTACCTCTTCACCTAAGTAGTCTTCAGCAGTTTTCTTCATCTTGCGAAGAACTTCAGCTGAAATTTGTGGAGGGGCCATTTTCTTACCGCGAACCTCAACCCATGCATCACCGTTATCAGCTTTTGCAATTTTGTAGGGCATCATATTAATGTCTTTTTGTACTTCTTTTTCATCAAACTTACGGCCAATCAAACGCTTAACCGCATACAAAGTATTGTGTGGGTTAGTCACTGATTGACGCTTGGCAGGTGCACCAACCAAAATTTCGCCATCTTCCATGTAAGCGATGATTGAAGGAGTTGTACGAGCACCCTCTGCGTTTTCAATCACTTTGGGCACATTGCCCTCTAAAACAGATACACATGAATTGGTTGTACCTAAGTCAATACCGATAATCTTAGCCATGCTTAACTCCTAAATAATGTTTATATATTCAATATGGGGATCAATGCTGATATTTCAATACCTATTACTTGGGCTGACTAACTGTCACCAAAGCAGGTCTTAAAATTCGATCAGCAATCAAATAACCTTTTTGCAATACTGTTACAACAGTATTGGCTTCTTGTTCATGCGGCACCATCGCAATTGCCTGATGACGATGTGGGTCAAACTTTTCACCAACTGGATTAATCTCTTGAACGCGACCCCTTTCTAGCGCAGACATGAGTTGCTTGAATGTTAATTCAATACCCTCTTTCATCTTTGCAGAATCCTCACCGTTATCAGATAGTGCAGCAGTCAAACTATCGAGAACTGGCAATAAGCTCTCGGCAAATCCCTCAATCGCAAATTTATGGGCTTTAGCAACTTCTTCAATAGATCTTCTACGTGCGTTTTCAACTTCCGCTTTAGCTCGTAAAAATTGATCTTGATGCTCCTGAAGTTGAGTTTGCAGTAATGCAATCATTTCCTCAGGGCTTGAGGGTGTAGATGGACCTTCACCTGGTATCGATTCTTCAGCAACAGGTAAATCCGTAGATTTATTGATATCTTCTTGATTTTCTTGGTTTTTTTCTTGACTCATAGCTCTTTAATCCTCCAACAGAGATACATATTGGGATAAAAAGCTTTTTTTCAAGACCTCAATGAGAAATATTTCTCCCCTAGCTGGGGTTTATTTAACAATCAAATCAGCAGCTCTTTTTTGGCTAAGCGCCAAACTCTCAGCAGATTCAGCACTGAGAGGCCAAGAGCCTAGATGCTCCATAGCGATTTGAGTTAAACCACTAACCCAAGGTTGAGCATCATTGAGACAAGCTATGTAGTTATATTCCTGGCCACCAGCATGGATGAAGTCCTCTTGAACTTCCATAGCAATTTCTTCTAAAGTTTCCAAGCAATCTGCTGGGAACCCAGGGCAAAAAATATCTAAACGGCGAGTCTTTTTCTCTCCCAACATTTTTACAGTAGGCGCGGTGTAAGGCTTTAGCCATTCAGCTTTTCCAAAACGAGATTGAAATGTAACCATGGCTTCCTCACTACTCAATCCAAGCGACTCACGTAATAGGCGCCCTGTCTTGTGGCACTCGCAATGGTATGGATCACCTTTATCAAGCGTTCTTTTAGGCACACCATGAAATGAAAAAATTAGCTTATCACCCGCTGCAAAATTGGGACGCCCACGCTGGACCCATGAGGCCTCAACTTGTTGTTTAAGTGCCTGAATGTAGGCGGGGTGATCATGGTAGTGCTTAACTATTCTTAGCTCCGGCTGATTACGCCACGACCCTAATATTCTAAAAATTTCATCAAAGGTAGATGCAGTAGTGGTTGCAGAATATTGTGGGTAAAGAGGTAATACCAGCAGGCGCTCCATACCGGCATCACGCATACGCTCCAATACAGACTCTAAGCTGGGGTTGCCATAACGCATGGCCATTTCAACCATGACTTCATGACCTTGCGCATCTAGCGTTTTCTTGAGGGCTACAGCTTGCTTTTGAGAATAGATCAACAAAGGGGACCCTGATGGTTGGCCATCTTGTCCGTTGAACCAAATGCTGGCATATTTTTTTGCTGAAGCACCCGAGCGAATCGGCAAAATAATCAGATTCAAAATACACCACCAAATGATCTTCGGAATTTCAACAACGCGAGGATCAGATAAAAATTGCTTTAGATAAGGCTTAACGGCTTTTGCTGTTGGTGCATCTGGCGTGCCTAAGTTAACAACCAAAATAGCAGTTCTTAGGGCTTGGCGTTGAAGGGCCATAAAAGTCTCTCAATATTTTTTAAATGTTTGGGTTAATTTAATAATACTTGTTACGTGCAGAGTTGATTATTTACTTATTCTTTAGTGGGTTATTTGTTATAAATCCCACTACTAAGAGCGCCTGAGAGTAGCTTAGCGGTAATCTCAACAATAGGAATAACTCGCTCATAAGCCATACGAGTGGGACCTATTACTCCCAAGGTTCCAACAATACGACCATCAACGCTATAGGGTGCGGTAATAACTGCCATATCTTCCATTGGAACCAAAGCGCTTTCGCCGCCAATAAAAACCTGAATCCCCTCAGCTCTAGATGACACATCCAATAATTGAAGCAAGCCTGTTTTTTCCTCAAACATACCGAATAACTGTTTGAGCTTAACCATGTCAGAAGAAAGATCACCTACGTTTAATAAGCGGCGCTCTCCAGAAATAACCATTCCTGAATCAGCATCAGTATGCTCAGCGCTAGCTTTAAGGGCAGCTTCCATCAAAGAAGCAATACCAGCGCGTAAGCCTTCCAACTCGTGGCGAAGACGCTCTTTAACCTCAAAGAAGCTAAGGCCAGCAAACTGGCTATTTAGATAATTAGATGCTTCTATAAGCTCTGAAGAGCTATAGTCACGATCCGTAAGAATGATTCGGTTCTGAACGTCCCCGTCGGGGGTTACCAAAATCAATAAAATACGTTTTTCAGAAAGCCTTAAAAATTCAATTTGCTTAAACAACTCGGAGCGTCTTGGGGTTAAGACCACGCCCGCAAAATTTGATAAATTTGATAAAACCTGAGCAGCGGCAGCAACGACGCGCTGCGGTGCATCTGCCTGAATCGCATCTTGTGCCTCATTAGCCATAATTTCTTCAATGGGCCTTACTGTCAACATGGTGTCGACAAATAATCGATAGCCTTTGGGAGTTGGCACTCTGCCAGAGGATGTGTGCGGACTGGCAACAAACCCCATTTCCTCAAGATCAGCCATGACGTTGCGAATAGTAGCTGCAGATAAATCCAAGCCAGAGAACCTAGAAAGA
Source organism: Polynucleobacter meluiroseus (assembly GCA_945879115.1). GTDB lineage: Bacteria > Pseudomonadota > Gammaproteobacteria > Burkholderiales > Burkholderiaceae > Polynucleobacter > Polynucleobacter meluiroseus_H. Next base: position 21,692 of record CAMDUR010000001.1, read on the forward strand.
GCTCGCGAGCCGACCGGTTGCCCGTCAGCAATATAGTGCTCAATCAGAGTTTTTAAGAGGCTTTTTGAACGTTCATCCATGATTTAGTAATTGTAGGGCTATTAGGGCTATGGTTTAATCAACATCATGTCAAATCTTAAGACAAATCACGCAAATTGCCATTTTAAGAAAATAGCCTTGGTTGGAAAATACCAAGCTGATGGCTTTGCGCACATGCTCAACGAGCTCGCAAAGACGCTTAAATCATTAGGCTGCGATGTTTATCTAGAATCAGATACAGCTGAAAATTCAGCAATAGCAAGCCTTCCAAGAATTAAAACTTCCGATTTTCAGGGGCAAATTGACTTAGTCATTGTATTAGGTGGCGACGGAACCATGCTTGGGGTGGCACGTCAAATTGCTGGCAAGGAAATTCCGCTCATAGGAATCAATATGGGCAATTTGGGCTATATGACCGATATTCCATTAAAAGATGCCCACTTATTCTTGGCAGAAATGCTCAAAGGTCACTTCACTGAAGATGTTAGATATTTACTTGAGGCCGAGGTCTTCAGAGGTCAAGAAGTGATTGGCAATGGTTTAGCTTTGAATGATGTAGTTGTTAATCGCTCCGGCGTTTCAGGAATGCTTGAATTAACCGTTCATGTTAATGATCAATTTATGTACAACCAACGTTCAGATGGTTTGATCGTAGCCACACCAACAGGCTCAACCGCTTATTCAATGTCTGCTGGCGGTCCCATTTTGCATCCATCAGTTGCTGGACTTGTATTGGCGCCAATTGCCCCGCACTCTCTTTCTAATCGCCCCATAGTATTACCAAATGACAGTGCGATATTCATTGAATTAATTGGTGGCAAGGATGTCAGTGTTAATTTTGATATGCAATCTTTGACTCACTTAAAAATTGGCGATAAAGTTAAAATCAGCCGCTCACAAAAAACAGTTACTCTACTTCATCCAATTGATCATAGTGAATATAAGGCACTAAGACAAAAGCTTCATTGGAATGAACATCCTTCTTCGTTTTAAATATGCTACGAAGTTTAAATATCCGTGACTTTGTCATTGTCGATACTCTCGACATTGATCTTGAAAAAGGCTTCACTGTTCTGACTGGTGAAACTGGTGCAGGCAAGTCCATACTATTAGATGCCCTTGCTTTAGTTTTAGGCGAAAGGGCTGATGCTAGCCAAATTAGAGAAGGTAAAACTAAAGCTGAAATTTCTGCTATTTTTTCTCTCAGCGGAATTTTACAAAAGAGTATTAATCATTGGTTAGATGAGCAAGGTTTCTCTAATGAGGATGACGGTGCCACTCTCATTTTAAAAAGAATTATTGAAACATCGGGCAGAAGTAGGGCTTTTATTAATGGAAGTGCTGCTACGCTCAATCAAGCAAAAGAATTAGGTGGGTTATTGGTTGATATCCATGGTCAACATGCACACCAATTACTTCTCAAAACAGGTGCGCAACGTGACCTTCTTGATAACCAAGCCAAACTACAACCATTGGTAGCTGAAGTTAAAAAGCTTTATCAAAATTGGCAGGGCACTAAAAAGCAATTAGAACTTGCAATTCATGCGGGTGAAAATTTACAAAAAGAACATGAACGACTATCTTGGCAATTAGAAGAGCTTGATAATCTATCCCCTAAGGTTGGCGAATGGGCTGAAGTTGAAATAGAGCATTCTCGTTTAGCTAATGCATCACGTTTAATAGAGGGCTCTCAAAAAGCGCTTCATCTTCTTCAAGAGCAAGAAGGTCATGCAGAAGAGTTGCTCTCAAAAGCATTTAATGAATTAACTGATTTAGCAAAACTGGATGCTCATTTAGATGATGCCAAAATTGCTATCGAATCTGCACAAATTCAACTGACAGAGGCTAGTCACAGCCTGAATCGTTACCTTCAGAAAATCGATGTGGACCCTGATCGATTAAAAGAAATCGATGAACGCTTGAAAGATCTTCATAGCGCTTCTAAAAAATTTAAGTGCCTTCCTGAAAACCTTCCTCAAGTTTGGGAAGAAATTCAAGAGAAAGTAACCGCAATTAAAGACTCACAAGACTTAGCTGCACTTGAGGCAAACCTTAAACTTGCAGAAACTAATTATCGTAAAGAGGCTAAGCTACTTAGCCAAGCGCGAGCTAAGGCAGCAAAAGTACTTGAGAAATCCGTTACAGATGCGATGCAAGACTTATCTATGGCAGGTGGCTTATTTAGTATTCAGATTGAAGATTTAGCTGATGGCAGTATGCATGGGCTTGAGCAAATCGAATTTCTTGTAGCAGGCCACCCTGGAGTTACCCCAAAACCTTTATCAAAAGTTGCCTCTGGTGGTGAATTAGCTCGTATCAGCTTAGCTATTAGTGTGATCACCTCTGAGGCTAGTCAAATACCAACCTTAATTTTTGATGAAGTAGATGCGGGGATTGGTGGCGCTGTGGCAGAAACTGTTGGTAAGCGTATGAAAGAGCTTGGACAAGCTCATCAAGTTTTATGTGTCACACATTTAGCTCAGGTTGCTGCTCAAGGGCACCAACACTGGAAAGTCTCTAAACATAGCTCATCCAATCAAACCGTCTCTCAAATCAATAGTCTTAATAGACAAGAAAAAGTCGAGGAAGTGGCACGCATGTTAGGTGGCGCTGAGATTACTGAAACTACCCGCCGTCATGCTCGTGAACTACTAGATACCTAAGACTTTTTGCCACAGTTTAGTCACTGCATCTTTAGCAGCTAATAGGACAAGATCCATCTCTTGAGGTTTAACTCTTGTCTTCTCTGCTCCATCCAATCTAATTCGGTGCTGATGCTCTCGATAAATCCGGTAAGCCTGTGCTACTTCATCCGCCTCATCTTGATTAACAAGACCCGCATTAGCCGCAATACCTAGCAGTGCAATATTGCCTAAGTTACCCAATAAATTTTTATGTTGATGACTAAATCGTAATACTAAATACTGCACGATAAATTCAATATCAACCATTCCTCCAGTGTCATGCTTAATATCAAACTGACCAGAATCATTGGGATGACCTTCGCTAACTTTTGCTCTCATCGAAATAATCTCTTGCTTTAGCTCTTGTTCATCCCGCTCTTTGGCAAGAACTGCGGCTCGAATACTTTCAAAGTGTTGACCAATTTTTGGATCGCCCGCGCAAAAACGAGCCCTAGTCAATGCTTGATGCTCCCATAACCAAGCTGCGTTATCACCCTGACGCAGTTGATAACGCTCAAAAGAATCAATACTGGTAACCAATAATCCTGCAGTGCCATTAGGTCGCAATCGTGTATCAATTTCAAATAAGATACCTGCTGATGTCGCGGTTGTTAACCAAGCAATCAAACGCCTAGCAAACATGGCATATCTTTCAGTTGCACTTTGGTCAGAGTCTGGTGCATCGTGCAGAAAAACAATATCTAAATCTGAGGCATATCCAAGCTCTTTGCCACCCAACTTGCCATAGGCGATGATCGCAAAAGATGGCGCTACCAAGGCATTTAGTTCAAATTTTTTCGCAATGATTGGCCAAACTCGCTCTAAGGTCAAACTCAAAATTAAATCAGCTAGAGCCGATAAACGATCACTTACCCTTTCTATAGATAATGGTTGATCACGACCAATACCTAACTCCGCAAGCAGCGTTAAAAAAGTCTCAGTATGATGAACCTGCCGCAAAATATCCATTGATAACTCAGATGGATCACCCTGCTCTGCAGCGTCATCCAACAAAATATTTGTCTCAGCTCTTAATTTTGTCCAATAAACATCAGGATGATCTTCAGGAGAGTATTGACCCGGCCCAGTTAATAAATCATCTAGTAAACGGGGGTGCTTAATTAAGTAGTCAGATCCCCATTTTGACACTGATATTAATGTAATCAGGTGGTTCAAGATATGTGGATACTCTGTTAACAAAGCCAAATAGGATGAGCGTCTAGAAATTGAATCTAATAGATTCATCATCCTGACCATCACTGAATCAGATTTCTCAATTTCCCATTGACGCGCTTTCACATGGCTTGCCGAGCTAGCCATTAACTGTATAAATCTACGCCTTGATGTGTCACTCAGTGATCTTTGACGAGCGCTGCCACACCACGTATCCCATATCTCAGTTAATAAAGGAAAATCAACTGGCGGTGACCAAGTAGCCACTAACTCATCATCACTCTCAGTCTCAGCACTATGTTTTTTTAGAACAAAAGCATTGCTAAACAAATTGGCCACATTAGTTCGATGATTCGCTAAAGTAGACCTAAAATCCTCCAAGCTCTGATGGCCCATTGATTTTCCAATTCGCTCTTGAGAATGATCGTCTACAGGTAGATGATGTGTTTGAGCATCTTCCCAATACTGCAAACGATGCTCAAGCTTTCTTAAATACAAATAAGCATCTGTTAAACAGTTGAGGTCTACTGATGAGATCAACTGTCTGTCATGAACAGCCACAAGCACCTCTAAAGTTGGCCTGATACGTAAACCAGGATCCTGACCCCCACGAACTAACTGGAACATTTGAGCCATAAACTCAATTTCTCTAATGCCCCCTCGTCCTAACTTGATATCAGCCGCCCTCTCTGGATAAGATAAGGTTCTTTTTTCTGCCTCTTGCTGAATTTGAGCGTGCAACTGACGAATTGCAGCTATAACTCCAAAGTCTAAATATCTTCGATAAACAAACGGCTTGACCAAATCCTGCAAGCCTTTTTGGGATCTTGAGCAGGCAGGGTCAGCCTCTAGTGGCGAAATCATTCTTCCTTTAATCCAGGCGTAACGTTCCCACTCCCGCCCTTGAACACTAAAGTATTCCTCTAACATTGCCAAACTACAAACCAGTGGGCCTGAATCGCCATTGGGTCTGAGCCTCATATCCACTCGGAATACAAACCCCTCAGGTCTTAATTCACTCAGAAGAGCTATTAATTTTTTACCAATCCTTTCATACCACTCGTGGTTTGAAATGCTCTTAATACCGCCCTGAGTATCACCATCTTCCTCGTACAAAAAAACCAAATCAATATCCGATGAGACGTTTAACTCACGCCCGCCTAATTTACCCATTCCAACAACTATAAGAGGTGAAAATTGATCGTTGGCAGACTTAGGCTCTCCTACCAGCTCCTTCATATCCTTGCGAAGAGCTTCAAGGCCAATCTCAATGACTTTTTCAGCAAATAAAGTCATAGCTTGAGTTACCTCAGAAACAGGCGCCTCATCATTAAGATCTTTTAAGGCCAGTATCAGCATGAGTTGTTGTCTTGCTAAGCGCAATTGCGCACCTAAAACCGTCAAATCAACTACAGGGGCTTTTAGCAAAAGGGTGCTTGCACTAAGAACTCTATCAATCACAGAGCTGTCAACTGCCTGCCCATCTAAATCAGACAGCAAATCTATCCATTGCGGCTGAGCGTTAAGCCAACGTGCGGCGTAGGCTGAATTCTCCAAAAGAACTGAAATTTTTTTATTATTTATGCTCATAGGTATCATGTTATCGCTATCAATACCCCTTCGGCTACAGCATAATTACAAAATGTCATGGTTATTCCTCTCCACTTCGTTAGATAAGCTTCGCCAACTCCAAATGAGCGAGGAAAAACAAGCTATTTGGAAAAAAAGAATCCTTTGGTTATTAGTAATAGCAAGTGTTACTGTTATTTGTATCCACCTAGTTGTTCGATTCTATTTTTGGCCTTTAGTTGAAAAAAATAAATCCCAATTTGAAAAAATATTAAGCCAAGGACTCGGGGCAGAACTAAGAATTGAAGAAATTAAAACAGATTGGGAGTTTCTCTGGCCCGCATTTAAAGTTAAAAATATCACGATTCAACGCTTAAATGGATCAAATGAACCGCCTCTACTAAGCATCCCTGAGATTACAGGTAATCTTTCTTGGGAGACCTTATGGGAACTTCAGCCTCATTTTCATGACCTTAAATTTGAAAATGCCAGAATTTATGCAAAACGAGATATCCATGGAGATTGGGATATAGCGGGCATCCAATTAAAAAAGGGGACCGCAGGCTTCGAGATTGGTAACTGGGTCTTTGATCAAGATAGCATGCAAGCCAATAATGCAGAAATAATTTGGTTAGATCAAAAAAATCAATCTGCTGAACATCATATCCAAATAGAGAGTCTTAATCTAAAGAACTCATGGTTTAAGCATCAAATTAACCTTATCCTTCGCACCCCATGGAATCAGGGGGTTGCAAAGCTAGATGCTCAATTTAGACATAATTTTTTTGGTGACGCTGGCAACTGGAAGGATTGGAATGGCTCAATCAATTGGGAGGCATTTAATCTAGATCTTAAAAAAATAAACAGCACCATTGGTGGCGATATAAAAATTGTTGATGGTTTTTTAAATAGCACTGGAAATACTTATCTTAGTAGTGGCATGTTAGATGGCGGAAAAACTGAACTCCAGTTTAAAAACTTACATTTTGACTGGGAGCGCATTGGACAACCATTAAAAATAATGAGCCTAGAGGCACAAATTGTGCAAGAAACTTATGGCAAAAAAATCTCCATGACTGCACCGCAGTTTAATTGGCAAATTGATACAAATACAGCTAAGCAAGAATTGAATGATCTTAGTTTTTACTGGAGGTCTGCTCCAAGCATTGATTTGGTAGAACATGCTGGCATTAAAGCCGCTCATATCAATATCGAACTAGTAAAACAATTGGCCAAGCAATTCCCTTTGCCAAAAGATCTGCAAATATTTATTAATGATTACCAACCATCAGGTAGTCTTGAAAATCTCGACGCCAATTGGCACGCACAAGCCAGCCGCTTACCATTTGGGATATCTATTCCTGGTTTTAATAAATCCAATTACAAGGTTTCATTTGATTTTGATAACTTATTTTTAAAGCCACTTGAAAATAAAAATTTATCTCTCTCCAACTTTTCAGGAAAAATTTTCGCCTCAGAGCTTGGTGGCGAAGTTACGATCAACAATCAAAAAAGTTCCGCCGTATTGCCGCAAATTCTTGAGAATGATCAACTTGAATTTAATAAAGCTAAAGGTTTAATTAAATGGGTTAAGAATGGGGATGTTTTTGACTATGACCTCAAAAATATAGTCATTGAAAATGATGATGTTTCTCTTCAATTTGATGCAACATATAAACCAAAGACAGCTAAACGTTCAGAAAATATTAGTGTCAAAGCTAAAATTGATAGCGCGAAGGTATTGAATATAACGCGCTACTTTCCCTCTGTTATGTCGAAAGATGCTCGCAATTACATTCGCGGCGCCCTCAAATCTGGATACGTTAAAAACGGAACTCTTGTCATTAGTGGTGAGACAGATCACATTCCTTTTAACTCCAAACATCCTGGTACTTTTAATTTAAATCTACCAGTTGAAGATATTGAATTCCACCCTGCTTCAGCGAATATTTTTGGGAAAGGTCAATGGTCACCATTTTCAAAGGTCAACGGTACGATTAAGCTCGAAGGACCTCAATTAAGTGTCGATTTTAAAAAAGCTTTGTTTGAAAGTGTTCAGTTAAGCAATGTTCAAGGCAAAGTAACTGATGTAACAAATAAGCAAGCGGTTTTAAAAATCACTGGAAATGCCGCGGGCCTGACTCAAGATTTACTTAATTACTATCTATTAAGTCCTTCAGGCCAAGGCTTAAAGTCCAGCTTTAACGACATAGCCATTTCAGGGAAATCAGATTTAAATATTGATATTGCGCTACCGCTAGCTGAAACAAATAAAACCACCATCAAAGGTGAGTTGAACCTACAAAATAATAGCGCCAATTATGATAAAAAAATTGATATCACCGACATAACGGGAGGTATCCTTTTTTCAGAAGAAAATATTGGTGCGCGAAACTTTAAAGCCAAAGCTCTTGGCGGCACTCTTCTTATCAATAATTCTAGTAACCTGCTTTTGGCAGAAAAGTCTTCGATGAAAGTTAAAGGGGATCTTGAAGTCAACCAACTTCTAACTGCTTTAGCGCCAGAAGGTACAGATAAATCACTTAAAGATATTTATAGCCAAGTTAACGGCTCTATTAATTACGATGGAGATCTACTGATATCAGCAGGAGGCTACAAAACTAATCTGAGCCTTCAGCTCAAACAGTTAAGCTCTTTACTACCGGCTCCATTTAATAAAAAAACTGGAACGTCTTTAAATGGTGAGTTTAATTTAAATAACTTCAATAAAAATACCAATGCTAAACATATTGGCGTACTTAAAATTGGAAAATTAATTGACGCGCCATTTGCAATAGATGCAAAAAATAATTTGCGTGCCAATCTTGGTATTAATGCCTCGGGTAAAGTTCCTGATGAAGGCATCTCCGCAAATATCAATCTTGATCAATTAGATCTTGATGAGTGGGATAAATGGGTTGGAAAATTTTTACCGAGTAACTCTAAAGATAAAAAAACTACACCGGCCAATCCCACTTTTAAAGAATTTAAAGCAGATATCAAGAAAGTAAAAGTTTCCAATAAAGAATTCAGTAATATTAATCTTTCGGCAAACATTACCAATAATCTCTGGGTTGCTAAAGTTGAATCGCCTGTAACTAGCGGTCAGCTTACTTGGCAACCTGCTCAAAATGATTTGCCATATGGCAAATTAACCGCCCGACTAAAACAATTAACGCTTGAGAAAAATCCAGAAAAAGAGGCAGGTCCTAAGACTCCCAACGCAAGGGCCCAAAGAATTCCAGCTGTTGATATTACAGCCGACAAGCTAACCTATAACAATCATGATTATGGATCGGTACAACTGATCGCCAAAAATAATAGAAGTGATTGGGTAATTGAAAGGTTAGTAATTAAAAATGACAATGCTTCAGTTCTTGCATCTGGCCGCTGGGAGTTACCTAAAGATGGTAAAAATAATCTCGGTAATACCTTTATCAATTTTGATTTAGATATTGATGATGGTGGCAAATTATTAGATAAGTTAGGTTTTCCAAAAACAATTGATGCTGGATCTGGCAAGTTAATTGGTTCACTCAATTGGTATGGTGCGCCACACCAATTTGACGTTAAATCTCTTCAGTCTGAGGTTTCACTAGATCTTGCCAAGGGCACAATCTTACAAGTTGATCCTGGAGCCGCCCGTCTTCTTGGGGTGCTTAGCTATCAAGGTTTGACTCGCCTAGCAACACTTGATATTGGCGGGGTTCTTAAACCAATAGTTAGTCAAGGAACTCCTTTCGACAGAATCACATCACAAGGTAAAATTACAAATGGCATCGCTAATATCCAGAATTTAAGCATTAGAGGCCCACAAGGAAATGTTCGTTTAACGGGTAACGCCAACTTAATTAATGAAACTCAAGATATTCGAATTACTGTGGTTCCTAATTTGAATGCAGGATCAGCATCTGTTGCTTATACATTTGTTAATCCAATTATTGGATTGAGCACATTGATTGGGCAATATTTGATTGCTGATGAGGTTAGCAAGCTATTTCAACTAGATTACCTAGTTCAAGGTACCTGGGCTGCACCTCAGGTAATTCCGCTTGATACTAAGGGCCGCCCCTTAGATGAAAATATACTTAAAGATATTAGGGATAAATCGCTTCTGCGGCAACAACAAAACCCGAATAAGAAATAGAATAAGGGCATGACGCCTAATCAATTGAAAGTTGCCAGCATTCAGATGGTTTCCACTCCTTCTGTGGATAAGAATTTAGCTAATGCAGAACAACTCATTCAAGAAGCTAAGTTGCACGGCGCGGAATTAGTGGTCTTACCTGAGTATTTTTGCTTTATGGGTCAACATGAATCCGATAAAAATCTAATTAAAGAAAATTTTGATCAGGGTCCGATACAAAGCTATTTGAGTTCCATTGCAAAATCACAAGCTATTTATCTAGTAGCAGGGACTATCCCACTAAAAGCTACTGATGAAAATAAGGTTAAAAACTCAACTCTGGTTTTTTCACCCAGCGGTAAAATTATTTCGAGATACGACAAGATTCATTTATTTGGATTTAAGAAGGGTGACGAGGAATATCAGGAGTCAAGAACAATTGAAGCAGGCCACACTACACAATCATTTGTTATTAATGTAAATAGCACCAGTTGGAAGTTCGGCTTATCAGTTTGTTACGACATTCGTTTTCCAGAACTTTATCGCGCTATGGGTGAGGTGGACTGCCATATCATTCCAGCAGCTTTTACTCACACAACGGGCAAAGATCATTGGGAAATATTACTTAGAGCTCGAGCCATCGAAAATCAATGCTATGTTTTAGCTAGTGCTCAAGGTGGGCAACATGAAAATGGTCGATCTACTTGGGGACAGAGTATGCTTGTCGATCCATGGGGTGAAATTAAATCCCAAATAACTCAAGGGCCAGGTGTTGTCATGGGTGTTCTTGATAAAAGTATGACTCAACAGGTTCGAACTCAATTACCCGCTCTTTTGCACCGCACCTTATAAGAATCCTATGAATTCACATTTAGCTTTAGAAAATTCCATCAATCTAAGTAGAGCTGACACTCTTAAGATCGCAAAAGATGTCTTGCTTGCGCCAGCAGGAATTTCAGAAAACGATCTTCAAAGAACTTTGGCGTTGATGCATACGCACCACTTAGATGACGCTGATTTATATTTCCAAAGAACCTATAACGAGTCATGGAGCCTTGAGGAAGGTATTGTTAAATCTGGCACTTTCAGCATTGATCAAGGCGTTGGAGTTCGAGCAGTCAGTCATGATAAAACTGCTTTTGCGTATTCTGATGAGATCAGTGCGGCGGCCCTTAAAAAAGCAGCTGAAGCCACTCGCGTAATTGGGGCAAGTAATAACAAAACTTATATAAGCCCTGCTTGGTCTACCTCTAAAACTCATGCTCTTTATCAATCAGCTAACCCACTTGATAGCCTCAATGCAAAAGCAAAAATTGCTTTGCTAGAGGATATTGAAAGAAAAGCTAAAGCTAAGGATCCACGAATAGTCCAGGTTATGGCTGGCCTTGCTGCAGAACACGACATTGTCTTAGTTGCCAGAGCTAATGGCGTATTAGCCGCTGACATAAGACCCCTAGTCCGAGTTTCAATTACCGTTATTGCAGAGCAAAATGGGCGGCGTGAAGTTGGCTCATCGGGTGGCGGCGGTCGCTTTGATTATCATTTTTTTGTTCAAGAGAAAATTGATCATTGGATTGATGAGGCTGTTCGATCTGCTTTAGTTAATCTTGACTCAAGACCAGCCCCCGCAGGATCAATGACGGTTGTTCTGGGTCCTGGTTGGCCGGGAGTACTTTTACATGAGGCAATTGGGCATGGTCTTGAAGGGGATTTCAACCGTAAAGGCTCCTCTGCATTTACAGGAAAAATTGGTCAAAGAGTCGCAGCTAAAGGTGTGACGGTTGTTGACGATGGCACCATAGCAGGCAGAAGAGGCTCCTTATCTATTGATGATGAAGGTAATCCAACGCAATGCACAACCTTGATTGAAGATGGCATTCTGAAAGGCTATATCCAAGACAGCTTAAATGCTCGTTTAATGAATATGCCAGTTACGGGCAATGCAAGACGTGAAAGCTATGCATCATTGCCAATGCCGAGAATGACCAATACTTACATGCTTAATGGCAAAGATGATCCACAAGAAATCATCAGCAGCATTAAAAAAGGTCTTTATGCAGTTAACTTTGGTGGTGGTCAGGTCGATATCACCAGCGGTAAATTTGTTTTCTCAGCTAGCGAAGCGTATTGGGTTGAAAATGGAAAAATTCAATATCCCGTTAAAGGTGCAACGATTATTGGTAATGGTCCAGAATCCCTCAAAGATATCAGCATGATAGGTAATGACATGAGTCTAGACAGTGGAATTGGCGTTTGCGGCAAGGATGGTCAGAGTGTGCCGGTAGGCGTCGGTCAACCAACACTTAGGATTAATAATATGACTGTTGGTGGCACAGCTTGATAAATGACCATAAAACTGTGCTACATTAATCACATGTCTGCAAATAACTCATATTTCTTTTACTTTTGGTTCTCAACCCCAGGCGGTCGAGAGGCAGAGATTCAAGCGTAAGTTCCCTGCACTCAAATTAACCGCCGACATAAACGGCGGTTTTTTTTTACATATTTTGGTATCTAGTAATAAGGAGTTAATGAAATGGTTGATAAAGCACTCAGCAACAGAGACAACTGGTACGTCAGCATTGATAAGACATCTGAAACAGATGATGCACGCATCCAAAATATCACGGTACTGCCACCGCCTGAGCATCTCATTCGCTTCTTTCCAATTCAAGGGACAGCTGTTGAAACCTTGATTGGCGAAACCCGTAATAAGATTCGCGACATCATGCATGGTAAGGATGATCGTCTTTTGGTGATTATTGGACCTTGCTCAATTCATGACCCTAAAGCTGCGCTTGAGTACGCTCAAAAATTATTAGCGCTAAGAACTCAATATGCCGATGATCTTGAAATCGTGATGCGCGTCTATTTTGAAAAACCTCGCACAACTGTTGGCTGGAAAGGTTTAATCAATGATCCTTACCTAGATGAAAGCTACCGTATTGATGAAGGTTTGCGTATGGCTCGTCAACTCTTAATAGAGATCAATCGTCTGGGTATGCCAGCAGGTAGCGAGTTCTTAGATGTCATCTCTCCTCAGTACATTGGTGACTTGATTTCTTGGGGGGCAATTGGCGCTAGAACAACAGAAAGTCAAATTCACCGTGAGCTTGCCTCAGGAATTTCTGCTCCAATCGGATTTAAAAATGGCACAGATGGCAACATTAAGATAGCTACTGATGCTATCCAATCTGCAAGTAGACCTCACCACTTCTTATCTGTTCATAAAAATGGGCAGGTAGCCATTGTTGAAACTAAAGGTAATAGTGATTGTCACGTTATTTTGCGCGGTGGAAAAACAACCAATTACGATGTAGAGAGCGTTGCAAATTCATGTGCCGAGTTAGAGGCATCTAAATTGCCGGGCTCTTTAATGGTTGATTGTTCACATGCCAACTCTAGCAAACAACATGAGCGTCAAATTGAAGTTGCAAAAGATATTGCCAGTCAGTTATCTGCGGGGTCAAAACAAATTTTTGGCGTGATGGTCGAAAGTCATATCAACGGTGGCGCCCAAAAGTTCACACCAGGCAAGGATGATCCTCGAGCCCTGAAATATGCAACCAGTATTACTGATGCCTGTATTGGCTGGGATGATTCAGTGAACACTTTAGAAATTTTGGCAAACGGTGTCAGGCAACGTCGTAATAAAAAATAAGCTTTAAAGATTGTTATCCAAAACAATAGATGTGAAAAAAAGACCCCTTACTTGGGGTCTTTTTCATGGCGCCAGAGTGTATCTGATCCACCAGCTTCTTTATTGAGGACTCTAGCCAAAACAAATAGCAAATCTGATAAGCGGTTCACATACTGTCTTGGTGTGTCATGAATGGCTTCGTGGTGTCCCAGCTTAACGATAGATCGCTCTGCACGACGACATACAGTTCTGCAAACGTGAGCCTGAGCTGCTGCTCGAGTACCACCGGGAAGAATAAACTCAGCTAAACGAGGAAGTGTTGCGTTGTACTTAGCTAACCAAGTATCTAGTTTAAGAACTTGCTCATCTTTAAGAAGCGTGTAGTTGGGAATACATAACTCTCCACCCAAATCAAACAAGTCATGTTGAACTTGCGAAAAAATCTCTTTTAACTCTTCAGCTACGCTTTCGGGTAAACCCTCGGTAATTAAAACGCCAATTTCTGAATTAAGCTCATCAACGTCACCCATAGCGCAAATGCGCAAATGGTCCTTGTCCACACGCTGTCCGTCACCTAAACCGGTGGTTCCAGTATCACCCGTTCGGGTCGCAATTTGAGTCAATCTATTAGCCATATGCTTCATTATATGGAAATGGCTAGAATAGCGTTAATCCACTAAGAAATAGAGATAAATGACTACGACCATAGACTTGCCTGATCAGGCCATATTGATTCGACAGAAAGAGCTTGTAAAGGCTCTCAAACCACTTCTTCCAGCACACGCCCTACTATGGGAGCCAGAAGACACTATTCCCTATGAATGTGATGGTTTAGCAGCTTACAGACAGATGCCTTTGGCTGTTGCTCTTCCTGAAACAGAAGCACAAGCTATTGCTGTCATTGCAGTATGTCAAAGACTTGAGATTCCGATTGTTCCTCGTGGCGCAGGTACTGGCTTGTCAGGTGGTGCTACACCTATCGCTCAGGGTTTGGTTTTATCACTAGCTAAATTTAAAAAAATCATCAAAGTTGACCCCATTGCCAGAATTGCAGTTGTTCAACCAGGCGTTCGCAATTTAGCGATTTCAGAAGCGGTTGCTCAACATGGTCTTTATTACGCACCTGATCCATCCTCACAAATTGCTTGCTCTATTGGCGGCAATGTCAGTGAAAATTCAGGAGGCGTTCATTGTCTTAAGTATGGTTTAACGCTTCATAACATTCTCAAAGTAAGGGCTATTTTGATGAATGGTGAGGTAGTTGAGTTTGGTAGCCTTGCACCAGATGCGCCCGGCCTCGATCTTTTATCTATTGTGGTTGGAAGCGAAGGTATGTTGGCTGTTATTACAGAGGTAACAGTTAAGTTGGTTCCAAAGCCACAGTTAGCTCAAGTGATTATGGCTAGCTTTGATGACGTCAGTAAGGGTGGAAATGCTGTTGCTGCCATCATCGCAGCAGGCATTATTCCAGCAGGTTTAGAAATGATGGATAAAGCAGCAACAAGAGCTGTTGAAGAATTTGTTCATGCTGGATATGACACAAATGCAGAATCGATTCTGTTATGTGAGTCTGATGGAACTCCAGAAGAGGTTGCTGAAGAAATTGAACGTATGACCCAAGTGCTTAATGAATGTGGAGCGATTCGAATACAAGTTTCGCAAAGTGAATCCGAGCGTTTGAAATTCTGGAGTGGCCGTAAAAATGCCTTTCCAGCGGCAGGACGCATTTCACCTGATTACTATTGCATGGATGGCACGATCCCAAGACAACATATCGCAACTCTTTTAAAACGTATTCAGGAAATGGAAGCTAAATATCAACTTCGCTGTATGAATGTTTTCCATGCCGGAGATGGCAATATGCATCCACTGATTCTATTTAATGGCTCGGATGAAGATGAGTGGCACCGCGCTGAAGAATTTGGTAGTGACATTCTAGAAACGTGTGTTGAATTAGGTGGCACGATTACTGGTGAGCATGGTGTTGGTATTGAAAAGATCAACTCGATGTGCGTGCAATTTGGTGATTTGGAAAGAGAGTTATTTTGGGGTGTTAAGGCTGCATTTGATCCAAAAAAACTATTGAATCCAGATAAAGCAATTCCGACCTTGAATCGTTGTGCAGAATACGGGCGCATGAAAATTAAAGGTGGAGTATTGCCGCATCCAGAGTTGGAGCGCTTTTAATGAGCGAGCAAATTCTTAATTATCTTCAAGAAAAAGTTGCCCACGCCAATCAAAAAGGTCAAGTTATCAGAATCACCGGTTCTGGCACAAAGGACTGGTTTGGCAATAAGCTTCAAGGTGAAGTTTTATCAACAAAAGAATACTCAGGCATATTAAGTTATCAGCCTGATGAATTAGTTATAACTGTTAAGTCTGGTACCTCATTAAAAGAAGTTGAAGAGGCTCTTGCTGAAAAAAATCAGCAATTTGCATTTGAACCTCCACATTATGGAGAAGGTGCCACCATTGGTGGCATGGTGGCTTCTGGCTTAGCTGGTCCTGGAAGAGTGAGTGCTGGAGGTTTAAGAGACTTTGTTCTTGGAGTCAAGATCATGAATGGTCAAGGACAGATCATGAACTTTGGCGGAACTGTGATGAAAAACGTAGCAGGCTATGACGTTTCCAGGCTTCTCCCAAGCTCAATGGGGACATTAGCCCTTCTCTTAGATGTTTCGATTAAGGTTTTACCTAAAGCTGCCGCAACTGCAACTGTTAGCGTTGCAATGGAGCAATCTAAAGCAATCCAATTAATGAATTTACTTGCCAGTCAACCATGGCCCTTAAATGCAAGTGCTTGGGTTGGTGAAAATGCTGGCACTCTTTATTTAAGATTAAGTGGTGCTAAAGCCGCTGTTCAATCTGCAACTAATGCATTTGCTAAGACTTACGGTATGCAGACGATGGATGCTGATGAAGCTACCGTATTTTGGAAAAGTATTCGTGAGCAAACGCATAGCTGGTTCAAGAGCGATGATCAAACAGCTCTATGGCGTTTAGCTTTACCGTCTACTACCGATGCTTTAGATCTTGGCGGAGAAACTCTCATAGAGTGGCACGGCGGCCAGCGTTGGCATAGAGGATCTTTAGATCCAAAAGCGATCAAAGCCTTAGCCCAATCATTAGGTGGTCATGCTAGCGTTTTTCGAGCTAAAGAGAAGAGTGAGCAAATGCTGAGCTCTCTTAAAGATCATCCTCTCACTGCCGCATTGGTTGTTATAGAGGAGCGTTTAAGAAAATCATTTGACCCTAAGGGTGTATTTGCTACAGGAAGGTTAATTTAATATGCAAACCGAATTAGCCCCTCGATATATTGGTACCCCAGATGGAGAAACGGCTCAAAATATTTTGAGTAAGTGTGTGCACTGCGGCTTCTGTACAGCCACCTGCCCTACTTATCAATTGCTAGGTGATGAGTTAGACGGTCCAAGAGGACGAATTTATCTCATCAAACAAATTGCTGAGGGAAAACTTGCAACTGAAAAAACTAGACAACATTTAGATCGCTGTCTAACTTGTAGAAATTGTGAGACCACTTGTCCTAGTGGTGTCGACTATGGCCACCTAATTGATATTGGTCGTAAATGGGTCGAGGAGCAAACGCCAGCCAGACCGTTTCTAGAAACGCTGTTGCGTAAGGCTTTGGCTAATGGTTTAACTAACAAAAGCTTATTTAACACTAGCATGCGCTTGGGTCGATTATTTAGACCACTTATGCCAAGCTCCATTCAACAAAAGATTCCTCAAGGTAAAGCGCCTGGAGTAAGACCTGCGCTTGACCTTCATACTCATAAAATGTTGATGCTTGAAGGTTGCGTTCAACCTGGCATGCTTCCTAATATTAATAATGCAACCGTTCGTGTCTTGAGTCGTGTGGGCGTTGACGTGTTATCTGCGTCAAAAGCGGGTTGCTGTGGCGCATTGAAATATCACCTTAATGAGCAAGAGGCTGGTTTAGATGACATGCGTCGCAATATTGATGCCTGGTGGCCTTACATCACTGGAAGCGCTCCAGACTGCCAAGGGCAAAAAGTGAGCGCCTTGATTATGAATGCTTCGGGCTGTGGCGTAACAGTAAAAGAATATGGGCATATTTTGCGAGATGATCCAGCTTATGCTGAAAAAGCAAAGACAGTCTCAAGCCTATGCAAAGACTTAGTTGAAATACTTCCGGACTATACCGACACGCTTAAGAAGTATATTGGCTCTCAAACACAAGCAGGTGTTGTTTACCATCCGCCATGCACCCTTCAGCATGGTCAGAAAATTAAAGGTGCACTAGAAGGCTTTTTAGGGCAGCTTGGTATCAAAACAAACTTATGCGAAGACAGCCATCTATGCTGTGGCTCTGCAGGAACTTATTCTATCCTTCAAGCAGATCTCTCTAAACAGCTCAAACAGCAAAAATTAGAAAATCTTCATCAGGCTGTTAAAAAGCATGAGGCTGACCGAATAGTCTCTGCCAACATTGGTTGCATCACCCATCTCCAGAATCAAGAAACATCTGTAGAACACTGGATTGAACTAATTGATGGAATATTGGAGCAAAATGGAGGATATGACCTCCATAAAAGCTAACTTGGCCCATGTTTTAGAGTGCCTTTCAGAAGCAGCTCATGCTTCTGGGCGCTCCCCATCAGACACACAACTCTTAGCCGTTTCTAAAACATTCCCAGCCAGCGACGTCCGTTCAGCTTTTGAAGCTGGTCAGAAAGCATTTGGGGAAAACTATGTTCAAGAGGGTGTGGCAAAAATTGCCGAATTAAGTGATATTAGAAATCAAATTGAGTGGCACTTTATTGGTCCACTCCAAAGTAATAAGTCCAAAGATGTTGCTGAAAACTTTGACTGGGTTCACAGTATTGATCGTTTAAAAATTGCACAGCGACTCAATGACCAAAGGCCTGACCAACTTCAACCTTTGAATGTCTGTATCCAAGTTAACGTCAGTGGCGAATCAAGTAAAAGCGGCGTGAAGCCCTTTGAGCTAAGCGATCTATGCCTCGCTATCATCACCATGCCAAAACTTCGCCTGAGAGGTTTGATGAGCATCCCGGAGCCAACAGATGATGTGGCACAGCAAAGAGCTGACCACAAGCAACTCTTCGATTTATTCAATACTCTTAAAAAAAATCCTCTGCTTCAATCCTCATCTTCATATTTTGATACCCTATCAATGGGTATGTCCTCGGATATGACCGCAGCAATTGCAGAAGGTAGTACGATAGTACGTGTTGGCACAGCTATTTTTGGCAAAAGAACTTATTTATGACATCTCTATCAAACTTAAAAATTGTATTTGTTGGTGGCGGCAATATGGCTAATGCCATGATTGGTGGTCTGATTCAAAAAGGGGCTCAAGCGTCTCATATTGCTGTAGCGGATCCTTTTGAACCAACAAGAAAAGCACTAGAAGCTAACTTTAAAATTTCTACTGCCGAAAATATTCAAGATCTTTCTGAAAAAATTCAGAAAGCTGACGTATTAGTTTTGGCAATTAAACCGCAACAATTCAAAGAAGCTGCTACAGAATTAGCTTTGGTTTTTGAAAAAAGCGCTCATAAGCCTTTGTGCCTCAGTGTCGCTGCTGGTATCCGTACTCAAGATATGGCCAAATGGTTGAAACATGATCGCCTCATTCGTGCAATGCCGAATACGCCTGCACTGATTGGTCAAGGTATGACTGGTTTGTTTGCAAATAATCAAGCAACAAAGGAAGATCAAGCTAATGCAGAAAGTATCTGCCATGCTGTAGGAAAAATAACTTGGGTTTCTGAAGAAAAACAAATTGATGACATAACAGCCGTTTCAGGAAGCGGCCCAGCTTATGTATTTGCTTTTATTGAGGCCCTCGAGCAAGCAGCCATAACGCAAGGGTTAAGTAAAGAGCAATCTCATTTATTGGCGACGCAAACAGTTTTAGGTGCAGCCACTTTAGCCGCACAATCCAATGAATCTGCAGGAACTCTTCGCGAAAAAGTCACATCAAAAGGTGGCACAACATACGCCGCATTACAGGTGTTGGAGCAAAAAGGTTGGTCAGATATCATCACTCAAGCAGTTGCAGCAGCCAGTGCACGCGGCGCTGAAATGGGTCAAGAGTTCGGACAATAAATATCAGTTTTGTGAACAGGCGATCGCAATAAAGAATAACGCTCCAAGCCAACTATTCTGCTTAAAGGCCTGAAAGCACTTTGCTCGGTCACGGGTCTTGATTAATTTGTAATAGTGAAACACCAAACCTAAACCCATCAGCCAAAAAATCCAAAAAACACTGTTGAAGTTTTGGGTGGTAGCAACGTAAGCAAATCCTACAAAAAATACTCCGTAGCAAGCCAAAATAGCTGTGACGTCATAAGTTCCAAAAGTAATTGCTGAAGTTTTAATACCTAGTTTTAAATCATCATTTTTATCAACCATGGCATAAGCAGTGTCATAAGCAATTGCCCAAGCAATATTTGATAACACCAATACCCACGCATACAAAGGGATGTTGTTTTGAGCTGCGGCAAAAGACATCGGGATACCAAATGAGAAAGCAATGCCTAAAACTGCTTGAGGCATTGAAAAGAATCTTTTTGTAAATGGGTAAATAATTGCAACTAGCAATGCAGGCACCGACAAAATCTTTGTGAAAGTATTTAATGGCAGGATAAGTAGGAATGCCGCTAATGCTAATAAACCAGCAACCATTAAGGCTTCCCAAGATTTAATTCTTCCAGAGGTTAATGGTCGACTTTCAGTTCTAGTAACGTGCTTATCAAAGTTTCTATCTGCGTAGTCATTGATGGCGCAACCCGCACTTCGCATTAGAAAAGTGCCTAATGTAAAAATCAGAAATAAGGTAAAACTGGGCTGGCCGCTGGTAGCTAACCACAAAGCCCAAAGTGTCGGCCATAAAACCAACAGGGTGCCAATTGGTTTATCAAATCTAATTAATGCAAGATAGTCTGTTAACTTCTCAGACCTCATAAATAATCAACCCCTAATAAACCCGAAGTCTTAATGGCTTCGGCTAAAGCATGCATGGCAGCTGACCTTGCGTAACTTTTACGCCAAACTAAAACAACTCTTCTTTTTGGTATGGGCTCAGCAAATGGCACATATTTAATCAGGCTATTAGGATTGGTTTGGTCATTGATTGAAGTCACTGGAAAAACACTAACCCCAATACCACCTGCCACCATTTGCCTGATTGTCTCTAGTGAAGAACCCTCAAATCCGCTTAGATCTTCATTACGTTGTGATCTCTGCATATCAGGACAAATATCTAAAACATGATCGCGGAAACAGTGGCCTTGCCCCAATAGAAGTGTTGCTTGAGACTGTAAATCAGCATGCTGAATTACGGGTGTCGTCTCCCAGGGATGCCCTACAGGAACAGCAACCACCAAACTCTCGTCATATAAAGGAGTGACATCTAAACCACTTTCAGAGAATGGTTCAGCCAAGATAGCAGCATCAATATCACCTTGTTTAAGTAGCTCAAGTAGGCGCACTGTAAAGTTCTCTTGAAGATACAGAGGCATTTTGGGTAAAACTTCGCGGCTTTTTGAAATTAGCTTTGGCAGTAAATAAGGAGCAATGGTGTAGATGGTACCTAATCTTACAGGCCCAGAAAGAGGATCTTGACCATGTTGGGCAAGATGCTTAATAACTTGAGCCTCCTCTAAAACTTTTTGAGCTTGGTGCACGATCTTTTGGCCGAGATCAGTAATAGTGAGCTCAGCGCCAGATCTCTCGAATATTTGAACGTTAAGCTCATCCTCAAGCTTTTTGATGGCAACAGAAAGGGTGGGTTGAGATACAAAACATGCCTCAGCTGCCCTACCGAAGTGGCGCTCTCTAGCAACTGCAACAATATATCTAAATTCAGTAAGTGTCATATATAGAGGATATCAAGCTTTTAGGAAGTCAGCACGATGGCCTAACCAACGCTCCAAATGCTTTTGACTAATCTCTGGATATTGATTAAGTAATTGGACTGAGAGCTCTTTTGTTTTTTCTATTAAGTCGTGCTCGTTTTGTAAGTCAACAAAACGGAGCATCCCATCTCCAGACTGTCTAGAACCCAATAATTCACCAGGACCTCTTAAAGCTAAATCTTTCTCAGCAATGATGAATCCATCCTGAGTTTCTCTCAGGGTTTGTAAGCGCTCTTTTGCCGCCATTGATAATTGTGAACTATATAAAAGAATGCAAATTGATTGGGCAGAGCCGCGACCTACACGACCGCGAAGTTGATGTAATTGTGAATAACCAAATCTTTCTGCATGCTCAATCACCATCAGAGATGCATTAGGCACATCAACGCCAACCTCAATCACCGTTGTAGCAACCAATATCTGAATCTCACCTAAAACGAAAGCTTGCATAACAGCATTTTTTTCATCAGCTTTGAGCCGCCCGTGAATGAGGCCTACCTTAACATTAGGTAAAGCTAGCTGCAAAGACTCATATGTATCAACTGCAGTTTGTAATTGCAAAACTTCTGACTCTTCAATTAGTGGGCAAACCCAATAAATTTGACGCCCTAACTTTAATTGTTCTGATAACCCTGCTACTACCTCATCACGTCTATCACTTTTAATTAACTTTGTAACAACTGGGGTTCTACCTGGTGGTAATTCATCAATCACTGAAACCTCAAGATCAGCATAGAAAGTCATCGCAAGAGTTCTTGGTATGGGTGTTGCTGACATCATGAGCTGATGACAATCAATTTCAACATCATCAATCTTTTGCTGAAGTTGCAAGCGCTGTTTAACACCAAAACGATGCTGCTCATCAATGACTGCCAAACCCAATCTGGCAAATTCAACACTATCTTGAATTAACGCATGCGTTCCAATCACTAAACGACCCTCGCCACTAGCAATAGATGCTTGCGCCGCTTTCTTGTCTTTAGCTTTTAGTGAGCCAGTTAGCCAAACTATTTCAATACCCATCGGTTGCAACCAGATGGATAACTTTCTGTAATGCTGTTCAGCCAATATCTCAGTTGGCGCCATAATTGCAGCTTGATAGCCGTGATCTAAACAGTGCATAGCTGCCAATGCCGCTACGATGGTCTTACCGCTACCTACGTCGCCTTGAAGCAATCTGTTCATAGGGTAGGGTTGCGCCAAATCTGAAATTAAATCTTGCCATACTCTTTGCTGAGATCCCGTTAACTGAAAAGGTAGCTGTAGTAGAAACTTTTCTAAGATTCCATCTTTTTTAGGCTTGAGGTTCATTTGGACTGATCGACGACTCAAACGTTTAGCTCTAGCCTGTTGCAAAGAAATCTGTTGAGCTAATAACTCCTCAATCTGAATTCTGCGCCAAGCGGGATGAGTTCGATTCTGAATCGACTCCATATCGTCATGGCGACTAGGATGATGCAGCGTGTGAATAGCTTCCCATAAGCTTGGTAAATTCAATCCAGGGAAGCAGTTTTTCAAGATATCTTTAGGAAATATCTCAGAAAATAAAGACTCCAAATCAGCATCTTTAAATGCTTTATCAATCGCCTTACGAATACTTAATTGACTCACCCCAGCGGTAGTTGAATATACGGGGGTTAAATTATTAGGTAAGGACGCGTCAGGAGATACCGCCCTTACCGCTGGATGAACCATTTCTGGTCCGTAATATCCGTCTCGAACATCGCCGCGAACTCTCAAATGCTGCCCGACCGCCATCTGTTTTTGTTGGCTCGGATAAAAATTTAACCATCTCAAAAATAATTCATCACCTTCTTCATCTCTAATAACAATGAGTAACTGCCTTCTGGGGCGATACATGACTTCTTGGCGAATTACAGTACCTTGAACTTGGGCTGAAGCACCACCAAAACTATTAATAACTGAAGCAATAGTTGATAATTTAGTCTCATCTTCATAACGAATAGGTAAGTGCAAGGCACAATCCAACGAGGAATGCAGACCCAACTTTTCAAGAGGATTTGAACTAGATTTACTAACCATGTATAGAATCTTACTGTTCCTACGGAATCTCGATGCGACTTTCTGACTTCAATTACAACTTACCACCCGAGCTGATTGCTCAGCACCCTCTTCCAGATAGGACCGCAAGTCGGCTCTTAGTGCTCGGAAGTGATCCCCATGGGCAACTTGAATTAATTAATCAACAATTTACCGATGTTATTAATTTAATCCAAGCTAATGATTTATTAGTTTTTAACGATACTAAAGTGATACCAGCACGGCTTTTTGGCAAAAAAGAAAGCGGGGGTGCTGTCGAGGTCTTACTTGAAAGAGTAACCGGCTCAGATACTGCTATCACTCAAATCCGAGCTTCAAAATCTCCTAAGCCTGGGTCATTCTTATTAATGGGCAGTTCTGATGACTCGTTCACCATAGAAGTGATTGGTCGTCACAATGGCTCTCAAAATCCATTTTTTGAAGTCCGATTCTCAGGGCCCTGCATTCCCTTATTGGAAAAGCATGGTCAATTGCCATTGCCACCCTACATCACTCACACACCAGATGAAGTAGATCAACAACGCTATCAAACAGTCGTTGCAAAAAATCCAGGCGCAGTTGCTGCACCCACTGCAGGTCTTCATTTTGATCAAAAGATCTTAGATGATTTGGCTAGAAAGGGGGTGCGTCACACCACCCTCACTCTTCACGTGGGAGCCGGTACCTTTAGCCCCGTTAGAACCGAAGACTTATCTCAACATCAAATGCATACCGAATGGTTTTCTATACCAGTTGAAACACAAGATCTCATTAATAAAACACGATCCGCAGGCGGTCGAATAGTTGCCGTAGGTACTACTAGTCTAAGAGCATTGGAATCGTCTGTAGCACTCGGGATCACCGAAGGCGAAACTAAACTTTTTATTACGCCTGGATATAGCTTTAAGATTGTTGATTGCTTAATCACTAATTTTCATCTTCCATCCTCAACTTTGCTCATGCTCGTAAGTGCTTTTGCTGGATATGAGAACATTAAGAAAGCATATGATCATGCTATTCAACAACAATATCGCTTTTTTAGTTATGGCGATGCCATGTTTTTAAGTCGCCTATGAAACCCCTTAGCTTCGAACTCATTAAAAAAGATACTCGTACCCACGCTAGACGTGGGCGGGTTAATTTACCTCACGGCAGCTTAGAAACTCCCATCTTTATGCCAGTTGGCACTTACGGCACTGTCAAAGGAATGACCCCCAGAGACTTAGAGGAAGCTCAAGCTCAAATCATTTTAGGTAATACATTCCACCTTTGGCTAAGGCCTGGCTTAGATGTGATATCAAAACATAAAGGGCTTCATGATTTTATGGGGTGGAAAAAACCAATCCTCACCGACTCAGGTGGGTTCCAAGTATTTAGCTTGGGTGCGATGAGAAAGATAACTGAAGATGGCGTTACCTTTTCATCGCCTGTTAATGGTGATAAGTTATTCATGTCACCTGAAGTATCCATGGAGATACAGGCTGTTTTAAACAGTGATATCGCTATGCAATTTGATGAGTGCACCCCCTATGAAACCAACGGCATTCGGACTGATGAGGCCACCGTTCGAAAATCTCTTGAATTGTCTTTACGATGGGGAGATCGCTCAATTAAAAGATTTAGAGAGCTTGAAACTGGAAATGCCTTATTTGGCATCATTCAAGGTGGTATGTTTGAAAATTTAAGGGAAGTTTCACTAGCAGGGGTTCAAGAGCAAAATTTTGATGGCATTGCCATTGGCGGATTGTCTGTTGGGGAGCCTAAACCTGAGTTTGAGAGAATCTTGTCTCATATTGGCCCTCAGTTACCCCCTAAAAAGCCACACTACCTCATGGGGGTTGGCACACCAGAGGACTTAGTGTTTGGCGTCAGCCAAGGCATCGATATGTTCGATTGCGTGATGCCAACTCGTAATGCCCGTAACGGCTGGTTATTTACTCGCTTTGGCGACCTAAAGCTTCGCAATGCGGCCTTTAAGGAAGATACCCGTCCCCTAGACCCAACCTGCAGCTGCTATGCCTGCAGAAACTTCTCTAGATCCTATCTCCATCACCTTCAAAAGGCTAATGAAATCCTGGGTTCTCAGCTTAATACGATCCATAACATTCACTATTATTTGAATTTAATGTCGGAAATAAGAGCCGCATTAGATCAGGATCAATTCCCTGAGTTCGTCAAGGAATTCCATCAAAACCGACAAATTGGCGTGATTGAAGCAACAGGGTAAAATCCACGTTTCTACTTGGAGGATTAATAATGTTTATTAGTAACGCTTATGCACAAACTGCCGGCGCTGAATCTGGCGGCATTATGGGTTTCTTGCCTTTAATTTTAATGTTTGTAGTTTTGTACTTTGTAATGATTCGTCCACAAATGAAGCGTCAAAAAGAAGTTAAATTGATGATCGAAGCTTTAGCTGTTGGTGACGAAGTAGTTACTGTTGGCGGTTTAATGGGTACAGTAACTCAGCAAAAAGATCATTACATTACAGTTGAATTGATCCCTGGCACAGAAGTAAAAATGCAGAAAAATTCAGTTACTGCTGTATTGCCAAAAGGCACCATTAAAGCTATCTAAGAAAGCTAAGAATGAACCGTTACCCGCTGTGGAAATATATTGTTATCGTAGTTGCCCTATTGATTGGCGGCACCTACACCATCCCTAACTTTTTTGGGGAGGCTCCGGCTGTACAAATCTCAGCGGGTAAGGCAACAGTCAAGATTGATCTAGCAACACAAGAGAGAGTGACTCAGTTGCTCTCACAGGCCAATATCGAAACAAAAGGTACTCAATTTGAGCGTGCTGGCAATAACGGCACTATCAAGGTCCGTTTGGCTAACACTGATAATCAACTTAAAGCCAAAGATGTTTTACAAAAATCTTTAAACCCTGATGGCAACGATCCAGCTTACGTTGTTGCCCTCAACCTTATTTCTAATACACCTGCATGGTTGACTTCAATGGGGGCCATGCCAATGTATCTCGGTCTCGACCTTCGTGGTGGTGTTCACTTCTTATTACAAGTGGATATGCGCGGAGCCCTTCAGAAAAAGCTTGAAAGTCTTACGACTGATACACGCTCGCAATTACGTGAAAAATCTATTCGCCATAATGGTATTGAGCGCCAGAATGATCAAATTATCGTTCGCTTCCCGAATCAAGATGATGCGAATGCCGCAAGAGTACTCCTTAACAAAGGTCTAGCTGATTTAGATTTCAATGTTGAAAAATCAGCTGACGGATTTAGACTGGTTGGTAAGTTCAGAGATAGCGCTCTTAAAGAAGTTCAAGAAAATGCTGTTAAACAGAATATTGTTACCCTGAATAAGCGAGTTAATGAACTTGGTGTAGCCGAACCAGTGATTCAGCGACAAGGGCAGGACCGCATTATTGTGCAACTACCAGGTGTTCAGGATACAGCTCGCGCCAAAGATATTATCGGCCGCACGGCAACTTTAGAATCTCGTTTAGCTGACCCAGTAAAAACTTATTTACTGTCAGGTGAAGTGGCCCCTCCCGGAGCAGATGTTTTTAAAACTGGCGACGGTCGTCAAGTTGTCTTTAAGAGATCTGTGATTTTTAGTGGTGATCGTATTACTAGCGCCTCCGCTGGCTTTGACTCTAATCAAAGACCCGCCGTTAGCATCACATTAGATTCTGTAGGTGGTCGAGTCATGCAAGAGATCACTCGTGAGAACGTTGGTAAACCAATGGGCATGATCCTTTTCGAAAAAGGACGCGGTGAAGTCTTAACAGTTGCAACCATTCAAAGTGAATTTGGCTCAAAGTTTCAAATCACAGGACAACCTAATACTGAAAGCGCTAATGACTTGGCCCTTCTTCTTAGAGCAGGCTCATTAGCGGCTCCAATGGAAATTATTGAAGAGCGTACTATTGGACCAAGCTTAGGAGCTGACAATATTGCTAAAGGTTTTAATTCAGTCATCTATGGATTCTGCGCTATCGCTATTTTCATGATTGGCTATTACTTATTATTTGGCGTATTTTCAGTCATTGCTTTAGCGGTTAATCTTTTCTTATTGGTAGCTATTCTTTCTATGCTCCAGGCAACTTTAACTTTACCTGGTATTGCAGCCATGGCTCTGGCCTTAGGTATGGCAATTGACTCTAACGTTTTAATTAATGAGCGTATCCGCGAGGAGTTAAGAGCCGGTGTAACTCCACAAGCTGCAATCGCCACTGGTTTTGAGCGTGCCTGGGGAACTATTCTAGACTCCAACATTACTACATTGATCGCTGGCATTGCCTTGCTAGCATTTGGCTCAGGCCCAGTCAGAGGATTTGCAGTGGTACATAGCTTAGGTATTTTGACTTCCATGTTCTCTGCAGTTTTCTTCTCAAGAGGCATTGCCAATCTTTGGTATGGTCGTCAGAAGAAATTGCAAAAAATATCAATTGGCCAAGTTTGGCGCCCTACTGAATAAAAGGAATCAAGATTATGGAATTTTTCCGCATCCGTCGTGATATCCCATTTATGCGCCATGCTTTGGTGCTAAATTTAATTTCCGGCTTAACCTTTATAGCAGCTGTATTTTTCTTGGCATACAAGGGACTGCATTTATCCGTTGAATTTACCGGCGGCACAGTCATGGAGATCAGCTACTCTCAAGCGGCCCCCTTAGAGTCGATCAGAAGTGATTTAATCAAATTAGGCTACCAAGATGTCCAAGTGCAAAATTTCGGCAGCTCTAAAGATGTTCTGATCCGTTTACCGCTCCAAAAAAATGCAGCAGGCGAAACTATCTCATCATCACAGCAAAGCGTTATTGTTATAGATACTCTCAAAGCTTCACAGGCTGACGTCACGCTAAAACGGGTTGAATTTATCGGGCCTCAAGTTGGCAAAGAATTAGCAACGGATGGTCTTTTAGCATTGCTATTTGTTGTTTTGGGTATTGTTATCTACCTGTCTATCCGCTTCGAATGGAAGTTTGCTTTAGCAGGCATCATTGCTAACCTTCATGACGTGGTGATCATTCTGGGCTTCTTTGCATTCTTCCAATGGGAATTTTCACTTTCTGTTCTAGCTGCTGTTCTGGCGGTTTTAGGTTACTCAGTCAACGAATCTGTTGTCATTTTTGATCGTATTAGAGAAAACTTCCGCAAGTACAGAAAAATGAGCGTAACGGCAGTGATTGATAATGCTATTACAAGCACCACAAGCAGAACAATCATTACTCACGGTAGTACTCAAATGATGGTTTTGGCGATGCTGCTATTTGGTGGCCCTACCCTTTATTATTTTGCATTAGCTCTCACCATTGGTATTTTGTTTGGTATTTACTCCTCAGTATTCGTAGCCGCAGCTTTAGCTATGTGGCTAGGCATTAAGCGTGAAGACTTAATTAAAGTTGATCCAAAATCAGCAAATGATAATCAAAAGCCTGATGATCCAAATTTTGGAGCTCAGGTTTAATAAAAAAGGAGACCAAGGTCTCCTTTTTTATTGCTTCCAATGAATACTTGACACCTTAAGGTCTAGCAATCAAAGCCTCAATCGCCATGCTATATCCAGCAATCCCAAAGCCGGCAAGCACGCTTACGGCTACCGGTGATACGTAAGACTGGTGGCGAAAGGCTTCACGTGCATACACATTGGAGATGTGCACTTCAATCACTGGCAATCCGCCAACACCCGCAATCGCATCATGCAAAGCAATTGATGTATGTGTGTAGGCGCCGGGATTAAAGACAACCCCTTTTAACTGACCAGATTTAAATAATTTCCCAGCCTCATGAATTTTTTCAATTAATTCACCCTCATGATTACTTTGGAAGAAGTTAACTGAATACTGATGCTTTTTAGCGACCTCAGAACATAATGCTTCAAGGTCGGCTAAAGTTTTATCACCGTACTTTTCAGGCTCTCTGGTACCTAGTAAATTTAGGTTAGGGCCATTCATCACAAGAATTGTTTTCATCATTGACGCCTAGTGTGGACTAATTACCTAATATTCTACTTGACTCGTTCAAGACTGCTAAAGGTGTTAAATATGCTGAATTTATTTTATAGCTATATAAGTTTGAATAACTGCCAGTATTTTCTTGGTGGCGCCTGTGTGCTGACTTGCAAAATCAATTGCATTGGCACTCATTTTTTCGCGCAAAACATCATTCTGAATCAAATCGCTCATAAGCTGAGAGAGTTCGTCTATGCCCGCCACTCTTAATGCTGCACCCTGTTCAACAGCATCCATACTGGCCTGCTGGAAATTAAAAGTATGTTTACCTAGGATAATGGGTCGGCCTAAGCTACAGGCTTCGATAAAGTTCTGACCTCCTAAAGCTTGGAGGCTTCCCCCCATCACAACAACGTCAGATAAAGCATAATAAAAACTCATTTCGCCCATAGAGTCACCTAATATGATTGAGCCTGTTTGGATAGCATCAACTAATTGTTGATCGTTCAAATTAGATCTTTTAACTGTATCTAAATTCTTAGACGAGATATCTTGATATACCTGCTCAAATCGTTGAGGGTGTCTTGGAACAATCAGTAGACGGGCGTATGGCAGAATATTTGGTGATTGCTTTAAACATAATAGCCACGCCTGAATAATCATCTCTTCCTCACCCTCTCTGGTGCTGGCAGCACAGATTAAGCGAATTGAGCTGGGTATTAGCTTTCTTATTTGAAGAGCATGATCAATTTGAGAGGCATTCATTTCAACATCAAACTTCACGTTACCAGTAACTGTCACATTAGATAAATCTAATGATTGGTAACGTTTCGCATCCAAAGTGGTTTGAGCCAAAATTTGACTAAATGCTCCGTAAATAGCAGAGCCAGTAGAGCCAAATCTTGCAACTCGGCGAGCACTTCTCTTTGAGAGTCTGGCGTTGACAAGCAAGGTTGGAATATTTAACTGACGGGCCTTTAAAACTAAATTCGGCCAAACCTCCGTCTCCATAATTAATCCCAGTTTAGGTGAGAACATCCTGAAGAATGCAGCGACTAAAAAAGATATATCGTAAGGTAGATAAACTTGTTGAAGTTGCCCAGCATCAATCTCTTTTGAGAAAATATCAGTTCCTGTCTCACGACCCGTGGGCGTCATATGAGTAAGGAGTATTTGATAACCATCACCGATAAGTGCATGAATCAAGGGTGCTGCAGCACGTGTTTCACCTACAGAAACTGCATGAACCCACACAATATTTTTACTCAGCTTTTTGTTATAAAAGCCTAAACGCTCAGATATATTTTGACGGTATTCTTTTTGAAGGTGACTCTTCCAAATTAATCGCAGTAAAGCAACAGGTAAAGCCAAATACCAAAGAAACTCATAGAGCCATAAGATGACTTGAGAAGACCAACTCAATGAAGCTCTGTGATTTTCTAAATTCACTTCTTAAGACGTTCCGCCAATTCGACTGCCTTACCTACATAGCTAGCTGGCGTCATTTCTAAAAGAGATTTTTTTGCATCCGCTGGAATATCTAAACCCTGAATAAAGACCTTGAGACCTTCAGGAGTAATGCCCTTACCACGAGTTAATTCTTTTAATTGCTCATATGGGTTAGGAACCCCAAAACGACGCATCACAGTTTGAATTGGCTCAGCTAATACTTCCCAACAATTATCTAAATCTTCTGCCAATCGAGATGGGTTGGTTTCTAACTTACCAAGACCGCGTAAAGCACTATCGTAAGCCAGCAAGCTATGGCCTAGAGCTGTACCTAAGTTACGTAAGACAGTAGAGTCAGTCAAGTCTCGTTGCCAACGTGATATGGGCAACTTCTCAGACAGGTGCTTTAACAAGGCATTAGCAATACCCAAGTTACCCTCTGAGTTTTCAAAATCAATTGGATTAACTTTGTGAGGCATGGTTGAGGAACCGATCTCACCTGCCTTAGTTTTTTGCTTAAAGTAACCAACCGAGATATAACCCCAAATGTCTCTGTTCATATCTAACAAGATAGTGTTGGCACGAGCAATCGCATCAAATAGTTCTGCCATGTAGTCATGTGGCTCAATTTGTATGGTGTAGGGATTGAACTCTAAACCTAACCGTTTTTCAATAACCTCTTTAGAAAAAGACTCCCAATCAACGTCTGGGTATGCAGATAGATGAGCATTGTAGTTACCTACAGCACCATTCATTTTCCCAAGGAATGATACTTTTTCAATATTGCTAATGGCACGCTCAAGTCTCTTGGCGATATTGGCCATCTCTTTACCTAATGTGGTTGGAGATGCTGGCTGACCATGCGTACGAGACAGCATTGGTACGGAAGCATTTGAAAGTGCTATTGCAGTTAAAGCTGCAAGAACTTCTTTTAACTTTGGCACGATGACTTCTTTGCGAGCACCGGTCAACATCAAACCATGTGATGTGTTGTTGATATCTTCTGATGTGCATGCAAAATGAATGAACTCACTTGCCTTCTCAAGCTCAGCTTGACCAATCACCTTTTCTTTCATCCAATACTCAACGGCTTTTACATCATGATTAGTGACTGCTTCAATCGCTTTAATGCGCTCTGCATCAGCGTCTGAGAAATTTTCAACTAACTCCAAAAGTACTTTTTCTGCAGACTCGCTGAAACTTGGAAAATCTGGCAATTTAGCCTGAGACAGAGCAATTAACCAATGAACTTCTACTCGAACACGTTGTTTCATAAAGGCGGCTTCTGATAACCATGGTCGCAAAGCATCAGTTTTCGAGGCATAACGCCCGTCTAATGGGGAAAGCGCGCTTAAGGTAGAGAGTTGAGTAGTCACAGCAAATCCTAAAATATCACTTAAAACATGATTTTAGTACTTCTGTGAGCTTAAAACGAAATAGCTATAATTACACCCATGAAACTTATCGGCTCCCTCACTAGTCCCTACGTCCGCAAGGTACGAATTGTTTTTTCTGAGAAAAAGATTGAACTGCCATTTGCACTTGAAAATGTTTGGTCTCAAGACACTCAAATCATGCAAATTAACCCCTTGGGTAAAGTTCCATGCCTAATATTAGATGATGGCGAGCCTATATTTGACTCAAGAGTTATTGTTGAATACGCAGATACTCTCAACCCTGTGAACCGTCTTATTCCAGACACGGGCAAAGACCGTGCCGCAGTAAAAACTTGGGAAGCATTGGCAGATGGCATCTTAGATGCAGCCATTCTTGCTAGATTAGAAAAAACCTGGCGCCCAGAGCAAGAGCAATCGCAAGCTTGGTATGACCGACAAATCGGTAAAGTTAATAGTGCCCTTGATGCCATATCTCATAAGCTTGGAGACAACGCGTGGTGCTTCTCTAGCAAGCTAAGTTTGGCTGATATTTCTGTAGCTTGTGCACTTGACTACTTAGTTTTTAGGTATCCAGATTTAGCGTGGCAACAGAAATATGAAAATCTCAGTCGCTTCCACTTAAAGATGATGGGTCGCCCTGCTTTCGTGGAAACTGCACCGCCCCCTCAATAAATTTAATCTATAAAGATTTAATCAATTTATTTTAAATGCTTAGCCGGTAATGATTCCGCCGCCTAAGCAACGCTGACCATCATACAAAACGGCGGATTGGCCGGGCGTAATAGCCCATTGAGATTCCTTAAAGCTTAAGGAAAACTCTTCTGCATGAATACTACTCAACAAACAAGGACCATCTGCTTGCCTATATCTGGTTTTAGCCGTGTAAGCCCCTAAAATTGGAGGCACATTTGAGGTCCAACTCATTTGAGATGCCTCAAGTGCAGGCTTTAATAACCAAGGATGCTCATGTCCTTGAACAATGTATAGAGTGTTACTTGCCATGTCTTTTTTAGCCACAAACCAAGGATCACCATTGCCGTCCTTGCTACCGCCAATTCCGATACCCTTGCGTTGACCCAAGGTGTAAAAAGCCAAACCAATGTGTTCGCCTACTATCTGACCTTCTTCAGTTTTAATGGGGCCTGGTTGATTGGGTAAGTAGCGATTTAAAAAATCTCTGAAGGGTCTCTCACCAATAAAACAAATACCAGTTGAGTCTTTTTTAGCAGCATTAGGCAATCCAATACTTTGGGCAATTTCTCGCACAAGAGTTTTTTTGATGCCGCCCAATGGGAAGATGACCTGTTTTAACTGTTGTTGGCTAAGTCGATAAAGAAAGTAACTTTGATCTTTCGTGTTATCAATTGCTTTTAGGAGTTGCACTTCTTCATTGACTCTTGCGGTTTGTGCGTAGTGACCGGTAGCGATTGCCTCAGCACCTAAACTCATGGCGTGATCTAGGAATGCTTTGAACTTAATTTCCGCATTACATAAAACATCAGGGTTAGGTGTTCGACCCGCTGAGTATTCTCTTAAAAATTCAGCAAAAACTCGATCTTTGTATTCACTTGCAAAATTAACAGCTTCAACATCAATCCCAATTAAATCTGCTACAGAAACAACATCTAACCAATCCTGGCGAGATGAACAATATTCACTATCGTCATCATCTTCCCAATTTTTCATAAACAAACCAATGACCTTGTACCCCTGTTGTTTCAGGATCCAGGCAGCTACAGATGAATCAACACCTCCGGACATTCCAATCACAACAGTGGCAGGAGGAAGCACAGGGGCAGATTTCAAAAAACTGAGGTCAATTAGTGGAATTGTCATAAGTGTATTTAATATCAACTAACCCAATTTAGAAAAGTATTCCTGAGGGCGGTCAAATAAGCCTATTTTTTACAAAAAAGGGTTAAATGGGGTTAGAAAAAGGTCTAAATTATAGTAATCTTAACCCTTTATAAAATAACAGGGAGAATCCCATGCGCATTGGCGTGCCATTAGAAACTCAGGCTTACGAAACGCGCGTTGCTGCCACACCAGAAACAGTGAAGAAATTCATTACTAGTGGCCATACGGTTGTCATTCAAAGTGGCGCAGGAACTGCTAGCAGTCAACCAGATTCAGCTTATGAAGCAGTTGGCGCAAAGATCGGTTCAGCAAGTGACGCACTTGGTGCTGAATTAGTTCTAAAAGTAAGAGCTCCTAACAGTAATGAGTTAGCTCAAATGCAAAATAATGCTGTTTTGCTAGGAATGCTAGATCCATTCGATAATGCAAATAATGCTGCTATGGCGGCCAAAGGTATTACTGCCTTTGCTCTTGAAGCGGCACCTCGCACCACTCGCGCACAAAGTCTTGATGTTTTATCTTCTCAAGCTAACATCGCTGGCTACAAAGCTGTGATGGTTGCAGCAAATGAATATCAGCGCTTTATGCCGATGTTGATGACTGCAGCAGGTACGGTCAAGGCAGCTCGTATATTAATCTTAGGTGCCGGTGTTGCAGGTCTTCAAGCGATTGCTACGGCTAAACGTTTAGGTGCTGTTATCGAAGCCTCTGATGTACGTCCCGCCGCTAAGGAACAAATCGAATCACTGGGAGCAAAGTTTGTTGATGTTCCTTATGAAACAGATGAAGAGCGCGAAATTGCTAAAGGTGTTGGTGGTTATGCTCGCCCAATGCCAGCATCTTGGATGCAGCGGCAAGCGGCGTTGGTCGCTGAACGTGCCAAGCAAGCTGATATCGTGATTGCAACAGCTTTGATTCCCGGTCGTAAAGCCCCAACACTTCTCCATGCTGAAACAGTTCAGCAAATGAAGCCAGGATCGGTGGTGGTCGATTTAGCTGCTGGTAAAGGTGAAAATGGTGCAGGTAATTGCCCGCTTACCGAGACTGATAAAGTTGTCATCAAACATGGTGTGAAATTAGTTGGTTACACCAACTTAGCCAGCATGGTTTCAGCAGATGCTTCAGCTCTCTATGCTCGTAACTTGATGGATTTTATGAAACTGATCATCAATCCAGAAGCACAACTTGCCATCCCAACTGATGACGATATCGTAACGGCCTGCTTAATGTGTCAAAGTGGCCAAGTTATTCGTCAGAACGCTTAAGGTCTTAAAGGAAAATCATGGACGCTATTAGCCCAACAATTTATAACCTAATTATTTTCGTACTGGCTATCTACGTGGGTTATCACGTAGTTTGGAACGTAACCCCTGCCTTACACACCCCCTTAATGGCTGTAACGAATGCTATCTCTGCCATCATTATCGTTGGTGCCATGTTGGCGGCCGCTCTAACAGAAGGCGCCCTTGGTAAAACTATGGGCACTATCGCTGTAGCCCTTGCAGCAGTGAACGTATTCGGCGGCTTCTTAGTCACAAGACGCATGCTTGAAATGTTTAGGAAAAAAGAGAAAAAAGCTAAGGGAGAAACAGCATGAGTCTGAATCTCGTTACGCTTCTTTATTTAGTAGCCTCCATTTGCTTTATTCAAGCGCTTAAAGGTCTATCTCATCCAACCACCTCTATCAAAGGTAACTTCTTTGGTATGGTCGGCATGGCTATTGCTATAGTCACAACGGTTGGTTTAGTGATGATGCTCGCTCAGCAATCAGCAGCTTCAGGCATGGCTTATGTTTTAGGTGCTTTAGTTATTGGTGGTGGCGCTGGTGCAATTATGGCCAAGCGCGTAGAAATGACTAAGATGCCTGAACTGGTTGCATTCATGCACAGCATGATTGGTCTTGCAGCTGTTTGTATTGCTGTGGCAGCAGTTGCTGAACCTCACGCATTTGGTATTGTGGCTCTTGGTGAACCTATTCCTCTTGGTAATCGTCTAGAACTCTTTATCGGTACTTTTGTTGGTGCGATTACTTTCTCAGGCTCTGTAATTGCCTTTGGTAAGTTATCAGGTAAATATAAATTCCGTTTATTCCAAGGTGCTCCAGTTACTTTCCCTGGTCAACACATGTTGAACTTAGCACTAGCTATTGTGATGGTTGGTAGTGGCGTGATGTTTTCAATTGCTCCAGGTTCAGAGCCCGCGTGGAACTACTTTATTGTCATGGCCGTAGTAGCTTTCATACTTGGCGTATTGATCATCATTCCAATCGGTGGTGCTGATATGCCAGTAGTTGTATCTATGCTGAATTCTTACTCTGGTTGGGCAGCAGCAGGCATTGGTTTTTCATTGAATAATTCAATGTTGATCGTTGCAGGCTCATTAGTTGGATCATCAGGCGCAATTCTGTCTTACATCATGTGTAAGGCGATGAACCGCTCTTTCTTCAATGTGATCTTAGGTGGCTTTGGTGGGGACACCAGTGGTGCAGCTGCCGCTGGCTCTCAAGAGCAGCGTAATGTTAAATCTGGCTCAGCCGATGATGCGGCATTCTTAATGACTAATGCTGAAACAGTGATTATCGTTCCGGGTTATGGTTTAGCAGTTGCTCGCGCTCAGCATGCTCTCAAGGAGCTAACAGAGAAGTTAACGCATGCAGGCGTTACTGTTAAGTATGCAATTCACCCAGTAGCGGGTCGTATGCCAGGTCATATGAACGTTCTGTTAGCTGAAGCTGAAGTTCCATACGACCAAGTATTTGAAATGGAAGATATCAACACTGAATTTGGTCAGGCTGATGTTGTATTGATCTTAGGTGCCAACGACGTGGTAAACCCTGCTGCAAGAACACCAGGTAGCCCAATCTTCGGTATGCCAATCCTAGAAGCTTACAAAGCTAAGACAGTCATTGTTAACAAGCGCTCAATGGCTTCTGGTTATGCCGGTCTTGATAATGAATTGTTCTATATGGACAAGACCATGATGGTCTTTGGTGACGCTAAGAAGGTCATTGAAGACATGGTCAAGGCTGTTGGGTAAATATTAAATTGTTTATCTTTAGAAGAAACCGCCTTAGGGCGGTTTTTTATTACCTATTTTTTTGATGGTATTTTTTTGAGTATGATCTGCTTTATGAATATCAAAAAACGTTTATCTCTTGCACAGATCAAAAGGCAAGCTTTAATGCATGCAGGTATAGTCCCGAGCTCCTACGGTACTAAGAAATTAAC
Organism: Polynucleobacter meluiroseus; assembly: GCA_945879115.1. Taxonomy (GTDB): domain Bacteria; phylum Pseudomonadota; class Gammaproteobacteria; order Burkholderiales; family Burkholderiaceae; genus Polynucleobacter; species Polynucleobacter meluiroseus_H. The sequence goes on from CAMDUR010000001.1 coordinate 58,742, forward strand.
GCAAGTCGTTCGGAGTAAAAAGAAAAAATTAGTAAGTCGAAAACAAAAGCACAAACATATTGATTTGCATTGACTTGGGTTAAGTTAATTAATTTTCTCAAATTGAGGATACAAAAAAGGCACCGCATGCGGTGCCTTTTTCATGAGTTGGGGCTCAATTACATCATACCGCCCATGCCACCCATGCCACCACCCATGCCGCCCATATCAGGCATACCGCCTGAAGAGTCGTCTTTTGGCGAATCAACAATAGCACAGTCGGTTGTCAATAATAAACCAGCAACAGAGGCTGCATTAATCAATGCTGTCTTTGTTACTTTAGCTGGGTCAATAACACCCATCTCAACCATATCGCCATAAACACCTGAAGCAGCGTTATAACCATAGTTGCCTTTACCAGCAGCTACATTGTTAACAACAACACTTGCTTCATCGCCTGCGTTTGAAACGATGATGCGAAGTGGCTCTTCCATGGCACGTAACACGATACTGATACCTGCGTCTTGGTCAGCGTTATCACCTTTAAGGTTCATGATAGCTTGCTTAGCGCGAACTAGAGCAACACCGCCACCGGCAACAATACCTTCTTCAACAGCTGCGCGTGTCGCATGTAATGCGTCATCAACACGTGCTTTCTTTTCTTTCATTTCAACTTCAGTAGCAGCGCCAACGCGTAGAACTGCAACACCGCCTGCTAACTTAGCAACACGCTCTTGAAGTTTTTCACGATCGTAGTCGCTTGTGGCTTCTTCGATTTGTGCGCGAATTTGCTTAACGCGTGATTCGATGTTCTTCGCATCACCAGCACCGTCAATAATCGTGGTGTTCTCTTTGCTGATTTCAACGCGCTTCGCTTGGCCTAGATCATCCAAAGTTACTTTTTCTAAAGTCAACCCAACTTCTTCAGCAATCACTTGGCCGCCAGTCAAAATTGCGATGTCTTCAAGCATTGCTTTACGACGATCACCAAAGCCTGGTGCTTTAACAGCGCAAGTCTTCAAAATGCCGCGGATGTTGTTAACTACCAATGTCGCTAATGCTTCGCCTTCGACATCTTCAGCAATAATTAGCAATGGACGACCTGATTTAGCTACCTGCTCCAATACTGGTAACAAGTCACGAATATTGGTGATCTTTTTATCAAACAACAAAATGAATGGATTTTCTAAAATAGCGACTTGCTTCTCAGGGTTGCTGATGAAATATGGTGATAAGTAACCACGATCAAACTGCATACCTTCAACAACATCTAACTCGTCAGCCAATGATTTACCATCTTCAACAGTAATCACGCCTTCTTTACCTACTTTTTCCATCGCTTCAGCAATACGCTCACCAATGCTGTAATCGCTATTTGCAGAGATTGAACCTACTTGAGCGATTTCCTTTGTTGTGGTGCATGGTTTACTAATTTTTGTGATTTGCTCGATAGCTGCAATCACTGCTTTATCAATACCGCGCTTGAGGTCCATTGGGTTGTGGCCAGAAACCACAAACTTCATACCTTCACGAACGATTGACTGAGCCAAAACTGTTGCAGTAGTTGTACCGTCACCAGCGTTATCTGCTGTTTTAGACGCAACTTCTTTAACCATCTGCGCGCCCATATTTTGAAGCTTATCCTTAAGCTCAATCTCTTTAGCAACAGTCACACCGTCTTTTGTTACTAATGGCCCACCAAATGAACGCTCTAGAACGACGTTACGACCTTTAGGTCCTAAAGTTACTTTAACTGCGTTAGCCAAAATGTTAACGCCTTCGACCATGCGCGTACGTGCGCTATCGCCAAAAAATACATCTTTTGCTGCCATGTTAATTCCTTTCGATGTCTCTAATTAAATTACTTCTGAACAACAGCCATGATGTCTTCTTCACGCATTACAAGAAGCTCATTGCCATCAACTTTGACTGTTTGACCTGCATACTTACCAAACAAAACACGATCACCGACCTTAACGTCTAATGGGATTGATTTGCCTGATTCGTCTTTTTTACCTGTACCTACCGCAAGAATTTCACCTTGATCAGGCTTTTCTGCAGCTGTTTCAGGAATAACAAGACCTGATGCCGTTTTTGTTTCGTTATCCAAACGCTTGATGATCACACGATCATGCAAAGGGCGTAGATTCATATTGACTCCTTCTTTTGGTTAGTGAGCGCTAACTATATAGATAGCAAAAACAATTAATTATAATTTCCATAAGAAGTCCCAATATTATTAGCACTCTATATGGTCGAGTGCTAATTATAGAGATGCTGCCTTGGCTTTTCAAGGGTTGCCGCTTATTTCCTCATTAATAAATTTAGGTGCTAGCAGTAGCCAAACCCTTAAAAAGGTTTAAGCCTCCCAATTACATTTGCAAGTTGAGTGTAACTAATTGATTTTTATTGGATTTATATATGACCCCAAAATCACGTTTGTATTCTCTTGTTAGAAATTGGAGCAAAAAGTCTCATCTATCCGTTATGGATACCGGCCTTCATAAACCTTATAAGATTTCTGAAGCGTCTGAAAGTGAACAACTAATCGAGTGGTCGAAAGCTCAAGAACTCATATTTGAACTTGTGCTGTCAACAAAAGATGATTGTATCCAGATGGTCATCATGCAATCCATGCAAGATGCTCAATCGGAAGATGTGATTAGATTATTCAATCAGGGAGTTCAGGCTGCTGCTTATTGGCATAGTTTTGCAAAACCAACGCCCATCATGCTCCCATTTAAAACAGAGTGGTTAATGAACTCACATGTGCTGGTGGGCATCCAAAATGCAGTATTTAATTGCCATCTTCCAATTGGATTAATTCAAATAGGAATAGCTGACAGAGCTGAAGCTCAACAAATCTTGGTTTTACAAGATGCTCTTATTAAGTTGCAAAGGATGGGCATCCTTCTACACCTTCTCGACTTTGAGGGTTCGGAAGATGATTGTCAATTAATCCACGATCACTCATTTACGAATATTCACTTAAAGCCAGCACTCATCAGGCAAGCCATTCCAGGCAGTCTTTGTGAAAAGAACCTAAATCAACTAAATCAGATCATTCATAAATATGGATCTCAATCGGTAGCGGGTTCAATCAAAATCATTCACGACAGGGCTGTGGCTAAAAAGCAGCAGATTGATTGTTATTACGGTTCCAACATCATGCCTCCTATGACCTTGCACCAAGTAGTTAAATTAGGAAACAGGACACAACAGAAAATAATTGCAAATAGTCTGATTGAAAAAAATATTAAGAAAGTTTTATGAAAAAGAAAGTCTTATTGGTAGATGACCATCCCGCAATGCTGTGGGCCTTAAAAAATATGCTGTCAGACTGCGTTCATTTTGAAATTATTGGAGAAGCTACTAATGGGGATGAATGTATTGAATTTTCAAGAAATGAAAAAGCCGATCTTATTATTTTAGATATTGATATGCCTCAGTCAGATGGTCTAGAAGTCATTAAGAGATTAAAAATAATTTCTCCAAAATCAAGAGTGTTGGTTGTTTCAAGTCTTGACCCCCAAATTTATGGAGGCAGGATTAGAACTATAGGTGGGCATGGCTTTATAAATAAAACGGCAAACTCTGACATCATCATGGCGGCTTGCATTGCTGTGTCACAGGGATACACATTCTTTCATACTAATCAAAGCGGGCAAGCTCTCAGTACTGATGAAGAAATAATTTCATCTTTTTCACCAAGAGAGTTTCAGGTTCTTAAATATCTTGCCGATGGTTATGGAAATTGCGATATCTCAGAATTCCTTCACATCAGCAATAAAACCGTATCAACTTATAAGAATCGAATATATCGAAAATTAGGAGTCAACAATATTGCTGAATTAATATCCTTTTGTAGACACAATAAGGTTGTTGATATTTAATATGTTTACACAAACCGAAACAGTGGCAGCATTATTAATGGTTGCCTGTCTTTATTTGTTTTATAAAAATCGTCAAGCTTTCAAACTTACCAATCAGCTTAAAGCTCAAACAGCTCATCTCAAGAATATGAATCAATTCAAAGGAGAAGCTATTTCCAATATTAGTCATGAAATAAGAACTCCTATTAGTGCCATATTAGGGGTTCAAGAGAAGATATTGAGAAGTAAAAGTTTGCCAGCGCATGAGGAAAGAATATTGGCAAGCGCCCATGCCTCGGCCTACTCAATGCTAGATATACTAAACCAGGTATTAGATGCTGAAAAAATTGCAAAAGGTAAACTGCAACTAAAAGAAGAACCTTGTGACCTTAAAAATCTTCTTAAGCACATTGAGAGAACTTTTTCAGAGTCGACCAATTCAAAAAATCTATTATTTTCAGTAACGATTTGCCCAGAAATCGCAGATAGCTTATTGATTGACAGTACAAGGTTAGGTCAAGTTATCCATAATCTTTTAAGTAATGCCATAAAACAGACAGAAGTTGGTCAGATTACATTGGTAACCCGAGTCCTTGCTAATGATCACTTTGGACAAATGGTTTATTTTGAGCTTGCGGATACTGGTTCAGGGATGACGCCAGATGATATCCATCGATTAAGGCAGCCTTATGAGCAAAACTTGCAAAACATCAATCAGTTTTCACAATTGGGCTCAGGTCTTGGACTGCCAATCACTGAGCATCTTTTAACACTTATGGGCAGTTCCTTAACTATCGAATCAGAACTGAGCTTAGGTAGCAGTTTTAGTTTTTCTCTAGCCCTCAGAAGATCCATTGATCAACCTAGGTATGGTGCAATCAAAAACTCTTTTGAGGGTCCAATGGATCCAAGCCCCATCAATCAGACTGTTTTGGTGGTTGATGACCATACATCAAGTAGATTAATCACCGAAACACAATTTAAAGATATGGGCTATTGCGTTCAAAGCTTATCTGATGCCTCTAAAGCCCTCCAACTGATGAGTCATCATCAATTTGATATGCTTATCACCGATTTTTCAATGCCAGGCATGAGCGGTCATGAATTTGCACAATTAGTTAGGAATTCTGAATATGGCAAAGATATTCAAATTTACGGTATTACTGCTCATACAGATGGTGCTAAAGAATTACTGAAAGAAAACTGCTATTTTGATAATGTCTTAATCAAACCAGCATCGCTCAAGGATTGGCAAAGAGAAATTCATCTTAAAGAGACTTATATTGAAAGCCTCAAAAAACTAACAATCAACGACCCAAAGATATATAAAATTATTGCGGAAGAAGTCTTTATTCACCAAAGCACCACAGTTCATCAACTACTTCCCATCCTATCTGAAAATAGCTCATACAGTAATGACATAGATATCCAGGCAATTACTCATAAGATATTGGGCGGTGCAAAACTGACTAATGATAAAAATCTTATTAAAATTTGTGAACGATTTAGTAAACAATCAAATTACATGATGCCGAGCTCTTTAACTGAGCTGTGTATTGCTTTAAAAAAATCAAATAAAGTCCTCAAAGGATTACTAGAGAATCTATAAATTTTTTTAGCGCTTGGCTAATACAGGGTTTTAGCTATAGTATTTAGATATGAAATTAATTGTAGTTAGTACATTTTTAATATTTTCTCTATCGGGTAACGGGATATCAGTCTGTTTGGCGAATCCACCCGCCAGCAAAACAATTCATCATTCAGAAAAAATAAACAACTTACCTAATTCGATAGCGAAGGCCATTAAAAAAAGTGGCATCCCGAGCCCGTCAGTTTCTATATCTATAGATAAGATCTCTTATAAAAATCAGCCAGGAAAATTATTTTCAACTGTTAATTTGGTAGATTGGCAAGAAAACTCGCCAATGAATCCAGCCTCAACTATTAAGCTATTAACTAGCTTAGCAGCTATGGAAGTCTTAGGTCCTCAGTACCAATGGAAAACAGACTTGCTGACCAATGGGAAAATTCAGAATGGCTTGCTAAAAGGCGACCTCCTGATTAGAGGTAGCGGAGACCCAAAACTTATTCCTGAAGAAATTAATAAGATGCTTTTAAACCTTCAAGGTTTAGGTGTGAAGAAAATTGACGGGCAATTAATCCTCGATCGAAGTGCTTATGAGAGCTCAGTGAAAGAAACTTCTTTTTCAGATAACGATCCAACTAGGGCCTATAACGTTGCTCCAGATGCTTTGTTATTTGCTTTCAATAGCTTTAGTTTTCAGTTTTTTCCAAACAACCAAAATGATTTGGTTGTCATTAAACAATCGCCCCGTATGGCTAATTTTAAAATTGATAACAATTTAAAAGTTATTGAGGGTGCGTGCACTGATTGGAAAAAAGATATCACCATGTCTTTAACTAATTCTAAAAATGGTTCTTGGACTGCGGTCTTTGATGGTAAATATCCTAGTGGCTGTCAAAATGCCACTTGGAATGTCATTGCTAGCGATAGTGATAGTTTTTTTACTCAGAGTTTTATCGCTGCCTGGGAGGATATCGGAGGAACGTGGGTTAAGAAGCCAACACTTAAGAATTACGATCCCAAAGCTGAATTTAAACCGATTGTTACTCACTTTGGCATCCCACTTTACGAATCAGTAAAAGACATCAACAAACTTTCAAATAATGTCATGGCAAGGCAAGTGATGCTAACAATGGCACTTGAAAAAATAGGTAAACCTAGTAATACCAATAATTCTACGAAAGTCATTAAGGATTGGTTACAAAGCCATCAATTGAATATGACTGAGCTTGTCATAGAAAATGGTTCTGGCTTATCCCGCATTGAGAGAATTAGCAGCAAAAATCTCAACCAAGTATTACTTCTTGGTCTTAATTCTTCAAGTAAAGATTTTTTTCTAGAATCTCTTCCAGTAGCTGGTTTTGATGGGACTATGAAACACCGTCTTTTAGATAAATTTAGAAAATATATCCCGAATAAAAAAGAAATAGCAGCCCTCAAAATAAATACAGTTGATTTTCCATCAGGCCTAAAAAAATATGGCGCCTATATAAAAACTGGATCACTGGTGGATGTGAGAAGTATTTCGGGGTATGTTGTGAGTCGCACTGGTAATGTTTATGCAGTCACTTCTTTTATCAATGATCCCAACGCACGAAATGGTGGAGTTATTCACGATACGATTTTGAGTTGGTTACTTGATGATGGCCCAAACTCATCAAATCACTGAGATCTAATTCCCAGAGCCCACTTCGGCTCTACTTAATCTATCTCTTACTGCATCCCAACTGGCATCCATTGGAAGCTTTTGGAAAGCGATTAAATCGTAATTAGATTGATCCAAATGGCGCAACAAAGAATATAACTTTCTAGCAAGAGCCTCTGGATTGGGAGGAATGATAATTTCTGTAATTTTTGATTTTTCTAAGAATAGAATATCTTCTGAATCAGCTAAATTGACTAATTGATCTGCTAAATGAACCCATGCAAGATTTTTTATTTCACCAATAGACCTACTCAAAATCTCAAGACTCTGATTAAGCTTACCATGCTCATATAAAGTCATCTTCGTTCTTGGGGCGTAGTGAGCACTTAAACTTCCAGACACTCTTGGAGCACCCTTAGTAGATACCTTCTCGACACTTTGAGGTAAATCAATACCCTGATTACGTAATGCTTGATGAATCATTACTTGAGTAATGGCACCTGGTCTTAAGATCACTGGGCCATGAGTATCCCAGCGACTTAAATCAACAATTGTTGACTCAATACCGACTTCACAGGGGCCACCATCCAAAATAAGTAAGGACACGTCAGAAAAATCATCACGAACATGTTGCGCTGTTGTAGGTGAAATCTTTCCAAAACGATTAGCAGATGGGGCTGCCAAACCTCCATCAAATCTCTCAATGAGTGTTTGAGCAACAACATGATCAGGACAGCGAACACCTACAGTCTCTTGGCCTCCCGTAATCTCAGTCAGCACATCTTTTGCTTTTGGCAAAATTAATGTTAAGGGGCCTGGCCAAAATGTCTTTGCTAATGCAAGCGTTGCAGGCGACACATCTCTAGCCCAAGGCAATAAGATTTCTCGCCAAGCATCATCAAGATTTTCACTATGAGGCTTATCTAATAATAGAGAGGGCTTTGCAATATGAACAATTAAAGGATGTCCTGCAGGTCTGCCTTTAGTTCTAAAAATTTGATTAATAGCATTTCGGTTGCTGGCATCTGCAGCAAGGCCGTAAACAGTTTCAGTGGGTATAGCGACTAAATGACCTTCACGTAGCGCTTTAACTGCTTCATCAATTAAATCTAGCATAAAGTTAATTAACGCTTGATGCGCAAAACCTTGATGGCTTGATCACAAGCATTAGCAACATCAGCAGAAGTTGATCCCACAAAATTAATATGCCCCATCTTACGGGCTACTCGTGGTTCTGCTTTACCGTACAAGTGAAGCTTAGCGCAAGAATCGGCTAAGACAACATTCCAACTAGGTTCAATTTGAGAACCTGTGTTTAGCCATTCATCACCCAGAATATTTAGCATGATGCTAGGCTGAACAAGCCTTGTACTTCCTAGAGGCACACGAGCCATTGCTCTTACTTGTTGCTCAAACTGACTAGTCACACAAGCGTTTTGAGTGTAATGCCCTGAATTATGTGGTCTTGGTGCTATTTCATTGGCGACAATATCACCACTCTTTAAAACAAAAAATTCAACACAAAGCACACCCACATAATCTAACCTTCGAATGATGGCTTTGGCAGCTTCAATAATTTTAATCTCTTGCTCAGGCTTTAATGATGGAGCAGGCACAGTTGTGGTGTGCAAGATACCATTTTTATGGATATTTTGAGCAACGGGATAAGCTAATACTTCATCATCATGGCCACGCGCTACTAGTGCTGAAACTTCAAAATCTAAATCCATGCGTTTTTCTAAAACACATGCGATCCTGCCAAAAGCAACCCAGGCATTTTCTAATTCAGCGCGTGTATGAACTGTCACTTGGCCTTTGCCGTCATAACCCATCCGGGCGGTCTTTAAAATCCCAGGCAATAAATCTTCAGTTACCTGGGTAAGATCAGCTTCGCGTTCAATCACAAGATGATTTGCTGGGCCAATACCGGCCTCCACTTGCCAAGTCGCTAAAAATTTCTTTTCTGTAATACGGTTCTGTGCAACAGATACGCCACCACTCTTAGGAGCAACATAAACACCCAGAGCTTCTAATTGATCAAGCGCTTGCGCTGGTACGTTCTCGAATTCTGTACTGGCTGCCGCACATAGTCGCGCCATTTCTTTTAGTGCAGCTTGATCAATGTAGTCAGCTTGAATATGTTTTTCAGCTACCGCGCCCGCAGGACTATTAATATCTGGATCCAAAACACAAACTTTGTAACCCATAGCTTGAGCTGCATGGGTAAACATACGTCCCAATTGACCACCGCCTAAGACACCTAAATAAGAGCCAGGTAATATTGGATCTAAACGGTCTGCCATAAATTACGAATGTCCTGGTAAATTCATAGCGCGAGCTTTTTCAGTTTGCTGAACTCTGAACACTTTTAGTTTTTGAGCCAAGTCCGCATCATTCATTGCAAGATTAGCTATAACGTGCAAAGCGGCATTAGCAGCACCTGCTTCACCAATCGCAAAGGTTGCAACAGGCACACCTCTAGGCATTTGAACAATCGAATAAAGTGAATCTTCACCACGCAAATACTTTGAAGCCACTGGAACTCCAAAAATAGGAATGATTGTTTTAGACGCCAGCATGCCTGGTAGATGAGCTGCCCCGCCCGCACCTGCAACAATCGCCTTTAAACCTCTTTCAGATGCAGTTTCGGCATAACTAAACATATCGTCAGGCATACGATGAGCCGAAACAACACGTGCCTCAAAAGTAACTCCAAATTCTTCAAAAATTGAAGCTGCGTGTTGCATGGTCTCCCAATCTGAATTGGACCCCATCACAATACCTACTATAGGTTTTTGGCTCATATCAATCCTTTAATAACTTTGATAGTTTTAATACTTCAAATTTTAGGCTGTTAGTGTTTCTAATGCTTCACGATATTTAGCAGCTGTTTTATCAATGACATCATTTGGCAACTTAGGTGCCGGCGCTGCTTTATTCCAAACCTGACCGTTAACTAATGCAGACTCTAGCCAATCGCGAACAAATTGCTTATCAAATGAAGGTGGATTAGATCCAACTTGATAAGAGTTAGCTGGCCAAAAGCGAGAAGAGTCTGCCGTTAATACCTCATCCATCAATACCAAGTTACTCGCCTCATCCAAACCAAATTCAAATTTAGTGTCGGCAATAATGATGCCTTTCGTTGCGGCATACTTAGATGCTTCTTGATAAAGACGAATGCTCACATCTCTAATTTTTGCTGCCAACTCTTTGCCGATACGCGCTTCTACCTCAACGTAAGAAATATTTTCATCATGCTCACCAACATCGGCTTTAGCTGCTGGTGTAAAAATTGGTTCTGGTAATTTTTGAGCATTCTGCAAACCATCTGGTAATTGAATGCCACATACAGAGCCTGTTGCTTGATAGTCTTTCCAGCCACTACCCGACAAATAACCCCTTACAACAGCTTCAACCATAATTGGCTTCAAACGCTTAGTCACAATCGCTCGACCTTTAACTTGATCAACTTCACTTTCAGAAACTACTGACTCTGGAGCGATTCCAGTTAAATGATTTGGAATCACGTGAGATAGCTTATCAAACCAGAAATTAGCCATCTGATTGAGCACAACTCCCTTACCAGGTATCGGCTCACCCATCACAACGTCAAAAGCTGATAGACGGTCTGTTGTAATCATCAACAACTGATCACTACCAATTGCGTAGATATCTCTAACTTTGCCCTTTGAGATCAAAGGCAAAGATTTAATGGATGATTCGTAAAGAGCTTGCATGAGTACCTTACTTAACTAATTGAGCCAACTGGCCGGACTTATATCGTTCAGCCATTTTTTCTAGCGGTATAGACTTAATTTTTCCAGCCTGTCCCTCACAACCAAACGCAATGAAACGCGCCTTACAAATATCTTTAGCGGCCTCGCGAGCTGGTTTTAAATAATCACGTGGGTCAAACTTACTTGGGTTTTCAAATAAATATTTACGGATAGCAGCTGTCATTGCTAAACGGATATCTGTATCAATATTAATTTTTCTCACGCCGTGCTTGATGCCTTGCTGAATTTCTTCAACAGGAACTCCATATGTTTCTTTCATATCACCGCCGAATTCGCGAATGATTGCCAGTAATTCTTGAGGAACACTAGATGAGCCATGCATCACTAAGTGAGTATTAGGAATACGTTGATTGATTTCAATAATACGATCAATCGCCAAAATATCGCCAGTTGGTTTTTTTGTAAATTTATAAGCGCCGTGGCTTGTACCAATTGCAATGGCTAATGCATCACACTGTGTTCTCTTAACAAAATCCGCAGCTTGCTCAACATCAGTTAATAACTGCTCACGGGTCATAGCCCCTTCAGCACCGTGACCATCTTCTTTATCACTCATCATCGTTTCTAAAGAGCCTAAAACACCCAATTCAGCCTCTACAGTCACGCCAATAGAATGCGCAAACTTAACAACTTCTTGCGATACAGCCACGTTGTATTCGTATGATGCAACTGATTTACCATCATCCATCAAAGAGCCATCCATCATCACTGAAGTAAAGCCAGAGCGAATAGCGGCCATACATACAGCAGGACTTTGCCCATGATCTTGGTGCATTACAACCGGGATATGTGGAAAAGATTCAACAGCGGCATCAATTAAATGACGCAAAAATGGCTCCCCAGCATATTTTCTGGCGCCCGCTGAGGCCTGCATGATGACTGGTGCATTCAACTCATCAGCCGCAGCCATGATCGCTTGAACTTGTTCAAGATTATTCACATTGAATGCTGGTATGCCGTAAGTATTTTCTGCAGCATGGTCTAACAATTGGCGTAAAGATACGAGTGCCATAACTATTTCCTCAAATTAAAAATTTATTTCACATCCACAATTTTTAGCGTGTTGGTGCCCCCAACTTGACCCATTGGCTCTCCAACAGTCAAAACAATCTTGTCGCCCTTACTAACAACTCCTAAATTTTTAATACGTGCTTCAGCCTGTTCTAGCGCCGTATCACGATCATTACTGGTGTCGAGGTGCAAGGGATGAACGTTTCTATATAAAGCCATAGATCTCTGACTGGCCAGCTTCGTTGTCATCGCAAAGATGGGCACTTGTATTTTGTGACGACTCATCCAAAGTGCAGTCGATCCTGAGTCAGTCAAGGCGGCAATTGCTTTGACGCCTAAGTGATATGCTGTAAACAGTGCGCCAAAAGCAATAGACTGATCAATTCGCGTGAATTTCTGATCAAAAAAGTCAGCATCTAAGTGATGAACTTCTGTTTTTTCGGCTTCTAAACAAATTGCAGCCATTTGCTTCACAGTCTCAACTGGGTATTGTCCTGATGCAGTTTCAGCTGACAACATCACAGCGTCCGTCCCATCCAAAACAGCATTAGCCACATCACTCACCTCAGCACGTGTTGGAACGGGATTAACAATCATGGACTCCATCATTTGAGTGGCTGTAATAACAATCTTATTTGCTTCACGAGCCATACGAATCATTTTCTTCTGCAAGGCTGGTACAGTCGCATTACCGACTTCAACTGCTAAATCGCCACGCGCTACCATGATGCCGTCGCTAACCTCAAGAATACCCTCGAGAATCCCAGGTAAAACTGCTTCAGCCCGCTCGATTTTGGCAATGAGTTTAGTTTTATGACCTAACTCTTGACTCGCTTTATCAGCTAAGTTGCGAGCAATTTTCATATCATCAGCATTTTTGGGGAAACTGATGGCAATGTAGTCAGCGCCCAAGCCAACTGCGGTCTTCAAATCTTCCTTATCTTTTTCAGTTAAAGCTGGGGCAGTCAAACCACCACCCGCACGATTGATACCTTTGTTGTTAGACAACTCCCCGCCTAATTCAACGATTGTATGAATACAGCTTCCTTCTACACCCTCAACTCGAATAACCAATAATCCATCATTGAGTAATAACTTGTCACCCACTCGCACATCATTGGGTAGATTTTTATAGTCTAGGCCAACGCGCTCTTGGTTGCCTAAGGTGCAATTAGCATCAAGGGTAAATTTTTCCCCGGCCTTAAGAATAATTTTGTTGTTTTCGAATTTTCCGACTCGAATTTTCGGCCCCTGAAGATCAGCCATGATAGCTACTTCACGACCAATCTCCTTAGAAACCTTTCTAACAAGTTGAGCTCTTGCTTGATGATCCAATGCTGTACCGTGAGAGAAGTTCAAACGAACAACATCCACTCCAGCATCCAAAAGCTGTTTTAAAGTTTCCGCAGTGTTTGACGCAGGACCTAAGGTGGCAACTATTTTTGTTGCGCGCATTATCGAATCGCCCTTTCAACCAAAATTGCGAATGCCGGCAAAGTTTTACCTTCTAAGAATTCCAAGAAAGCACCACCGCCAGTTGAGATGTAATCAACCTGCTTTTCAATACCGTATTTAGCAATCGCTGCTAGTGTGTCACCACCACCCGCAATTGAAAAAGCTGGAGAGTGCGCGATTGCCGCAGCAAGCATTTTTGTGCCTCCACCAAACTGATCAATTTCAAAAACTCCGATAGGGCCATTCCAAACAATCGTTCCAGCATGAGCAACAATGTTAGTTAATTCCGCAGAAGTCTTAGGTCCGACATCCAAGATCATGTCATCCGCTTGAACATCTGTTGACGCAACGCGGTTAGCACGCGCCAAAGGAGACAACTCATTAGCTACCACCACATCAATTGGGATGGGTACGTTGGCACCGCGCTTGGCCATGATGTCGATAATCGCTTTCGCTTCGTCAACCAAGTCCGGCTCCGCTAATGATCGTCCAATAGGTAGGCCAGCGGCCAACATAAAGGTATTAGCAATACCGCCACCTACGATTAGCTGATCTACCTTTTCAGCTAAAGATTTCAGAATAGTTAATTTTGTTGAAACTTTTGATCCAGCAACAATTGCAACTAATGGTCGCTTAGGGTCAGTAAGCGCTTTACTTAAAGCATCTAACTCAGCCGCCATTAAAGGGCCAGCACAAGCAACTACTGCGTACTTAGCCATGCCATACGTGGTTGCTTCTGCTCGATGTGCCGTGCCAAATGCATCGTTAACGTAAACATCGCAGAGCTTAGCCATTTTCTTAGCCAGCTCATCATTATTTTTCTTTTCACCAACATTCAAACGACAGTTTTCTAAAAGAACTAAGTCACCGGGGGAAATGTCAAAACCACCATCAACCCAGTTTGTAATTAATGGTACTTTTCTACCCAATAACTCTGCAATTCTGTGTGCAACCGGCGCTAAGGTGTCTTCTGGTTTGAAGTCACCCTCAGTAGGTCTACCTAGATGAGATGTCACCATCACAGCAGCTCCAGCATCTAGTGCCAACTGAATAGCCGGTATAGATGCTCTGATACGGGTATCTTCAGTGATATTTCCAACGTCATCTTGTGGGACGTTGAGGTCAGAACGGATAAAAACACGTTTGCCTTTCAATTGTCCTGATTGAGCTAATTCTGAAAGGCGATTAAATTTGAGTGGGATTAAGCCAGGCATGATGGGTTGGATTTTGACCAAAAGACTTGAATCCCTAATTTTACATTTTTACAGGACTTACAAGACGTTTTTGACCTAAAAAATACGTAACAAAGTAAAGGTCACCATCCCAAAAACAATCGTCAAAATCATGCTTTTTGAAATCAAAAACCCAAATATTCCAGCAACCCCTCCCCAAAAGTGTGGGTTACCCCCATCAAACCCCACTAAATATTGGGGCTCAGGACTTACGAACATCTCTGGAACAATAATAGCTATTAGTGCTGCCGCAGGTGCATAGCGCAACGCTGGCTGAAAACTCTCAGGCAGCTCAAAACGCTGACCCATGATTAAAAAGAAGCTTCTGGTCAAAAAAGTAACCACCATGAGACCCACAATCACTAACCAAACCTCAAAAGTCGTCATAGAGATATCCCGGCTTTTTTAGTCTTTAAGAGTCTATCTGTTGTTATTCCAACTACAACTGCACTTAAAATTGCCAAAATTAGATTTAACTTGTAAGGTAAAGAAATTGCTAAAACCGCCACCATTGCAGCTGTTGCTGCAGCGTACCTAGCCGATCTTGATTCAATCATTGGCAGAACAATCCCAATTAAAGCTAATGTCCCAGCAAAACCAAGTCCCCAGGCCTCAGGGACGAAACCTGAGAGAAAAATACCTAACATTGATCCTGTTTGCCAAATAACCCAATTGGTAAGCGCCATGCCCAAATAAAAAGGTAGACGACTCTTATCTTGAATAACAACGGGGTATCGGGAAATGAAGAAGGCAAACGTCAAGTCACCGTTGAGATACCCTATAACAAAGCGCTGACAGAGAGATTTCTCTTTGAAATGAGGCTGCAGGCCAGCGCTTGAAATAACAAACCGTAAGTTAACAACTACCGCAGTCAACCATATTGTCCAGATTGGGAAATTACCAAGAATTAAAGGTAAGGCGGCTAACTGTGCAGAGCCTGCATAGACAAGCAAGGAAATCCCAACAGACTCGGCCACACCAATCCCAGACTCAGCCATAGCAACACCAGTTACTAAAGCCCAGGTAAAGATTGCAAAACCCGCCCGGGACATTCTTTGTGAGCCCTCAAAAAAAGCAGCTCTTTGCTGTACAGACCAACGCAAATCAAATCCTCACATCAATATCAATTAATCCTTCATTATAGGTAGTGATAACCCCATTGCCATAGCGGTGAAGGCTTGGCTGTTTTACAATAAGGGTCAATAATCTTTTCTCAAAATTTAGGAAATACACCATGTCAATGGCAAATCGTGATGGCTTTATTTGGATGGACGGTAAGTTAGTACCGTGGCGCGACGCTAATATCCACGTTCTTACTCATACCCTTCACTATGGCATGGGCATATTTGAAGGTATCAGAGCTTACAAAACAGATGCCGGCCCAGCAATATTCCGCCTTGATGCGCACGTTCAAAGGCTTTTTAATTCCGCCAAAATCTTTCAAATGAAGATGAACTACACACAGAAAGAAGTTATTGATGCTACTTTGTCAGTAGTTAAAGAAAATAATTTGGCTTCTTGCTACATTCGTCCAATCGTATGGATCGGTTCAGAGAAATTAGGTATCTCAGCAAGAAGTAACTCTACTCACATTGCTGTTGCCGCTTGGGAATGGGGCGCTTACCTTGGCGAAGATGGTTTAAACAAAGGTATTCGTGTCAAGGTATCTTCTTTCGCAAGACACCATGTCAACGTTTCATTAGTTCGCGCTAAAGCTTCTGGTTACTACATTAACTCTATTCTTGCTAACCAAGAAGTAACGGCTCAGGGTTACGATGAAGCTCTTCTTTTAGATACCGACGGTTATGTCTCTGAAGGATCCGGTGAAAACGTTTTTATTGTGAAAAATGGAATTGTCTACACGCCTGATTTAGCATCCTGCCTAGACGGCATTACTCGTGATGCCATTTTTATTATCGCTAAAGACCTTGGTATTGAGGTTCGTGAGAAGCGTATTACTCGTGACGAAATGTACTGCTGTGATGAAGCATTCTTTACAGGAACTGCAGCAGAAGTAACTCCGATTAGAGAGCTTGATGATCGAATGATTGGTGACGGTACACGTGGCCCAATAACGACAAAGATTCAACAAGTTTTCTTTGATGCTGTTGCTGGTAAAAATGATAAATATCTTCAATGGTTAACTGTTGTTTAAGTTACCTGGAGTCACTAAATGAGTGAAAACAATATTGTTCAGGTAGATGGTCATAAAGATCTGCCTCTACATTGCCCTAACGGTAAGGTTGCCAGCTGGAATTTACATCCTCGAGTTTTCTTAGACGTAACTTCTACTGGGATTGTTAAGTGCCCTTACTGCGGCACTCAATATCAGCTCATACCCGGCACTGCGCCACACGGTCATTAAAATGACAAAGATTCTCATCATTGCTCCCAATTGGATTGGTGATGCGGTGATGACCGAGCCGCTGATTACAAAGCTCAATGAAGTTCACCCCAATTGCTCTATTGATGTCTTGGCTACTCCATGGGTCGCCTCTATCATGCGCGCCATACCAGCCGTCAATGAAGTTATTACCGCTGATTTAAAGCATGGAGCTATTCAATGGTCAGAGCGGAAAGTTATTGCAAAACAATTAGAAAATAAAAATTACAGCCACGCTTACATTCTTCCGAATAGTTTTAAATCAGCATTAATTCCTTGGATGGCAAAAATACCTTTACGGACTGGCTATCGTGGTGAATTTAGATGGGGATTAATTAATCAAGCTTTTGATAATCCATCGAGACTAAATCGTCCCCCTATGTCAACGCACTACTTTTCTCTATCAGGTGCAGCATGCCAAACAACACCTGAACCATCCTTATCTGTTCCTCCTGAAGTTTTAATTGCTGCGCAAGAAAAACTCCAGGCATTAAAAAAACACACTCATCTCTTTGTTCTCTGCCCCGGCGCGGAATATGGACCAGCGAAACAATGGCCCACAGAGCACTTCGCAAAATTGGCTCAGCAACTAGCAGTTACTAATCTTGATAGTCTCATTCTTATCTTAGGTAGCAAAAAAGAATTTGATTTAGGTGACTCCATATCAAAATTAAGCAATCACCCCAATCAAGTTATTAACTGGTGTGGTGAAACCTCTTTAGATGAGGCCATTGCATGTATTAGCCTAGCAACAGCTGTTGTAAGTAATGATTCGGGCTTGATGCATATCACCGCCGCGTTTAAACGTCCCCAGGTAGCTATATTTGGATCTAGCGACCCAAGACATACACCTCCTTTATCTCTAAAGGCTAAGGTTCACTGGCTTCATCTAGAATGCAGTCCCTGCTTTAAAAGAATTTGTCCCCTAGGCCACTCAAAATGTTTAGTGGACATTACCCCTTTAGAAGTCCTAAACTCCGTTAATCAATCAATTCAATAGAAAATCATGCCAAGTCAAGCTCGCCTCTTTCAACTACCCGATGAAGTAATTGATGCATGGCGTGAATCTTTGCATCGTAATGATCTAGATGGCTCGATAGATTTATGGATGGATGAAGACTCAATTACTTGTATTCTTCCGGGCGGTAAACGCCTAACTGGCCACGCTGAACTAAGAGAAGGCTTGAAAAAAATATTAGCAGATCATTTTTTATGGTTAGATCCCATTCAAATGATTGGCCATACCGCTATTGGTACCGCTTTTTTTGACTCTACAGAGGCTGTTCGCCTACAGCCCGAACAAATCGAACCAGAGTTTTTCTTAAACTTTACTTATATTTTGGTTCAAGGTCCCATGGGTTGGCGGATCGCTCATATCCATACAAGCCCTGCTCAAGAAGAACATATTCAACTTCCAAGCATGATTCACGGCTTCCATTAAATCGATAAAGTATTAACCGCTTTTAGCTGTTATTGATTTTGTCGATTATTTTTAAGCTCCTGGCGATAAGCCTCTTGAATTTGACGAGCCCGCGCATCTATTTCTGATATTTGATAAAAATCAGCATCCCCAGCAAGCTTTGCAAGCTTCATCTGCTCAATAGCTCCCACCCAAGCCCCCTCAGTTACATACTTCTCAGCCAGTGCTGAATGCTGCAAAGCTCTCTTGCCAGATTGAGAATATGCCTGGGCTAACAAAGACCACCATAAAGTTTCGTCAGGGCGTGATCTAGATTGAGTTTTTAACCAAGTAATTGCTGGCTCGTATTGTTTAGTTTTCAATTGGGAATTAATAGTTGCAACGTTTAGAGCTCTTGACCTTGGATAAATAGATTTAACCAGAGCTAACTGCTTTAATGCAGCTTCAGTTTGGCCATTAGCCATCATCAGGTCAATTCCAGTACTTTCAATAGCTAAACTATATTTTTGTATGGGCGATCCCTGAGAAACCAAACTTTGTAAAGTTGCCCTAGTTTTCTGCAGATGACTTTCAGCATCATTGAGGCGACCCTGCTTCATACTTAACAAAGTTAAGCCGTATTGACCCTCAAGTTGCTTACTTAAATCGGGCTTTCTGGCAAGGCTTTCAAAATATTGCTTAAGCTCTGGATAGTTACTGGTGCTTGTTGTTTGAATCAAACGAGATCTGGCTTTTAGTAAATAAAACTCAATTGATGAAAATACTTTTTGACTTGGTAATCCTCTCACACGATCTTGCATATCAGCGATACGGTCCGTGGTTAGTGGATGACTTCTTACATAACCTGGCACACCACTCTCCATAATGCTGTTAGCTCTTTGCATTCTTTGAAAGAAATCAGGCATACCCTGAACATCAAAGCCACCTGAGTGTAATATTTGAAATCCAACACGATCTGCTTCTCGCTCAGCATCTCTTGAGTACGATAATTGATTTTGAATCGCTAAGGCTTGACCGCCCATTGCAATACCTTGAGCTGCATTAGGATTCCTACTGGCTGCAATAACAGCTAAGACGATAGATGCCAAGGCAATCATTGAATTGGTACCCTGCTGTCCATACATACGCGCAATATGTTTTTGGGTAACGTGACCAATCTCATGTCCAAGAACCGAAGCTAACTCAGACTCTGATTCGGCCGACACGATCAATCCTGTATGAACTCCAATAAAGCCACCCGGTAATGCAAATGCGTTGATGCTTCTATCACGAACTCCAAATAGTTCAAAGTTAATAGCGAATGTACCGCTACCATCTAAACCAGGAACACCTTCTTTTCTGGCTGCACGAACTAAAGCTTGACCAATAGTATTGAGGTAATCATAAAAAACCAAATCATTAGAATAATCAGGATCTCTTCGGATCTCGCGCATGATTCTTTCCCCAAGTTGACGCTCATCTGAAGGGGATAATGAGATGCTAGAAGAATCTCCCAACTCAGGTAAAACTAAAGTTTGCTGAATAGGGCGATTAACCTGAGGAATGCCTGCAGAATTAGGGCTAGAGCGCATAGCACGATCGATATTATCCTGTGCAATACGATTATTGTCTGTTTGGGCCCATATCAAGGCTGGCTGAAATATGAAAGCCAAGGATGCGGCCAACACTTTTTTTGCCAAAGAATGATTTTTCATACTCATAAGCTCAATTATGGTACAAATCACACATGAATAACTTAACTCATTTTGACGAAAGTGGCCAAGCCCACATGGTTGATGTTGGGCAAAAAGCCCATACTCATCGTATTGCAACTGCTACTGGAACAATTCAAATGCAAAAAAGTACATTTGAAATGGTTGCTTCTGGCTCCCATAAAAAAGGGGATGTGATTGGAATTGCCAGAATAGCAGCAATACAAGCAACCAAAAGAAGCCCCGATCTGATCCCTTTATGCCATCCAATAGCATTAACGCGTGTTGCTGTTGATTTTCAGACTGATGAAAAAAACTCCAGTATTCAATGCACTGTTACTACAGAAACCATTGGTCAGACCGGTGTTGAAATAGAGGCCTTAACGGGTGTCCAAATAGGCTTGCTCACTATTTACGATATGTGCAAGGCGGTTGACCGTGGCATGGTGATTAAAGAAGTTAAGCTACTCGAGAAGAGTGGTGGCAAGTCGGGTACTTGGGTAGCAAACTCTTAGTAAATTTATGAGTAAGTTGATTGTTATTACTTCAAACAAAAAGGGTATGCATTGCATACCCTTTTATCTTTTTTTTATTTTTACTTAATGACTGATGTTATCTGCAATCTGCTGGTAATAGTTTTTTAGGCAAAGTTGTTGTCGGTGATTTACAAGACCAAATTCCAGCCCAAGGCTCCGATTTTGAACTACTCAAATCTAGTGCTTGAGCCGAGTTTGATGCTGCGTTATTAACAGGCATGATATTGAGTTCATTGGCACCATCAGGAGCAACACTTGATTGATAGACAACAGTAATGGCGCCCGTCTTCTCAATCCTTACTTCTTTAACGCTATTAGTTGTCGTACTCTTAAACGTCTCCTGAGTAGCATCACTCATATCAGCGGCACCTTTACCAGAGTAGATCTCTGTCACAGCCAATTTAGCAGCGGCAGCCAAACTTAAACCTTCTGCAATGCGTGTCTTTGCTATGTAATCCTGATATTTGGGTACAGCCAAAGCGGCAAGAATGCCAATAATGGCAATTACCACCATGATTTCAATTAATGTAAAACCGTTTTTATTTTTCAAAATTTGTTTCTTTTTTTTCATTCCTGAGTCCTTTCGTTAATAAGCCACCATCATGTCAGATGGTGGCTTAAATTGGGGCTGGTTATTGTGTATGAAACTTCTGATTTTTGAATCAGGCTAATTTGAGATTATTTCTTTTGCTTTATTTGTCTTTTCATAATTTCACCGTAACCCATTACTGCCAAGGCAGCAACAATGCCCGCTAACGTCGCATAATTTTCAATACCAGCACCAAGGTGCTTAATCAAACCTGGGTCTGAGAAAATCATACCGCCAGCGATCCAACCTAATAGACCTGCGCCTAATGTCACGATCCATGGGAAGCGATCGATGAGGTACAGAACGATTCTGCTACCGCCAACAATTAATGGAATTGAAACTAATAATCCAAATACGATGTAACCAAACTGATGATGAGAGGCTTCAACTTGGCCTGCTGCACCAGCAATAGCAATCACGTTATCAACGCTCATTGCTACGTCAGCTACGATGATGGTTTTAATAGCAGCAGATAATTTATCCGAAGCTGCAAGCTCGTGACCTCCATCTTCCTCCGATTGAACCATTAACTTGTAGCCAATCCACAATAACAAAATGCCACCAGTGAACTTTAAGAATGGGATCTGAAGAAGCGTTACAGCGAAAGCCACCAATACAACACGCAAAATAATTGCACCTGCCGTCCCCCACAGAATGCCCTTACGGCGTTGATTTGGGTGAAGGTTACGACACGCCAATGCAATTACTACAGCATTATCACCACCCAAAAGAATGTCAATCATGATGATTTGGGCGATTACCGTCCAATCAATGGTTGCCAGAAATTCCATGTCATCCTCAATATTTTTTTATAAGTGAAATAAAAACGGGAGCTAGGCTCCCGTTATTTTTTGCCTTAATACGAATATTACAACAATGCTTTGAGTAATTTAGCCATTTCTGATGGATTACGTGTCACAGTAAAGCCACACTCTTCCATTACAGCTAATTTTGCATCAGCTGTATCAGCGCCACCAGAGATCAAGGCACCAGCGTGACCCATGCGCTTACCTGCAGGGGCTGTTACACCAGCAATAAAGCCTACTACTGGCTTTTTCATATTAGCTTTGCACCAGCGAGCTGCATCAGCTTCATCCGGTCCGCCAATTTCACCAATCATAATCACCGCATCTGTATCTGGATCATCATTAAAGGCTCTCATGATGTCAATATGCTTAAGACCATTAATTGGATCACCACCGATACCAACTGCTGAAGATTGACCAAGACCAATTTCTGTCAACTGAGCAACTGCTTCATATGTCAATGTACCGGAGCGGCTTACTACACCAATACGGCCTTTACGATGAATATGTCCTGGCATGATGCCAATCTTGATTTCATCAGGGGTGATCAAACCTGGACAGTTTGGACCTAATAACAAAGTCTTTTTGCCACCCTTGGCTTCTTTAGCTGCCATCCTGTTACGAAGTTCCAACATGTCGCGGACAGGGATACCCTCTGTAATACAGATTGCTAAATCTAGGTCGGCTTCAACAGCTTCCCAAATCGCAGCACCAGCACCAGCTGGTGGTACGTAAATAACTGAAACCGTTGCACCTGTCTCGGCAGCA
Organism: Polynucleobacter meluiroseus; assembly: GCA_945879115.1. Classification (GTDB taxonomy): domain Bacteria; phylum Pseudomonadota; class Gammaproteobacteria; order Burkholderiales; family Burkholderiaceae; genus Polynucleobacter; species Polynucleobacter meluiroseus_H. The sequence goes on from CAMDUR010000001.1 coordinate 81,514, forward strand.
GCTTCTTTTACTGTTGCATAAATGGGAATATCAAAAATTCTTTCACCAGCCTTTTTGGGGTTGACGCCTGCAACAAAACATTCTTTGCCGTTAGCATATTCTTGACATTTTTCAGTATGGAACTGACCTGTTTTACCAGTGATACCTTGAGTAATTACTCGTGTGTTTTTATTAATTAGGATAGACATTTAATTTCCTTTCGTGGCCTGAGGCTTACTTAACTGCTGCAACAGCTTTAGTCGCTGCTTCAGCCATCGTGTCTGCACTAATAATCGGCAGGCCAGATTCAGCCAACATTTTCTTACCAAGCACTTCATTAGTACCTTTCATACGAACAACTAAAGGCACGCTTAAGTTCACCGCTTTACAGGCCGTAATCACACCATCAGCAATCACATCACACTTCATGATGCCGCCGAAAATGTTAACTAAGATTGCTTTAACGTCTTTATTCTTCAACATGATTTTGAATGCTTCAGTTACTTTTTCTGCAGTAGCACCACCACCAACATCCAAGAAGTTTGCTGGTTCACCACCAAATAACTTAATTGTGTCCATCGTGGCCATGGCTAAACCTGCCCCGTTAACTAAACAGCCAATATTGCCATCTAGAGAGATATAAGCTAGATCGAATTTAGAAGCTTCCACCTCAGCTGGATCTTCTTCGTCTAAGTCGCGATAAGCAACGATTTCTGGATGGCGAAATAATGCATTTGGGTCAAAATTGAACTTAGCATCTAAAGCTTTGATGCCGCCATTACCCTCAAGAATCAATGGATTGATTTCAACCAATGATGCATCGGTATCCATATAGACTTTGTATAGATTTTGTAACACCGCTTTTGCCTGTGCTTGAGAAGCTTCAGGAACACCAATACCTTGGGCTAGCTTAGTGGCGTCAGCATCTGTTAAACCAATTAGTGGGTTGACAAATACTTTGATAATTTTTTCCGGAGTCGAAGCGGCAACCTCTTCAATATCCATGCCACCTTCGCTTGATGCCATCACAACCACCGATTGTGTTGCACGGTCAGTCAAAAGCCCAACGTAATATTCTTTTTTGATGTCGGCACCGTCTTCAACTAATAAGCGACGAACCTTTTGACCTTCAGGTCCAGTTTGATGAGTCTTTAACTGCATACCCATGATCTGAGAAGCGTAAGTCTTTACTTCATCAAGACTCTTGGCTACTTTAACGCCGCCACCTTTACCACGACCACCAGCATGTATCTGAGCTTTAACCACCCAAACCGGTCCACCTAATTTTTTAGCTGCTTCTACAGCTTCATCAACACTGTGTGCTGGAATACCGTTTGGTACTGGTACATTGAACTGGCGTAAGATTTCCTTACCTTGATACTCATGGATCTTCATTGAGACGTCCTCTTTAATAGTCGCAAAATTTTAATATTTGTAACTTACTTAACACTGTCTATTACGGCTTTTTATTAACCAAGCCAGCTATTATCGCTTTTTCGCTAAGTGTCAGGACTTTTTTCTGGGATTTTTATCAACTACAGGGGTTCCAAACCATGCTGGATGGTAGTTTTTAACAGCCTCACCGTCTGTTCTTAAGGCGTGACAACCGTTCAACTGAAATGGTATTTGACCGCTCACTTGATCAGTTATTTTAAATCCTTCACCAAGAAAGCTCTGAATGGCAACAGTTGGAAAAACAGAACATAGTTCAGTTATATGCGAGCAACCAGATACTCCCGAATAAAGATCTTTTATGGCTATACGAAAGCCTTTAACTAAGTTAAGACCAACTAACTTCTTATATTCAGGTTCGATTTTGTTGCAATACTGCTCATAAGGGGCAGCATGAGTTACGGCTTTAGCATCCAAAATATTAAAGCTGGCATCGATAGTTATACAAAGCGTCATGTCATGAATTGCATCACCACTTTTTCGAATACCAGAGCACAGGGTAAAGTCTTTACTTTTGGTATCCAATAAATTCGCCTCAAGATCCCATAATCCATCCTCACGCAAAAATGCTTGAGTAGTGATTTTTCTTGTGTGTATTAGCTTGCGTGATACAGAAGTTAGTAGATTTGTCATGATTGAAGTCTACACCACTTAATCATCAGAAATGATTAAGGACTTCTAATCGAATAGATCGTCTGGGGGTAAGTAGCGCCCAGTAATGATTTTTGAAACTTGATCTAAAGGGAACCCTTTAGAAACCAAATAGCGCATTTGCTTTGCTCTATCTTTCTGATCAACAGGAACGAGACCATCAAATTTTTTCTGCCATAAATCGTGGGCGCGCTGAGCATCGCTTTCTTTTAAACCATCTTTAAGACGGCTAACAGTTTCTTGATCGATACCATTTTGCTTTAACTCATCAACAATTCTTCGACTTCCATAGCGCTCAGACTTTCGCCTCACAAGACCCTCAGCAAATCGCTCATCTGATAACCACTCTTGTTTTTGAAGTTTGAGTAATAACTCATCTAACTCTGATTCAGATTCTGCAAAAGGCAAGAGCTTCTTGCGAAGCTCTTGAAGACTTTGCTCTCTTCTTGATAAAAATCTAAGAGCACGCCCCATTAAACTTGGGGCGGGCTTCTTAGGCATCTGCCGGCTCTTTGGCTGTTATAGGGTCACCGCCTTTAACGCCTAATTTCTCACGAACCCTTGCTTCAATTTCTTTAGAAATCTCTGGATTCTCTTTTAAGAATTCACGTGCATTATCTTTACCTTGACCTACACGGTCGCCTTTGTAGCTGTACCAAGCACCTGATTTTTCAACGATGTCACATTCAACGCCTAAATCAATAATCTCACCATGGCGCGAGATACCTTCACCGTACATGATGTCAAAAATGGCTTCTCTAAATGGTGGCGAGACTTTATTCTTTACTACTTTCACGCGAGTTTCGTTACCTACGATATCGTCACCTTTTTTGATACTACCAATACGGCGAATATCTAGACGCATAGAAGCATAGAATTTCAACGCATTACCACCAGTAGTTGTTTCTGGAGATCCGAACATCACACCAATCTTCATACGAATTTGGTTAATGAAGATCACCATTGAATTTGTTCGCTTGATAGTTCCAGTCAATTTACGTAATGCTTGACTCATTAAACGAGCTTGTAAACCTGGTAATGAATCACCCATATCACCCTCAATCTCAGCACGAGGAACAAGTGCCGCGACTGAGTCAATAACGATGAGGTCAATAGAGCCAGAACGCACAAGCGCATCAGCAATCTCTAAAGCTTGCTCACCTGTATCAGGTTGAGAAATTAATAAATTATTAACATCTACACCTAACTTAGCGGCATATTGAACATCTAGGGCGTGTTCAGCATCAATAAATGCACATGTACCACCCAGTTTTTGCATCTCTGCTACTGCGTGGAGCGTTAGAGTCGTTTTACCTGAAGACTCGGGACCATAAATCTCAATAACACGACCACGGGCCAGACCACCGACCCCAAGAGCGATGTCCAAACCTAGTGATCCGCTTGACACAACTTGGATATCTTGACCAATGTCGCTATCTCCAAGGCGCATGATGGAACCTTTGCCAAACTGCTTCTCTATCTGCGCAAGGGCTGCATTTAATGCTTTTTGCTTCTCTGAGCTCATGCCCTCTATATCGGCAGGGGCTGATCCTGATCCCGATTCAGATCTTGATTTCTTCTTTTGGTCTTCCATAATCGTCCTTATTCAAAATTAGGTGTTTTTTGATATATTTAAATCTACAGTAATTACTGTATATAAAAACAGTACTCTATGCAAGGAATTTCTTTTCCTTGATAGAATATCCATTAAAACGCCCTATTTTGTTATATTCAATCAGTAAAGTTCTAATAACTAGTAGGTTTTTGCTGAAAAGGTTGTATGAGAATACTGATAGCTGAAGATGATAACGTACTAGCTGACGGGCTTACACGCTCATTACGACAATCTGGTTATGCGGTTGACCACGTTAAGGACGGCCATTCTGCGGATTTAGCCCTTTCTGCCCAAGCTTTTGATTTGCTGATTCTTGACTTGGGATTGCCAAAAATGTCAGGTATTGAGGTTTTAAAGCGCCTCAGATCAAGAAATTCAATGCTACCAGTCTTAATTTTGACTGCCGCTGACTCTACTGAGGAGCGTGTAAAAGGGCTGGACCTTGGTGCTGATGACTACATGGCAAAACCTTTTGCCTTATCCGAGCTTGAGGCGCGTGTTAGAGCATTAACTAGGCGTGGTACTGGAGGCGGCCCAACGCTTGTTAAGCATGGGCCTCTTCAGTTCGATCAGGTCGGGCGTGTTGCTTTTATTGACGAAAAAATGCTGGAACTCTCAGCCAGAGAGTTGGGCTTACTAGAAGTTCTGCTCAAACGAGTAGGTCGATTGGTATCAAAAGATCAATTAGTTGATCATCTCTGCGAATGGGGCGAAGAAGTCAGTAACAACGCCATTGAGGTTTATGTTCATCGCCTGCGGAAGAAAATTGAAGTAGGCGGTATCAGAATTGCAACCATAAGGGGTCTTGGATACTGTCTTGAGAAATTTCAAGCGCCTACCCCGGCGGTTAATCTAGCAAACCCTGCTCAAGATCCTAACGCCTAAGTCATAACATGGGAGACGTTCACCCCGCTATTGATGTGGAGCTTAAGAAGCTACTACCTCCGGAATCTTATGAACTACGCCCTAACGATAGGGATTCCAGATCCTTATTTGGGGAAATATTAGATTGGATGCTAGCGCCACTTCTACTTTTATGGCCTATGAGTATTGCAGTCACTTATCTTGTTGCTCAGTCAATCGCCAATGCTCCGTTTGACCGAAGCTTAGAAAATAGCGTTCAAGCTATTGGCGAACAAATTAAAAGAGTTGATGGTCGAATTTCCCTCACTTTGCCAATGGCGGCCAGAAAAATTTTACGCGCCGATGAAAGCGATACGATTTATTTTCAGGTTATTGGTTATAACGGTGAACTTATTGCTGGAGATAAAGATTTACCACTTCCGATAGAGGGAGAGTCACTTCAAATTGGGGTTACCACTTTTCGGGATAGTCGCGTCAATGGAGATGAGGTAAGGATTGCCAGTACTCAAGTCACGCTCGATGTTAATGAACCTACAAAAGTATTACTCGTTCAGGTAGCTGAAACCCTTGAAAAAAGAGCGCAGCTTGCCAATGAAATTATTAAAGGCGTGATTCTTCCCCAATTCATCATCCTTCCAATTGTTGTTATGCTCGTATGGTTTGGACTAACACGGGGATTGGCTCCGCTAAATGCTTTGCAAAACCGTATTAAAAAGCGTCGAGTAGATGACACCAGTCCAATTGAAGAACGCGCGGCACCTCTAGAAATCATGCCTTTAATTTCTAGCTTTAATGATGTTCTTTATCAGTTAGAAGATTCGGTTCTCTCTCAAAAGCGATTTATTGCGGATGCTGCTCATCAACTCAAAACGCCACTGGCAGGCCTTCGCATGCAGGCCGAACTGGCCCAAAGAGGAAGTAGCCCTGAAGAACTTCAGAGATCTCTTGAGCAAATATCTGACAGCTCCATGAGAGCAACTCGTTTAGTCCAACAACTCTTATCTCTAGCTCGTATGGAGAACCTTACTAACACTAATGAAAAAATTCTGATTGATCTATCTGTCGAGGCTGCACAAGCTACTAAACATTGGCTCAATGCAGCATGGGAAAAAAATATTGACCTTGGTTACGAGGCACGCGATGAGGATTTACAAATATTTGGCAATCCGGTCATGTTGAAAGAGTTATTTAATAACTTAATTGATAACGCCATTAAATATACGCCAGCTCATGGGCATATAACTGTCGATGTTAGACATTCTAATCAGGTTAATCTGCTTGTTATTGAGGTAAAAGATACGGGGCCAGGAATACCGCCTGAAGAACGTCAACGAGTTTTAGAGCGCTTCTATAGGGTCTTAGGAAGTGATGTGGAGGGTAGTGGTCTTGGACTTGCGATCGTCAAAGAAATTGCTACTCAGCATGGCGGGAAATTAGAAATACTTGAATACTTCTATGACGAAGATCGCTCTAAATATGGCACTTGTATGAGAGTCTACCTTCCAGTGGGTAATGCATGAAAAATACTTGGTTTAAAAACAAACGTTTGACTAAAACTCTTATTTTGATTTGGTTTTTAACCACTCTTTTAGTTGGACTCTCGCCAGAATTCCTAAGATTTTCATTCTTCGGATGGGAGTTCACTTATTGGTGGGGAGCTCAAGGAGCTCTCTTTATTTATTTAGCGATTATTTGGGTATACGCGCACAAAATGCATACCTATGAAAAAAATGATGCCAAACCAACTGATCTATGAGCAGATTTAAAAATATCAAAATACTTTATTAGTTATATAAGTAATAGGGTATCGCAATCAACATACTGATAATCGTTCCGTACACCCATGCCCCTTTAATCAAAGCAACAAAAGTAATAATCTTAGCCTTTTTGACAAGATAAAAATAAGTGATAAGTAAACCTAAAAAGTTACTTATGCTGAAAATGATGAAGTAGTCCATATTTAATCCAATCTGTTGAATCTAGATGATATCGTGAACTACAATTAATCAAAGTCGCAACCAAGAGTTAGCTCAAAAAATAATCATTCAATAGAAGTCTTGAGCTTAATAATGATGGCCTATTAACCATGATAGTTAAACGGGCAATCTGTGGCTTTTTGTTTTCATTGCACAATACTGAAATAACTTTGATAGAAATTTATGCGCACATACTGGCCCAATAGTAATTACCAACATTTATCGATTAACGCTGACCGTCAATTAATTGTTACTGATGACTTTCTTCGCTCCTATTTAAATAGGCCGGAGTTAGCCCTCATAGCCGAGTCCTGCTCACAAGAGCAAGCTGTTCACCAAATGCTCTTGGATAACCCGCGCGTACCTATTAATGTTGCCGATATTAAAAAAATGGCCGACCAAGATATCCAAGTAAATTATGAAATTTGGTTAAGATTTCGCGATAAATTAGTTCAGGCTAAATCCATTGAGAGTTTTTACTTAAGCTTATTTCAAGGTGGCGGCGTTGATGTACCTCCACTATTCGTTGACCAACTGACGCAAATACTTTGTCAACATCTATTAGGTGAAGAGCCTTCAGCCTTGGACGCTAGGGCAGCAGAGCTATTATTTAGAATGCAGAAAATTACGATCACAGACGATGGTCACATCATGTCAGCTGATCAAGAAATAGTTGAGAGATATGCAGAAACTGGTGGATTTGGAAGTATTGGCGAATTATTAAAACAAAACTCTGTCCCGCTTAGGACCATTGATCTTGATGTTTTAACATCAGATAATTCAGAAGAATACTGGGGACAAAATGAAAGCCGCAATTTTGTGTTGCAACTTAATTTCGATCAAGATGGCATCGCGGCACTTTCCAAACTCTTAGAAAAATGGATAGCTCACTTCCATGGTATTAAAGTCAAGATCACTCCTCAGGGACAGATTACAGACTCCAAATGGTCTTGGCATATTGGTCTTGATGTCACTGCAACAGAGATTTTGAACGCTTTATACAAAGGACAATCTGTAGATAACACTAAATTGGCTCAAGTACTTTGCTTGTTCAAACTAGAGTTCATCGATCAAGGTCGGATGATGAAAGAAGTTATGGGAAAGCCTATTTACCTCGCTATGGCTCACGATGCAGATAAATGTTTGAAATTTAAGCCTCAAAACCTGTTAATTAACTTGCCATTGGCTGAAGCGTCTTAATTTAAAAAAGCTTTATTAATCCTCTTACCAAACCCCGAAGATGGGTGAAATAGTGGAAATAAGCTATAATTTCAGTCTTTGGCGAATTAGCTCAGCCGGTTAGAGCGACGGAATCATAATCCGCAGGTCCGGGGTTCGAATCCCTGATTCGCCACCAAATACTCAATAGCCCACCTAGGTGGGCTATTTTCTTTTCTAGCATTGAGATGTATGCTCAAACCATATAAAAAAATCAATCTATTAAGGATAAAAATGCCATCTTTTTTTAAAACCACTCTAGCGATCGTCTTTTTAGGTTTTTCTTCCTTATCAATGGCAGAAGATAAAGTCGTGTATCACATTGATGATGCTTCTACTCAGGCCACTAAGGGTTTGAGAAACATCCGCAATCACTTAGACATTGCTCCGGCAACAAAAATTACCGTTGTTACCCATGCAAATGGCATTGATTTCTTAATGGAAGGTGCAAAAGACGCCAAGAATCCTAATATTGACTATGCATCATTAGTTGGGGCTCTTAAAGCGCGGGGCGTTAAGTTTGAAATCTGCGAAATTACCCTTAAAAATCGAAGTCTTAAAAAAGAGCAATTTATTCTTGATGCTGAATATACGCCCTCTGGCGTTGCAAGAATAGGTCAACTTCAATCAAGAGACCGCTTTGCTTATATCAAACCTTAATTGGTTTAAATCTTTCGAAGATAAAGAACCGCTCATCGAGCGGTTCTTTACTTTAAAGCACGTAAAATAGTACTTATATGAAAAAAGTCTATATCCGCACCTTCGGCTGCCAAATGAATGAGTACGACTCAGACAAAATGGCCGATATATTAAATGCCAAACAGGGTCTTATTAAAACAGACACGCCTGAAGATGCAGACATCATTCTTTTAAATACATGCTCAATTAGAGAAAAGGCACAAGATAAAGTTTTTTCAGACCTAGGCCGTCTTCGAGAACTAAAGACTAATAAACCTGATTTACTGATTGGAGTCGGTGGCTGTGTCGCTAGCCAAGAAGGTAAGCACATTATTACCAGAGCTCCTTATGTTGATATTGTTTTTGGGCCTCAAACTTTACACCGCTTACCTGAGCTAATTAATGAGCGCCGAAAAACTGGAATTCCTCAAGTTGATATTAGTTTTCCTGAAATTGAAAAATTTGATAATCTTCCCCCCGCAAAAGTTGAAGGGGGCGCTGCATACGTTTCGATTATGGAAGGTTGCTCTAAGTACTGCACTTATTGCGTTGTGCCTTATACCCGAGGAGAAGAGGTCTCTAGACCTTTTGATGATGTTCTAACTGAAGTGGCTGGTCTAACGCAACAAGGTGTTCAAGAAATTCATCTTCTTGGGCAAAACGTCAATGCCTATCGCGGCACTATGAGCAACTCGAGTGATATTGCTGATTTTGCCATGTTGCTTGAATATGTTGCAGAAATACCAGGGGTTGAACGTATTCGGTTTACAACTAGTCACCCTAAAGAATTTACTCAAAGACTGATTGATGCCTACGCAAAGATACCTCAATTAGTTGATCACCTTCATTTGCCAGTTCAACATGGATCAGATCGAGTTTTGGCGGGTATGAAAAGAGGTTATACAGTCCTAGAGTACAAGAGTCTTATCAGAAAGCTAAAATTAGTAAGGCCCAATATCACCTTATCCAGTGACTTTATTGTTGGCTTTCCTGGTGAAACTGATGAAGACTTTAATCAGTTAATGAAATTAGTTGAAGAGCTCAAGTTTGACAATAGTTATTGTTTTGTTTACAGCGAGCGTCCGGGAACTCCAGCGGCCAATCTTAAAGATGACACCCCTTTAGACGTAAAAAATAAACGGTTGAAGCAATTAGTCGCAAAAATTGATGAGCACGTTTTAGAAATCAATCAAAAAATGATTGGTAAAACAGAGCGCGTCATGATGGAAAGTATGGCGCGTGATGGTTTGCATCTTCAGGGAAGAACTGAAAATGGTCGTGTTGTATTGATTGCTATTGAGAGTGAACATGCTAAACGTTTAATCGGAAAATTAATTGCCGTTAAATATACGGAGGCTCTTCCACATTCTTTGCGTGGAGAGTTGGTACTCCAATGATTGGAAAGATAAAGCGTTTAAACCTAGATGTGCAGTTTGGCACAGCCAAACTGCAAGAAAAATGGGAAGAGGTCATTACTACCTTGAAAGCAAGGAAATGGGTTAAAACAGCATTACAAAATGATGCAACCATCACCTTAAGGTTTGTAGGGCAAGCTGAAGGCAAAAAGCTTAACTCAACGTATCGACATAAAGACTACGCCACCAATGTTCTAACTTTTCCTTATGACTCACCACCAGAGTCTAGTGAAGTCATAGCCGACATAGTTATTTGCTTACCAGTGGTTGAAAAAGAGGCCAAAGAGCAAAAAAAAGAGTTTCTGCAACATCTCACCCACCTAATTGTTCATGGCACACTTCATGCTCAGGGATTTGATCATGAAGATGGGGTAGAAGCAGAAGCCATGGAAGAACTAGAAATAGCGATACTAAAAAAATTAAAGCAGGGCAACCCCTACGTTTGATTTAACAAAAATGCGTTATTCTTACCCTATATGACAACAGAACCTGAGCCCCAAACTCTTTTAGAACGTTTAGCAAATCTGCTAACGCCAACTCCTGCAACGCCTTCAGAGAGAAGGGTTGAGCTTTTAGAAACTCTTAAAGAAGCTCAAGCCGATGGCTTAATTGATGCTGATGCCCTATCGATGATTGAGGGTGTTTTTCAGGTTGGAGAGCTAGCAGCAAGAGATATTCTCATTCCACGAGCTCAAATTGATTGGATTGATATCAACGGTACAGTCGAAGATACGATCGCCGAAGTGATTAGAGCAGCCCACTCCCGCTTCCCTGTTTATGAAAACAATAGAGACAATGTCATAGGCATTTTGCTTGCTAAAGACTTATTAAGACGCTCTCAAGAAGATGACTTCCAACTAAGAGACTGGTTAAGACCTGCCGTTTTCATTCCAGAGTCTAAACGTTTAAGCGTTCTTTTAAGAGACTTTCGTGATCACCGCAATCACATTGCCATTGTTGTTGATGAATATGGTGGCGTGGCTGGTCTTGTTACCATCGAGGATGTCTTAGAGCAGATCGTTGGAGACATCGAAGACGAGCATGATACTGATGATATTGAAGATAACATCATCAGCTTAGAAGACGGTAAATTTAGAATTCGTGGCATTACAGAACTAGAGCAAGTAAATGAAGTTCTAAAAACTTCATTCGAGGATGAAGACAACGATACGCTTGCTGGTTTCATTTTGAAAAAATTAGGCCGAGTTCCTCATAAAGGGGAATCGCTAAACATTGACAATACTCATTTTGAAGTTCAACGCGCTGACGCAAGACAATTACACGTTCTGTTAGCTAGCCCCATTACCCCAAAAGATCCTTCAGAGTAATTGACTAAAGCACTTCTTTTCTTCCTCTTAGGTAGCGCATGCTCTTGGTTAGTAGAGCTGCCTTATGGAGGTTGGTTGATTATTCCTGCTTTAGGAATTTTGATCCATCTTATATTTTTAAATAAACACCATTTTAAGTATGGCTGGATTTTTGGCTTAGGCTATTTTTGTAATGCTCTATGGTGGATCTTTATCAGCTTACATGATGTCGGCGGTATGTTGGCTCCCTTAGCCATCTTCGCAGTTTTTGCCTTGTCTGCTTATTTAGCAATATTCCCTGCCTTAGCTCTGAAGTTATCTTCGTTCATCACACATCCCTTCTGGAGAGTTTTAAGTATTGCTAGCTTATGGACAATTTGCGAGTGGTTAAGAGGGCAATTGTTCACAGGCTTTCCATGGGCCGGCATTGCAGAAACCCAAGTTGACGGTCCCTTTTATGCCTGGGCACCTATTGCTGGGGGCTTAGCATGCACTTGGGCGGTATTAGCAATTGCAGGCTTCATTAGTCAAAGTAAAAAAAGCATTTCGACAAAATTTATTGTTGTTATTTCTTTTATTTCATTCAGTCAAGTTTTAGGATTCATTCCATTTACTCAAGCCATCGGTGAACCAATTGAGGTCACCCTCATTCAAGGTAATTTTCCTCAAACATTAAAATTTGATCCTCAACATATTCAAACTCAAATTGATTTTTATAAAAAAACCATCGAAGAGCAAAAAAGTGCCCTCATTGTTGCACCTGAGACAGCTGTACCAATTCCTCACGAACTGCTCCCTGATTCCTTCTTTACAGACCTTCTGAAAAATAATCCTGAGAAAAATATTCTTTTGGGTATTGTTGGTAAAAGCCCATCAGGTCAGTACTCCAATTCAGCATTAGGTCTTCAAACTAATAAAGATAATTACAAATACGACAAAAGTCACTTGGTACCTTTTGGTGAATTTGTACCCTGGGGATTTCAGTGGTTTGTTGATGCCGTCAAAACACCCTTAGGTAATTTTCATCGTGGACCAAAAAATCAAGCTCCATTTGTGATTAAGTATGGTGAAGAATCCATAAATGCCGGCGTCATGATTTGTTACGAAGATGTTTTTGGGGATGAAATAGCAGCCAGACAAAGAGATGCCTCCAACAAACATCATTTATGGATCAATCTCACTAATCTTGCCTGGTTTGGTGATAGCCAAGCTGCTGAACAACAGTTGAGACTTGCGCAATTACGTTCTAAGGAAACGGGTATCCCAACCTTAAGAGCGACTAATACAGGGATCACAGCCATTATTAATCATCAAGGACAGATAGTTGCCCAACTACCTGAGTTTAAACAAAGCATGCTTAAAAACCACGTGCAGCCCTATTCTGGGATAACACCTTTTGTTACCTGGGGGAACATACCGATCTTATTACTTTCAATCGGAATATTAGTTCTTGGCTGGCAACAAACTAAAAAGTGGTCTAAATCCTCTTAAGAAAGGTAAAATCATGGGGTTCAGGAAACCTACAATATGCTTACCTTTCAGCAAGTCATTCTTACTCTTCAAAACTACTGGGACCAACAAGGTTGTGCCCTTCTTCAGCCTGTTGATTTAGAAGTTGGCGCTGGTACTTCACATACCGCCACTTTTTTAAGGTCTTTAGGGCCCGAGCCTTGGAGAGCTGCTTACGTACAGCCTTCAAGACGCCCCAAAGATGGTCGTTATGGCGAAAACCCTAATCGTTTACAGCATTACTATCAATACCAAGTTGTTTTAAAGCCAGCACCTGAAAATATTCTAGATTTGTATTTGGGTAGCCTAGAAGCATTAGGTTTTGATTTAAAACAAAATGATGTTCGTTTTGTTGAAGATGACTGGGAAAATCCAACGCTTGGTGCTTGGGGGCTTGGTTGGGAAGTTTGGCTCAACGGTATGGAGGTAACTCAGTTCACCTATTTCCAACAAGTTGGTGGTATTGACTGCAAACCAATTTTGGGAGAGATCACCTACGGTCTCGAGCGCTTAGCCATGTATCTTCAAAAAGTTGAAAACGTATATGACTTAGTTTGGACTGATGGCGTGAGTTATGGCGATGTGTACCATCAAAATGAAGTTGAGCAATCAACATACAATTTTGAATACTCCAATGCTGATTTTTTGTTTCAGCAATTTGGTAATTATGAAAGTGAAGCTAAACGCTTAATAGAAATACCTCTGGCGCTTCCAGCATATGAAATGGTTTTAAAAGCTGCCCACACATTCAATCTTTTAGATGCAAGGGGAGCCATCTCTGTTACTGAGCGGGCAGCCTATATTGGTCGTATTCGTAATCTATCTCGAAGTGTTGCCCAAGCTTATTATGAGTCTCGTGAGAAATTAGGGTTCCCGATGTGTCAAATAGATGGGAGCAAGTAATGAATAAAGCTTCATTATTGCTAGAACTTCTTACCGAAGAACTTCCCCCTAAAGCATTAAAAAAATTAGGTGAAAGTTTTTCAGATGGCATTACTCAATCTTTAAAAAATCAAGGTCTTCTCACTGAGACAAGTGTCATCACAAGTTTTGCAACTCCAAGACGTTTAGCCATTCATATTTCAGAGGTGCTAGAAAAAGCTCCGGACCGTCGGGTACAAGAAAAATTATTACCTGTATCTATTGCAATAGACAGTTCAGGTCAAGCCACCGCACCTTTATTAAAAAAGTTAGCCTCTCTGGGTCATTCAGATACCCCGATCGAATCCTTAGAAAGACAGGGCACTGATAAAGCAGAAACTTTCTATCTCACGCTAGATGTTCTTGGTGTAGAACTATCTAAAGGCTTACAAACTGCCATTGATTTAACTCTGACTAAATTACCAATTCCTAAGGTGATGCGCTATCAAATCGCACCAGGCACCAAGCAAGTTCAAGATATTGAATTTATAAGGCCAGCCCATGGCTTATTAGCCCTTCATGGTTCAAAGCTTATTTCAGTAAAAGCCCTTGGTTTGAGCTCGAGCAATACAACCTTAGGGCATCGCTTTTTGTCTAGTGGTGTTATCAAAATTGAGCATGCTGATCAATACACTGAAACTTTAAGAAACTCTGGAAAAGTAATTGCTAGTTATGACGAGCGCATGCAAACAATGCGTTCTGAATTAATGCAGGCCTCCCAAGGCAAGCAAGTATTAATGCCTGACTCATTACTAGAAGAGGTTTGCTCCTTGGTTGAATGGCCAGCAGTTTATACCTGTCAGTTTGAGGAGGAGTTTCTTGCTATTCCTCAAGAATGCTTGATCTTGACGATGCAAACCAATCAAAAATACTTCGCCATGACAGATGTCAATGGCAAATTATCTAATCAGTTTTTAATTGTTTCTAATATTGAAACAAAAACACCGGACGCCATCATCTCCGGAAACGAGAGGGTGGTCAGACCTCGTTTAGCTGATGCGCAATTCTTTTATGAGCAAGATCGTAAAAAATCTTTAATTGATAGAACCCCGTTGTTGTCTAAAGTTGTTTATCACAACAAACTTGGTACGCAACTTGAAAGAACCGAGCGGGTTGCAAAAATTGCTGGCTTTATTGCTCATTTATTAAAGACTAGTCATCCGGCTATCGATGTCTCACTAGCAGAGCGCGCAGCTAAAATAGCAAAAGCGGATTTACTGACGGATATGGTGGGCGAGTTCCCTGAGCTTCAAGGTGTCATGGGTCGCTACTATGCGTTAAACGATAAAGAGCATCCAGATGTTGCAGCGGCCTGTATGGAACACTATGCTCCACGTTTTGCGGGGGATTTATTACCTATAACTGACACTGGAACAATTCTAGCTCTTGCTGACAAATTAGAGACATTAGTAGGCATTTGGGGTATTGGCTTATCACCTACAGGCGAAAAAGATCCGTTTGCGCTTCGCCGTCATGCACTCGGTATTTGCCGAATCTTGCTTGAAAAGAAGTTACCTCTAAATATTCGCCAATTAATCCAATGCGCACTAGATCAATTTAGCCAAGCTGAAGTTAAAGAGAATGCCCAGCTAGATCTCATTCATCAATTTATCCTTGATAGATTAAGAGCTTACTTAAAAGATCAAAGCTTAGATGGCAAAGCCTTCTCTACTAACGAAGTGGATTCTGTTGTAAGTCAAGACCCTCAAGTTTTGGATGATGTCCTAGAAAGACTTGAAGCTGTTCGCCGTTTTAGTAGCTTAGATGCAGCACCAGTATTAGCAAGTGCAAATAAACGTATTGGTAACATTCTTAAAAAGGTTGATTTTGAAATCCCTAAAGTAGTTGATCAAAAACTCCTTATAGTTGATGCTGAAATATCTCTTGCCAAAGCTTTGGATAAAATCATGCCAACCGTCAATAAAGCTTTTGAACAAGGGTACTTCACAGACGCTCTTCAATCATTTTCAACATTAAGAGATGACATCGATCGATTCTTCAATGATGTGATGGTTATGGATCCAGATGCCGCATTAAGAAATAATCGCCTAGCATTACTATCGAAACTACACAGCCTGATGAATCAAGTGGCAGATATTGGAAAGCTAGCTTCTTAAATTATGGCTTCCAAAACTCCCCATTCCAAGCTTGTCATTTTAGATAGAGATGGTGTTATCAATGAAGATAGTGATCTTTATATCAAATCACCTGATGAATGGATTCCAATACCAGGCAGCTTAGAGGCAATTGCTAAACTCAATCAAGCTGGCTATCACATTGCGATTGCCACGAATCAATCAGGTGTCGGTAGAGGTCTGTATGACATGGATATGCTTAACGCTATTCATGATAAGTTGCATCGCCTATTGGCTAAAGTTGGCGGACATGTTGATGCCATCTTTTTTTGCCCGCATACCGATGCCGACCATTGCAATTGCAGAAAACCACTGCCCGGCATGATTGAAAAAATCTCAGAGAGATATGGTATACCAGTTAAAGGTGTCCCTATAGTTGGTGATAGCATTCGAGATTTAGTTGCAGGTGTTGCTGTTGGCGCAGAACCACATTTAGTACTGACTGGTAAAGGCGAAAAAGCTAGAGCCAGTGGAGGACTACCGCCATATACGGCAATCCATCAAGATCTCATGGCTTTTGCTAATCACTTTATTCAGCGCACATGATTCAAATCAGATCAATCGCTTTTTTTCTTAGCATGTTGGTTTTTACACCCCTTTGGGCAACGATTTGCTTTTTAACTTTTCCATTTATAAGCCCCGCAAAACGTTATGAATTAGCAAGGCTTTGGAACGTGACGATAACCCTCCTTGCAAAGAAAATTTGTGGCATTGAGTATCAAGTACGAGGCATGGAAAACATTAACGCCATGCTTGATCAGCCAGTGATTTTACTTTCGAAGCACCAATCGGCTTGGGAAACAATTGCTCTTTTAGCTATCATGCCTAAGCAATTATGCTTCGTGTTTAAACGCGAGCTCCTTTGGATTCCATTTTTTGGTTGGGCCTTGGGCTTACTTAGAATGATTCATATAAATCGATCTAAAGGTGCAGCAGCTTCACACTCTATTACTTCTCAAGGTAAAAAGTACTTAGCACAAGGTCTCTGGATTATTATTTTTCCTGAGGGCACTCGTACCCCAGTTGGAAGTTCTCCGCAGTACCATAAAGGTGGGGCTCGCCTTGCTAGTGCTACCAATGCGTGGGTGATACCGATTGCTCACAATGCAGGGCATTTTTGGCCAAAAAATAGCTTTCTTAAGTACCCAGGAAAAATTATTGTTTCAATGGGGCCCGCTATCAACACCGCAGATAAATCAGCTGGCCAAGTTCATCAAGCAACAGAGGAATGGATTGAAGCCGAAATGCGCGTTATTGATGCGCCAGCTTACAAGCCCAAGTAATGTAATCCTCAACCGAGATATCTTGAGCGCGTAAAGCAAGGGTGTCATCTGAAAGATTTAAACGCTCTTTGACAGTTGATAAGTTATTCCTTAACACTTTCCTGCGCTGGGCAAAAGCCATTGAAACTAAAGAGGCTAAAGACTCGTATTCAGAGGCAGTTAATTTAAGATCAATTCTGGGAATCATTTTAACCACTGCAGAGTTCACCTTAGGTGGCGGGTCAAAAGCCTCAGGAGGAACATCTAAGACGCTTTCTAAATGGTATTTTGACTGCAGCATTACTGATAAGCGGCTGTATTCTGAATCCCCATGCTGAGCTACCATCCTCTCAATGACCTCAGCTTGCAACATAAAAACTTGCTCATCTACATAGTCCACAGCGTCCATGAGATGAAATAAAAGAGGGGAGGATATGTTGTAAGGCAAGTTACCTACGATCTTTACCTTTGTTTTAGAATTATTTGCCTGAATTTGTTCACGTGCATTTTTAGCCCAACTCAGAAAATCAAACTTCAGTGCATCTGCCTCATGAATAGTTAAATTTTTATGTGATTCAGATTTCCAGCGCTTTACTAAATCTCTATCTAACTCGACAACAGACATTTCATTTAGAGAAGCTAACAGAGGTCGTGTCATAGCACCTAAGCCTGGGCCAATTTCTATGACAGCATCTTGAGGATCTGGCTCAATAGCTCGAACAATCGCATGAATGACGCCACTATCAACTAAAAAATGTTGTCCAAATC
Organism: Polynucleobacter meluiroseus; assembly: GCA_945879115.1. Taxonomy (GTDB): domain Bacteria; phylum Pseudomonadota; class Gammaproteobacteria; order Burkholderiales; family Burkholderiaceae; genus Polynucleobacter; species Polynucleobacter meluiroseus_H. Next base: position 99,264 of record CAMDUR010000001.1, read on the forward strand.
TTTTACGAGCCTGATGTGCCACGCTTATTCCTTGTTATTTTGCGAGCCAACTCTAAGGCGGCAACCATACTTGAGGAATCAGCTATATTTTTTCCAGCTATATTCAATGCCGTACCATGGTCAACAGAAGTTCTGATAATTGGAAGTCCTAGAGTCACATTGACTCCCTCACCAAAGGTTGCAAACTTGAAAGGTGCCAAACCTTGATCATGCGCCATTGCCAAAATAACATCCGCTTCTTTTAAATTTGAAGGGGTAAAAATAGTATCCCCAGGCAAAGGGCCTATGACTTTATATTTTTTTTGGCGAAGATTTTCTAATGCCGGAATAATCGTTTCAATCTCTTCACGACCAATATGCCCGGATTCTCCAGCATGTGGGTTGAGACCTGCAACATAAATACAAGGATTAGAAATACTAAATTTCTCTCTTAAATCTTTATCAATAATCTCAATTGTTTTTTCAATCAGCTCCTTTGAAATAACATATGAAACATCTTTTAAAGGAATGTGTGTAGTGACTAAAGCAACTCTTAACTCATCGGGCAAGAGATCTGACTTAAAAGCTGATTTCCCGCACAACATCATCACCACCAATGGTGTTTGACACTTCTCAGCAAGGTATTCGGTATGACCAGTAAATGTCACGCCTGATTCAGAAATGATACTTTTTTGAACTGGTGCAGTCACCATAGCATCATATGTGCCAGCTATGCAGCCATCAATTGCATGATCAAGAGTAGAAATAACATACTTAGCATTTTCAACATTCAACTCACCAGCTTTCACTGGTTTTGATAAAGCTTGATGCTCAATAATTAATCGCTCATTAGATGAATTTAGAAGTGCTTTATCACCAATTAAATGAATCACAACATCATCGTATTGATCTAAAAATTGTGATGCTGCCCTAACACTGATCTCAGGGCCAATGCCAGCTGGCTCACCTGTGGTTAGAGCAATATGAATCATCATTAATCAAGATTTCTAATTTCGACAGTAGCGCTATCACGTATTTGGCGAATCCAGTCCTCATAAGCTTGATCTAATTTTCTATCGCGAATAGCGGCACGAGCATAATCTCTTTGCTTATCAGCAGATAACTTTGCATCGCGCCTTTCAACAACTTGAATTAGATGCCAACCGAACTCTGTTCTAATTGGTTCACTGACCTCATTGATATTTAATCGATTCATAGCCTGTTCAAATTCTGGAACCAACTCTCCTGGGGACATCCAACCTAACCCACCACCATTAGGCGCACTGCCATCCTCAGAGTATTTTTTGGCCAATTGAGAGAAGTCTGCTGCTTTGATCTTGATTTGCTCCTTAAAGCCATTTAATCGTCTTTGAGCCTCTTGATCAGTCAAACTTGGACGATGCTTAAGAAGAATGTGTTTGGCTTGGGTTTGAGTTACTGAAATTTCAGCATCCGCACCAACAGGTAAACCTTTGCGATCCATTACTTTAATAATATGGAAGCCTGCGCCACTTTGAATTAATCTTGAGACGACTTGGTTTGAAGCCACTCCAGATGAAGCATCTACAAGTAACTGAGGTAATCGCTCTAGAGTTCGATAACCCAAATCTTCAGACCGGATACCTGAACCGGTTATAGCAATCCGCTTACTAAAGCCTAAGAAATCTTTTTCTGTTAATGCTTGCTTTAGGATAGCCTCTGCTTTTTCACGGGCATTTGCCAAATCTGATGCGGACGCGTTACTCGCAGTTCCAACCACTAATTGAGCTAAGTAAACTTCACCGCTTGCAGCTTCTGTATTTTTACCTCTATTTTTTTCAGCAATATAGTTATCGATTTCTGCTTCACTAACGCGAACGCGGGCATCAACCTCTCGCTCACGCAATCTTGCGGAAATTACTTCTTTGCGTAAGTCTTCTTTATACCTATTAAAAGAGGTTCCCTCTTTTTCTACTTTAGCTTTAAATTCAGCAACTGTTAATTTACTCTGGCCGGCAACGGAACTCAAGATTCGATCTAATTCAGTATCTAAAACTTTGACGCCCTGCTCTTTAGCAATATTTTGTTGGATCTGCTCAGAAACTAATCTTTCAAGGACTTGCTTTCTCAATTCAGCTATCGGCGGCAATTGACGGTTTGCGGCCTTAAATTGTCTTTCAATAAGATTGATGCGTCTTTCCAACTCAACCTTTGTAATTAAACTGGTATCAACAATGGCCACAACTTGGTCAATTGACTGATTGGCTTTTTGTGCTTGAACAGCACCCCCAATAAAGGCAAAACCAAGAGTACAAAAAATAAATTTATCTAGCTTCATTCGTAACTTTCAAATGGTGATATTGGTGCAGGATTAGGGCTAATTGGTTCATATCCAGGAATATTAAAACGAATTAAGTCAATTGAGTTATTGCCAAAACCGGAAAAGCCTTTGAAATCAATTTGCATGTAGATTTCAGAGGTGGCTAAAACGGTTGTATTTTGATAACGGCGTTGAACCAATCTCACCACCCAACAATCAGCATCGTACTCAAGACCTGCAACGCGGTTTAGAACTTGGTTAGAAATTAAATCATAGTTGTACCTAGCAACACCATACCACTGTCGAGCAATAGGCCACTGGCCTGAAAGCTCATATTGATCTGTTGTTGCGAGTAAATTATTGTTTATATCTTTTTTATTTATATCTACCGATCTCTTATAGCTGGCATTTATTAATTTCCTTACCTCTGGTCGGTAGCTTGCGGTAATACTCTGCTGAACTAACTTACTAACTTGATCGTTATATTGAACCAAACCATCTAAGTTGAAGTTTCCAGCTAAACGCGTTGAAAGACCTGCTAACAAATCAGATCTTTTAGTTTGTGCTTGTGTTGGTGCTGGGCCTGTCAATGTTACTTGCTGACCAGACATATCAATACGCTGAGCTAAGACACCTCTCAAACGTTCAACACCCGTATCAGCATCTAAAATTCTTGAAGTAACACCTAAGGTAACTTTATTGTTATCTGCAATACGGTCATTACCAGCAAATGTATTCTCACTAAATATTTGAGAAATGCCAAAACCAGCAGCGCCAGTATCAAATAAGGGCAAGTCTGATTGACTCTTATAAGGTGTATTAACGTAAAAGACCCTTGGCTCAAGAGTCATCAAAATGTTTCTATTGAAGACATTATTTAATTCAAGGGCATCTCGCTCTAATACCAATCCAGAATCTAAGCTAAAGGTTGGTAATGTCACATTACGATTTAAGTCCGCCTGCCCCGGAAAAGGATCAACCGTATATTGCGTAGACCTAAGAGTTAACTTAGGGGTTAGATAATATCCAGGCATCATAAATGGCTTAGCTACAGAAGAAACTGCATAAGCACGATTACCAGCACTGAATGTTCTGTCTGCGCTAGATAAACCCTTATATGTAAATCTGGTTGCATCAGATTCAAAAGAAAAGTTAAGCCCATTCCAATTATTACGAATGTATTTAGCATTCACCTGTGGCTCACGGTCATATGGAAGAGCCGTTTGAATGGTTGGGTCAGGTTGTAGTGTTTGGTAATTCTGGACGCGAGTTAGAACACTCCAACCTGCGTTGGTATACCTAGTTCCGACCTCTTGATTGAACTGGCGATTAATCACACCATTTAAACTTTTGCCCAAGTCATCAACATAGAGATTATCAGAAACTTTACTGAAATTTGTGTAACCAACCAATCCTGCTGATAGATTCTGTGTGTGCTTTACGCTAAATGCCCAACGATTTTTTCCAAATGCGGCATCATCAAGTACTTCTGCAGTAACAACTCCAGCATAATTTCTATCTAAGTAGCGAAACTCCGCTCCCAACTGCTCACCACGTCCCTCGATATATCTTGGGAATAAAGTCATATCTCGGTTAGGAGCAATATTAACGTAGTAAGGCAATGTAATGTCCCAGCCTTTGACGCCTCCTCGACTTACAGATCCATATGTAGGAGATAGAAAACCAGAGCGACGCCCGGATCCCACAGGTAATGCAAAAACGGGCGTGTATAAAACCGGGACGTTAAAGAAATGTAAAACAGCATTCGTTCCAACCGCTGATTTAGTATCTTGCTCAACGTCCATTCTGCTAGCTGATAAATACCAATCTAGGTTTTCAGGTCGGCAAGTGCTGTAAGTCAAGTTTTCAAGTTCAAACTCATTGTCTTCTTTAAAGTCAACGCGGTCAGCTTTGCCGTAGCCGCCAATATCTCTTAGCTCATAATCTGGATCTTCCATCCAACCTTGTTGAGCATCTACTCTTAACTTAGCTCTAGTACCTTTGAAATAAGTTGCATCTTTTAATAAAGTAGCGTTACCTTCGATATCGACAACATCAGTATCAGGGTCATAAACAATGACATCACCTTTAATAACCGTTCGACCTCTTCGTATAACTGCATCCCCATCGAGTTGCATTTGACGATCCATAACACCATCGAGCTTCTTCGAGGAAGTAAAAGTTGGTGATAAGTCATCAGGAACGACTGGGCGAACCAGTAATTGGTCTTCTAATCGAAGTTTGAGTGGTAAATCAGGAGGAGTTATCTGTTCTTCAGCATAAGCTAACTGTGGCAAGGACAAAGAAGCAAATGTAACCGCTAGCAGCTGTCTGAGTAGCGGGGTTTTTAGATCGAGTGTCGAGCTCGGGGTAATAAAAGTTTTAGGCATATTACTTAAGTGCTTTTATTATACGAAGCCATGAAGACTGATACCCGCTTATCTGAATTAAATACTTGGCTAACCAACTTGGCGCCAAAGTGGTCAATTGACCCCCATTCCATCAAACCCGCATCCAGTGACGCAAGTTTTAGGCGTTACTTTAGGGTTTTGGGGGATAAATCTACCCAAAACAGCAGTTTTATCATTATGGACGCCCCTCCAGTAAACGAGGACACCAGGCCATTTATCAATATTTCAAAGCTTTTGGCTGATGCTGGAGCTCATGTTCCAGTTGTTTTGGAGGCTGAGATTGCTCAAGGCTTTCTTCTTTTGTCTGATTTAGGTAATGAAACCTACCTAACAGCCCTCAATCCATCAACAGCCCCCAAACTGTATCAGGACGCTTCAGAAGCCTTAATTAAGATACAGTTGATACAGAATCAAGGGCAGCTGCCTGAATACGATAGAGCGCTCTTATCTAGAGAATTGGATCTTTTTCCAGACTGGTATTTAGATAAACATCTTCAAATTGAGCTAAGCGAGACTGAAAAGCAAGATTTATCCAAGGTTTTTGGACTTATTTTAGAAAATAACCTCGCCCAAGCTCAAGTGTTAGTTCACAGGGACTACCATAGCCGAAACTTAATGGTTACAGATAACAAGAACCCGGGCATCTTAGACTACCAAGATGCCGTGTTCGGGCCAATTACCTATGATTTAGCATCGCTGTTTAGAGATGCTTATATTGAATGGGAAGAACCTGAGCAAATGGACTGGGTGATTCGCTATTGGGAAATGGCTCGTAAAGCCGGCTTACCTGTTCAAAATGAATTTGGTGACTTTTATCGTGACTTTGAATGGATGGGGCTTCAACGACACCTCAAGGTTTTAGGTATTTTTGCGCGACTTTATCATCGTGATGGAAAGAATGGCTACCTCAAAGATATGCCGCTTGTTTTTAAATACACACGCAAAGTAGCTGAAAGATATATCAGCCTCAAACCATTGGTGCGTTTATTGGATAAAGTAGAAGGTATTCAACGTCCAGATGGTTTAACCTTTTAACTATGAGCTCTCGCGTTCAGATTCCTTGTATGGTCCTAGCGGCTGGTCGCGGAGAAAGAATGCGTCCTCTGACGGACCATGTACCAAAACCTTTGCTAAGCGTCAAAGATAAAACACTCTTAGATTGGCATCTTGAAAATTTGGCAAAAAATGGCGCTCATCAAATTGTGATCAATCATGCCTGGCTTGGTGAAAAAATTATTCAGCATATCAAGGCCTCCCCTTTCCCGGAACTCCATATTTGTTTATCCGAAGAAAAGTCTGCTTTAGAAACTGCAGGGGGCTTAAGGCAAGGCATGTCAATGATGGCTATTAAAGATTATTTTTTTGCAATCAACGGCGATATTTTTTGTCCGGACTTCCCATTTAATAAAATTCAGATGATTGTTGACAATCTTCGCCAAGGCAAACAGCAAGTCCTCGCTTATCTTTTTCTTGTTAATAACCCTGATCACAACATGGATGGAGATTTTTGCCTGAATAAGGATCACATTACTGAGAAAAAAGGTACGGTTCAAAGCTATACATTTTCAGGTGCAGGGATCTACCACCAAGATTTACTTAAAGGTATTAAGATGGGTGAAGTTGCAAAACTAGCACCGATACTAAAGTTAGCCATGTCTAAGAATCAAGTTACTGGTGAGCTATTAAATGTAGATTGGGTAGATGTTGGCACGCCGGAAAGATTAATAGAGCTGAATAGAAAAATATGATCCCCACAACAGAATTTCCAAAACAAATTTATGCATCAAGACGTGCTCGTCTTGCTCAATCTGTACGGGAAAAAAGTGGCAGTGGTGTTGTGATTCTTGAAACTGCTTCAGAAAAATACCGTAATAGAGACAGTGACTTCCCATATCGGTTTGACTCAGACTTTTACTATCTGACGGGGTTTTCAGAGCCAGGGGCAACGCTGGTGATGTCTATAACAAAAAATTCCTTTGAGACTATATTATTCTGTCGCCCAAAAGATTTAGAGCGAGAAATCTGGGACGGCTGGAGGCTCGGGCCAGATGCAGCACCAGGCTATCTCGGCATCGACAATGCTTATCCAAATATTGAAATTGATACAAAACTACCTGAGCTATTAAGTAATCAGGATGCCATTTTTGCTCGCCTTAACAATACGAGCGAAGAAAGCCAACAACTGCGCGCTTGGTTAGAGAAAGTTAAATCTCAAGTAAGGGCCGGTATGACCACGCCTGAAGCTCTTTTTGATGTTGAGGCAATAATTCATGAGATGCGTTTATTTAAAGATACTCATGAGATCAAACTTATGCGTGAATCTGGGAAGATTGCAGCCAGAGGTCATATTAAAGCCATGCAAACATCTCAAGCCGGTTTATGTGAATACCACCTTGAAGCTGAATTGCTTCATACATTTAGAAGTTTAGGTGCTGAAAGTGTTGCCTACAACAGTATCGTTGCAGGTGGGGCTAATGCCTGCGTTTTACACCATCGTGCTGGCAACGCTTTATTAAAAGATGGTGAGTTATGTCTAATTGATGCCGGTTGTGAATTACATGGTTACGCATCAGATATAACTCGAACATTTCCAATCAATGGAAAATACAGCTCTACACAAAAAGCTGTTTATGAGATCGTATTAGCAGCGCAAGAAGCTGCTATCGCTGTTACAAAAATAGGTTTTGACTTTCAGGCGCCTCATGATGCTGCTCTTAAAGTAATCACTCAAGGACTTTTAGACTTGGGCCTACTGGATAAAAAAGTAATTGGTAGCGTCGAAAACGCAATCGAAACTAAAGCATTCCAGCGCTTTTTTATGCATAGAACAAGTCATTGGCTCGGCTTGGACGTTCATGATGTTGGTCACTACCGTGAATTAAATAGCACTACCACTCCAAAACCATGGAGAGCCCTTAAAGAAAATATGGTTCTTACTATTGAACCAGGTATCTACATCAGAAAATCTGATGATATTGATCCAAAGTTCTGGGATATTGGCATTAGGATCGAAGATGATGCCTTAGTAACGTCTGGTGAATGCGAGTTAATGAGTCGTGGTGTTCCAGTTAAAGTATCAGAAATAGAATATCTGATGAAACATACGGCATGAAAAAGATTGCCATTATTGGTGGGGGACCTGTCGGTCTTGCCTGTGCAGCATGGTTGTTAGAAAAAATACCTAGTACGCATCTTGATTTATACGACCGCCTTCCAGAATCCAACGATGCCATAAAAAATGGCGACAGCCGTGGCATTGCGGTATCTCAGGGTAGTCACTTACTATTAAAAAATATTGGGGCTTGGCCAAATAACTCGCCTCCCATACACAAAATACATGTTTCTCATAGAGGTCATTTTGGAAGAGCTATCGTTCGGCGCGAAGAACTTCAACAAGAGGCTCTAGGTCACATTGTTCGATATGCTGAAATTCATTTATCGATTCGGCAGGCACTTCAAAAGATCTCTAAGAATGCATCCAACTTTAGGTGGCGCCATAATCAGAAGATCGATGAATTAGATAAAAGTTCATTGGCAGATGTTGTTATCCACGCTGAAGGTGGACTTTTTAAGCAACAAGAATGGCAAGAAATCTATAGAGATTATGAGCAAGCTGCGATTGTTGGTTGGGTCAAAACAGATCGTATCAATCAGCACCTCGCATGGGAACGCTTTACCGAAGAAGGGCCTTTGGCACTTCTTCCAAATCACAAAGGCCATGAATATCTGAATCTAGTATGGTGTGGAGATCCTAAAGCAACCCAAAAAAGATTAGATCTTTTTGCCGAGAACCCAGCTGCTTTTTTAATTGATCTACAAAAATCTTTTGGTTCACGAGTTGGGCGCTTCATTGAAGTTGGAGAATTAAAATCTTACGAGCTAGGGCTCAACGCTCGCAAAGAGATTATTCAAGGTCATGAGGTTTGGATAGGCAATGCTGCACAAACAATGCATCCAGTTGCTGGACAAGGATTAAATTTAGGCTTGAGAGATGCTCATACCTTAGCTGAATCAATTGCCTCTTGTAACAGTGTGCATGAAGCTTTAAATCAGTATCAAAAACTAAGAAAAACGGATAGGAATATAACCATCGCAAGTACTGATTTTTTAGCCAGGATCTTTACATCTCAATTGAAACCAGTCATCTGTGCTCGTGGCATCGCTTTATCAAGTTTACAAATCTTAGCGCCCATAAAACAAAGTCTTACTCGCCAAATGATGTTTGGTCAAAGATAACTCTTTTTTATCTTTCAGTAATCTGCCTAAAATTTAGGCAGATTTTATACTCCCATGTTAAAGTGATGTCCTGATGAAATTAGGTCCTCACACACTCCCAAATAATCTTTTTGTGGCCCCTATGGCGGGGGTAACTGATCGACCTTTTCGTCAATTATGTAAGCAGCTTGGGGCGGGTTATGCAGTATCAGAAATGATTGCATCAAATGCCATGCTTTGGAATAGCCCAAAAACTCTAAGACGTGCCAATCATGATGGCGAAGTGGAACCCATCTCAGTTCAAATTGCAGGCGCAGATCCTTTTGTCATGGCTGAAGCAGCTGTACTCAATATTGATCGCGGCGCTCAAATCATTGACATCAATATGGGTTGCCCAGCCAAAAAAGTTTGTAACGTAGCATCTGGATCTGCGCTTCTAAAAGATGAAGTGCTGGTGGGTAGGATTTTGCAAACTATTGTGAGTCAAGTTAAAAAAGATCACCCTCATGTACCAGTGACTTTAAAAATAAGAACTGGGTGGGATAGAAATAATAAGAATGCTATTAAGATTGCTCAAATTGCTGTAGACAGCGGTATTGAAATGCTAACGATACATGGGCGCACTAAAGCAGATCTTTATCACGGTGAAGCCGAATACGAAACAATCGCTGCTGTAAAAAATGCGGTAGCCATACCTGTTGTTGCTAATGGTGACATCAACTCGCCTGAGAAAGCCAAAAGAGTTCTTGAATTAACTAGCGCTGATGCCTTGATGATTGGCCGTGCTGCACAAGGAAGACCTTGGATATTTAGAGAAATTAATCATTTCTTAAAAACAGGTGAATATCTCCCGGCGCCAATGATCAATGAGATTCAAGGCATCATGAATCATCATCTAATTGACCATTATGAGTTTTACGGTGATTACGCGGGCGTGCGCAGTGCTCGAAAACATATTGCTTGGTATTGCAAAGGCCTTAAAGGTTCCCATGCCTTCCGGCATCATATGAACACAATAGATGACTGCCAAAAACAATTACAAGCTGTGAATCATTTTTTTGATTCACTAAAAAAAGATTCAGAACAATTAATTTACTTAGAGGCAGCGTAATATGAACGCACCCCAACAACATCCAGTTAGTCAAACAATCGAAAAGCACCTCAAACGTTATTTAGATGACTTAGGTGAAACCGCCCCTAGCAATGTTTACCAAATGGTTCTCACTGTGATGGAAAAACCAGTTCTAGAACTCATCATGAAACACGCTGATCAGAATCAGTCGCTTGCAGCAGCATATTTAGGCATTAATAGAAATACCCTTAGAAAAAAATTAGTCGAACATGGGCTCCTATAAATGCCAAACACTACTGTTTAATTTATTCATCTTTTTATTCATTCATCACCTAAATAGAGCACTAATATGATCCGTACAGCACTCCTCTCAGTATCAGATAAATCCGGCATCGTGCCATTTGCAAAAACACTTCATGATTGTGGTGTAAAGCTTATCTCCACGGGAGGTACTGCCAAATTGCTTGCTGATAACGGTTTACCAGTCGTTGAGGTTGCGGAGTTAACAGGTTTCCCTGAAATGCTTGATGGTCGCGTTAAGACTTTGCATCCTATGGTGCATGGTGGTTTATTGGCTCGTCGAGATTTTCCAGAACATATGTCAGCATTAAAAGAGCACGGTATTGGTGCTATTGATATGTTGGTGATTAACTTGTATCCATTTCAAAAGACAGTTGCTCAAAAAGAGTGTTCTTTTGAAGATGCCATTGAGAATATTGATATTGGTGGCCCTGCCATGCTAAGGGCAGCAGCCAAGAATCATAAAGATGTAACCGTTTTAATCTCGCCAACGGATTACGATCATGTTTTACAAGAAATGAAATCTAATAAAAATGAAGTTTCTTTCAAAACTAACTTCATGTTAGCTAAAAAGGTTTATGCCCATACAGCACAATACGATGGCTCAATCGCCAACTACCTATCAAGTTTAGGTGAAGATCTTAATCACACAACACGTAGTGAATACCCACAAACACTTCACCTTGCTTTTAACAAAGTTCAAGACATGCGTTACGGTGAAAATCCGCATCAAGCAGCGGCTTTTTACAAAGATACGCAAGTTATTACAGGTGCTCTAGCCAACTATCGCCAACTCCAAGGCAAAGAGTTGTCTTATAACAATATTGCTGATGCTGATGCTGCATGGGAATGCGTCAAGAGTTTTGGTAATACAGTGACCAGCGGTCAGCCAGCCTGTGTGATTATTAAACATGCTAATCCATGTGGTGTTGCAATTGGAAGTTCGACACTAGAGGCTTACCAGAAGGCTTTTAAAACAGACTCTACCTCAGCATTTGGTGGCATCATTGCATTCAACCGTCCTTGTGATGGTCCCACTGCTGAAGTTGTTTCAAAACAATTTGTAGAGGTTTTGATTGCGCCAGCATTCACGCCTGAAGCTTTGGCAATATTTGCCGCTAAACAAAATGTGCGGGTACTTGAAATTGAATTGGCTGAAACTATTAACCCCCAAGATATTAAACGTGTGGGAGGTGGTTTATTAGTTCAAACCCCTGATATCAAAAATGTTGGGGCAAATGAATTACGTGTAGTAACAAAGCGCCAACCCACTGCTAAAGAAATGGATGACCTCATGTTTGCATGGCGTGTTGCTAAATACGTCAAATCAAATGCGATCGTATTCTGTGGTGATGGCATGACTCTCGGCGTTGGTGCGGGACAAATGAGTCGTATCGACTCAGCTAGGATTGCCAGCATCAAAGCACAAAATGCTGGCTTAACACTTCAAAACTCTGCTGTAGCAAGTGACGCCTTCTTCCCATTCCGTGATGGTCTTGATGTTGTAGTTGATGCAGGTGCAACATGTGTAATTCAACCAGGTGGCAGTATGCGTGATGATGAAGTAGTCGCTGCAGCGGATGAGCGTGGAGTTGCCATGGTCTATACAGGCACACGTCATTTCCGTCATTAAATTATGCGCATACTAGGAATTGATCCCGCCCTTCGAGTCACCGGTTTTGGTGTCATTGATATTAAAGGTCAACGCCTAGAGTATGTAGCGTCTGGCACGATTGAAACGGGCGGTACTGAAATACCAGTCCCGCAAAGACTAGCCATTCTTTATTCTGGCATCAGAGAAGTAGTTAATAAATATCAACCTACAGCATCGGCTATTGAACAAGTTTTTCTCAACGTTAATCCAGGCTCTACTTTGTTATTAGGTCAGGCACGTGGCGCAGCGATTGCTTCTCTTGTTGCTGACCAACTCCCCATGGTGGAATTTAGTGCTCTAGAAGTTAAAAAAGCGATTGTTGGTACTGGTCGAGCTAGTAAAAGCCAAGTTCAAGAAATGGTAAAGCGCTTATTAAGGCTAAATAAAGTTGCTGGAACTGATGCCTCAGATGCTTTAGCAGTCGCTATTTGCGCAGCTCACCACCGCGAGCTTCAACAACGTTTACAACAATTGGGTTAATCAGCTTAAGATATCGATATGATCGGAAGAATACAAGGCACTTTGATTGCCAATAACCCACCTAGATTATTAGTTGATTGTCATGGCGTAGGCTATGAAATAGATGTGCCAATGAGCACACTTTATCAAATGCCAAGCATTGGTCAAACAGTGACACTTCTAACGCATTTTGTAGTGCGTGAAGATGCTCAACAATTGTTTGGCTTTGGCACCGAACAAGAGAGAGAGTCTTTTAAGGCCCTCATCAAGATCAGTGGTGTTGGTGCAAGAACAGCATTGTCCCTACTGTCAGGTATGAGTGTTCAAGAATTAGCTCAAGCAGTCACGCTTCAAGAATCTGCCCGCTTAACTAGAGTGCCGGGAATTGGTAAAAAGACAGCCGAACGTTTATTGCTTGAATTAAAAGGTAAGTTAGGTGCAGATATTGGGATAAGTAATCAGCTAACCGAGCCTGACAGTCAGGTTGAAATCATGCAAGCCCTAACAGCCCTTGGTTACTCGGATAAAGAAGCTCAAGTGGCTTTAAAACATGTGATGGCAGGCTCTTCTGTTAGCGATGGAATCCGAATGGCTCTTAAGATACTCTCTAAAGCTTAAACAATTAGCCAATCGTTATAAACTGTAGTTATGGCCATTAAAACAGACGATATTTCCCCGGACCCATCGAATTCTAGCGAAGAGCGCATAGTTGTCAGCACTGCGAGCAGTGATGACAATGTATTAGAGCGCGCGCTTCGCCCAAAACAATTAGATGAATATGTCGGGCAAAAGAAAGCTCGCGGACAATTGGAAATTTTTATTTCTGCTGCCAAACAACGCAAAGAAGCTTTGGACCATGTCTTGTTGTTTGGCCCTCCAGGTTTAGGTAAAACAACACTCGCGCATATCATTGCCAAAGAGATGGGGGTTAACTTGCGTCAAACCAGCGGCCCCGTGATTGATCGCCCTGGTGATTTGGCTGCCCTATTAACTAATTTAGAAACAAACGATGTTCTTTTTATTGATGAGATTCATCGACTATCTCCGATTGTTGAAGAAATTCTTTATCCCGCTCTTGAGGACTATGCCATTGATATCATGATTGGTGATGGGCCAGCTGCTCGTAGCGTTAAATTGGATTTAAAGCCTTTTACGCTCATTGGTGCGACTACAAGAGCTGGTATGTTGACTAATCCCCTCAGAGATCGTTTTGGAATTGTTGCTAGATTAGAGTTTTATACAACTGAAGAGTTATCCTTGATTGTTAAGCGCTCAGCAAAGCTACTTAATGCAGCTTTAGATGATCGTGGCGCACATGAAATCGCAAAACGTTCACGTGGCACACCGCGTATCGCCAACCGCTTATTAAGGCGTGTTCGTGACTTTGCTGAAGTTAAAGGTAATGGTCAAATTACTCAAGATATCGCTGATGCTGCTTTATCGATGCTTGATGTGGATGGCGTTGGTTTTGATTTAATGGATAGAAAACTATTAGAAGCAATTATTCATAAATTTGATGGTGGTCCAGTAGGTATTGATAATCTTGCTTCAGCCATTAGCGAAGAACGAGAAACTATTGAGGATGTTATTGAGCCATATTTGATTCAGCAAGGCTTCCTTCAACGGACTCCAAGAGGTCGAATTGCGACTGCTTTAGCCTATACCCACTTAGGGCTACCGTCGACCTCATCTAAAGAGTAATCGTTGCCTTCATCGGTAATCTGCAAGTGTGCAACATTGCCCCACTCAATTAATTCAAGTTCCCCCTCCTTATAAGAGAGGGTATTAAGGCTTGCATTGAGTATTTCAAAATCTCTAACTGCATCTAATGATCGTTTTGTTGCAGCTCTATTGAGGCAATCTAATACACCGCCGTGAGCAACAATAGCTATTGTTTGATTACGGTAGCGCTCCGCCCACGTAATAGTAGATTTTAAAACGCGATCATAAAACTGCTGCAAGCTTTCCCCAGACTCAGGTACGAAATCAATTTCGCGATTTTTCCAAGCTGCGTGATGGCGGGGATGTTTTTCAATAATTTCATCATGACTCAAGCCTTGCATGATGCCGTAATGACGCTCCCTCAAGCCCTCGTCTAGCAATAACTCTATTTGATGGTGAACAGCTACAGCTTGAGCTGTATCCATAGCGCGACTTAAATCGCTTGAAATAACAGCTGCAATTGATTGATCAGATAAGTGTTGGCCAATTTTCTTAGCTTGCCAATGCCCACGCTCATTTAAACCAATATCAATATGACCCTGTAATCTTTTTTCTCGATTCCACATGGTTTCACCATGTCTGATCAGATAAATAATCGTCATGATGGTTGCTGTATATTTTTTTAAGTAAGGATTACTTTGGCAAACCGACGCTTACCTACTTGAATCACATAGGTCCCAGCATTAACTTTTAGCGATTTATCACTAACAGTCTCACCGTCGATCTTGACGCCATTTTGCTCTAGGTTGCGCATAGCTTCTGATGTAGTTGGCACTAAGTTAGCTTGCTTCAAAAGTTGACCTATACCTAGAGGCGCCCCCGTCAAAGAGACTTCAGGAATATCATCAGGAATACCACCTTTAGCTCGGTGATTAAAATCCTCTAGCGCTTTTTCCGCTGCTGACGCGCTATGGAATCGTTCAACGATCTCCTGACCTAAAGCCACTTTAAAGTCACGAGGATTGCGCCCTAGCAAAACCTCATCTTTCATTTTGGCAATATCAGACAATGGCTTAAATGATAAAAGTGCAAAATAGCTCCACATCAAATCATCGGAGATGCTCATCAACTTACCAAACATCTCACCTGGCGCTTCACTGATGCCAATGAAGTTGTTCTTAGATTTACTCATCTTGTCAACGCCATCAGTTCCAACCAATAACGGCATTGTCAAAATACATTGTGCTTCTTGACCGTACTCTTTTTGGAGCTCACGACCAACGAGTAAATTAAATTTCTGGTCCGTGCCACCTAGCTCTAAATCACTCTTTAAAGCCACCGAGTCATAACCTTGCATCAATGGGTATAAAAACTCATGAACTGAAATCGGAATTCCGCTGCGGTAGCGCTTGGTAAAGTCATCTCTCTCTAACATGCGAGCCACCGTATATTTGGCAGCCAACTGAATCATGCCTCGAGCGCCTAAGGGATCACTCCACTCACTGTTGTAACGCACCTCTGTTTTACTTGGATCAAGAACTAAACTCGCCTGCTGATAATAAGTTTTTGCATTAACAGCAATTTCTTCTTTAGTAAGGGGTGGTCGCGTTGCGTTTCTGCCTGATGGATCACCAATCATGCTGGTGAAGTCGCCAATCAAGAAAATAACTGTGTGACCTAAATCCTGTAACTGACGCATCTTATTAAGTACTACGGTATGGCCCAAATGAATATCTGGCGCAGTTGGATCTAAGCCTAATTTGATCCGTAAAGGCGTTTTTGTTGCTTCACTACGGGCTAACTTAGTCAACCACTCAGACTCCACCAACAACTCCTCACAAGCTCTCTTGGTGACAGAGAGCGCCTCCAAAACTTGATCAGTTATTGGATATTTGGCTTGTTCTGTTTTATTCTCTTTATCTAAAGACATAATCTATGGGTTACGTTAATTTTATATATTGTATTGTCGCATCACTTAAGAGATTACCCCTATGAAGAATTACTACATTGGAATTATGTCTGGAACCAGCCTTGACGGAATCGATGCTGTTTTGGCAGAGATTTCTGATGACGGAAAACTTAAAGTGCTAGCTCATGCCGATATCCCAATGGATGCCTCATTACGACAGACTTATTTCCAACTCCAAAAATCCTCTGAAAATGAGCTTCATCATGAAGCTTTAGCTGCTAATCAACTAGCGATTCATTATGGCCTGGTAGTTGAAAAAATATTAAAAATTGCCAATTTAAAAGCTTCGGATATTCAAGCCATTGGAGCACATGGCCAAACTATTCGACATCAGCCTGGTCTTCATGATGGTATTGGCTACACTTTGCAGTCTTTAAATCCAGCCTTGTTAGCTGAAAAAACCTCAATTAATGTGGTGGCCAACTTCAGAACTCGGGATATAGCAGCTGGCGGTCAAGGTGCCCCCCTAGTTCCAAGCTTTCATTGGTCTCAATTTGCACAGCCAGAGGCAACCGCTGTTCTTAACATCGGAGGTATTTCGAATTTAAGCCTTCTCCCAGGGCTTAAAAACGCTTCAGATCAAGAATTAGTATCAGGATTCGATTGCGGTCCCGGAAATGCTTTGATGGACCAATGGGCACTTCAGTCCATTAATAAGCCGTTCGATAATGGTGGTGAATGGGCTGCCCAAGGACAAGTTATCGAAAAGCTACTTTTGAGTTTATTGAGTGATCCCTTTTTTAAGAAAGCACCTCCAAAAAGTACTGGTAGAGATTTATTCAATGCTGATTGGCTCAATCATCATTTGGCGGTCACTGAGAGCAAAACGAGATCCCCTGTAGATATCCAAGCAACTCTTCTGGCATTAACCGGACAAAGTATTGCCCAATCGCTCATTGAATATGCCCCACTAACTAAAAAACTAGTTATTTGTGGTGGTGGATCAAAAAATAAATATTTGATAAATACACTTCAGAGTCTCTGCCCGTTTTTAGTGAGTCCCATTGAAACAACAGAAAAATTTGGTATTGATCCACAAGCCGTTGAAGCTGCGGCGTTTGCTTGGTTGGCGTGGTCTCACCAAGTAAAACGGCCAGCAAATTTGCCGGCCGTCACTGGTGCTAGAGGTTTACGCGTTTTAGGCGCGCACTATCCCACTTAATTAAGCAGAGAAAGAAGAACCACAGCCACAAGTTGTTGTTGCATTAGGGTTCTTGATTACAAACTGAGAACCATTGATATCTTCTTTGTAATCAATCTCAGCACCAACTAAGTATTGAAAACTCATTGAGTCGATCAACAAAGTAACGTTATCTTTGGTAACCAAAGTGTCGTCCTCATTAACAGCCTCATCAAAAGTAAAGCCATATTGGAAACCTGAGCAACCACCACCTTGCACAAAAACGCGCAATTTCAAATCTGGGTTACCTTCTTCTGCAATCAAATCGGCAACCTTTGCGACTGCGCTGTCTGTAAAAACAAGCGGCATTGGTGGCTCTAAATTTTCTATTGCTTGTACTGTTTGTGTTGCTGTCATAACGAACTCCTTTTTGTTACATGTCCCATATTGTAGGCTTCAAAATCAATATTTGCTGTAGGGGCTTTATGGCATAAGCGCTATGTGCTTTAAACCCATATTTTCTGGTAAACCGAACATCAGGTTTAAGCACTGGACGCCCTGACCAGAAGCACCTTTTACCAAATTGTCTTCAACAACCAATATCACCAATGTATCACCACTTTGGGGGCGATAAACCGCGATGCGCAAAACATTACTTCCTCTAACTGAACGAGTCTCAGGTGTGCTGCCAGCAGGCATCACATCCACAAATAGCTCACCCTCATAAAACTTCTCAAAAAGCGCTTGGTAATCAACATCTTGTCCATCTGGAAGGATTCGAGCATAAAGCGTTGAATGAATACCTCTGATCATCGGCGTTAAATGAGGCACAAAAGTTAAACCTATCTCTTGCCCCCCAGCAATAGCAGACAAGCCCTGAAGTATTTCTGGATGATGCCTGTGACCTTTGACGCCATATGCTTTGAAGTTATCGCTAGCTTCAGCCATCAAAGTACCTACCTCAGCTTTACGGCCAGCGCCAGACACACCAGACTTGGAGTCAGAAATAAGATGTTTTAAATCAATTAACTTCTTTCCACCTGTGGATTTTGGTGAAATTAAGGGTGCAAAACCCAATTGAACTGAAGTTGGGTAACAGCCAGCCAAGCCAACAATCCTAGCCTTCTTAATAGCCTCACGATTAATTTCAGCCAATCCATAAACAGCCTCTGCTAGAACTTCAGGGCATGAATGAGGTAATCCGTACCACTTCTCAAATTCAACAGTATCTTTTAAACGGAAATCAGCCGCCAAATCTAGAATTTTGACTCCTGCTGCTAATAACTCTTTTGCTTGGGCCATTGCCACGCCATGTGGTGTAGCGAAGAACACAGCATCACATTCAGTTAACTTGGCGTCCTCGGGCGATGTAAAGCAAAGGTTTACTCTGCCACGCAAAGATGGGAACATCTCAGCAACAGGCAAACCTGCCTCCTTACGCGAGGTAATAGCAGTTAACTCTACCTCAGGGTGCTGAGCAAGCAAACGCAGTAATTCCACGCCCGTATAACCTGTTCCACCAACTATGCCGACTTTGATCATTTAATACCCTCCAATATCTCTATTGTAGAAAAGAAAAAGCCGCGCAGTGCGCGGCTTTTTGTAGAACAGCAAAAAAATTATCGCTTGCTGAACTGTTTGCGACGACGCGCGCCATGCAAACCAACTTTTTTACGCTCAACTTCACGAGCATCACGAGTCACGAAACCTGCTTTTGACAAAGCTGGCTTCAGTGCAGCGTCATAATCAATCAAAGCACGTGTCACACCGTGACGAACCGCTCCAGCTTGTCCTGTCTCACCACCGCCAGAAACGTTTACTTTAATGTCAAACGTAACAGCATGGTTAGTCAACTCTAAAGGCTGACGAACAATCATACGTGATGTTTCACGAGGAAAGTAGTCGGCAATAGGCTTACCGTTAACGACAATTTCACCTTTACCAGCCTTGATGAATACGCGGGCTACTGAGCTTTTACGACGGCCAGTACCATAGTTCCAGTTTCCAATCATATCGGCTCCTTAGATCTCAAGAACACTTGGCTGTTGAGCCGAATGTGGGTGGTCAGCATCTGCATAAACTTTCAATTTCTTGATCATTGCATAGCCAAGGGGGCCTTTAGGTAACATACCTTTAACAGCCTTCTCGAGAGCACGACCAGGGAAACGGGCTTGCATCTTATCGAAGTTAGTTTCGTAGATGCCGCCAGGATAACCACTGTGCGTGTAATAAATTTTGTTCAAGCCTTTTGTGCCTGTAACGCGTAATTTAGCTGCATTGATGATGACGATATAGTCACCAGTATCAACGTGGGGGGTGAATTCTGGCTTGTGCTTGCCGCGTAGACGGTGTGCCACTTCACTGGCGACACGACCGAGGACTTTGTCCGTAGCGTCAATCACGAACCACTCACGCTTCACCTCATGCGGTTTTGCTGAGAAAGTTTTCATGATTACCTTAAATTGTTAAGCCCTAAAACAGTTTTTAAACCCTTCCTTTGGCTCCGCTTATGGTTGCAGGCTCGCAGTGTAAATTTAAAGACTGGTACAACAATTTCCCCATGGGCAAACAGGGAAGCCTTAGATTGTAGCAAAAAAAAGCCCAGGAAAGTACTTCCTGGGCTGAAATCCACCTTTAAGGGGCGGAGGAGACAAGACTGTATTTTATAAAAATCTCGAGAATTTGACAATAAATACTTAAAAAAAATAAGCTATATTTGAAAAGATTAAAAATGCTGTTGTTTTTATTGGCTATTTTTTAAATAAAAGTAATCGATATATGATTTAATTGGTTGATCAAGTACAAATGAGAGATTAAAGATGCAAGCAACAATTAAATGGCTTGGTAAAGATGGCATGGCCTTTAGTGCTGAAACTGGCAGCGGGCATCTAGTAAATATGGATGGTGCGCCCGAAGCTGGAGGTAAAAACTTAGCCCCCCGCCCTATGGAAATGATGCTGGTAGGCGCTGGTGGCTGCACCTGCTTTGATGTGGTGATGATCTTAAAACGCTCTAGACAAGATATTCACGATTGTCAGGTTGAGTTGCAGGCTGAAAGAGCATCAGAAGATCCAAAGATCTTTACTAAGATCCATATGGCTTTTAAAGTCAGTGGTAAAAACTTAGATCGTGGCCGTGTTGAAAAGGCTGTTGAGCTATCACACGACAAATATTGTTCTGCAACGATCATGCTTGGCAAAACTGCTGAAATCACTCACAGCATTGAAATAATAGAAGTTTAAAAGTGCAGAGCCGGCTATTAAGCCGGATTCTGTCGCCCACACTTGCGCATGGGGGCAACCATTCATCTAGTTTCACCGTTACCAGTGAAATCGAGCTCCCTACCCGCAAGCTCAGCGGACCGCCTCAACGCTTGCCTATTTGGGATTGCTCCGGGTGGAGGTTACCGCGTTTCACCGTAACTAAATACGCTCGTCTCTGTGGCCCTATTCCTCGCGTCACCGCGGATGGCTGTTAACCATCACCCTGTCCTATGGAGTCCGGACTTTCCTCCCCCTTGTTACCAAGGCGGCGATTGCCTTACCGACTCTGCATCGATAGTCTAACCGACTATTGACCAGGCAAGCTTTTCGCCGGCACGCAGTGGCACAACTGTTGAGTCGCCAATAGGGAACTCTTTTGGAATGATTTGCTGCTGACGTTTGAGAGTTAGCTTGCCCGTATTGCGTGGCAAACCATAAAAATCTGCACCAAAATGACTTGCAAATCCCTCTAAACGATCCAATGCTTTTGCAGCATCAAAGACTTCGGCATATAAAGGCATTGCATGCCAGGCTGTATAACATCCGGCACATCCACAAGCATTCTCTTTTGTATCCTTGGTGTGAGGTGCACTATCTGTTCCTAAGAAAAATCTCGGATTTCCAGATATAGCTACTTCGACTAAAGCAATACGATGCTCTTCTCTTTTTAAAATAGGTAAGCAATAGTAGTGAGGTCTTACACCGCCACTAAAAATAGCATTACGGTTGTATAGCAAATGTTGAGGTGTAATCGTCGCACCAATTGCACCCAATCTAGAAGTATCCGCATCACGCACATAATGCGCAGCCTGCTTAGTGGTGATGTGCTCAAAAATAACTTTCAGGCCTGGGTAAATTTTTCTGAGAGGCTCTAATACTTGATCGATAAAAACTGCTTCACGATCAAAGATATCAATGTCTGCATGCGTCACTTCACCGTGAACTAATAAAGGCATTCCACATGACTCCATCTCCGCCAGCGCAGTGGAGCATTTTGATAAATCAGTTACGCCAGCATCACTGTTGGTGGTAGCTCCTGCAGGATATAACTTGAAGCCGACAACCCCCGCTTTTTTTGCATTTTTTACATATTCTGCAGTTGTATTGTCTGTGAGATATAAAACCATCAAGGGCTCAAAAGAACTCCCTAAAGGCCTAGCATCTAATATGCGCTGCTTATAGGCAAGGGCTAGTTCTGCATTAGTAACTGGCGGCTTTAAATTAGGCATGATGATGGCACGCGCAAATTGACTCACTGTATGCTGGATAAGATCAGGTAATACATCACCATCTCTCACATGCAAATGCCAATCATCTGGTTGACATATTTCAATAGTATTTACAACGCTCATGATCAAGACTCTTTATCGATTAACAATATTCTAAAATCATTCACATTAGTTAGTGTAGGTCCCGTGTGAACTAATGTATTTAATTCTTTAAAAAAACCAAAGCTATCATGCGCACTTAGGTAATGCTTAGCTTGTAATTTTTTTAATTGTGCCAGCTCCCTACTCCCTGATGAAAACCATGCCCCCGCATTATCCTCACTACCATCAATACCGTCAGTATCTGCAGCAAGAGCAGAAAAACTCTTTAAATCATCTGTTGCGTTAAATAAGGATAATAAAAATTCGCTACAACGACCTCCACGGCCTTTGATGCCAGCAGGGATTGTTACGGTACATTCACCACCAGATAATAATGCCACCGGTTTTTTAAATGGCGCATCATATAAATAAACTTCTCTAGCAATTGCAGCCTGCATCAAAGCTACATCTTTTGCTTCACCCATGACGGTATCACCCAAGATCACAGGTGTTACGCCGTTAGCAACACAATAGCTAGCGGCCGCCTCAAGACTTGCATGCGCAGAAGCTAGTAAGTAATTTTTCGTTTTATTAAAAATAGGATCGCCAGACTTAGGCGTTTCAGGACGGTCTCCCTTAACCCCTGCTTGCAAGTAATCTGTCACAGCTTTTGGAATAGCTCCATTGAGTAAATCATAATCTTTTAAGATATCAAGAGCATCTGCAAAGGTAGACTCATCAGGAGCACAAGGTCCACTGGCAATGCTGGAGGGATCATCGCCCGTAACATCAGAAATTAAAAATGCTGATACTTCAGCGCCGCGAGCCACCGCTTCGCGGGCCATATGTCCGCCTAAAATAGCTGATAAGTGTTT
This sequence comes from Polynucleobacter meluiroseus, assembly GCA_945879115.1. Lineage (GTDB taxonomy): Bacteria > Pseudomonadota > Gammaproteobacteria > Burkholderiales > Burkholderiaceae > Polynucleobacter > Polynucleobacter meluiroseus_H. Next base: position 121,852 of record CAMDUR010000001.1, read on the forward strand.
ACGCACAATATTCATCTGACCAATTGGCGCTCCAGACCTCAGTAATGCCTGGGTAGTTGCTCTAACATCCTCTATGTCTAATCCTTCTGCAGGCAAGGTTAATAAACTAGAACCCCCACCTGAAACTAAAGCGATTAAATGATCCCCTGGCTTGAGAGTTTTAATTAATGTCAGTGTTTCCTGTGCTGCGCGCATACCGGCTTCATCAGGAACCGGGTGAGCCGCCTCTACCACCTGAATAAAATTTGTTGGTAAAGAATGGCCGTAACGGGTAATGACCATACCCTCTAATTTTATTTTTGGCCAATGTACTTCTGCATACTTCTCCATTGCAAGAGCCATGGAAGCTGCTGCTTTTCCAGCGCCTAAAATTAAGCAACGACCTTTGGGGGCTTTTTTAAATGCACTTTTTAGGCTGGCTGGTAAGATCGCCATTGGATCGGATGCTTTTAGCGCTTGAGCAAAGGCCTCTATTAAAAAATTTTCTGGATTTATTTTGGTCATATCAAGATATTAGCTCTATTTGCGATTGCTGCACTCGCCACATTTCTGCATACCGTCCTTGTAGCGATAAAAGTGTGTCATGAGTTCCTCTTTCAATGATCTTGCCGCCATCCATGACTAAAATCTGATGTGCGTGAATGACTGTTGAAAGTCTATGCGTAATAATTAAGGTGGTTCTATTTTGCGCTAACGCTATCAACTCTTTCTGTATTGCTCTTTCAGTCTCAGAATCGAGAGCAGATGTAGCCTCATCAAAAATCAACACCGAAGGATTCTTTAATAAAGTTCTGGCAATAGCCACCCTCTGTTTTTCACCGCCCGATAGCTTAAGGCCACGCTCCCCAACACTAGTTTTATATGCATCAGGCAAAGACATAATGAAATCATGTATTTGTGCAGACTTAGCGGCTGCTTCAATCTCTAGCTGACTTGCACCTGGCTGACCGTATGCAATGTTGTATGCAATCGTGTCATTAAATAAAACAGTATCTTGAGGAACTATCCCAATAGCCTGGCGCAAAGTTATTTGTTTTAGATCTTTTATGTTTTGGTGATCAAGCTTAATTGCGCCTGAATTAACATCATAAAAACGGAACAGTAATCGGGCTAGCGTACTTTTCCCTGCCCCGCTATGGCCAACCACTGCTGTGGTCTGCCCTGGAAGAATATCAAAACTCAAATCATTTAATATGACTCTATTAGGCTCATATGAGAAACCCACACCTTCAAAACTTACCTGTGGACCTCGGGTTTGATCGCGAATAATTAAATTTTGGGCTGTTGGGGAATCTGCAATCTCTTGATCAGTCTCCAATAAACTAAACATGCGATCCATATCTGTTAGAGCTTGCTTTATTTCTCGATAAATAACTCCCAAGAAATTAAGTGGGATGTAGAGTTGAATCATTAAAACGTTAACTAAGACCAAATCGCCAATAGTCATATTGCCATTAGCAACTCCCATTGTTGCTTGCCAAAGTATTAAGATTAGGCCAGTTGCAATAATTGTTTGCTGACCAATATTTAGCAGCGCTAATGAACGTTGAGATTGGATAGCCGCCTCTCGATAACGCTTTAGATTTTCGTCATATCTTCGGGCCTCGTAGCCTTCATTACCAAAATACTTAACTGTTTCGAAATTGATAAGGGAGTCAATTGCTCTTTGATGAGCCTTTGAATCTAAATCATTCATTTTGCGACGATATTGAGCGCGCCACTCAGTTACTTTGACTGTAAAAATTACATAAATAATTAAAGCAAAAAAAGTTATTACTGCAAATGAAAAGTTGTACGCCCAGATGAAATAACCAAGGACTAAACCCAGCTCAACTAAAGTTGGCAGAATGCTATACAAAGAATAAGAAATTAATGACTGAATTCCTCGAGTACCACGCTCAACATCACGCGTCATACCGCCCGTTTGTCTTGATAAGTGAAATCGCAAAGATAAGCCATGTAGATGCTCGAAAACTTGAAGTGCCACAGTCCTAACAGCACTCTCAGTTACCCTGGAGAATAAAAGCTCGCGAAGCTCTGTAAACAGGGAAGCGGACAATCTCAAAATTCCATACGCAACAACTAAAGCTGCTGGCACTACTACAAGCATTTCAATACCAGCTGGTAGAGCCATAGCGTCAACAAGCTCTTTAAGGAGAATAGGCACGCCCAAATTTGCTACTTTTGCAGCAATCAAACAACTTAAAGCCAGTATCACCCTAGCCTTAAAAGCCCAAAGGTATGGCAATAGACTGCGAATTACCTTCCAATCATTACTTGGCTTTTGCTTAACTGCTTCATCTTGATTGTGTGCTAAATGTCTCATCATTTTCTTTTCTAAATTTAGTCACTTAAAGACTAATTAATCTCTAATACTTGGTAAAGCCTCATCTTTTGTTCCAGCAGTAATGATTGATAGTACAAATCTTACAAAAATATAACTGAACCAATTGGCTAATTTTTCATAGATGGGTCTTTGATCATAGACTTCTGAAGAAACCTTTTGAGCAAGCTCCTTAGCTTGATCAGCAATCCTGCAACGAATTACCTTAATGACTTCATGATTACGAACAATTAAGTTAGCCTCATGATTTAATAAAAATGAAAAATGATCAAAATTTGATGAGCCTAATGTAGCCCAACGCCCATCAACTACTATTGTTTTGGCATGCAATAACCCGTTAGGATATTCGTATATAGAAATATTTGCCTTTAACAACTGCCCATATAGAGTGGGGACCGCCCAATTCAACATTCGAAATTCATCTTTACCTAATAATAAGTTAACTGCTACCCCTCTTTGCGCTGCGTTTACTAATGCTTTTCTCAGCCGTCTTCCCGGTAGAAAATAAGGGGTCACTAGCCAAATCTCCTCTCGAGACTGTCCAATGGCTTTAAGACTTGCTCTTTCAATATCTCGACGATGATGTAAGTTATCTCTTGCAACTAATGCTATCTCTGATTTGGCATCATGGCGCAAGCCCAAAAATTGATTATTACCCCATGGAAGCTCTTGCTCAAGCATTCTTTTTAAAATATTTTGGGGATTCATTGAGTTTGGCTTTAAACGTTGCCACTGCCTCAAAAAGGTTGCATGTGCTTTTTCAACAACTCCACCAGTTGCCCGTAGTGCAAGATCCCACCTTAAGCCATTTAATAAGTTACCAGAGGAGTTTTTTACATCTTCACAAACATTTATACCCCCTAAGTAAAGTTCAATCTCATCAATAATTATTATTTTTCTATGCGTTCTTGAAAAGCCAAATGGCCCAAACCAAGCTGGGTTGTAGTAATTCAGTTGAACACCGGATTTAAGAAATTCAGACTCAAACTGAAATGGTGAAGATCCAAACCAATCAATAATGACTTTAACGTCTCGTCCTTTTTGAGCGGCATCGATGAGTAGCTTGGCTATTTTTTTTGCCTGCTTATCAGCAGAAAAAATGTAGGTCTCTAAATAAATACTTTTCTGGGCTTTTAACAGAGCAGCTTCAACAACCGAGAAGTAATCTTTACCGCCCTCAAGTAACTCTAAAGAATCAATACTCTGCCAACGATCTTTACGTAACAGTGACATAGATTATTCTAAATTGAGTTGAGCTTTCTGATTGCCTCTTGATTACTAGGAGAGAAGCACATACTTGCAGCATGCTCTATTGACTCCCATTTGTAGGAGGTGTGCTCTCTTGGTGCCAATTGAACTGGCACTCTGTCCTCTAGGGTCATCCTGAACCAATGCTCAGTATTGATCGTTATATCCTTGGGATATCTATGGCGCCACTCTGGATAGATTTCATATTCAATTGAATGATTCATTGAAGCTAAAGCATTCTCATCAAAAATCTTGGCGTCAATTCCTGTTTCTTCTAAAAGCTCTCTTGCGGCTGTCTCTATCAGTGACTCACCAATAAAATCTATGCTTCCAGTAACTGACTGCCAAAATCCCGGGTGATCGGCTCTTTCAAGCAATAACACCTCGCCCTTAGCTGTGTGAATGACAACTAAGACCGAGATGGGAATTTTCACGCAGGAACTTCTGTCTTACGTAAACGGATATGCAGTTCGCGTAATTGCTTTTCATCAACTGGGCTTGGCGCTTGCGTTAATAAACACTGTGCTCTTTGTGTTTTAGGGAAGGCAATAACATCACGGATAGATTCTGCACCCGTCATCATGGTCACAATTCGGTCCAAACCAAATGCGACACCGCCATGTGGAGGAGCACCATATTGCAAAGCATCTAGCAGGAAGCCAAACTTAGCCTGAGCTTCTTCTGGTCCAATTTTAAGAGCTCTAAATACTTGGCTCTGAACAACTTCTTTATGAATACGAACTGAGCCACCACCAATTTCCCAACCATTAAGAACCATGTCGTAGGCTTTAGCTAAACACTTACCTGGATCAGTCTCAAGATATTTCAAATGCTCATCTTTAGGGCTTGTGAATGGATGGTGGCATGCAACCCATCGTGCCGCATCTTCATCGTAGTCAAACATTGGGAAATCAACAACCCACATTGGCTGCCAAGTTTGTTCCATCAGACCATTTTCACGCGCCCAAGCTGAATGCCCTACTTTAAGTCTCAAGGCGCCAATTGAATCGTTGACTACCTTTTCCTTATCCGCCCCAAAGAAAATAATGTCGCCATCTTTAGCGCCAGTTCTTGCTAATATCTCTGCAACCGCAGCATCATGCAAATTCTTCACAATGGGAGACTGCAAACCATCGCGACCCTTAGCAATTTCATTTACCTTGATCCAAGCCAACCCTTTGGCACCATAAATGGCAACAAACTGTGTGTAGTCATCGATATCACTTCGGCTGATAGTCGCACCACCTGGAACTCGTAAACCAACCACTCGACCATTAGGCATATTGGCGGCGCCTGAGAATACTTTGAAGTCAACGTCTTTCATGACATCAGTTAACTCGGTGAACTCTAATTTGACGCGAAGGTCAGGTTTATCAGATCCAAAACGAGCCATAGCCTCTGAGTAAGCCATTACTGGGAAAGGATTAGCTAACTCGACATTCATGACAGTTTTAAATATGTGACGAATCATGTTTTCAAATAAATCACGAATCTCATATTCATCTAAAAAGGCAGTTTCGCAATCAATTTGCGTAAATTCTGGTTGGCGATCTGCACGCAAGTCTTCATCACGGAAACATTTAGTAATTTGGTAGTAACGATCAAACCCAGCTACCATCAATAATTGCTTAAACAACTGTGGCGACTGCGGTAAGGCAAAGAATTGGCCATCATGGACACGTGAAGGAACAAGATAGTCTCTCGCACCCTCAGGCGTGCTCTTAGTAAGCATTGGAGTTTCAATATCAATAAAGCCTGCCTGATCAAGATAGCGGCGACTTTCCATTGCAACGTTATAGCGTAAACGCAAATTCTTTTGCATTTGAGGTCGACGTAAATCTAGTACACGATGAGTTAAGCGCGTTGTCTCAGAAAGATTGTCGTCTTCCAATTGGAATGGTGGAGTTATAGAGGCATTTAAAATATTTAGTTCGTGACAAAGAATTTCTACTTTACCGCTTACCAAATCGTTGTTCTCTGTTCCGGCAGGACGGGCTCTTACAAGGCCAATGATTTGAATACAAAACTCATTACGAACTTCCTCAGCCATTTTGAACATGTCAGCGCGATCAGGATCACAAACAACCTGCACAAAACCATCCCGATCTCGTAAGTCAATAAAAATAACTCCGCCATGATCGCGACGGCGATTAACCCAACCGGCTAATGTGACTTGTTCTCCGATAAGGGCCTCTGTAACTTGACCACACTGATGGCTACGCATTGACATAAAACTTCCTACTTTGCAGTTGATTCTGGATGATGTGAAGGAGGTACTGACCCCATTGAAACAATATGTTTAAGGGCTTCTTCGACCCCCATATCAAGCTCTATGATGTCCGCTTTAGGAACAATCATAAAAAAACCTGAAGTTGGGTTTGGAGTTGTTGGCAAAAACACATTCACGTGCTCACCATTTAATTTATCAGTAATCTCTTCTGCTGGATTACCAGTGACAAAAGCGATAGTCCAAGAACCATTTCGTGGATATGGAATTAATACTGCTTTTCTAAAGGCATTGCCTTTACTTGAAAATAAAGTGCCAGAGACTTGTTTAACGCTCGAGTAGATGGATTTAACGATTGGAATGCGTGCAATAAATTGATCCCACAAACGTACCCACCACTGCCCAGCAAAGTTAGCCGCTATGACACCAGTGACCAAGATAATGCCAATAACAATCAGAATACCCACACCAGGGAGATCATTAAAGGACTGCAGTGCTGGCTTAGATCCCAAAGGCGAAAGGGCCATCAGAGCCGACATGACTGAGCCAAAAATACTATTTAATAAAGATAAGCCCCAAGTTATCACCCAAACAGTGATAGCTAAAGGGGCCCAAACGAGCATGCCGGCGATAAAATATTTTTTCATGAAGCTTTAAATTATAGGGCTTAGCCAAGCCAGGTGAGCGTAAATAAGGTTCCTGTGAATAATCCACCAAAGAAAAGGATGCTTCCCCAAATTAATCTTCGCGTTTGCTTTTGTTCAACAATCAGCTTTAGCATTAACTCTTGTGTGACATCATTTTGTTTTTCTTGATGATTCTCTAGTAATTTTACAAGAAGTCTAGGGATAGTAGGCACTAACTTAGACCATTGTGGCGCCTCATTCTTAATGCGCTCAATAAAACCCCGTAGACCAATTTGTTGATCCATCCAACGCTCTAAAACTGGTTTCGCTGTTTTCCATAAATCCATGTCAGGGTCCAATTGGCGACCCAAACCTTCTACGTTTAATAAAGTTTTTTGTAGCAAAGTCAGTTGAGGTTGAATTTCAACGTTAAATCTTCTTGAAACCTGAAAAAGCCTCATCAGCACAATACCCAACGAAATGTCCTTTAATGGACGATCGAAATAAGGCTCACACACTGATCTAACTGAGCCTTCAAGTTCTTCAACCCTAGTTTCTTTAGGTACCCACCCAGATTCAATATGTAGCTCAGCAACTCTTCGGTAATCTCTATTAAAAAAAGCTAAGAAATTTTGTGCTAAATAATTTTTATCAACATCAGACAATGCTCCCACAATGCCAAAGTCTAAAGCGATATAACGACCAAATGTTTCAGGTGCAATACTTACGAAAATATTTCCAGGATGCATGTCTGCATGGAAAAAGCCATCTTGGAATACTTGCGTGAAAAAAATCTCCACACCATCTGATGCCAACTTTTTTAAATCAATACCAGCTGCTTGAAGTTGCTCTAGCTTAGAGATTGGTATTCCATACATACGCTCCATAACCATCACGTTTAAACCACATAGATCCCAATACATCTCAGGGATCATTAATTTGGTTGAATCTGCAAAGTTTCTTCGAAGTTGACTTGAATTAGCAGCCTCCCTCATCAGATCTAACTCATCGTGTAAATAAGTGTCAAACTCTTCTACGTTCTCTCTTGGTTTTAAGCGCTTGCCATCTTTCCACAACTTCTCAACTAAACCTGCAAGTATTTTCAATAACGATAAGTCACTTTCAATAATCGACAAAATACCGGGGCGCAAAACTTTTACAGCTACATGTTTACCTTCCCATTCAGGATACTTGTCGGTTCCTTTTAAAACTGCAAAGTGGACCTGTGCAACTGAAGCGCTTGCTGTTGGAGTTCGATCAAAAGTAATAAAAACTTCAGATAACTTTTTACCAAGAGAGGCCTCTACCAAGGCAATCGACTTATCTTCTGAGAATGGTGGGACTTGATCTTGTAACTTTGCTAATTCATCAGCAATATCAGTGGGCAGAAGATCCCGGCGCGTTGATAAAACTTGACCAAACTTAATAAAAATCGGACCTAATGCTTCTAAAGCTAGTCGTAAACTTTCGCCACGTGTATAAGAACCAGGTGTCGTCCAAGATAGAGCAGATAAAATTAATTTAATAATGCCGGGCTTTAAACTATCCCTAACTATTCTTAAAAGCCCAAAGCGCCAGATAGTGAAGATGATCTTCAATAATCTTAAAAGCTGTCTCACTGAGTCTTCTCCAATAGGCGTTCAATACGTTTTTCAATACGTTCAACATCATCGCGTAATTGACGCAGGTTATTTTTGTAATGGGCTAACTCTTCTTGCTGAACTAAGGTTGGCTTCTCATGAACCAAATACTCAAAAATACTACCGCCGACATCTTTAGCAGCAGCTTGGCCATACGTATTCGCTTTTTTAGCAACTTGGACGATGCGGTGCGCCATTGCATCACCAACAAGCTTTGAGAGATCCTCTTCGAATTCCCACCGTAACTGCCCTGCCAACTTTGACATAGCATGAGCCAAATCTACATCACCAGATACTTTCACATGTTGTGCCGCAGCGTCTTGACCACCCGCTACAAAAGCACTTAAAACATCAGACCCGATGGTTAGTTTGACATTAGGCTCAACTATAGAATTTTGAACTAGCGAAAACCGACTGTTCTCATCAATCATGAGATTAACTTCTGTCATTGGTAAAACTATATGTATTGTTTTACCAATGTGCTTGCGTAAAAGATCACTGGCCCAAGATTCTTGGGCCAGTAGATAGTTTAAGGCTTGAACAAACTTTTTCAGATTAGACCAATTGTTGTATACCGGCTAGTACCCAACCACCTTGACCATTGACAGGTTTTGTTAAATTCCAAACCTCAATAAATGACTCTGCTGTACCTTCTGCTTGCTCACGAATCATTCCTGAGAATCGAACGCTAGCAAGATGAATATCACTTGTTGTTTCGACACCTAATAATTCAGCATCAAGCGTTAATACTTCAGTGCGATTATTGGCATTGGCACGAGCACCAAGATCTTGACTCAACTCTACAAACATCTCAGGAGTGGCAAATTCTCTTAACTTCTCTAAGTCACCATGATCCCAAGCCTGCTGTAAATGTACAAAGTGCTTCTTAGCATTTAATAGGAAAGACTCTTGATCAAAATTCTGAATTCCAGTTTCTTGAACTACCGCCTCTGGTGCTGAAGAAGCACCTGGCATGACTGGCTGTTCTCTTTCGTATTGTTTTGCAGAATCCCACTGAGATCCGCCGGCAGGACTCATCTTATATTTAGCTTGAGAACCTGCAAACTTTCTAAAGAGCCATAGACCGATCATCGCTACTGCCATCACCATTAATAAACCCATAAAGAATGATGATGCAGCTTCACCTAGACCGAAGTGAGAAAGCAGCCAACCAATTCCTAGTCCAGCGGCTAAACCACCTAGAATACCACCCATCCCAAAGCCTTTTTTAGGTTGTGCAGCCGCCGGCGCAGCAGCAGGTGCAGCTGCGGGAGCTGCTGGTTTAGCAGCAGGCGTCGCTTCTTTCTTCGAGATATTAGACTGTTTACCAACGCTTTTTGAGCCACCAAGACGTTTTGCTTCAACATCCATTGAAGAGCCCAATAAAACAAAAGAAGAAAGAACTAAGTAAACAAAACTTTTCTTCAAAATCATTTGACACCTCTTAAAGTAAAAAAACTAATATTTATAACCAATATGTAATGCAACAATACCACCAGTCAGGGAGTGATACTCAACCTTATCAAAACCCACTTCTTCCATCATGGCTTTAAGCGCCTTTTGATCTGGGTGCATTCTGATAGATTCAGCTAAGTAACGATAACTGTCTGCGTCACCAGCTACTTTTTGGCCCAACCAAGGCAGTATTTTGAACGAATAAGCATCGTAAATCGGCTTCAATGTATCTGCAGGTTTAGAAAACTCTAAAACCATCACTTTCCCACCAGGCTTTACTACCCGTAACATCTCTTTAAGAGCCGTCTCTTTATGGGTCATATTGCGAAGTCCAAAAGCAACTGTAGTTAAGTCAAAATAATTGTTTGGGAAAGGAATTTGCTCTGCATCAACCTGAACACAGGGTAAATAGTAGCCTTTGTCTAACAAACGATCGCGGCCACAGCCCAACATAGATGCATTGATATCTGTTAACCAAACTTGTCCACCTGTTTCGCGCTCAAGCCCCACTGATTTAGCAAAGCTTAAAGATAAGTCACCAGTACCCCCAGCAATATCCAAAACTTTATGACCGAGACGAACCCCTGCTTTACTGATAGTGAAATGCTTCCAAACACGATGTAAGCCACCAGACATCAAGTCATTCATGATGTCGTATTTATTGGCTACAGAGTGAAAGACTTCGGCAACTTTATTTGCCTTTTCCCTCTCATCAACTGTTTTATATCCGAAGTGCGTTTGAGCCATATTTGTTTTTTTATTTTGGAAAGATCAATGACTGCTGCAAGAGTGTCCGTTATCTTTAATCATAGAAGAATCTCGATCTGCACCAGCTGCCAATATGCGATCTAAATAATCTTGCCACATTTCATCATAATTAAGGCACATCTCATATAAATACTCCCATGAGAAAATTCCAGAATCATGTCCATCATCAAATATTGGCTTAATTGCATAGTGACCAACTTGTTCAATGTTGCTAATCACAACATGGCGCTTACCGGTTTGAAGAGTTTCTTGACCAATACCATGGCCACGTACTTCCGCAGATGGTGACCAGACTCTCAAGAACTCAAATGGCAATTGAAAGCTTTTTCCGTCAGGGTAGCCCAACTCTAAAAACTTTGATTGCTGGTGAACAGCAATATTGACTGGAATTGGTGCTTTATTTGATTGCGTCATAATTAAACCAAAACCCTTTCAATACCGCCTGTATTAGCATTTTTTACAAAATCAGCCATCCAGCTCTCACCCAAAATATGAGATGCCATTTCAACCACAATGTAATCAGCTTTAGTACCTGAATCCTCGTCGAAACGTGACAGCCCTTGCAAACATGATGGGCAACTTGTTAGAACTTTTACCTGCCCATCAAAATCTTCTCTGAGGTCATCAGCACCCTTACGCATTTCAATTTCTTTACGGAATCGAACTTGTGTAGAGATGTCTGGCCTTGTCACAGCCAAAGTTCCAGATTCACCGCAGCAACGGTCATTCTTTAAAATGGCCGTGCCGTCTTCAGTTGTTACCAAACTATTAACCGTCTTTAATGGATCCTGTAACTTCATAGGGCTATGGCAAGGATCGTGATACATATACCTGACGCCTTTAGCACCTTCTAACTTAATACCTTTTTCCAATAAAAACTCATGAATGTCTATGATGCGGCAACCAGGGAAGATCTTATCGAATTCATAACCGGCCAACTGGTCATAACAAGTTCCACAAGACACCACGACCGTTTTTATATCCAAATAATTTAATGTATTGGCCATGCGATGAAACAAAACACGGTTATCAGTAATGATCTTATCGGCTTTATCAAAATCACCTGATCCACGTTGAGGATAGCCACAACATAAGTAACCTGGCGGCAAAATAGTTTGAACATCGGCGTGCCACAACATTGCTTGAGTTGCTAAACCTACTTGAGAAAATAATCTTTCCGATCCACAGCCTGGGAAATAAAACACAGCTTCGGAATCAACAGATGTTGTTTTAGGATTTCTAATAATTGGCACAACATCTGAATCTTCAATATCCAATAAAGCACGTGCGGTTTTCTTAGGTAAGTTTCCTGGCATCTTTTTATTGATGAAATGGATTACCTGCTCTTTAATCGGTGGCTTAACTAACGTGGTTGAACGCGGCTGAGCCGTTTGCTTCTTTGCAAAACCCTTCAACAAATCATGAGCCAAACGCTGAGCCTTATAACCCCAAGATATCATCAACTTCCGCGTCAGTTGAATTGTTTCTGGGTTAGTGGCATTCAAAAAGAACATCGCTGCAGTAGCGCCTGGGTTGAATTTCTTTTGACCCATTTTGCGCAATAAATTACGCATGTTCATGGTGACATCACCAAAGTCGATATTTACTGGGCATGGCGTTAAACACTTATGGCAAACAGTACAGTGCGCCGCCACATCATCAAAAGCCTCCCAATGCTTCACTGAAACACCGCGCCTTGTTTGCTCTTCATATAAGAAAGCCTCAACAAGTAAGGAGGTGGCCAAAATTTTATTTCTTGGGCTATAAAATAAGTTGGCACGTGGCACGTGGGTAGCACATACCGGCTTGCACTTACCGCAACGTAAACAATCTTTGATGCTTGTTGCGATTGCGCCAATATCACTTTGCTGCATGATCAATGATTCATGACCCATCAAACCAAAGCTTGGTGTGTAGGCATTTTTCAAATTGGCGCCCGGCATTAACTTACCTTTATTGAAGCGCCCCTCAGGATCAACTTTTTCTTTGTAAGTTCTAAAGTCTTTAATTTCATCTTCAGTTAAATATTCAAGTTTTGTAATGCCAATGCCGTGCTCACCTGAAATAACGCCATCCAAAGATCTTGCTAAAGCCATAATCCGATCAACAGACTTATGAGTGTCTTGCAACATGTCATAGTCATCAGAATTAACAGGAATATTAGTGTGAACGTTGCCGTCACCAGCATGCATATGTAAAGCAATAAATACACGACTACGTAGTACTCGCTTGTGGATAACTTCACACTCTTGCAAAATCGGCTCAAAGGCAACGCCGCTAAAAATATTTCTAAGTTCAGCTCGGACTTCTAGCTTCCATGAAGCTCTCAAACTACGATCTTGAAGACCAGAGAAAAACTCATTCATGTTGTTGGCCCAATTTGACCAACGACCACGCACCTCAGAAATTAGTTGTAATGCTATAGTTACTCGATCTCCGAGTAATTCAGCTCCAGGTATGTCGTTTGCATCATCTGACTTACCTAAAGGCAACTGACCTTGCTTAAAAAACACTTCCAATTCGTTTAGTAACTGAAGTTTGTTTTTTAGAGAGAGTTCAATGTTGATGAACTCAATACCGTCTGTATATTCACCCATACGATTTAGAGGTATTACAACGTCTTCGTTAACTTTAAATGCATTCGTATGTTTTGCAATTGCTGCCGTTCTTGAACGATCCAACCAAAACTTTTTACGAGCCTCAGGGCTGACAGCAACAAAGCCCTCTCCAACTCTAGCGTTAGCCATGCGAATAACTTCACTTGCAGCCATTGCTACAGCATTCTCATCATCACCTACGATGTCGCCGATGAGAACCATTTTTGGCAACACGTTACGCTTGGATTTAGTTGCGTATCCAACAGCCTTTAAGTAACGCTCATCCAAATGCTCTAAACCAGCCAAAATAGCGCCGCCCTGTTTTGTTTGAAGATCTAGATAAGCTTTAATTTCGACAATACTTGGAATGGCCTCACGAGCCTGCCCAAAAAACTCTAAACAAACGGTACGGATTTGTTTAGGCATGCGATGTAACACCCATCGCGCACTCGTAATAAGCCCGTCGCAACCTTCTTTTTGAACTCCCGGCAAACCAGATAAGAATTTATCCGTTACATCTTTACCTAAACCCGCTTTACGAAAGCGCTTACCTTCAATTTTTAACTCTTCAGTTTTTAATATTTTCGCACCTGGTGACTTCGTGCCATCAGACCAAACTAATTTGAAGGTAGCAAAATCAGCATCATGAATCTTGCTCATGTTGTGACCAATGCGTTCAATATCTAACCAGTTACCATTAGGATCAACCATGCGCCATGAAGCTAAGTTATCCAAAGCAGTTCCCCAAAGAACCGCCTTCTTGCCACCAGCATTCATGGCGATATTACCGCCGATACAGCTTGCCTCTGCAGACGTTGGATCCACAGCAAACACGTTACCTGATTTATCAGCAGCATCTGAAACGCGCTTCGTAACCACTCCAGCGCCTGAGTAAATTGTTGCAACAGGCTTGTCTAAGCCTGGTAATTGCAACATCTCTACTGGTCCTAATGTTTCTAATTTTTCAGTGTTGATTACAGCAGACATTGGAGTCAGCGGAACAGCACCGCCGGTGTAACCAGTACCACCGCCACGAGGAATGATGGTTAGCCCTAACTCCACACAACCTTTAACCAGCGCTGGAATTTCTTCTTCAGAATCTGGCGTCAGCACTACAAAGGGATACTCAACACGCCAGTCTGTTGCATCAGTGACGTGAGAAACGCGCGCTAAACCATCGTATGCAATATTGTCAGCGGCTGTGTACTTACCTAATACTTTTTTTACTTTTTTACGCAAGATTGCAACGCGATCAAACTCTGCGTTGAAGTGCTGTATCGCATCTGTTGCGCTGGATACTAATTTGCCAACCTTATCAGCTAAATCAGTTGTCATTCGTTTTTGCACTTCGCTTAATCGATGCTGTAAAGCTTCAATCAGTTGTTTGCGACGCCCTGGGTTATCTAAAAGGTCATCTTGCAAATAGGGGTTACGTTGAACAACCCAAATATCACCCAATATTTCGTAAAGCATTCTTGCTGAACGGCCAGTTTTACGTCCGGACCTTAATTCATACAAAATTTGCCAAGCATCTTGACCCAACAAACGAATCACAATTTCTCTGTCTGAGAAAGATGTGTAGTTATACGGAATCTCACGTAAACGTGGCGCTTTTTGTAAATGATCTTCGAGACTATTTAATGGTAATGGTGCGTTCATATCACTAGCTTTCTCTAAAAGTCCATTTTAAATGACTATCTGAAATAGCGTTTCATTCTTAATTAAAGTATTGAGACCACTTCTCAAAAATGGTCATAAAGGCGTTTCCGACATAGGACCAAAAACCATCCGGGATCATCAGGAGTGCGTAAGTCATAGTGACATAACGCAAGAATTTACCAATAGCCATATAGATCAAGCAAGGTAACCAGGGCAGTCGCAACCAACCCGCAACAGCGCACAACGGGTCGCCAACTACTGGAAGCCAAGATAAGAGCAGCGCTGGTGGCCCCATTTTCTTAAACCAATTCAATAACTTATGCTTTTGACGGCCGGATAACTTTTCGTGAGCCTTGCTGGCACCGTAACCTAGAAGCCAATCGAGCATACCACCAAGAGTATTGCCTATAGTTGCCACCATGATTGCTAGCCAGAATAAATCAGGATTGACCTTAATATATGCAAATAAAACAGGCTCTGACCCCATGGGCAAAAGGGTTGCAGAAATAAACGAAACAATAAATACCGCAGGTAAACCTACGGCAGGAAGTGACAGCCAGACTAAAAAATTATGTAATTCCGATTCCATGTTTTGTCATTTTAGGGTGTTGCCGTGATACGCTCACAGGATGCCTAAAGATTACTTAAGAAAAATCCTAACCGCTAAGGTTTATGACGTTGCTAGGGAAACAGAGTTACAGCTCGCTCCACAACTAACTTCTCGCCTTAAAAATAAGGTTTTATTAAAGCGCGAGGATAACCAACCTGTTTTCTCCTTCAAGCTTCGTGGTGCCTACAACAAAATGGCTCACCTAAGCAAAATTGAGCTTCAACGAGGGGTTATTACGGCCTCCGCAGGTAATCATGCTCAAGGTGTCGCCTTGTCAGCTTCAAAGCTAGGCTGTAAAGCGATCATCGTGATGCCCACCACAACTCCACAGTTAAAAATAGATGCCGTCAGAGACCGAGGTGGAAATTCTGTTGAGGTCGTTTTATTTGGAGACTCTTACAGCGATGCTTATCAACATGCTTTAGCACTTGAAAAGAAGCATAAGTTAACTTTCGTCCACCCTTTTGACGATCCTGATGTTATTGCAGGCCAAGGTACGATTGCCATGGAAATCCTCCAACAACATCAAGAACCGATCGATGCCATCTTTTTAGCAATAGGAGGTGGCGGTTTAATAGCGGGAGTGGGCGCTTACATCAAATCAATTCGTCCAGATATTAAAGTCATTGGCGTACAAACCGTTGACTCTGATGCTATGAAAAAATCCCTCGAAGCTAAACGTCGAGTTGAATTAAAAGAAGTGGGGCTTTTTTCAGATGGCACAGCTGTCAAAATGGTTGGTAAAGAAACTTTTAGACTCTGCCAAGAGGTTGTTGATGAAATCATCATTGTTGATACAGACGCCATTTGTGCTGCGATTAACGATGTCTTTACAGATACCAGAAGCATATTAGAGCCTGCTGGTGCATTAGCTCTAGCAGGTCTAAAAGCCTATGTTGAGAGAGAAAAGTGTAAAGACCAAACTTTAATTGCGGTGGCTTGCGGTGCCAACATTAACTTTAATCGCCTAAGATTTGTAGCTGAGCGAGCGGAAGTTGGTGAGGCCAAGGAAGCTGTTTTTGCAGTCACTATCCCAGAAGAGCGAGGCTCTTTTAAGCGTTTTTGCGAACTACTTGGCGAGCGCAATGTCACGGAGTTTAATTATCGAATCGCGGATGCTTCAAAGGCACATATCTTTGTTGGCATTGCAACGCAAAAGGCAAGCGATAGCCTTCAAATCGCTAAATCTTTTACAAAGTCTGGATTCAACACCATTGATTTAACTCATGACGAGTTAGCAAAATCACATTTAAGACATATGGTTGGTGGTCACTCTCACCTTGCTAAAGATGAATTACTTTATCGGTTTGAGTTCCCAGAAAAACCCGGTGCCTTAATGAAGTTTTTGACAAGTATGGCGCCCAACTGGAATATCAGTCTATTTCATTACCGAAATCATGGTGCAGACTATGGTCGAATCTTGGTAGGTATACAAGTTCCTTCGAATGAGAAAAAAGATCTCAAGAAATTCTTAGCTGGACTTGGTTACCCTCATTGGGATGAAAGCTCTAATCCTGCCTATAAATTATTTTTGGCATAAAGATGGCCTTTTCACTAGATGGAAAACTGGTTGTCGCTATATCTTCAAGGGCTCTCTTTAACTTCGAAGAAGAAAATCAAGTATTCGAAGCAAGTGACGACAGCGCCTACATGCAACTCCAATTGGAGCGGCTCAACTCACCCGCACTTCCAGGGGTTGCATACCCATTAGTCAAAAAACTTCTCAGCTTTAATAATGGATCACAACAAAATGTTGAGGTAGTCATTCTCTCAAGAAATGACCCTGTCAGCGGCTTGAGAGTGTTTCGCTCTGCCAAAAGCAATGACCTATTAATTGAACGTGGTGTATTCACAAGAGGTAGACCGCCGTATCACTATCTAAAATCTTTACAAGCCAATCTTTTCCTTTCTGCGAATGAAAATGATGTGAGAGCCACCCTTGAGGCTGGATTTCCGGCGGCAATGGTCTTTCCAAAAAGTAAACAGATAGCAGAGTCTCATCCAAATGAGATTCGCATTGCTTTTGACGGTGATGCAGTTCTCTTCTCAGACGAAGCCGAACAAATTTTCCAGAGTAAAGGTCTTGATGCTTTTGTCGCCCATGAGAGTAATAAAGCAGCCATTCCATTACCCCCAGGACCATTCAAGCCTTTATTAGAAGCACTCCATCGACTTCAAGGTGCGGTTGATGCTGGTCATCCTATGAAAATTAGAACGGCCTTAGTTACTGCCCGTTCTGCCCCCGCTCACGAGCGAGCTATTCGAACACTCATGGCTTGGGGTGTAACAGTTGATGAGGCTATGTTTTTAGGAGGTCTTCCGAAAAAAGACTTCTTAAAAGAATTTGAACCTGATTTCTTTTTTGATGATCAAGTTGGTCATTGTGAGTTGGCCTCTGATGTAGCGCCTACAGGGCAAGTATTATCTGGCATCTCTAACCAAATCAAAAAGTAATATGAGCCACTTAGATCAAGCACCTCTGGGCAAGATTTCTGACAATCCTTCGCAATATAGTCCGAGTTTACTTTTCCCTATCAGTAGAGATAAAAATAGAGCCGCCCTAGGCATCAAGGGATCCTTACCATTTATTGGAGTTGATATTTGGAATGCTTATGAGCTCAGCTGGCTGAATAAAAAAGGTAAGCCCCAAATAGCGATTGCTACGTTTGTGGTCCCAGCAAATTCACCAAACATCATTGAATCTAAATCTTGGAAGCTTTATCTCAACAGCCTCAATAACCACAAAATTGATTCTGATGTCGCTCTGCATCAACTGCTATGCACGGATCTATCCGCGGCGGCTGGAGCGCCTATTAATGTTCAACTTCACAATCCAGAAAAAATAAGCCGAGGCGGCATGCAAGAATTAAGTGGCAAACTACTTGATCGTCTTGATTTGGATATTGATCCACACCAACAGCCTGATGCCACATTACTTAAAACAGATTTGACGCTTGGCATCGTTACCGAATCTTTTGTTACCCACCTTTTAAGATCTAATTGTCCAGTTACAGGACAACCCGATTGGGCTAGCGTACAAATCAACTATGTCGGCCCTACGATCGATGAAGAATCCTTGTTACGCTATCTAATAGCCTTCAGAGAGCATCAAGAGTTTCATGAGCACTGTGTAGAAAAAATCTACATTGACATCAAAGAAAAATGCCGCCCTAGTAAGCTATCGGTTTACGCCCGATATACACGCAGAGGCGGCATAGACATCAATCCATTTAGAGCTGATTACAACGCAGAGTGGCCAGAAAATATCCGCCACTCGCGTCAATAATTAAAACGGGATATCGTCGTCGATATCACCCAAGCTTGGGCCATTCATTGGAGCAGTTGATCTAGACTCTGACATTGAAGAACCACCAGACATTCCACCATCAGTTGATCCTGGAGCTCTACCACCTAGCATTTGCATAGTTTCAGCTACAATTTCAGTTGAATATTTTTCTTGGCCACTTTGATCTGTCCACTTACGTGTGCGCAAACGGCCTTCAACATAAACCTGAGAACCTTTTTTCAAATATTTTTCTGCAACCT
The DNA here is from genome assembly GCA_945879115.1 of Polynucleobacter meluiroseus. Taxonomy (GTDB): domain Bacteria; phylum Pseudomonadota; class Gammaproteobacteria; order Burkholderiales; family Burkholderiaceae; genus Polynucleobacter; species Polynucleobacter meluiroseus_H. The sequence goes on from CAMDUR010000001.1 coordinate 140,572, forward strand.
CAGCGACTTTGCCAAAGAAAGCAACACGATGCCACTCAGTGTTTTCACGCATCTCACCTGATTGTTTATCGCGGTAACGATCAGTTGTAGCGATTGAAATATTAGTTACTGCGTCACCACTTGGCAAGCGACGAGTTTCTGGGTCGCGGCCAACATTACCCACAATAATTACTTTATTTACCGATGCCATTTTTGTCTCCCGAAGAAAAGTTGTTGTTCCGAAACGCTAAATTTTGTCTGCCTACGAATAACTACTTAATTTAATCAATTAAACCTGTTGTGGCTCTTTTACAAATAGTTCACGCATTGACCATGCAATTATAAGCCAGGCAAATATGAGGCATGCTCCAAGATAAAAAACTGCTGCCTCATTCATATTTTGAATGACCCAGCCACCCAAAACACCACCTAAAAATAAACCAGCTGACTGCGTGGTGTTGTAAATACCCAAAGCAGTACCTTTAGCGTTATTGGCCCAACGAGAAACTAAGGATGGTTGCATTGCCTCAAGAATATTGAATCCAACAAAGTAAATAAGTACGGCAAGAGCTAATGGCGATATGGACTCAAAGCTAGCCATAATGAGCTGAGCAACCAGCATGCAAGCAATGCCAAATATAAATGCTGGCTTCATGCGTTTACGGCGCTCACTAATCATAATAATAGGAGCCATACAAACAAATGAAATCAACACGGCGGGTAGGTAAAGCTGCCAATGAGACGCTAAAGGTAAGTCTGCTTTAACTAGTAAACGAGGTAATGTTAAGAAAAGGGCAATTTGAACCGCATGCAAAACCAAGACCCCAAAATTAAGCCTAATTAGATCTTTGTTAAAAAAAACATCTGAGAATTTAGCGATAAATGGGGTCTGGGGAACTTTTTCTTGGCTTGGAACAACAAAAATTGCCAACATAATGGCGCCCATACCCAAAGAAGCCATCAGGTAAAACATGCCATCTAACCCTATTGACTCATGCAATGGCGAAGATAAAACTAATGACAAAGCGAAAGTTAAGGCAATACTGCCACCCACCAAAGCCATTGCTCTTGTTCTAGTCTCTTCTCGAGTTAAATCGGCTAACCAAGCGGTCACTACGGCTGAAACAGCCCCTGCTCCCTGAATAGCGCGACCTACGGTAATCCAAATCAAGTCATCATGACTGGCCGCTATCAATGCACCAAGAACGAATAGGACTAGACCCAGGACCACAATTGGCCGACGACCATAACGGTCTGAAAGCATTCCAAGCGGGATATGAAGGCAAGCCTGAACAAAGCCATAAACTCCCAAAGCAAAGCCGATTAATAGGGCCTGATCCCCACCCGACAAGCCTTTGGCATGCATTGAGAAGATGGGCAGAATCAAAAATAATCCCAACATTCGAAGGGCGAAGATACCGGCTAATGAGAGAGCTGAGCGAAGTTCTGTTTTTTCCATAAAGAAGAGCTATATTAACTGGTTACGCAGAGAAAAATCATGGATACGATAAAAATACGCGGTGCCCGCACCCACAATCTAAAAAACATCAATTTAGATATCCCAAGAGATCAATTAGTGGTCATCACGGGGCTATCTGGATCAGGCAAAAGCTCGCTAGCTTTTGATACTCTTTATGCAGAAGGTCAGCGCCGCTATGTTGAGTCACTTTCGGCTTATGCCCGCCAATTTTTACAGTTGATGGAAAAGCCCGATGTAGATTCAATCGAAGGTCTTTCACCAGCTATTTCAATTGAACAAAAAGCAACTAGTCACAATCCGAGATCAACAGTTGGTACCGTTACAGAAATCCACGACTATCTGCGTCTACTATTTGCCAGAGCCGGGACCCCTCATTGCCCAGAACATCATTTGCCATTGGAGGCTCAAAGCGTATCCCAAATGGTAGACACCGTCATGGCAAAACCTGAGGATACAAAGCTGATGATTTTGGCTCCTGTGGTTAGTGAGCGTAAAGGCGAGCACGTTGATCTTTTTGAAGATCTTCAAGCGCAAGGTTTTGTTCGCTTCAGAATTAAATCAGGTGGTGGTACTGCTCAACATTCTGAGGCAAAAATTTACGAGGTAGATGAGCTTCCAAAATTAAAGAAAAATGAAAAGCATTCTATTGATGTAGTGATCGATAGAATTAAAGTCAAACCAGATATCCAGCAGCGTTTGGCTGAATCATTTGAAACGGCTTTGAGGCTAGCCGATGGCCGTGCAATTGCCCTTGAAATGGATCCCAATAAAGAGCAGATTTTTTCAAGCAAATTCTCATGCCCCATTTGCTCTTACTCTTTACAAGAATTAGAGCCTCGTCTATTTTCTTTTAACAATCCAATGGGCGCGTGTCCAAGTTGTGATGGTTTAGGCCATATTAGTTTTTTTGATCCCAAGAGAGTTGTTGCTCATCCCGAGTTGTCGCTTGCCTCTGGAGCCATTAAGGGTTGGGATAGAAGGAATCAGTTTTATTTCCGCTTGTTACAGAATCTTGCAAAACATGCCAATTTTGATCTTGAAAAATCATTTGAGAGCTTGCCTAAAAAAGCACAAGATTTAGTTTTATATGGCTCAGGTTCTCAAGATATACCCTTTGAATATCTGAATGAAAAAGGGAAAATTATTTTTCGGGAGCATAGCTTTGAGGGCATCGTTGCCAATTTTGAACGTCGCTACAAAGAAACTGACTCTAGTGCAGTAAGGGAGGAATTAGCTAAGTACCAAAATAACAAACCTTGCCCAACTTGTGAAGGAACTCGCTTAAGAACTGAAGCAAGAAATGTTAAGGTTGGAGAAGGTACTCAAGCTAGAGCGATATATGAAGTGAGCAATCTACCTCTAGGTAAAGCTCTCGAGTACTTTAAAACCCTTGAGTTAAAAGGCGCTAAAAAAGAAATCGCCAGTAAGATTATTTCTGAAATTGGCTCAAGACTAAGCTTCTTGAACGATGTAGGTCTCAACTATTTATCTCTCGATCGAAGTGCCGATACCTTATCTGGGGGTGAGGCCCAAAGGATTAGATTAGCTTCACAAATTGGATCAGGATTAACAGGTGTTATGTATGTTCTTGATGAGCCATCAATTGGCTTACACCAACGCGATAACGATCGCTTGATCGGAACTCTAAAACACCTGAGAGATCTAGGTAACTCTGTTCTAGTAGTTGAGCATGATGAAGATATGATCAGGGCTTCAGACTATGTTATTGATATAGGCCCAGGAGCAGGCGAGCATGGTGGAAAAATTATTGCCCAAGGAACGCCCTCGGAAATACAAGCGCATCCAACATCATTAACAGGTGCTTACCTCTCTGGTAAAGAAGGTATAGCCATTCCTAAAAATCGCATTCCCAAAGGTGATAAGAGCTTAAAGATTCTTGGTGCAACAGGCAACAATCTTAAAAATGTTGATATCGAAATTCCATTGGGATTATTAACTTGCGTGACTGGCGTATCAGGCTCGGGTAAATCTACGCTCATCAATGACACACTTCACCATGCAGTTGCTCAACACCTTTATGGCTCACATGCGGAACCTGCGACTCATAAAGAAATTCAAGGTCTTGAGCATTTTGACAAAGTCATTAACGTCGATCAGTCACCGATTGGTAGAACGCCGCGCTCAAATCCTGCAACCTATACGGGTTTATTCACCCCAATTCGTGAATTATTTGCTGGCGTTCCCGCATCAAGAGAGCGTGGTTACGAAGCAGGTCGATTTTCATTTAACGTTCGTGGGGGTCGCTGTGAAACCTGTGAGGGTGATGGTGTGCTGAAAGTTGAAATGCACTTTTTGCCTGATGTTTACGTACCTTGCGATGTTTGCCATAGCAAACGCTATAACCGTGAAACTCTTGATATTCGATACAAAGGTAAAAATATTCATGAAGTTCTGGCAATGACCATAGAACAAGCTCATGAGTTTTTTGAAGCAGTGCCAACCGTTAAAAGAAAACTAAAAACACTTCTTGATGTGGGTTTGGGTTATGTAAAACTTGGTCAAAGTGCTACAACACTGTCAGGAGGGGAAGCTCAGCGAGTTAAGCTATCCCTAGAATTATCTAAGAGAGATACAGGTCGAACTCTGTATATCTTGGATGAACCCACTACTGGCCTACATTTCCATGATATTCAGTTGCTTTTAAAAGTGATTCATACCCTTAAGAAACATGGGAATACAATTGTCATTATTGAACATAACTTAGATGTCATTAAAACAGCTGACTGGGTTATTGACCTCGGCCCAGAGGGTGGCGGTGGCGGTGGCGAGATCGTTGCAGTTGGAACACCTGAGGATGTTGCTAAAGTGAAGAAAAGCTATACAGGCAAATACCTTGCCCCTTTATTGAAATAAGCTCAAAGACATATACTGTAGATATGATAAAACTAACATCCTTACAAAGCCAAAGAGCTATCGATTTAGCCAGAGAAACCCTTGCTATCGAAAGTGATGCCATTCTTAATTTACAAAAAAATCTCAACGGTAGCGATGCTAATAATTTCACTCACGCTATTGAAATTTTGTTGGGTTGTAAAGGTCGTATTGTTGTCTCTGGTATTGGTAAGTCAGGGCATATTGGACACAAGATAGCTGCTACGTTTGCATCAACAGGATCACCAGCTTTTTTTGTGCACCCTGCAGAAGCCAGTCATGGTGATCTAGGTATGGTGACTCAGCACGATGTATTTGTTGCTTTTTCAAATTCAGGTGAAACCAGCGAACTAACAGCTATCGTGCCAATCATCAAAAGAACTGGCGCTAAGTTAATTGCTCTCACTGGAAATCCTGAATCATCATTAGCTCAATTAGCGGACGCTCACATCAACGTCAGTGTTGAAAAAGAAGCTTGCCCGCTCAATCTAGCCCCAACTGCAAGCACAACTGCCGCACTTGCCATGGGTGATGCCTTAGCTGTTGCTCTTTTAGATGCTAGAGGTTTCAAGCCAGAGGATTTTGCCAGGTCACATCCAGGTGGCAGCCTTGGGAGAAAGCTACTTACTCACGTCAGAGATGTTATGAGAAGTGGGAAAGAAGCTCCTTGTACAAATATCAACTCAAGTGTTACCGATGCGCTCCTTGAAATTACAGCTAAGCGCATGGGTATGACTGTGATCATTGATGACGCCAACAAAGTAAAAGGTATCTTTACCGACGGTGACTTACGTCGCTTAATTGAAAAAAATAATCAATTTCAAAATACTGCACTTATTGATGCTATGACTCCAAGTCCACGGACTATTTCTCCAGAGCTCTTGGCAGCTGAGGCAGTTGAGATGATGGAGCGTTACAAAATTAACCAATTAGTTGTTGTTGATGAGGCCGGATGCTTACTTGGCGCACTTAACTTACACGACTTGTTTGCTGCTCAGGTTATTTAATATGGCAAATACATTTCCCACTCTAATAACAAACTCAATCGAGCAATTTCCACAAGCTATGGAACGTGCGGTAGATATTAAGTTGCTAATGCTTGATGTTGATGGCGTTCTTACTGATGGTAGTCTTTTGGTTGGCGCTGACGGTAAAGAAGCGCTAAAGATCTTTGATAGTCTTGATGGTCATGGGATCAAATTATTACAATCAACTGGCGTTACTGTTGCCATTATTACTGGAAGAACCTCAGGGATGGTTGAGGGTCGCGCCAAAGAACTAGGTATAAAACATGTACAAATGGGTATTAGTAAAAAAATGGATGCCCTCCAAATTCTATTAGAAAAAACAGGATTTAAGCTCTCTGACTGTGCTGCCATGGGGGACGATTGGCCTGATTTAGCAATCTTACCCAATGTTCGCCTAGCCATCTGCCCGGCACAAGCCCATGAAGAAGTAAAAAAGCGTGTTCACTACATTACTCAAAAAACGGGTGGTAATGGCGCTATCCGTGAAGTATGCGACTTAATTCTAAAAGCACAGGGTCACTACGAGCGCTTACTAAGTGAGTCGCTCTAAGTATGCAGGTAATTGCCCCTCTTCTTAGATTTTTACCAATCTTATTGATGGGCCTATTAACACTGGGTACTTACTGGATGGTTCAAATGAGTAATCCGGATGAATACAATGCTCAACCCAAAAGACATGTTCCTGATTACATCATGGATCAAATTGTTGTCACCACACTAGGCCCACAAGGTAACACCCTCTACAGAATTGTTGGAGAAAAATTAACTCATTACGAGGATGATGCTAGCTCTGAGATTGACTTACCAATTGCACGTAGATTTAATCCGGGTAAACCTCCAACCACAGTACGATCTGATAAAGGCTATCTTGATAGTGATCTTACCGTTTTAGATCTAGTAGGTAATGCAACTCTACTTAGACCTTCTCAAGCAGCAACAGCAAACCAAGCTGGCAGCGCCAGAATGTTTATGAAATCAAGTAAATTTACCGTCCTCATGAATGAGGATATTGTGAAAACAAATCAACCTGTTACTCTTGAGCAGGGTCTATCAGTCATGAACTCACAAGATGGGGCTATTTTTGATAACGTCAACCAAAAGCTGATCATGACGGGCCAAGTAAAGGGTCGCATTGAATCTGAACAGAAACGTCAGGCTCAATAAAATGAAATTTGATTTAAGAATTCTCATACTGGTGTTATGTTTTTCAGTAACTAATCTTGCCCAAGCTGAAAAGGCAGATAAAGATAAACCCATTTCTTTATCCTCAGATAAAGCTTCTTTTGATGACATCAATCAAATCTATATTCTTGAAAGAAATGTATTGCTCACAAAGGGTACATTGATTATTCGCGGTGAAAACGCCACAATTAAAATTGATCCTGAAGGCTACCAATTTGCAACAATCATTGCTAAGCCTGGGTCTTTAGCTAGCCTCAAACAAAAAAGAGATACCGAGTTTGATGAATATACAGAGGGATTTGCTGAAAGAATTGATTATGATGCGAAGCATGAAACCGCAACCCTGATTGGGAGGGCTCGCATGAATAAACTAACTGGAACAAAAGTATCAGACCAAATACAGGGTGACCAAATTCAGTACGATGGCAGTGATGAAAAGTATCAAGCAAATTCAAAAAATTCGGTTCGATCCGCACTTTCTTCTCGAAGAAAAGAACCTTTAGGGACTATAAAAAAATGAGCGCCTCTTACTCCACCCTTTCAGCTTTTGGACTTCAAAAAAAATATGGCTCGCGAACTGTCGTCAGAGATGTGGGTATAGAGGTTCAAAGCGGGCAAGTTGTTGGTCTTCTAGGCCCCAATGGTGCAGGCAAAACAACCTCTTTTTATATGATAGTAGGCCTTGTGCCACTTGATAGCGGTGAAATCAAACTTGATAACTTGGTCATTAGTCATTTGCCGATTCATGAAAGAGCAAAGCTTGGTCTCTCTTACCTCCCTCAAGAAGCCTCAGTATTTAGAAAGCTTAATGTTGAAGAAAACATAAGAGCAGTTTTAGAGTTACAGACTGAAAATGGCAAGTCTTTATCGCAAGGTGAAATCTCTAAGCGACTTGAATCCCTTTTGCAAGAATTGCAAATATCCCATTTGAGAAATAATCCTGCCATGTCTTTATCAGGTGGTGAGAGAAGAAGAGTGGAAATTGCTAGGGCCTTAGCCTCTCAACCTAAATTCATCCTACTTGATGAGCCTTTTGCCGGTGTTGACCCAATCGCTGTTGGAGAAATCCAGCGAATAGTACGTTTTCTAAAAGACCGTCAGATTGGTGTTTTGATCACCGACCATAATGTTCGCGAAACCTTGGGCATTTGCGACTACGCCTACATTATTAGCGAGGGTAAAGTTTTAGCTTCTGGAAAACCATCGCAAATTATTGATAATGAAGCTGTACGAAAAGTGTATCTAGGAGAAAACTTCAGAATGTAGGTTATCCCTCTGCATTGTTTTAGCCCATTATTTTTATAAGCAAATAACATACCAATGTTGATTTAACAGTCTAGAATAGCTGTTAAATGAAGGCTTCTCTTAATCTTAGGCTCTCCCAAAGCCTAGCACTAACCCCGCAATTACAGCAATCCATCAAGCTGCTACAACTCTCAGCTATGGAGCTTGAGCAAGAGCTTATCGAGGCTGCCGAGCAAAATCCTCTCATTGAGTATCAATCAGCTTCAGATTTAGCTCTTACAGAGCCAATACTACAGCTATCTCACCAGCAAACTCTTACAAACAAAAACTTCAGCGAATGGGACGAATCTGATGATCGATTCGCCAATATAAGCACCCCTGAAAGCATGCTAGATCATCTATTGGGTCAGATACGGGTCATGAGCTTATCGCCTCAAGAAAAGGCCATGGTTGGCTTCCTTGCTGGCAACCTGAATGAAAAAGGTTACCTGTTAAATAGTCTAGAGGATCTAGCAGAAGAATATCAACCACACATGGATCCTGAGGATGGATTGCCTAAAGAACAAATTCGAAGGGCTTTATCAAGATTACAACATCTCGATCCAAGCGGTGTTGGGGCCCGAGATTTAAGCGAGTGCTTAAAACTTCAAATTGAACATTCACCTGAATTCAGTCAGCAAAATAGCACCCTACTTAATGCCCATAAAATTTGTTCAGATTATTTAGAAATGGTTGGCTCAAAAGATTGGGCTAAGTTAAGGAAAATCTTAAACGTCACTGATAGTGAGCTTCAAAGCATTGTCTTACTTATTAAAAGTCTGAAACATAATCCGGCTTGTGAGTTTGGTAAGTCAATAGACATCACACTTGTACCAGATGTCATTGTTGAAAATCGAAAAGGGAAGTGGTTAGTATCACTTAATCCTGAAGCCGTCCCAAAAATTAGCATCCATGAGGAATACGCGAAAGTTATAAGGCAAAGTAAAGGACATGAAGATATTGGTGGCATCCAACAAAAACTTCAAGAGGCTAGGTGGTTAGTAAAAAATGTGCTACAAAGAAGTGAAACCATTTTAAAAGTGGCAAAAGCAATCGTGGATAGGCAACAGAATTTCTTCAATCATGGTGAAATTGCCATGCGCCCTTTAGTTTTGCGAGAAATTGCAGACGCATTGGGTTTGCACGAGTCCACCATTTCAAGAGTTACGACTCAAAAATTTATGGCAACTCCATCAGGGTGCTTTGAATTTAAATATTTTTTTGGTAGTCAGATTTCCACCGATTCGGGTGGGTCGGTCTCTTCGATGGCCATAAGGGTCCTCATTAAACAGTTAGTTGAGGAAGAAAACTCTGAAACTCCACTATCAGATTCGAGCATAGTTGATCTTTTGTCTGCTAAAGGCTTTGTGGTTGCGAGACGTACTATCGCTAAATACAGGGAATCTCTGCGCATCCCTGCCGTTCATTTGCGCAGAAAATAAGAAGGAGCAAAGCATGAATTTAAAAATTACTAGTCATCACCTAGAAATCACACCGGCTATGCGATCACATCTTGATGATAAATTGCAGCGTATCAAAAATCATTTTGATCAAGTTATGACTATTTCAGTAATTCTTTCAATTAATAATGAAAAAGAGAAGAATCTACGAAATCATGCAGAAATCACGATCCATCTCAAAGGAAAAGATCTTTTCGCTGAGGCCCATCATGAAGACATGTACCACGCTATGGACCTCGTTGTAGATAAATTAGATAGGCAGGTGATCAAACATAAAGAAAAAGTACAAGATCATCACCATCAAACACTTAAAAATTCTTGATTAAATAGGCCAAGGCAATCTTATAATGGTTTGCTCACATGAATGCTTTGGCCGAACTTATCACTCCAAACAATATCGTCCTCGATATTGAGGCTTCAACACAAAAAGAATTATTTGCCTTTATTGGTGATCTTTTTGAAAAAAACATTGGTATTTCAGCTAAGGTTGTTCAAACCTGCCTAGAGGCTAGAGAATCTCTTGGTTCTACTGGTTTAGGTGAAGGCATCGCAATTCCCCATGGTCGCGTGAAAGATCTACCAGAAGCTCACTTAGGGTTTTTCCGCTTAAATAATGGCATTGACTTTAATGCCCCTGACGGGAAGCTGGTAAAGACGCTAGTTATTATGCTTGTGCCAGAACAAGCAACCCAGATACACCTAGAAATATTGTCTCAAGTTGCCCAAATTCTTTCGGATACAAACACAAAAAAAATATTACTAACAGAAACAGACCCTGATAATATTTACCAGTTGCTAACTGCTTGGAATAACTAATATGACCCAGTCCATCAACTTAGCGGGCGTAACCGCTCAATCTCTATTTGATGCGAATTTAGCAGAGCTGAAACTAAGCTGGATCGCCGGCTTAGAGGGCTCAGATAAAAGTTTTGATGCTGATGCAGTCAAACTGGCTTCATCCTCCTCAGACTTGGTTGGGCACTTAAACTTAATTCATCCTGATCGAATGCAAGTCTTTGGCGTTCCTGAGGTAAATTATTATGAGAAGCTGGATGTTGATAATAGAAAAGAACAATTAGCTGCGCTTATTTCTCTTAATCCACCATGTTTAATCATTGCAGACGGTTGCGAAGCGCATGAAGATATCGTTCTTTACTGCCAAAGGTCCTCAACCCCACTATTTAAAAGTCTTGTTTCTGCCGCTGAAGTTATTGACCACCTTCGCTCCTACCTTACAAAAGTAGGCGCCCCGCGCGTAACGATGCATGGCGTTTTCATGGATATTCTTGGGATGGGCGTTCTGATCACTGGTGATTCCGGACTTGGTAAAAGTGAGTTAGGGCTAGAATTAATTTCTCGTGGGCATGGCTTAGTTGCAGATGATGCTGTTGATTTTGCTCGGCTAGGGACTGACTATATTGAAGGAAGGTGTCCGCCGATACTGAGAGACTTACTAGAGGTTCGCGGCTTAGGTCTTTTAGATATTAGAACCATTTTTGGTGAAACAGCTGTTCGCCGAAGAATGAAGCTTAAATTAATTGTGCAACTCGTTCGTCGCACCGATGGCGAATTCGAACGTTTACCTATTGATGGTCAATCGATCGATGTTTTAGGTTTGCAAATACGTAGTGTAAAAATTCAAGTGGCGGCCGGACGTAACTTAGCGGTTTTAGTTGAAGCAGCGGTTCGCAATACTATTCTTCAATTACGCGGTATAGATACATTAAAAGAATTTATGGAGCGTCAGCGTAAATTAATGAATGCTGATGATGGTAATAAATTACAAAGTCGCTTGTTATAACTATGCGCCTATTCATCATTACCGGCATTTCAGGATCAGGTAAATCAGTTGCTCTCAATGCACTAGAAGACGCTGGATATGACTGTGTTGACAACTTACCAGTCGACTTTATTCAAGATTTAATCAAGTCTTTAAATTCTCAAGGTCGAGAGAAGTTAGCGATTGCTGTCGATGCTAGGCGCGGGCAATCTATTAAAGAATTACCTGAAACTATTGTTCAGCTCAAAAAAGAAAATGATGTTCGAGTTTTATTTCTTAATGCCAATACCGAAACATTAGTTCAACGTTACTCCGAAACGCGCCGCAGACATCCGCTTTCTAAAAGTGATGACAATAGAACGCCGCAAGTTGCTCTAATCGATGCGATAGAAAAAGAACGCATGCTTCTTTCAGAGCTAGCAGAAACAGCACATAATATTGATACAAGCCATATCAAGGCACACACCCTAAGATCTTGGATTCAAGATCTTTTAAAAGACGAACGTCCAGGATTAACGATGCTTTTTGAATCTTTTGGATTTAAGCATGGCGTACCTCGAGATGCTGATTTAGTGTTTGATGTGCGCTGCCTCCCTAACCCTCATTACGATCCATTATTGAGGCCGCTGACGGGCAATGATCTTGAAGTAGCTAATTTCTTAAGAGACCATCCAGAGGTCCAGGCAATGGGAGATGATATTCGTCGCTTTATAGAAACTTGGCTACCTAAATACCAAGCTGATCGGCGCAGCTACTTAACGATTGCTATTGGCTGTACTGGCGGCCAGCATCGTTCTGTTTATCTATCTAACTGTCTTTATGATTACTTCTTAAAGCGAACTGAGGCTTCAGGTGACACAGCACTTCATCTTCTTAAGCGCCATCGTGAGCTAGACTCAAGTTCCTCAAAAATAATTTAACAGGGGTTGGTAAACCTAAGTTACTAAGTTCTGAAAAAGTAACCCAAGAAAAATTATCGCTTATCTTAGAGAGCTTCTTCTTAAGCACCACTTTTTTCGGTTGAATATTCAATCTTCGATGGGTTAAAACATGCTTAATAGATGGCAAATCTATTTGTTGCACATTTTTTGGTAAAGAAATCTCTTCGGGGAAACTCCAAAGTCCGGCCCAAATACCATGTTCAACTCTTTTTTCTAAAAGAACTTGCCCACCATGAATGACGACCCACCATTTCATATCAACTTTTAATACTTTAACTTTTTTAACTTTAAGTGGGATCTTTTGTATGAGGTTTGATTTTTTCGCCACACAAATATTTACAAAAGGGCAGGTCATTGAACTGGTTCGTAAACACGCAGGGTTCGATTGTGTACAACAAGTTGCTCCAAAATCCATTAGACCCTGGGTATACGTAACTAGATCGTCTGAAGTTTGTGGCAAAAGAGTCTCGGCATGCGCCCAAAGTTTTTTTACAGCTGCACTTTTACTAAGATCATCTTCTATACCCCAGACTCTCGCAAGCACTCGTTTAACATTGCCATCCAAAATAGCAGCGGATTCACCATAAGCGAATACTGCAATAGCTGCCGCAGTGGATCTGCCTATACCAGGTAACTCTTCCAATTTTTTAGGGTCTCTGGGGAAGACGCCATCAAACTGATTAACTACCGTTTGAGCGCACTTATGTAAGTTACGTGCTCGAGTGTAATAACCCATACCACTCCACTCAGCCAATACATGATCAATACTAGCGCAATCTAAATGTTGAATTGTTGGAAAACGCTTTAAAAATGCCTGATAGCGCTCAATGACAGTGGAAACTTGAGTTTGCTGCAACATCACTTCAGATAACCAAACGCGATAAGCGGTTCGATTTTCTTGCCAAGGTAAATGATGTCGTCCTTGTTTTTTCTGCCAAGCAATCAACTGCCCTGTAAAGTCCTTTGTTTCAATAAAGTTCATTATCTCTTTTGGCACTTTTGACAAAAATATGTTGATCTCTGACCCTGCACAATTTGTTTGATAGGCGTCTTACAAATTCGACAAGGCAAGGCGGCACGATCATAAACTTTAGTTTGCAGCATAAAGTGGCCAGGGTCTCCATGGCTATTCACAAAATCTTTGAGACTGCTACCACCAGCTTTGATTGCTTTACTTAACGTTTCTTTAATTGCTGATGCTAGTTTTTTTGCTCGAGGTAATGTCAATTTACCAGCAGGCATTTCAGGGTGAATACCTGCTGAAAATAAACTTTCAGAACAGTAGATATTGCCAACACCAACAACTGCCTGCCCAGCAAGAAGCCACTGCTTGATTGCAATTTGTCGCCCCTTGGCATGAAGATGTAGATGCTGACCAGCGCAAGCATCACTAAAGTCATCTGAAAAAGGTTCCACGCCTAACTTGGCAATTAGTGGATGTTTTTCAATTTCACCACTTTCATCGCTAGCCCACAGCACTGCCCCAAACTTTCTTGGGTCGTGAAGGCGCAAAACCTGTTTGCCAAAAAAAATTTCAATACGATCATGTTTTTTTAGCTCGTCGCTAGGCTTTAGAAGCCGTAAAACTCCTGTCATTCCTAAATGAATAATTAAATGACCATCATCCATCCTAAATAGTAAATACTTTCCTCGGCGCTTAATCTGAGAAACTTTTTGACCTAGAAGTATTTTTTCAAGATTTTTAGGGATAGGCCACCTCAAGCGTCCATCATGAATAATGACGCCTGTAACGGCTTTACCCTGAATAAAGGGCTCTATCCCCTGTTTAGTGACTTCAACTTCTGGTAATTCTGGCATAACCCAATTGTAGGCTGTGAGATTAGAATGTGCTTATGACAAATAAATTGAAATTTTGGTTAATTACTGTTCTTTTATCAGTAAGCACTCCAATAATGGCCAATAAGGCAGGTGATGCTAATGGTTTATCTGCAGAACAAGTATTTCAAGTCTTAGCCTCTGAAATTGGTCTGCAACGTGGCGAGGCGGGTATCGCTTACCAAACATATATTGGCCTCGCGAGAAATACTAGAGATGGTCGCCTTGCTCAAAGAGCAATGGAGATTGCTATTGCGGCCAACTCCCCTAATCTAGCTTTAGAAGCAGCCAGACTTTGGGATGAGCTAGACCCAATAGAAGCTAAAAAAATATTCAGCACCCTTCTCATGATTAATCAACGCTGGACTGAGAGTATTGCGCCCGCTCAAGCCCAGTTAAAAAATACTAAAAGCTTAAGTGAAAAAGAAAAGCTTATTAATTCTTGGCGCCCATTGATCGCTAGATCTCAAGATGAAGATGCTGGCTTAATTGCTTTTTATGAGATCACGCGCACCACAATTCAGCAAATAGATAATGAAGATATTCTTTACTTATTCTCCCTGGCAGCCGAAAAATCAAAGCAGTTCAATGAGATGGAGAAAACATTAAAGCGTTTGATTAAAAAAAATCCAAATAATCACAGCGCATTGAATGCCCTAGGCTACTCATATGCCGATAGAGGTATTAAATTAAACGAAGCGGCAGTATTTCTAGAAAAAGCACAAAAGTTGGCGCCAAAAGATATGTTGATCCTCGATAGCGTTGCTTGGGCCAACTATAAGCTGGGTAAAAAAGAATTGGCCATAGAGCAACTTCAACAAGCGTTCGGATCGCAACCAGAGGCTGAGATTGGGGCGCACCTTGGAGAGGTTTTGTGGGTGTCATCAAATAAAGAAGCTGCTGATATTGCATGGCGTAAAGCAGAATCAATTGACGCTAACAATAAAACCTTAAAAGAAACTCTTGAGCGTCTTTGGCCTATGCGGGTGCCTAGCCCAAAAATAGTTGGTAATCAACAACTGTGGGATGGTCGCTTTGGAGTTAAGATAACAGGACAAAAATCAACCAATGGTGGCAGCGGAGGTTTTACCTTATCGCATGATGGCCAGACAGATGTTCTTGATATCAGAAATCCTCTCGGTGGCTCTCTAGCCAAAATAACAATCACCGCCTCTGGTGCAAAGTTAGAAGATGGTGACAAAGTATTTGAAGCACATGATGCTGACTCACTACTTCAAAATTATTTAGGGTTACCTCTTCCGGCAAGAGGTCTATCTTATTGGTTAAATGGCCAAGCTAGAATTGGCTCCTCCGCCAAAATTGAAAGAGACCCAGCTAATAGAACGATCAAAATGATTCAGGATGGTTGGTTAATGAATTTTTCTTGGAATGAAAAAAATCAACTTGAAAAAATGGATTTAGAACGCCAAACATCAGATGGCCCTATTGTTATTAAGCTACTTTTCGAGCCTGTCGATAATTAATCTATGGCAGCAACAATCCATATTCTTGCCCCTGCAAAAGTTAACCTTTTTTTGCATATCACTGGTCAAAGGCCTGATGGTTATCACTTGCTACAGACGATTTTTCAATTAATCGATCTGCATGATGAAATCACCATCAAAAAAACAGAGGATGGGCTAATTACTAGAATAAGTGGTCCTCAAAATATTCCTGCTGAGCAAGATTTAGTCGTTAAAGCTGCCAAACTAATTCAAAGCAAGGCTCAAACTAAATTTGGCTGTGAGATTTCATTAAAAAAAAATATCCCAATAGGTGCTGGACTTGGAGGAGGCTCCTCAGATGCTGCTAGCGTCTTATGGGGGCTAAACGAATTATGGGAAACCGGGCTAAAACGCAAAGATCTTAGGCTCTTAGGTTTAGATCTTGGGGCTGATGTACCCTTCTTTCTATTAGGAAAAAATGCTTTTGCGGAGGGTGTGGGAGAGGTTTTATATCCTATAGATCTTCCTAAAAAAACGATATTTATTATTTATCCAAATCTCCACATTTCGACTGAAGAGGTCTTTAAATCTTCAAATTTGACGAGGAATCACCCAACCGTTACAATCTTAGACTTTATTGAAGCACCTCTTCAGGATCAATTCGGCTGTAACGATTGCGAGAAAGTGGTGGTTCAAAAGTATCAGGCAGTTGCTGATGCAATTGAGTGGTTAATTCAAAAGGCTCCTTTATCGAGCCCAAGGATGTCAGGATCAGGTAGTAGTGTTTTTACGGTCGTTGATCATGAGTTAGCCTCACAGTTGTTGAAACAGCTACCTAATCAGTGGCTAGGATTTGTAGCGCAGGGGCTTTCACAGCACCCGTCCTACGGTTCAAGTTCATAGGAGTAGATGCGAGAGGGGAGTCGCCAAGTTGGTTAAGGCACTGGATTTTGATTCCAGCATGCGAAGGTTCGAGTCCTTCTTCCCCTGCCAACACTCAGATGTCGCATAATCTAAATACTCATTCAAAATATCAAATATGACACGAGGCTACATGCATCCTGAAACTATGATGGTTTTTACTGGTAACGCTAACCCCACTCTAGCAAAAGCTGTGGCAGATCATCTTCAACTACCACTGGGTAAAGCCGAGGTTGGTAGATTCTCCGATGGAGAGATACAGGTAGAAATTCAAGAGAACGTTCGCGGAAAGCATGTTGTCGTGATTCAATCGACTTGCGCGCCAGCTAACGATAACCTCATGGAACTGATGATCATGGTAGATGCTCTAAAACGTTCATCAGCCGGAAGAATTACAGCAGTAATCCCTTACTTTGGTTATGCACGCCAAGACAGAAGACCTCGTTCAGCCCGTGTTGCTATTTCGGCAAGGCTTGTAGCCAATATGCTTCAGCAAGTTGCAGGCGTTGATCGTGTTTTAACGATGGATCTTCATGCCGATCAAATCCAGGGATTCTTTGATATTCCTGTTGATAATATTTATGCATCGCCCATTCTTTTGACAGACCTTCAGTCTAAAAAAGGGCCTGATCTACTCGTAGTCTCTCCAGACGTTGGTGGCGTTGTAAGAGCTAGGGCGCTTGCTAAACAACTGGATTGCGATCTCGCTATTATTGATAAGCGCCGTCCAAAGGCTAACGTTTCTGAAGTGATGCATGTGATTGGTGAAGTAGATGGTCGTCACTGTGTGATTATGGATGACATGATTGACACCGGAGGCACTCTTTGCAAAGCAGCTCAAGTACTTAAGGAGCGTGGCGCTAAAAGCGTTGTTGCTTACTGTACCCACCCAGTTTTATCTGGTGGTGCTGTAGGTAGAATTGCTGAATCTGCTCTTGATGAGGTAGTTGTTACAGACACCATTCCACTTAATGATGAAGCTAAAAAATGTAGCAAAATCAGAGTCTTATCAACAGCGCCATTGCTAGCTGAGACCCTTTCTCGCATTAGCACAGGTGACTCAGTGATGTCATTGTTCACCGATTCTTGATTATTTGTAGTTTTTAAAGCTATTTAAGCTAAAATAGAGGGCTTTCCTGGTTGGTCGCGATTGGGAAAGCTTTTAATTTATTTATATTGGAGTTCACATGAAAGTTGTCGCTTACGAACGTAGCGTACAGGGAACTGGTGCGAGCCGCCGCCTGCGCATCACTGGCAAAACGCCTGGTGTTATTTATGGTGGTACACAAACCCCTCAAGCTATTGAGTTAGATCACAATGCTCTCTTCCACGCATTGCGTAAAGAATCATTCCACTCATCAATTTTGGATATTGAAATTGCTGGTAAGAGCCAAAAAGCTCTTCTCCGTGATTATCAAATGCATCCATTTAAGCCGTTGGTTCTTCACATCGACTTCCAACGTGTTGATGCCAACCAAAAAATTCACGTTAAAGTGCCTTTACACTTTATTAATGCTGAAATCGCACCCGCTGTTAAATTAGGCGGCGCATTAATTAGTCACATTGCCACTGATATGGAAGTGACCTGCCTACCAGCTGACTTGCCAGAATTTATTCAAGTTGACTTGAGTAAGATTGAAGTTGGTCATTCTGTGCACGTTAAGGATATTCCTTTACCAAAAGGTGTAACGCTTGTATTACACCTTGAACAAGAAAATCCAGTGGTTGCTAATGCTCGTATACCTTCTGTTAAAGCTGAAGTTGAAGTTGCAGCACCCGCAGCAGCAGCGGTTGCGGCACCTGCAGCTAAAGAAGAAAAGAAGTGATTTTTTAGCGTCTATAAAAACCCGCGCATGCGCGGGTTTTTTTTCGAACCAAATTTAGTCTAAAGTAGCGTTATGTTTAAATTAATTGTTGGGCTGGGTAATCCAGGTACAAAACATGAGAAAGACCGCCATAACGCTGGTTTCTGGCTTGTTGATGAGTTAGCTCGCCAATTTCAAGGTCAATGGCACGAAGAGTCTAAATTTCATGGGGTGTTGGCCAAAATTAAATTTGGTATGGATGATATTTACTTACTAAAGCCCGCAACTTTTATGAATAGAAGTGGGCAGGCTGTTGGTGCATTGTGCCAATTTCATAAGGTCGACTCGAAGTCGATCTTGGTTGTCCATGATGAGTTGGATCTAAAAGCCGGCGTGGCTCGTCTGAAATACTCAGGGGGGCTTGGAGGCCATAACGGCTTAAAAGATATCAGTGCCCATATTGGTACTAATGATTATTGGAGGCTTCGCCTTGGGATTAGCCATCCAAGAGATAGCGAGGAAAATAATAAAAATCTTGATGTTGCTGACTACGTTTTGAAAAAACCAAGACTAGAAGAGAAAATTGATATTGATCGTGCGATCTCTATTTTTCTAAAACAGATTCCTAAAATCATGACAGGCGATATTGCTAGTGCAACCATGGAATTACATAGCAATACTTAATCTACTGCAACTTTGCCAGTTAACTTTTTATATTTTTCTTTGAGTTGGTCTTTTGTTTCTATAAAGTCGGGGTGGAGCGGAATGCAATCTACTGGGCAAACTTGGCGGCACTGGGGCACGTCATAGTGGCCAACACATTCCGTACATAGATCATGATTAATAATATAGATTTCCGGCCCCATATGGATGGCATCGTTAGGGCACTCTGGCTCGCAAACATCACAGTTGATGCATTCATCGGTAATCATCAATGCCATGATTAAATTCCTAAAACTTTCAAATCTTTTTTGATAGCCATTTTTCAACAGATGGGAAAACGAACTTACTCACGTCCCCACCAAACAAAGCAATTTCCCGAACAAAAGTCCCAGAAATAAATTGGTACTGATCGGATGGCGTTAAAAACAAAGTTTCAACGTCCGGTAATAAATATCTATTCATACCAGCCATCTGAAACTCATATTCAAAATCAGAAACAGCTCTCAATCCACGAACGATAACTCTTGCATTATTTTTTCTAACGAAATCTTTCAACAAACCACTAAAGCCTTCAACTCGGACGTTTCCGTAGTGGCCTAGAACCTCTTTTGCAATTTCAATACGCTCTTCTAAGCTAAAGATGGGATTTTTGCTTTTACTGTCAGCAACACCAATGACAAGCTCATCAAAAATAGAAGATGCTCTTCGAACCAGATCTTCATGACCTCGGGTAAACGGGTCAAATGTTCCAGGATATACAGCTACAACCATAACTCTCTCCGACTTTTTAGCTTTAATAGTTTTATCTATCTTTAAATTAAGCAATATTTAGCTAGTTTATATCGGTTTAGGTGCTAAAAGACTGCCTATTGCTATTCCTGAGCGGATGGTACGCTGAATTACCCAAAATTCTCCATTTTCAGGGGCATCTTGCAATACTCTTTCTGGATCAATGGTTTTAGGGTGCTCGATGTATATAAATGAGTTTTTATTATTTTTAGTAATTCGGATGGCTATTTTTAATGCCTTAGCAAACAAGCTTTCATCTGCAAAAGGTGGGTCAATAAAAGTAATGTCCACTGATTTATCAGGTAACTTTTGCGCAAAGTTAATGGCATCTACTTTAAAAATATCAATCAATCCTAAATTATTAGCATGACCAAGATTTACTTTGTTTTTATTTAATACTTCTACGGCCTTAGCAGATAACTCCAGCATTTGTACTGATTTAGCTCCACGAGAAATAGCTTCAAAACCTAAAGCTCCTGTCCCGGCAAACATATCTAAACAAACGAGATCATCTAAACGTTGACCCAAACAATTAAAGAGCGTTTCACGGGTCCTATCAGCCGTCGGTCTTAAACCAGGTAGATCGGCAACTTGTAAGAGTCGTCCGCGCCACTCACCACCAATAATTCTTACCTTGCCCCCACTCATGGTGCTCCAACAACAACCGTAACCAATTTATCAACATCCAAATTTTTCTTAAAAGCAGCTATAACTTGCTCCCGAGTTACCGCAAGCATTTGATCAGTCCATGTATCCAAAGTATCCAATGGTAAATCATTCCATGCAATGCTAGCAACGTTATCTAATATCTTTTTATTACTATCAATACGAAGAGGAAAACCATTAATTAAATTACTTTTTGCAGCAACCATTTCAACCTCTGTTGGGCCAGACTCAACAAAATCAGAAATAGTTTTACGCATAACATCAACAGCTAATTCTGCTTGCTCTTTTTTAGTTTGCATACCGGCAACAAATGGGCCCACCTGTCTTCCTGGCGCCACATAACTAAAAATACTGTACGCCAAACCTCTTTTTTCACGAACCTCACTTGTTAGTCGTGATACAAAGCCACCCCCACCTAAAATATAATTTCCCAATAAAATTGGAAAGTAATCAGGATCTTTTCGAGAAATAGTTGGCATGCCTATTGATATATGCGCCTGCTGAGCAGCATGAGGGATTTTTATTACTTTTTGTTCTGGTGATTTTTTTTCAAATAATTTAACTTCAGGCGCTTTAGTTAATACCTTAGCCTTTATAGGTAAGGTCGCCATTAAACGGCTAATTATTAAATCGGCTTCTTGTCGATTAATATCTCCAACAATGGTTATTTTGGCATCCTGTACCGCATATCTAGATTTGTAAAAATCAATCATGTCAGCACTTGTGATTGACTCAATCGTGACGACTGTTGGCGTCTTACCGAATGGATGATCTCCGTATATTTGACGATCAAACTCTTTACTTAAAATAAATTCAGGCTTTAGATTTGATTCCTTGATCGCAGAAATCACTCTGGCTTTTTCCCGCATCACAATTTTTTGATCGAATATTGGTTCTTTCAAAATATCTGCAGCCAATTTAATAAGCTCATTTCGACGCTTTTCATCGCTTAAAGTTCTTAAACGCATACTGGCTTTTTCAGCACCCGCACTAAAGCTTAAACTGGCACCCAAGCTAGCTAAATGATCAGCTGTTTCTGACTCAAGAATTACTCGCTGACCAACCTTTGAGCCCTTATCAATGAGTGATGCAGTCATTGATGCCAAGCCTAATTTATTGATTGGATCTCCCACAGAGCCAGCAAACCAATCAACTTGTATATCTAACATAGGAATTGTTTTTGCTTCTACTAGGTATATTTTGGATCCGTTTGAGTGAGTCCACTGTTGAATTGGTATTCCAGCAACTACTGGCAACGATATAAGAGTAAATAAAATTAAGGCTAAATATTTTTTCATATCAATGTCTCATTCCGGAAATCCCAGGCTGCTTTGGCGCTTGAGCGCTCACTGGTTGTGGGTCAAGAATAGCAATAGTTAATTGATCATCAATTAAGTATTTTTGAATGATGCTCTGAATATCTTTTGAGCTCACTCTTTGAACATTGGCAATGATCTTATCCAAGTCTCTCCAGGAGAATCCCTCCATCTCCGACATTCCAATCTCCATAGCTTGCGCAAATATCGAATCTCTTTTATAAATTTGAGACGATAACAACTGTGACTTCACTCTATTTAATTCAACGTCAGTGACGCCGTTCTCCTTAACTTCGTTAAGGATTTTTCTTATATTTTTTTCTAAGGCATCAATACCTGTATTTTTTGTTGGTGTGGCGCTGATGGAAAATAATTGTGGACCACGACCATTCAAATCATAGGATGAGCTAACGCTATTTGCAATTCTCTGATCCCTGACAAGTTTTCTATTTAACCTTGAGTTCGAGTGACCATCTAATATGGCTGATAAAACACTTAAAGCATAAGGCTCGATGTACTCAAGATCTTTAGGCTCTAATTTAGGAACCTTCCACGCCATATGTATATCAGCATTCTCAGCTGGTACCTTGACATTGATTTTCTTTAAACCTATTTGTTGAATTTCGTTTTGAGGCTTACGCTCTTGTATTTTTTTTGAAGGGATATTTTCATAGTATTTTTTAGCTAAAGCTAAAACCTCTTCAGGGACAACGTCACCCACCACGATTAAGACAGCGTTATTTGGTGCATACCAATTTTGATACCAATCTAATGCATCCTGATAAGTTAAGCTTTTTAAATCATCCATCCATCCAACAATTGGATTTCTGTATGGAGAACTGACATATGCTGCCGCCATCAACTGCTCATATACAAGTGCTTGGGAGTTATCATCCGTCCTTAGTCGACGCTCTTCCATCACCACCTGAATTTCTTTAGCAAATTCCTCTGGTGAGATCCTAAGATTTTCCATTCGGTCAGCCTCTAAAGCCATCATCTTTGATAAATGACTTTTTTCAATTTGCTGGAAATAGGCTGTGTAATCTTTACTCGTGAATGCATTATCCCTGCCACCAACCTCTGCTACTTTTTTTGAAAACTCACCCGGCTTTAAATTTTTCGTCCCCTTAAACATCATATGCTCTAGAACGTGTGCAACTCCTGTCTTTCCATTAACCTCGTCAATAGAGCCCGCCTTATACCAAACCATATGTGCAACTGTTGGCGCCCGATGATCTTCTTTAATAATGACCCTTAAGCCATTTTTTAGAAGATACTCATGAGTATCTTGTTGCTTTTGTTTTTGTGCAAAAGCTGGGGTATTTAAAGAAATAATCACTGCCACTATTAAAAATGGAAGTTGAGTCGTCAGGGTTGTTAATATGTTCATAATTATTTAATTGTATCGGTCATGTTCGTATTACGTAAAACCCTATCAAGCTTATTTTCTTGGCAAAAAGTTGATGAAGAATGGTATGAATCCCTAGAGGAAGCTCTTCTTTTGGGCGATGTTGGTATGCATGCAACTCAAAAACTCATTCAACAATTAAGGGTTGAGGCTAAAAAGCATAAAACTGAATCTGTTGATGATCTTAAGGTCATCCTTGCCAAACTTGTTGAAACCCTTCTGACAAGGCTTGAGCGTCCATCAAATCCACTCAGCGTAGTTTCACATAAAACAGATATTCCTGCAGTCTGGCTCATCGTGGGAGTTAATGGTGCCGGTAAAACAACTAGTATCGGTAAAATTTGCCACCTCTTTCAAGGCCAGGGTAAAAAAGTATTACTTGGTGCTGGCGATACCTTTCGAGCTGCCGCTAAGGAGCAGCTTATAGCTTGGGGTGACAAAAATCACGTAGCTGTCATCACTCAAGAAAGTGGAGATGCCGGTGCTGTGGCACATGATGCGGTTCAGGCTGGAAATTCCCGCCAAATGGATATTGTGATCATTGATACTGCGGGTAGACTTTCTACTCAAGCCCACTTAATGGATGAGCTTAAAAAGGTAAAGCGCGTTATTACAAAGGCTCAAGCAGATGCTCCTCACGAAATCGTTCTAGTAATCGATGGAAACACGGGACAAAATGGTTTATCTCAGGTTAAGGCTTTTCACGATGCATTAGGTTTGACTGCAATCATTGTTACCAAGCTTGATGGAACCGCTAAAGGCGGAATCTTATGTGCGATTGCTGAGGAAATTCCTGAAAATACCCCTAGCGTATTGGCTATCGGATTGGGTGAAAAGTTGTCTGATTTAAAGCCTTTTAGCGCCGCAGAATTTGCTAAATCATTGATTCCTTAAATCTATAAACCCATAATAATCATAGGCTTATATCTGAATTAGCACTCTAAACAGATGAGTGCTAATATATACGTATGACTAACCTAAATGCCATGATTCCAATGCAATTAAATGTGGGCAGTATCGATGCTTACATTTCAAGCATCAATCGTCTTCCAATGCTCAGTGCTGCCGAAGAAGTGCGGCTTGCGCGCGAATATCGCGATCAAGAAAACTTAGATGCAGCTAAAACCTTAGTAATGTCTCACCTAAGATTAGTAGCCTCTATAGCTCGCCAATATTTAGGTTATGGTTTGCCTCATGCTGATTTGATCCAAGAGGGCAACATTGGTTTGATGAAAGCTGTTAAACGTTACGACCCTGAGCAAGGCACCCGCTTAGTAACTTACTCGATCCATTGGATCAAAGCAGAAATACATGAATACATTCTCAAAAATTGGAGAATGGTGAAAATTGCTACAACTAAAGCTCACAGAAAACTATTTTTTAACTTGAGAAGTAATAAACCAAGTTTAAATGCCTTATCTTCAACAGAAATTGATCACCTTGCAAAAGCTTTAGACGTTCGTCAAGAAGATGTCAGAGAAATGGAAAAGCGCTTAGCAGGTGGAGATGTGGCTATCGAAGCTAACGATTCCTCTGATGAAGATAGTTTTGCACCGATCAACTGGTTAACAGATGATCGATATGAGCCGTCACAGGTAATTGCTAAACAGGCTCATGATGAGCTTCAAGGCCCAGGTATTGAAAGAGCCCTTTCCTCCCTTGACGAGCGCAGTAGAAGAATCATTTTGGCACGCTGGTTAAATGTCTCAGATGATGGGTCTGGTGCAAGTACTTTGCATGAACTTGCAGCTGAACTTAATGTTTCTGCAGAGCGCGTCAGACAAATTGAGACAGCAGCTCTCAAGAAAATGAAATTAGCCTTAACAAATTAATAGACTAAGGTATCACCCCAAGTCTAAAAAAATTACTTCAATAATTTAGCTAAATCTTCGGCAATCGGCTGAGGTCCTTGTTGATGCTTTAAGAACAAGCGTAATGTTCCCTTGGCATCGAAAACATAACTGCCCGCCGTATGGTCAATGGTATAACTTGTAGCAGATTTTCCAGGAACCTTCTTAAAGAAAATTTTAAAATCTTTAGTTACCTTTTCTAAATCTTCCATGCTTGCTGGCCTCATTCCCAAGAATCTCGAATCAAATGCTGGTACGTATTGAGATAGTAGTTCTAGAGTATCTCTCTCTGGGTCAACTGTCACGAAAACAACCTGAACACGATCAGCATCTTTACCAAGTAGTGTCATAACACCTTGCATTTCAGTCATAGTTGTTGGGCAAACATCAGGGCATTGAGTGAAGCCGTAGAACATGACCAGTAACTTACCCTTAAAATCCGATAATTGTCTTTGTTGACCGTTGTGATCAATTAACGAAAAGTCAGTTCCAAACGCTTTACTTCCAGTAATGTCAATATTATTAAATTTGATTACACTCTCAGAACAGCCTATAAGAGTAGCTATCAATAATAGAGAGCCTAATGATTTAAAAAATTTTAAAGTGCGTAATGTATTTATATTCATAGGTAATGATCGATTAATAAAGCCGCAAATAAAAGAGATAAATAGATAATTGAAAATCTAAAAGTTTTTTTAGCCAACTCATCACTGTAGTTTTTATATAAAGCTATTGAATAGGCTAGGAAAATAAATCCTAAAACCAAAGCGCTCACCAAATAAAAATAACCGCTCATTTGGTAGATAAATGGCAATATTGTTGCTGCAATAAGAATCAATGTGTACAGCAGAATATGTAACAAAGTAAATCTCTCGCCATGCGTCACTGGCAACATTGGTAGCCCTGACTGTCTATAGTCTTCTCTTCGATAAAGCGCAAGCGCCCAAAAATGAGGGGGGGTCCAAGTAAAAATAATCAGTACTAGTAACCATGCTTCAGCAGGAAAGCTATTAGATACTGCTGCCCAACCTAAAGCCGGGGGCATGGCTCCAGATAACCCGCCAATAACAATATTTTGAGGTGTGGCAGGCTTTAACAAAAGCGTGTAAATAATTGCATAACCAATAAATGTTGCAGCAGTTGCCCACATAGTTAGCGGATTAGCAAAAAACCAAAGCAAAACCATGCCAATGGCACCCATCACAACTGCAAAAATAATAATATTAAGAGTGCTAAGCTCACCAGTCGCTGATGGTCGCCAAGCTGTTCTGCGCATCTTTGCATCTACTTTTTGCTCTACTAAACAGTTCACTGCAAATGCAGCCCCCGCCAATAGCCAAATACCAATAGAGCCGCCTATGAGTACCTTCCATGGAACCATGCCTGGAGTAGCTAAAAACATACCAATAATTGCACAAAATACAGCTAACTGAGTGACGCGTGGTTTTGTTAAAGCCCAGTATTGACGCCACTTAGGCATTGCGTGTATTTCTTGTTTAGACATGAGAAAACTCCTCATGTCTAAGTGTGAGCATTCTAACTAAAACGACTACCAATCCTGCTGCTCCACCTGTATGAAGTAGCGCTGCTATCAGTGGCCAGTCTAAAATAATATTACTCATACCAGTAATGAGTTGTAACAAAGATAACCCAAGCAATCCAAAAGACCATTTTCTTAATTCCGAGCTACCGATGGTCATTGCCACTTTTAAATTTTTAAAACCTACCCACAATAAAATGGCTAATGCAAATATCGCACCTACTCTATGAGTCCAATGGATAGCTCTTAAAGCATCAATAGTCAGTAGATTCCCATCTGCTGTTTTACCTAATTCTCTCCAAAGTACAAATCCTTCGTTAAAGTTCATCTCAGGCACTAGTTTTCCATGACAAAGTGGAAAGTCATCACAAGCAAGAACCGCATAATTGGTACTTACCCATGCCCCTAGAAATACTTGGACTATTAATATAAGTAGCGCAAACCAAACCCAGTTTCTTGCAGCTTGTGTCTGCTTAGTCAGATACGATGACTCAGTAAATGTGTGCCCTATGCTCATACTTAAGCTTGATAGGTAGGTTAAAGACGCAAGCAAGCCTAAAGCTAGCATCAAGTGCATAGATACTATGAGTGGCTGCAACTTAAGAGTTACAGTCCACGCTCCAAATGCACCTTGAACACAAACCAGAAATAAAATAAAAATTGATGTAATGGCAATTTTCGTTCCAATTATCTGCCTCTTAGACCAAGACCATATAGCTAAAATAATGATTAAAAATCCAACGCCCATCGCAAAATAACGATGCAACATTTCAATCCAAGCTTTGCTAACGGTCACCGGGCCTGATGGCATCAAAGCTTCAGCAGCACGAATTTTGTCCATCGCTGCAAAAGGATTTGATGTGCCATAGCATCCCGGCCAATCAGGACAACCTAAACCAGAATCAGATAAGCGAGTAAAGGCTCCGAATAAAATCAAATCAAATGTAAAAAATACTGTCAACAATACCAAGCGATGAAAAGTAAAAGATTTACTGCGCCACCATAAAATTAATAACAGTACGCCTCCAATAGCAATACCAATTAAGAAAAGTTGAATCCATGCGATCAGCGTCATGATCAACTGGCCTTTCCGGTGACGTTCCACTTCAAAAGCTTTATTAAGTCCTTCGAAAACTTTTTAAAGTCTGGCGCTCCACGACTTGTATCAAAACGCATCATCCTATCCGTATGTGGATCCAAAAGATGAATGGCGGAACCAGCTCCATCTAAGTTGAGCCACTGATTTAGTTGTTCACGTTTTTTTAAATCTACTGGCATTCTGATAGTTCTAAATCCAGATGACTCCATGTCATATGCTTTTTCTACTTCTGGATGTATCGGACTCTGATCGGTTATCAACCAAATTAACTGAACTCTTTGACTTTCTTTTCCAGTTGAAATCTTTACTTGGCGCATCAATCGAAGAAGTGAAACGCACTCATCATCTGGCAACTGACAACTTGCTGCTGGTCTCGCAACTATTAAAGTCCACTTACCCTGAAGATTTGGCTCAATGATGTCTGACGGTAAAGTTTGAACTGGTTTAACAAATTGTCCAATATTGGGTTTACCACCTTCAGGTTTAATGACATAGAACGTGAAATAAGATGCAATAACTGGTGACGCACAAATAAGAAGTAGAAGAATCATCTGTATGCGACCTTTTTTGGTCGCAGCATCAATTTTTTTACCTCCGGCTGCCGGAATCAAAGGATCCATATTTTTATTCTCTATCAAGTCTTTTTCCTCAATACACCGCTGATCAGCCAAAATACAAAGGCTAATGTTGCTAATGAAAACCACTGAAATGCATAACCTTGGTGTTTCTCAACACCCGTGGATAAAGGTGCCCAATCACGGGACATGCCGTCTTTTGAATCAGATAACTCTCTCAAAATAAAAGGCAAGTGAGTAATTCCCAAATAAGCCTCTTGATTTGCAATACTCAGATTTTGCTGAATTTTTCTCTTTTCCGCTTTTAGGTCTTCATTACCCACACTCATAACGCGGGCGGGATGTTCAAAAACTATACCCTCAACCTGTATGAGTGTCCCTGGAGTTATTAATGGCGGTAATTTTTCACGATCCAGCCCATCTCTAGGAACCCAACCTCGATTGACCCATAAGATTTGCTTTGATCCACTCAATAACATCGGTGTCATCACATAAAA
Organism: Polynucleobacter meluiroseus; assembly: GCA_945879115.1. Lineage (GTDB taxonomy): Bacteria > Pseudomonadota > Gammaproteobacteria > Burkholderiales > Burkholderiaceae > Polynucleobacter > Polynucleobacter meluiroseus_H. The sequence goes on from CAMDUR010000001.1 coordinate 169,008, forward strand.
ACCAACAGTAATGCCAGTCTTAGGATCTCTTCCCATTGGATGAGGTCTATTTTCAAGCCAGATTGTTTTATCTGCTAAGTATGTGCCTTTAGCAATCATCCGATGATGCAATGCTTCATCAACAGTCCATTGCTTTGCGTTGGCATATAAAGGCTGGCTGGTTTCTTTTTTGGCAACCTCACTTGCGAGCTGTAATTTTTGCTCCATTCGCTGAATCTGCCAAAAACCTAAGGCAACGCCAGTAATGCAAACTATTAAAGCCGCAATTGTTGCTGCTGGTCGCAATAAAATTAATTGTCTAAACATAAAGCAATGATACGATGCATACCTATGAATTGGATTATCCCTATAGCTTTTTTGTTAATTTTAGGCAGCCTTGGCTCAGCTTTGTTTTATATGATGCGAGACAAAGGAAAAAGTTCTAAAACTGTCCATTCTCTGATGCTCAGAATCGGATTATCAGTTGCGCTCTTTATAGGCATTTGGATCGCTCATTCTCTGGGATATATCCAGAGTACTGGCATTAGAGTTGCAGGCTAAATTTTAGTTTTAATAAGTCATAAATTAACTAAAACATTTCTTAATTAAAAAACGCCGCAACAGCGGCGTTTTTTAACGTGTATGGATTTACATCCAATAAACAACTACATATAAACCTAACCATACAACGTCTACAAAGTGCCAGTACCATGCAGCACCCTCAAATGCAAAGTGATTATCTGCAGTAAAGTGTCCCTTCATCACTCGCACTAAAACAACTGCGAGCATGATTGCACCCATAGTTACGTGGAAGCCGTGAAATCCAGTCAACATGAAGAAAGTTGAACCATAAACACCTGAACTTAACTTTAGATTGAGGTCGTTATAGGCATGAATGTACTCATAAACCTGGAAGCCCATGAAAATAGCACCCAAGGCTACCGTAGCAGCTAAACCCTGAATAACTTGTTTACGATGGCCTTCACGCATGGCGTGGTGAGCCCAAGTAACCGTTAAGCCTGAAGCTAATAACAATGCTGTGTTAATTGTTGGAATTGGCCATGGGCCCATTGTTTTAAAGCTCTCGACCAATCCAGCAGGGCCAGCGTGAGGCCATGAGGCCGCAAAGTCAGGCCATAATAGTTTGTTATCAATATCGCCCAACCACGGCATGGCAATACTTCTTGCATAGAAAAGTGCTGAAAAGAATGCTCCAAAGAACATGATCTCTGAAAAGATAAACCATGCCATTGACCATCTATATGAAACGTCGACGTTGACACTGTTCATACCACGCTGAGATTCGCCAATAGCATCCCCAAACCAGATGTAAACAGTAGCAATTGTCCAAGCAATGCCCGCAAGACATAAGAACATGCCTGCAGTGCTGCCATTAACCCATAGAGATGCGCCCCAACCAAAGCCAAGTAAACCTAGGCTAGCAACAATAGGGTGACGCGTTGGACCCGGCACATAGTAATAAGGGGTTTTAGTAACACTGGAAGACATTCTCTCTCCTAAATATCAATTTGATACAACTGCTTTAACAATCAACAACAAAATTATCATAAAAATAACTGTGCCTAAAAGAGCTGCCAGCACAATATGAACAAAACTGATCGATGCCATATCTGCATCTTGACCAGAGCGTTTACGAACCCCCAAGAACCCCCACAAAACTGCTCTCATCGAAATGAAAAACATCATGAAAGAGCTTGGCTTAGACTTTTGCATATTAAATCTTTGATGCCTTACTATTGTGCTGACCCGGTACAACTTTTTGAATGCCATTTATTTCAAAAAATGTATACGACAAAGTTATATTTTTTATATCTTTTGGCAAGGCTGGATCAATTATAAATACCACTGGCATCTCGCGAGACTCATTAGGCTTAAGCGTTTGTTCCTCGAAACAAAAGCACTCTAATTTTGTGAAGTGCTGCGTTGATTGTTTTGGAGCATAACTTGGAATTGCTTGAGCTGAAACTGGTCTACCTTGAGTGTTTACTACTTCATATATAACTTGAACCATTTCACCAGGATGAACCTGCATTGAGCTTTTGACTGAACGAAAACGGAAAGGGCCTTGAGTGTTGGAATCGAATTCAATAGTAATTAAACGACTCTCATCAACTTGCGTATTTTTATCAACCGCATGAACAGCTCTTGTCCCGTAGTTATTTTTACTAGTAACTACGTTAATTCCGGTAACTTCACACAAAACTCGATACATTGGAATTAATGCATAACCGAAAGCAAACATTGCTGAGCTAATAACAATTAGCTTTAATAACATTTGTCGATTGTATCTAGCGATATTGAATGGCATGCTTAACCGAACATCAATTTCTTGGTAAATATACCAACAAAGAAAACTAAAGCCACTGTAAATAAAACCAAACCCAAGCGGCGGTTACTTGCGCTTGAGTTAGTTTTATTTTGCTTAGATTGAGTCATGCAATTCCGATGAGTTGATTGGCTGATTACTTAACTGTCGGAGGAGTTTCAAAAGTGTGGAACGGGGCTGGAGATGGGAGTGTCCACTCTAAACCTTCAGCACCTTCCCATGCTTTTGCTTCAGCTTTTTGGCCACCACGGTAAGCAGGCAATACAACCCAAATCAAAAAGTAAACTTGCATTAGTCCAAAACCTAAACCGCCAATCGAAGCAATCGCATTGAAATCAGCAAATTGAACTGGGTAGTCAGCGTAACGACGAGGCATTCCGGCAAGGCCCAAGAAATGCATTGGGAAGAATGTTAAGTTAAAGAAAATCATTGAACCCCAAAAGTGCACTTTTCCACGGAAATCATTCACCATGAATCCAGTCCACTTTGGCGCCCAGAAATAGAAGCCTGCATAAAGTGCAAATAATGAACCTGCCACCAGTACGTAATGGAAGTGGGCAACTACGTAATAAGTATCTTGAACCATGATGTCAATTGGGGCAATTGCAAGAATCAAACCAGTGAAACCACCCAATGTGAATACAAAGATAAAGCCAATTGCCCACAACATTGGAGTTTCAAAGGTCATTGAACCTTTCCACATTGTTGCAATCCAGTTAAAGATTTTTACACCTGTTGGTACAGCAATCAGCATCGTTGCGTACATAAAGAACAACTGTCCTGTAACTGGCATACCTGTTGCAAACATGTGGTGAGCCCAAACGATGAATGACAAGATCGCAATTGATCCAGTTGCATAAACCATTGAGCTGTAACCAAACAAACGTTTGCGTGAGAATGCAGGAATCACTTCACTAACGATGCCAAACGCAGGCAAGATCATGATGTAAACCTCTGGATGACCGAAAAACCAGAAAATATGTTGATACATCACTGGGTCACCACCGCCAGCCGCAGAGAAGAAGCTTGTACCAAAGTGACGATCTGTTAGAACCATCGTAATAGCACCAGCTAAAACTGGCATCACAGCAATTAATAAGTAAGCTGTAATTAACCATGTCCAGCAAAACATTGGCATTTTCATCAATGTCATACCAGGAGCGCGCATGTTAAGAATTGTTACGATGATGTTGATTGAGCCCATGATTGATGAAGCACCCATCAAGTGAATCGCAAAAATTGCCATATCCATACCAGGACCCATTTGCACAGATAAAGGTGCATACAAGGTCCAACCAGCGGCAGTTGCACCACCTGGGACAAAGAATGAAGATAACAATAATGATGCTGCGACTGGCATGATCCAAAAGCTAAAGTTATTCATGCGAGCAAATGCCATGTCAGAGGCACCGATTTGCATCGGGATCATAAGGTTAGCAAAGCCCACAAAGGCAGGCATGATCGCGCCAAAAACCATCACCAAACCGTGCATTGTGGTTAGCTGATTGAATAATTCAGGGCGAATAAACTGTAAGCCTGGTTGGAACAATTCCAAACGAATTAAAAGTGCCATCACACCACCGGCCAACAAGCTGACAAAAGCAAAGATCAGGTATAGCGTACCGATATCTTTATGGTTTGTTGCGTATAACCAACGACGCCAACCGTGCGGGGTGTCATGTGCGTGATCATCATGATGATCGTGTGCGTGGCTTACTGAACTCATATTTGCTCCGATTACTAGTATGTATTAGTTACTAAATTAGTTATTTAGCTGCGCGTGCAGTTGAGAAATCTGTAGGTTGAATTAATTCACCTGTTTTATTACCCCACGCATTACGTGTGTAAGTCATCACAGATGCCAACTCAACATCGTTTAAATGGGCCCATTTAGGCATTGCATTTTTGCCGTTCAAAAGCATTTTGTATTGAACATCTTTAGGGCCAATAACTACTTTTGAACCAACTAAGCCCGGGAAAGCTCCAGCCCCTTGACCATTAGGTTGGTGACAGGCTGCACAGTTAGCGGCATACACTTTTTCACCACGTTGCTTTAGCTCATCCATTGTGTAAGTCTTTGTTGGATCATCGGCCAAAGCTGCCATCTGTTGTTTTTTCTCGGCTGCCCATGCTGTGTACTCAGCATCGGTCACAACTTTTACAACGATTGGCATAAAGGCGTGCTCTTTGCCACACAACTCAGAACACTGACCGCGGAATGTGCCAACTTTCTCAGCGCGGAACCATGCATCACGCACAAAACCTGGAATAGCATCTTGCTTAACGCCAAAAGCTGGGATTGTCCATGAGTGAATGACGTCATTGGCTGTTGTCACCATACGGATCTTTTTGCCAACAGGAACAACCATCTCATTGTCGACTTCCATCAAATAAGTGTCGCTCTTAACTGCTTGATTATTAATCTGTTCGCGAGTGGTTGATAAGGTTTGCATAAAAGCGATGCCTTCTCCCTCACCCTTGATGTAATCGTATCCCCACTTCCATTGGTAGCCAGTTACTTTGATTGTTAAATCGGCATTAGTTGTATCTTTCATTGCAACAACAGTTTTAGTTGCTGGTAAAGCCATACCAATAACAATTAATAATGGAACGACCGTCCAAATGATTTCAACTGTGGTGCTCTCGTGAAAGCTTGCTGATTTGTGACCTAATGATTTACGGTGTTTATAGATTGAATAAAACATCACACCAAAAACGGCAACAAAAATAACCAAACAAATTGCTAACATCATCCAATGTAAAACAGCTACTTCTTCAGCCACTTTTGTTGCAGGCGCCTGAAGATTTAACTGGTAGCGTGCCGGACCACCTGGCATGTCATTGATTGCTAGTACTAAGTTGCTGTGCAGCAAACCAATAAAGCCAAGTGCCAAACCGGCTAATGATGTGGGTTGTTTCATCTTATTTTCCGTTAATTAAATTCTTGTAACTAAGTGCAAAAAATGCATGCACCAAACCTTACGATTATATTTGGTGAATTTGATCTAACGCAATAATTTACTGACTTTGGTGTTAGTTATTACCTAATAAATTATATACTATTGTATGTAAGTGCTCGCTCACCTAGTTTTTTTGCCTAATAATTTGGTCAATTGCAATAGTGGCGACACCCATGTTTGACTTTGACAAGCGCTGCTTTGGCATCCAAGCATGTCCGTAAACAATCTCTAAGGTTAGTTGTAACGGCTGCTGAAGCTCAAAAATCTTTTTTTTGTCTATTGATCCAGCGACACTTAACCCTAACTCAACAATATCTTTGATTAATAAATCGTGATTGTCATATTTAAGAGTGATGTATTCCATATCCATCACAGGCTCAGCGAACCCAGACTTGGTTAGAGCATCGCCTACGTCATGCATATCCCAGCTGCTAGAAAGCGATGGCTCAAGTCCCGCTATTTGGCGTAATTCTTTTCCGGTATCTGGGCCCAGGTAACTAAACATCAAAAGCGCCTCGGGCTTGAGCAATTTTTCCCAAGCTGTAATGAGACTTTCTGGGCTTGAGTGAATATGTAGCTCTAAATTAGACCAAACCAAATCCATCGAATGTCGTAAGGCTTCATCAACTGGCAAAGCGAATTTAAATACCGGCTGTTTACTTAGCTTAAGAAATAATTTTCTAAAAATTGATTGCCTAAATCTTTTATCAGAAGAATAGTTGATTGCCTTTGGATAACGCTGGTAAATAACCTCAGGGTGAAGTGAACCAGATTGAAAAATATGTTGCGGAATTAACTTAATAATTGATAACTTCTCCTCCATTCTTTTGGTGATCTCAAGAGAGAACCAATGCGGGATTGAGGATGTCATTGTTGGCAAGGTGGGCATAGAGGCTCAGTATACTCAGCATCCCATGAAATTTCTTCTCCCTACATCATGTATTGGTTGCAAGAAATTTCAAACAAACAGCATTTGCGATAAGTGCTTAAATATCCTTAAATACAATCAAGTTCATCGCTGCCGACAATGTGCGATTCCTTGCCTGACAAAACAAAATATCTGTCATTCATGTCAATGCAACCCTCCCGCATTTGATAGCACTTTATGTCTAGATAGCTATGGCGGCCCTCTGACAGAGTCATTACATGATTACAAGTACCATGGGAAGATTGCTTTAGCTAAATGCTTTGCCAATACTTGGCAAGCAGTTTTTAATGATGAGCCATCTTTAAAAACTAATATTGAATGGATGATCCCTGTTCCGTTAAGTATGAAGAAGCTTCATAACAGAGGATTTAATCAAGCTTGGGAGTTATGCAAAGTCATCTCTAAACGATATCGAATCAATACAGATCCATTCATACTTGCTCGCAATCACATGTCGGGAGATCAAGCTCACGCCAGTAGAGAACAACGACTAACTAGACTAATTAATACATTTAGAGTAAATCCTAAAAGTTTAGATCGCATTGCTAATCAAAACATATTAATTATTGATGATGTTATGACTACCGGGGCCACACTTAATGTCATGGCAAAAGTATTAAAAGATTTTGGCGCCCAAAGTGTTCATAATTGGGTCATTCTTAGAACCCCTTTATAAAATTTATGATTAACATTGTTCTTGTTGAACCTGAAATTCCCCCTAATACCGGCAACATCATTCGCTTGTGCGCAAATACCGGTGCACAACTTCACCTAGTAGAGCCTTTAGGCTTCCCTTTAGAAGATGCTCGAATGAGGCGTGCTGGCTTGGACTATCACGAATATGCTCGTATGAAGGTACATAAAAACTGGGAAGCATTTTTAGAATCTGAGAACCCATCGAAAGAACGCATGTTTGCTATCACCACTAAAGGTAAAGCAAAGTTAGCGAACTGCCAGTTTTTAGAAAACGATTATTTAGTTTTTGGATCAGAAACCAAGGGGCTTGCTCAGAACGTTAGAGATTATTTTTTGCCAGAACGTGCTTTGCGTTTGCCAATGAGAGCCGATAGCCGTAGTCTTAATTTATCGAATGCTGTTGCTGTAATGGTTTATGAAGCTTGGCGTCAATTAGACTTTGAAGGTGGGGATTAGTTTAATAATCAATTTCAGGTTGAGCATCTCGACCCATTAATAATTTGACTGCTTCAGGTAAATTTAAATCCTCAAATAAAACCTGGCAGACCATTTGGGTAATTGGCATTTCAACTTTTTTTGCAATTGCCAAATCATTGACTGCTTTTGCGCAGCGAACTCCCTCTGCAACATGGCCAATAGAGGCTAATACATCGGATAGCTTTTTGCCTGCGGCTAATTGCAATCCAACTTGTCGATTACGCGATAAATCGCCTGTCGAAGTCAATATTAAATCTCCGACGCCAGTAAGCCCCATTGCAGTTTCAGGTTTACCGCCCATTACAGTAATCAAGCGCATCATTTCATTGAGGCCTCTTGTTAAAAGAGCTGCGCGTGCGTTTAAACCAAGACCTAAACCATCACTGATACCAGTTGCAATAGCTAATACATTTTTAATGGCGCCACCCAGTTCAACGCCTACGATGTCATCACTTCCGTAAATTCTCATATTGCCATAATGGAATATGCGTTGAACGTAGGCTACCAATTGTTCCGAATTACTTGCCACAGTCAAAGCGCAAGGCATCCCCTTTGCTACCTCACTTGCAAAGCTAGGTCCTGAAAGAACTGCTAACTGAATATTTTTATATTCTGACTTGCTTAAACTTAATTCACGCTCAATAACTTGATGTGGCATTAAAGAGGTTTCTGACTCTAAACCCTTACAAAGCCAAACCCAATTTTTAGGGCAATTGGGTAAGGCTAACAAGGAATGTACGATATCCTTTAAACCAGAAACGGGCGTTGAAATGACCACCAAATCTGATTCAGTAGCATCGGCAAATAACTCATTCAAGTTACTTGACACTTTTAGTACGTCAGGTAACTGAATATCCTTTAAGTATTTCTGATTGAGCTTTGTTTTTTGCATCTGCTCTGCAAGTTCAGCAGAACGACTCCATAAATTAACATTTGTCTGAAGTGGGTTCTTGGAGGCGTGCATCGCCATTGCTGTACCCCATGCACCGGCTCCAAGGAAAATAACTTTCATATTAGTTGGGCAGAATAATTCCGCTATCGTTTGAGGCTGGTTTACCGGATGCTTGCGCTAAACGTTGTTCATAAAGCGCATGAAAATTAATCTCTGCCAAATGTACAGGCTGAAATCCAGCACGACTGATCATGTCAGCAATGTTTGCCCGTAAATAAGGAAACAAAATAGTTGGGCATGCAATACCTAACATTGGATCAATTTGTTCAGCTGGCATATTACGCATTTCAAAAATACCTGATTGGTGAGCTTCTACCAAGAAGAGAACCTTATCCTCAATACGAGTTGTTACAGATCCAACAAGGGTTACATGAAAATTATTTTCATCCAATTGATTAGCCTGAATATCAACCTGAACTTCAAGCTTTGGTTCCGCTTGTGCCAAAAGAATTTCAGGGGCATTGGGCTGCTCTAAAGATATATCCTTAAGATAAACACGTTGAATCTGAAAAATTGGTGCGTTATCTTGTGCGCTGTTAGCTAAATCTTCTGTCATGTTTTTTCCTGTTTAATCCTGTTTATTTACCTAATAAAGGGTCTAACTTACCAGCACGATCAAGTGCGGAAAGATCATCGAATCCACCTACGTGGGTTTCATTGATAAAGATTTGCGGAACGGTTCTCCTACCAGTCTTAGCAATCATTTCATCTCTGAGCGTAGGATCTTTGTCTACCAGAATTTTTTCTGTAATAGCAACTCCCTTTGAAGTCAGCAGCCTTTCCGCCATGACGCAGTATGGACATACTTGGGTGCTGTACATAGTTATTTTTGACATTTTTTACCCCTAAAAACGATGATTCAATCTATTTAATCAACGGCAATCCTGCCTGGTTCCAGGCAGAAATCCCGCCTTCCATGCAAGCAAGCTCATCAAATCCAGCTTTTTTGAACTTTCCAGCTGCGGTATTTGCTCTAGATCCGCTTAAACAAACTAAAATAATAGGCTTGCGGGCATCTAAACGAAGTTTTGAAATACCCCCATCCAGCTCTGATAGTGGAAGGTGCTTAGAGTTAGCAATATGCCCAGTCTTGTACTCTTCGACTGAACGTATATCAACAATTTGCGCATTTCTCTTGTTGACCCACTGGATGGCAGTGTGTACGCTAATAAGCTCTTTGTTAATGCGACCCATGATCTGGGGTAAGGCTAAAGCGAGACCTGAAGTCAACAAGGTGGCTAAAAGCAGAAGGTTATTTGTATTTGTAATGAAGTCCATTAGTAAATTATAGAATGTGAATATGAAACAACTCGTACTTATTCGCCATGGCGAATCCCAATGGAACCTAGAAAACCGCTTTACAGGCTGGGTAGACGTTGATTTAACACCAACCGGTATCCAACAAGCAACGCAAGCTGGAGAGAGTTTAAAGGCTGCCGGCTATGATTTTGACATTGCTTACACATCTGTGCTTAAAAGAGCTATTAAAACCCTTTGGCACACCCAAGAAGCTATGGATAGGCTTTGGCTGCCGGTAGTACATAGCTGGCGCCTGAATGAACGGCACTATGGAGCGCTTGCAGGCCTCAATAAAGCTGAAACTGCAGCCAAATACGGCGACGAGCAAGTTCATACTTGGAGAAGGTCTTACGATATTAGGCCTCCTTTGTTAGAGCCAAACGATCCACGAACATCTTTTGATGATCCACGTTACGCAAAGCTTAAGCGTGAAGAAATCCCACTTGGGGAATGCTTAAAAGACAATGTAGCGCGAGTTATTCCTCTTTGGGAAGAGTCAATTGCACCTGCACTTCGTGCTGGAAAACGGGTACTTATTGCCGCTCACGGCAACAGTATTCGTTCCTTAGTAAAGTATTTAGATAATGTGTCAGATGCAGATATCATGGAAATTAATATTCCTAATGGCATTCCCCTTGTCTACGAACTTGATGATAATCTCAAACCAATCAAACACTTCTACTTGGAAAAATAAACCATGTATCGCTCACTAAAGAGTATTGCCCTTGTTTGTACTGGTCTTATTGCTGGAGTTGCCTTAACTCTTCAACTCTCTGCAACTGCTCAGCAAGGCTCATCAAATCTCCCCCTTGATGAACTTCGAAGCTTGTCAAATGTTTTCGGACAAATCAAGCGAGACTACGTCGAGCCTGTTGAAGATAAAAGATTGCTGACAGATGCTATTAAAGGAATGGTAAGTGGTTTAGATCCTCACTCATCCTATTTAGACAAAAAAGACTTTGCCGAAATGCAGGAGCATACCCAGGGTAAATTTGCAGGTCTTGGTATTGAAATTACAGCAGAAGATGGGCTTGTCAAAGTTTTAAACCCAATCGAAGATACCCCTGCCGCAAGAGCTGGTATTCAGCCTGGTGACTTGATAACTCGATTGGATGATAAGCCTGTTCGTGGAATGACATTAGATCAATCAGTTCGACGTATGCGCGGAGAACCTGGAACAAAAATCACAATTACTATTTTTAGAAAAAGTGAAGATCGTACCTTTCCAGTAACTATTACTCGCGCTGAAATCAAAGTCCAATCAGTTAAAGCTAAGCTCTTAGACGATGGCATCGCATATGTTCGAATTACAAGTTTTCAGGAAAGAACCATTCCTGATTTAGCTAAAAAACTCAATGAGCTTTATGCAAAGACACCACAAATCAAAGGTGTTGTACTTGATCTAAGAAATAATGGCGGTGGATTGCTACAAGGGGCAGTTGGTGTATCTGCAGCGTTCTTACAAAATGATGCTTTAGTTGTATCAACCAAAGGACAAGCTGAAGACGCCAAACAACTTTTTAATGCAAACTTTAGTAATTACAAACTTTCAGAAAGTAAAGACGCATTAGCAGAGCTTGCTCCTATTTTCAAAAAAGTACCAATGGTTGTGATGGTTAATGCTTTCTCTGCATCAGCGTCTGAGATTGTTGCGGGAGCATTACAAGATCACAAACGAGCGACGATTATCGGTAAGACAACCTTTGGTAAAGGTTCAGTACAAACTGTCAGACCATTAACCAATGACTCTGCATTAAAGCTAACAACTGCTTACTACTACACACCTACTGGTAAATCAATCCAAGCTTTTGGAGTGAAGCCAGACATTCCAGTCGATCAAAATGCTGAGGGTGACCCTGATGATGTTTTGATAACGCGTGAAATCGATAGCGAGAAACATTTAAAAAATAAGCAGTCCTCAGAAGAAAAGCTCATAAAAGATCGTGAAAAACGTCGTCTAGAAGAGTTGCAGCGTATTGAAGAGATCAACGCTAAAAAAACCACTGAAGAAAAAGAAAAAGATCGCAAAAAACGTCTCCCTGAATTTGGAACAGCTGAAGACTTTATGCTGACTCAAGCAGCAGCATATTTAAAGGGTCAACCGATTAAACGATCTAAATCTCGTCTTGAGTAATTTAAGATTAGCGTATGAATGATCAGGATCTTCTTCGCTACTCGCGTCATATTCTTTTAGATGATATAGGCATTGAGGGTCAAGAGAAAATCTTAGCCGCTCACGTTGTTGTTGTTGGTGCTGGAGGTTTAGGCTCTGCTGCTGCGCCATATTTAGCTGTTGCAGGCGTGCAAAATATAACTTTGATCGATCATGACAAAGTTGATTTATCCAACCTCCAACGTCAAATCATGCATCAACATGATTCTGTTGGCCAAGCTAAAGTTGTATCTGGGAAAAAAATGCTGGAAAAGCTAAACCCCGGATTAATTGTTAATGCTATAGAAAAAAAAGCTGATGAGCCATTACTTAACGAACTTATTCCAACTGCAACAGTTGTTCTAGATTGCAGTGATAACTTTTCTACTAGGCTATTAGTTAATAGGGTGTGCGTAAAACATAACACTCCATTAGTAAGTGGCTCTGCCATTAGATTTGATGGTCAGATAACTGTTCTAGATTCTCGTCAATCTAATGCGCCATGCTATGCATGCTTATTTCCACCTGAGCAAAGCTTTGATGAGATTCAGTGCTCAACTATGGGCGTATTTTCGCCATTGGTTGGCATTATCGGTGCTATGCAAGCAGCTCAAGCATTACAACTAATTATGGGTATTGGTCATACGCTAACAGGAAGATTACTTTTGTGGGATGCTCGCTCAACCGAAGTGCAAGAGATTCAAATCTCTAAACGAGCAGGTTGTCCTGTTTGCTCTACAAAGAGTTAACTTTATTAAGTGCAAGCTGTAAGTCGTCTGGCTCTACTGCTGATAATAATTGATCAACAGCTATCTTTAAGCTACTAATATCAGCAAGCAATATTTCTTTCTTCACTGAGAGAAGTTGATTAAAGTGTAAAGAAAAATCTGTAAGGCCCATGCCTAACAAAACTCTTGTCATCGAAGGCTCGCCCGCCATCTCTCCACAAACAGAAACAGGCATATTGACAGCTTTGGCATCACGGATCACGCCAGCAATTAATCGTAATACTGCTGGATGCATTGGATCGTATAAATGTGCTACTGCATTATCTGCACGGTCAATCGCCAAGGTATATTGAATCAAATCATTAGTACCAATCGAAAGAAAATCTAAGCGCTTAATAAAAAGTGGTAGCGCAAGAGCAGCCGCAGGAATTTCAATCATTGCTCCAACTTTGATATTTGGATCAAATGATATATTTTGTGTTTCTAATTGTTTTTTTGCTACTTCAATTAACGCCAAAGTTTGATCGATCTCTTGGGCGTGGGCGAGCATTGGAATTAAGATTTTCATCTGCCCAAATACTGATGCCCTCAAGATGGCGCGAATTTGAATTAAGAACATATCCGGTTCAGATAAAGACCACCGAATAGCTCTTAGACCCAAGGGAGATAAATAAGCTGACCGACCATCCTCATCAACATCTAATGGTTTATCTGCTCCAATATCAATCGTTCTGATTGTGACTGGCAAACCCTTCATGGCTTCGACAGTTTTTTTGTATGCTAAAAACTGCGCTTCCTCATCAGGCATTTTTCCTTTTCGATTCATGAAAAGAAATTCTGATCTAAAAAGGCCAATGCCAACTGCTCCAGAATCAAGTGCTAATTTTGCATCATCAGGCATCTCAACGTTAGCCATTAAATCAACGGGAATGCCGTCCATAGTTACAGTAGGTGTGTGCTTTAACCGTAAAAGTTTTTTCTTCTCTAACTTTTTTTGAGACTGAAGGTGGCGATACTCTTCAAGTATTAATGGGCTAGGATCAACGATGACGATGCCACGATCACCATCAATAATTAGCCAATCATCCTGATGAATCAATTCACTAGCACGGCGAACACCTACGGCGGCGGGTATATCTAAACTTCTTGCAACGATTGCCGTATGAGATGTTCTGCCACCAAGATCAGTAATAAAACCACCAAATGCAACATCCTTAAAACGCATCATATCTGGTGGTGCAATATCATGAGCAACCACGATGACATCAGTCAGGCGATCGGCATCAGAAATACTTTTATAAAAGGAATGGAATGTTTGATGTTCTTCACCATGATGAAGAACCTTCATTACACGCTCTACAACCTGCCTAATATCGGTGGCACGCTCTCTTAGATACTCATCTTCAATTTCTGAAAATTGCTCCAGTAAATCCTCTAATTGTGTGGCGAGAGCCCATTCAGCGTTGTATCTTCTGTGTCTAATTAATTCTAACGGTTCTTGTGTCAAAGTTGGATCTGCCAAAATCATGGCATGAACATCTAAGAATGCTGCCATTTCTTCAGGGGCAGCTTCAGGAAGACTGGCTCTAATTGCCTTTAATTCAACTCTAACAACCTCTAATGCACTAAGAAGTCTTTTCTCTTCACTACTTTCAGATCCCTCTGGCACCAAGTAATGCTTGACGTCCATCGCAGAGGGAGCAATGCGTAAGGCCTTACCAATAGCTATGCCATTGGTTACCGGTACGCCATGAAGAGTGAATGACAATTACTGTCCCTCACCAAATTTATCATTTATAAGATTTTTTATGGCATCAAATGCTTCTTGATCTTTTTCACCCGAGGTCTCTAGCGTAACAACACTTCCAATACCGGCAGCTAACATCATGACTCCCATGATACTTTTTGCATTCACACGGCGCTCACCTTTGGATATAAAAATTTCACAAGGATATTCACCCGCCATTTGTGTTAACTTTGCTGATGCGCGAGCATGCAAACCCAGTTTATTAATAATATTGATTTCTTCAATTGGCATTTTTAATCCTTACCTGCCAATGGTTCAGTAAGCTGTCCTTCTAAAGCTGCTTCTATGTGACCAATTGGAATAATGCCCTGCTGACCACCATGCATCGCTTTTTGCATGACTGAATCAATCAATTCCGATCTATAAGAAATGGCGCGCATTAGCATTGGTAAATTGACGCCAGCCAACACTCTAACCCGCCCCTTAAATTCAGGAAGATGCGCCAAACGACTTGCTACGTTAGCAGGCGTTGCACCCATGATGTCAGTAAGTATTAAAAGACCATTCTCAGAACTAATATTTTTAGCGGCCTGTATTGCTTTATCTAGAGTTAACTTTGAATCTTCATGCGCCATTACATCAAGTGCGACCAAGCGATCAGGGACCTCGCCATAAACATGACGAACAAATTCCTCAAGCGCGGAAGCTAGAGGTGCATGGGCAATAATTAAAATTCCAGCCATTATTTTATTTCAAAGTATTTTCTAAATTTTGTAGCCACTGCTTAGCTACATCATGACCTGTTTGTTCTGTAATTTCAACAAAACAAGTTGGACTCGTCACATTTATCTCGGTTAGATATCCACCGATAAAATCTAATCCTACAAGATGTAATCCTCGCTTGGCTAATATAGGCCCAAGCTTACTAGCAATCTCAAATTCTTTTAAGGTCAATTTTTGGGCAACCCCTTTACCGCCCGCTGCCAAATTACCCCTTACCTCACCAATTTGGGGAATTCTTGCAAGTGAGAAAGGAACCGGTTCACCACCAATTAACAGAACACGTTTATCACCATCAGCAATCTCAGGAATAAACTTTTGCACCATGAGGGCTCGCTCACCATGATTGCCAAGCGTTTCAACAATGCTTGCAATATTCAGACCGTCAGCCTTGACCCTAAAGATACCTCTGCCACCCATCCCATCAAGTGGTTTGATGATGATGTCCTGATGTTGCTGATGAAATGCCTTCATGTCAGTCAAACTGTGACTGATGATTGTTGGTGGAGCAAACTCCATAAACTCAAGAAGTGCCAGCTTTTCAGAATGATTTCTTAGGGCTTCTGGTGCATTAAAGATACTAGCGCCCTGACGAACTGCCTCTGATAAAAACCATGTTGCTGTTACATAGCTCATATCAAAAGGAGGGTCTTTTCTCATAATGACAAAATCAAAATAAGTTAATTCATGAAGCTCAGATCTTAAAACCTCATACCAAACCGGTTCACCACGTTGGATACTTAAATTTTGACAATCACTTTTAATTAAACCCTGAATACTTTTTAAGTTTTCAATATGACAATGCCATACTTGGTGCCCTGCTTGATGCGCAACATCCATCATAGCCAAAGTTGTTTCTTTTTTAACTGAAAATCCTTTAAGCGGATCTGCGATAAAAAGAAATTTCATCATTAACTTTCTGCTTCTGGATCAGTTCTTTCCAGTTCCAGTGATGCGGCTAATAATGCTAATCTTGCAACAACACCATATAAGTAAAAACGGTTAGGTACTGCAACACCCGGCTTAGCGCCTAAATCAGGGATGGCGTTGTGATCAAATGCAAGAGGGACAAAATGCATGCCTGGGGAGTTAAGGTTTTCATCAACGCCTCTTCCTGTATGAACTCGATAGAAGCCGCCAACAACATAACGATCCACCATGTAAACCACTGGCTCTGAAACAGCCTCATTGATTTTCTCAAAGGTGTAAACGCCCTCTTGAACTAAAACATCAGATACTTGTAAGCCTTCTTTAATAACGCTCATCTTGTTTCGCTCTTTGCGATTGAGATCCTTTACTTCACTAGCGTCTTTAACGGTCATGATCCCCATGCCATAAGTACCAGCGTCAGCCTTCACAATGACATAAGGTTTTTCTTTAATGCCATATTCGCGGTATTTGCGAGCTGTTTTCTTCAAAATACTATCCACTGCCTCTTGCAAATCTTGCTCGCCAATTCTTTCATGGAAATTAATTCCAGAACATTTTGTAAAGTACGGATTAATCATCCATGGATCTATATCAATTACTTTTGCAAATTTTTTTGCTACATCGTCATAGGCATCAAAGTGATTTGACTTACGTCTTACACCCCATCCTGAATGAAGTGGCGGCAATACATATTGCTCGTATAAGTTCTCTAAAATAGCGGGAACGCCACTTGAGAGATCATTGTTCAAAAGAATCGTGCACGGATCAAAGTCTTTTAAGCCTAAACGGCGACCTTTAATGCCAAGCCTTACTAAAGGCTCCAAAATAAGTCTTTGCCCATCTGGCAAATCAATAGTTGTGGGCTTAGTGATCTCCTCTGATAACGAGCCTAAACGAACATTCAAACCTGTCTGTCTCAAAATGGATGAGAGACGTGCAATATTTTGCAAATAAAAAACATTTCGCGTATGGCGCTCAGGTATCAATAGTAAATTTTTGGCATCAGGGCAGATTTTCTCAATCGCAGCCATTGCAGCCTGAACGGCTAAGGGAAGCATTTCTGGGGATAAATTATTAAATCCCCCAGGAAATAGATTGGTATCTACCGGAGCCAGCTTAAAACCCGCATTGCGTAAATCAACCGAACAGTAAAAAGGTGGCGTATGTTCCTGCCACTCCATCCTGAACCATCTTTCGATGGTGGGTGTGGCTTCTAAAACCTTACGCTCAAGTTCAAGCAAAGGGCCATTAAGGGCTGTTA
>CAMDUR010000002.1 GCA_945879115.1 Polynucleobacter meluiroseus
GGCCAATTGTGGAAAGTTGGAACTTTAGGGAAGACACATCCAGATGCACATTTGCCAGAAAATAAAAATTTGGGTAGCCCAGTCGATGATATTTTTTCTGCTGTAGATGTTCAAACTAAGCATTGCACAACTGGTCAATTTAAAGCCAAGGTGGACCACAAAGCCAATTCAGTTTCAATGTTTCAAGTACAAAACTTAAGAAGTGGCGATTAGTCGTAAATCCATTTACTGCTCTCATCTATAAATTAGTGCTTACCCTTAAATCTCGAGAAAAATAGATTATTTCGGTAAAAACCGGAGTATTATCGCAAATTCAAAAACTGAAGTCTTTAAATTCAATAGGCAAACAAAATATAGGTGACGATATGGTTGAAGAATTTGATCCGCAAAAAAGATTTGTTAGATTTATCGAAAAGCGTGATGATGATTTTGTATTGTTTGAATTTGCTGTGGGTGAGCCCGAGATTTTTGCTGAAATGATCTTAAAAGAAGAAGATTACGTCATTTTCTGCAAAGAACAAGGTGTTGTCATGATCGACCAGGACACTAATCCAATTGATCAGGATAATGATTTTGAATGGCGCTTGCGTGATGCGACAAATAAGAGGATAGATAAGTAATTAGTCTGCTTCAAATAATCAAGAAAAAGTTTTATTTTTAAAAACTAGGGAAATCAAGATGGCTAACGTATTTATTGCATTTCAAGCGAACCAAGATAGTCGATATATTGTTGAGGCAATTGTTGAAGAT
This sequence comes from Polynucleobacter meluiroseus, assembly GCA_945879115.1. Lineage (GTDB taxonomy): Bacteria > Pseudomonadota > Gammaproteobacteria > Burkholderiales > Burkholderiaceae > Polynucleobacter > Polynucleobacter meluiroseus_H. The sequence goes on from CAMDUR010000002.1 coordinate 751, forward strand.
AATCCAGACGCAATCGTTCAAGAACAACCAGCTATGGTGAAAGTTGATGTACCTAATAGAATGGTCATAAAACGTTCAACTATTTCAGAAAAAATGGGGCGAGAGTTTGAGTTGCAAGAAATGCATATGCATCTTATTACCTTAAGTGGTAACGTTGATGAGGATGATGATCAATTTGTTTTAGAGTGGAAATCTTAAACACTGCTAAGCAAATATTAAATAAATTTAGCAGCAAATGAATGTACATATTTTTTATTAAATTTTTTTGTGAGTTTTTATGTCATACGAACTAACCATTCAACCGCTTGGACAGACCATTGAGGTTGAAGATGGACAAACTATTCTCGATGCGGCCTTAAGGGCTGGCATCTACTTGCCTCATGCTTGCTGTCACGGTCTTTGTGCAACTTGTAAAGTTCAGGTAGTCGATGGTGAAGTGGAGCATGGTGAAGCATCTGCATTTGCTTTGATGGATTTTGAGCGTGAAGAACAAAAATGTTTAGCTTGTTGTGCCACTTTACAAAGTGATGTCACTATTGAGGCTGATATTGATGAAGATCCAGATGCGCGCGTTATCCCAGTGGTTGACTATCAAGGTACTGTCTCTCGTATTGAAAATCTTACGCCAACCATTAAGGGAATTTGGTTAAAGATTGAGAGTGATCGAAAAGTTGATTTCCAAGCAGGTCAATACATCAACCTAGAAATCCCAGCACTTAATCAAAGTCGTGCTTTTTCAATGGCAAACGCGCCACACGATGGTGAGGTTGAATTAAACATTCGTATCGTCCCTGGTGGCTTGGTTACAACTTACATTCATCAGCAATTAAAAGTGGGTGATAAGCTCAAATTGAGTGGCCCTTATGGCCGCTTCTTTATTAAGAAATCTACCAACACGCCAATGTTATTTATTGCAGGTGGTTCAGGTTTGTCTAGTCCGAAAAGCATGATTTTAGATTTGCTTAATGAAGGCTGTGATTTACCAATGACTTTGATGTATGGTGCAAGATCGCAATCAGAGCTTTACTATGAACAAGAATTTAAAGACTTAGCTGCCAAGCATCCTAATTTTACTTATGTGGCGTCTTTGTCAGATGAGCCAGCTGATTCTGGATGGACGGGTCCTCGTGGATTTGTGCATGAAGCTGCTAAGGCACATTTCAATAATGATTTTAGCGGTCGCAAAGCATATTTATGTGGTCCGCCTCCAATGATTGAGGCAGCGATTTCTACCTTGATGCAGGGTCGCTTGTATGAGCGTGATATTTATGCTGAAAAATTTATCTCAGCGGTTGATTCGACAAATACAGTTCGCAGCCCACTCTTTAAAAATATTTAAGCTGTTTTTTTGCTGAAAATAACCTAGGGTAATTTGGATACCATTTCATAGGTCAGCATAATGTGCTGACCTAGAAGTTTGGTGCAATGCTTGATATCTCTGTCCAAAGCTGCTGTTTTTAGAGCTTCATGTTCAGCATGAACATCTCTTTGATTGTCTTTTCGGTTGTAGACAGCAACACGACGGTAACGCTCCGAGTGGTGGTAAAGAATCCCAATAAATTGTAAAAGCCACTTAGAGGGACATGCTGAAACAAGCGCTGAGTGAAACTCTTCATTTCTTTGTTCCCAATCGAGGAAAAAACTATCATCGTCTCCATCTCTAGTTTTTACAAGTTTTTTCTCCGACAAAGTTAGACGATGAAAGGCAGCGATGACAGCGGCCTCCCATTTATCGTCTCCACAAGCAATTGACTGAGCTAACGCTTCAATTTCCAACATCACACGCATATTTGTAATGTCTAAAAAGTCCGACAAAGACATGGGGCTGACAGTAAAGCCTTTTTGCCCTTGGGTAAAAACTAAGCTATCAGCAACTAAAAGAGCTAAAGCTTCTCTAAGTGTGCCTGCGCCAACGTTATATCTGTCTTTTAAATGCTCCACTCTTAACTTGGTGGAGGGTAAGTGCACACCATTAATGATGTCGCGTCGTAGGGCTAAATAAGCGCCTTCGACTAAGGTTTTTGGTTCGGGAGAACGAGGGATAAATGATGAATGTGGTACTAAATGCATGTTTTTTATAAAATATTTAAATATCTAAATTTATGAATTGGTCTTATTTTGCCGTGTCTTGCCAACTTTTAGTAAAAAAATATAGAGATTTAAGGGAAAACACTCATTGATATAAATTCCCGTATATTTCAAAATAATCTCGAGATTAATATGTACAATCGAGAAAGCTAATGTCCTATAAGGTGTTCATTGAAGATACTCAGGAAGAGTATCAATGTCGTGAAGATCAGCATTTATTGTCTGGGATGGAGGCACTCGGTCGAAAAGGAATACCAGTAGGTTGCCGCGGTGGTGGTTGTGGTGTTTGCAAGATAGAAATTACCAGCGGGCAATATACCAAGCGTGTGATGAGTCGAGATCACGTAACAGTTGAAGAGGAAGCTAGAGGTTGTGTATTGGCTTGTAGGGTTAAGCCGCAAACTGATATCAGCTTAAAGGTGGTAGGTAAGATGAAAAAGAATGTAGTACGTGTTGGAATAGAAAAATAAAGAAGTTATTTGATTAATCGTAGTTACTAGTAGATTGAATAGGAGAAAAGTATGCCAATGACAGGTGTTTTACGTCCAGGACACGCGCAACTCCGCGTATTGGATTTGGAAGAATCAGTACAGTTTTATACCAATGTATTGGGTTTAAAAGAAACTGGTCGAGATAAATCAGGCCGTGTTTACTTCAAAGCTTGGGATGAGCGTGACCACAACAGTGTGATCCTGCGTCAAGCTGATCGTGCTGGAATGGATTTCTTTGGTTTCAAAGTTGAAAGCAAAGAAGTTCTTGAGAATTTAGATAAAGCTCTCAAGGCCTATGGCGTAAAAACCGAACGTATGCCTGCTGGTGAAATGATGGAAACTGGCGAGCGCGTCAGATTTAAAGCGCCTACTGGACACACATTTGAACTTTATGCAGAAAAAAATCATGTGGGTAATGGTTTAGGTGATTTTGCCCCTGAAGCTTGGAACCCTGACCAGAAGGGTATTTCTCCAATACGTATGGACCATGTCTTGGTGTACGGTAAAGATATTGATGGAACCAGAAAGTTATTTGAAGAAGTATTTGGTTTCCGCGTTACTGAGCGTGTGAAGTTAGAAGACAAGACGACTGATTTGACAGCCTTCCTTACTTGTTCGACTAAGGCGCATGATTTGGCTTTGGTGCGACACAGTGAAGACGATAAGTTACATCATCTTTCATTCCGATTGGATACCTGGGAGCAAGTCCTACGTGCGGCTGACATCATGAGTATGAATCGTGTGTCGATTGATATTGGGCCAACACGTCATGGTATTACTCGCGGCGCAACTATTTATTTCTTTGACCCATCAGGCAATCGTCTAGAAACATTCTGCGGTGGTTACGAGTGGTATCCAGATATGCATGAGATCACATGGCCAATCGAAGAAGTGGGTCGCGCGATTTTCTATCATGATCGCAAATTGAACGAAGCTTTCTTGGCTGTGGTGACCTAATGAGTCATTTTGTTTCTCAAAAAAATATTAGTTGTGAGGCTGCTGCTCAAATAGCTCAAGGCGCAATAGAAAAAGCAAATGAGTTGGGCATCAGAATTAATGTGGCTGTCACGGACTCCAGTGGAGTCCTGATGGCTTTTTTGAGGATGCCGGGCTCCTTTTTACACTCAATCGATATCTCTATTGATAAAGCCTATACGTCTGCGAGCTTTGGTTTTCCAACCAGCCAGTGGATGAGCATTATTAAAGATGATCCAGCTTTGAGAGAGGGAATTGTTCAGAGAGAACGATTGGTCATTTTTGGAGGTGGCGTACCGATCCAGTTAGATGGAGAATTAATTGGTGGAGTGGGTGTGTCTGGGGGTTCTGCCGAAGAGGACGAGATTTGCGCTTTGGCTGGAATATCAAAAATTAAATAAATAAAAAATTAATAGAAAACAATATGAAACAATTTTTAAATTACATTAACGGCGAATTTGTAGCAACTGAAAAAACTTTTGAAAATCGGGCACCAGTTAGCAATCAAATTATTGGGATGGTGCATGAAGCAGGTCTTGCTGAGGTAGATCAAGCTGTTGCTGCTGCTCGTGAAGCACTCAAAGGTTACTGGGGAAAGCTAACAACGGTTAAGCGCGTTGAAATGTTATATGCGATTGCAGATGAGATTAACCGTCGTTTTGATGATTTTTTAGAAGCTGAAATGGCTGATACTGGTAAGCCAAGATCATTGGCATCTCATGTCGACATTCCACGTGGTGCAGCGAACTTTAAAGTGTTTGCTGACATTATTAAAAATGTGCCAAATGAAACATTCCAAATGGATACGCCAGATGGTGGCAAGGCAATCAATTACGCCATCCGTAAACCATTGGGTGTGATTGGTGTTGTTTGTCCATGGAATTTGCCACTGTTATTGATGACATGGAAAGTGGGTGCGGCTTTAGCCTGTGGTAATACGGTTGTGATCAAGCCTTCAGAGGAAACACCTGGAACAGCAACATTGCTTGGTGAAGTATTTGAAAAGGTTGGAGTACCTAAGGGTGTTTACAACGTGGTTCATGGTTTTGGCCCTAATTCTGCCGGTGAGTTTTTAACCAAGCACCAAGGAGTTAATGGTATTACCTTTACAGGTGAAACAAGGACCGGTGAAGCGATTATGGTAGCGGCTGCAAAAGGTGTTCGTCCGGTGTCTTTTGAATTGGGTGGCAAGAATGCTGCAATTGTTTTTGCAGATTGTGATTTTGAGAAGGCAATTGCAGGGGTTACACGTTCAGCATTTGAAAATTGTGGTCAGGTATGTTTAGGTACTGAGCGTGTATATGTTCAAAGACCTATTTTTGATAAATTTGTTGCAGCATTGAAGCTTAAAGCTGAAGGTTTGAAAATTGGACCATCCAATGAGCCGGGTGTAGGCATGGGGCCATTGATCTCTGCAGAACATAAACAAAAAGTAACATCCTATTACGCAAAAGCAGTTGCTGAAGGTGCAACTGTTGTGACGGGTGGCGGTGCTCCCAAAATGGCTGATGAGTTTAAAGATGGTCATTGGGTTCAACCAACCATTTGGACTGGATTACCAGAAACTGCTGCGGTGATTCGAGAAGAAATTTTTGGCCCATGCTGCCACATTGCGCCGTTTGATACGGAAGAGGAAGCAATTGAGTTAGCGAATAACACGACCTATGGTTTGGCATCGTCTGTTTGGACAGAAAATTTAGGGCGTGCTCATCGTATGGCTGAGGCAATTGAAGTAGGTATTTGTTGGATCAATAGTTGGTTCTTGCGAGATTTACGCACATCTTTTGGTGGTGCAAAAGGTTCCGGTATTGGCCGTGAAGGTGGTGTTCATTCCTTAGAGTTCTACACAGAATTACGCAACGTTTGCGTCAAACTTTAATTAGCCAACGCGCTAGAGAAATAAAGAGAAAATAAAAATGGCTATGGATAAAAAAATAATTACTGATTTAGGCGATGAGCTTTATAACGCACTAAAAAGTCGTCAAGTGATTGATCCGCTGAGTAGCAGGTATCCTGATATGACTGTAGAAGATGCTTATGCAGTTCAAGAGCGCATGATTGCTCGCCGACTAGAAGCTGGTGAGCGCATTGTTGGTAAAAAAATTGGGGTTACTTCTAAGGTAGTCATGAATATGTTGGGTGTTTATCGTCCTGACTTCGGGTATCTATTAGACGGCATGATTTATAACGAAGGTGAAGCCATTGAATTCGATAGTATGATCCAGCCGAAAGCTGAAGGTGAAATTGCCTTCATCTTGAAAAAAGATTTGATGGGTCCTGGCTTGAATAACGCAGATATTTTGGCAGCTACGGAATGTGTCATGCCTTGCTTTGAAATTGTGGATTCAAGAATCCGTGATTGGAAAATTAAAATTCAAGATACGGTGGCTGATAACGCATCTTGTGGTGTTTTTGTATTAGGTGACAACGCAGTTGACCCAAAGAGAATTGACTTAAATACCTGCGGCATGATTTTAGAAAAAAATGGTGAGATTTTTGCTACTGGGGCGGGTGCAGCAGCTTTAGGGTCTCCGGTGAATTCAATTACTTGGTTAGCCAATACATTGGGCAGTTTAGGTGTTGGCTTAAAAGCAGGTGAAGTTGTTTTATCTGGCGCATTAGCAGCCATGGCACCTATTGCTAAGGGCGATAATTTCAGAGCGACTTTCGGTGGGTTGGGTAGCTGTTCAGTACGTTTTAGTTAAGCGTTATGGATTTAAAGATTTCTGGTAAGACTGCGCTAGTAACCGGCTCAACAGCTGGCATTGGTTTTGCAATCGCTAATACTTTGGCTGAGAATGGTGCGCGCGTCATTATTAACGGACGCACTCAAGCTTCTGTGGATAAAGCAATCGCTCATTTATCAGAACGAATTCCAACTAATTTATTGCACGGCTGCGCAGCAGATTTAGCGAATGCTGTGGGTGTGCAAAAGCTTTTAGATGCGCATGGTGATGTTGATATTCTTATTAATAACTTAGGTATTTTTGACGTTGTTCCGTTTGCGCAGATCAGTGACGCTGAGTGGATGAGGTTTTTTGAGATAAATGTCATGAGTGGTGTGCGTTTATCACGGCATTACTTACCTTTGATGTTAAAGAAAAATTGGGGTCGCATTATTTTCATTTCAAGTGAGTCAGGTATCTGTCCTCCAGGGGATATGGTTCACTATGGCATGACTAAAACGGCTCAGTTATCTGTATCAAGAGGTTTAGCTGAGCTAGCTGCTGGTACTGGAGTCACAGTTAACTCAGTATTGCCTGGCCCTACTAAAACAGAAGGTGCTGCAAACTTCTTTGCCTCGATGGCAAAAGATCAAGGCATTACAGTTGAAGAGATGGAACGTCAATTCTTTGCAGAAGGACGTCCTACTTCGTTAATCAAAAGATTTATTACTCCAGCTGAAGTCGCCTCTATGGTGGCCTATATCAGTAGCCCGTTAGCAGCTGGAACAACGGGGGCAGCATTGCACGTCGATGGCGGTGTTGTGCGAAGCATTATTTAAATAATTAGTGAATTTAATAAAGAAGGTATTTTCAAATGAAAAAAATTAAATGTGCATTGATTGGTCCTGGCAATATTGGTACTGATCTATTAGCTAAATTACAAAGAAGTGCAGTATTAGAGCCAGTATGGATGGTGGGTATTGATCCTGAGTCTGATGGCTTAAAACGCGCTCGTGAAATGGGTATCAAGACAACGTCTGACGGCGTTGATGGATTATTGCCCCACGTTAAAGCTGATGGTGTACAGATTGCATTTGACGCAACTTCTGCTTATGTTCATGCTGAGAATTCACGCAAGTTAAATGAGTTGGGTGTGTTAATGATTGACCTAACGCCAGCGGCGATTGGGCCTTATTGCATTCCCCCGGTGAACTTGAAAGATCACTTAGGTAAAAAAGAAATGAACGTAAACATGGTGACATGTGGCGGGCAGGCAACTATTCCAATGGTGGCTGCTGTTTCACGCGTTCAAAAGGTGACTTATGGCGAAATCGTTGCAACAGTTTCTAGTCGTTCGATTGGTCCTGGCACACGTAAGAATATTGACGAATTTACACGTACAACAGCCGGCGCTGTTGAAAAAGTGGGTGGTGCACTAAAAGGTAAGGCGATCATCATCGTTAACCCAGCTGAACCACCGATGATGATGCGTGACACGATTCACTGTTTGGTTGAGGGTGAGCCAGATCAAGAAAAGATCACAGCATCCATTCATGACATGATTAAAGAAGTACAAAAGTATGTTCCTGGTTATCGATTGGTGAATGGCCCTGTATTTGACGGTAATCGAGTTTCTGTTTTTATGGAAGTTGAAGGTCTGGGTGATTACTTGCCTAAATACGCAGGCAACTTGGACATCATGACTGCAGCTGCTGCAAGAACGGCTGAGATGTTTGCAGAAGAAATGTTGTCTGGTAGGTTGGTTTACTAATTAACCAAGTCAAAGAATTTAGAAATAAAGGGATAAGAACATGAGTAGCTTAAAAGGTAAAAAGATCACCGTTCATGACATGACATTGCGTGACGGCATGCACCCTAAGCGTCATTTAATGACGCTAGAGCAGATGGAAACAATTGCTTGCGGTTTAGATGATGCTGGTGTGCCATTGATTGAAGTGACGCACGGTGACGGTTTGGGCGGATCATCTGTTAACTATGGTTTTCCAGCGCATACAGATGAAGAGTATTTATCTGCTGTGATTCCAAAAATGAAAAATGCCAAAGTATCCGCTTTGTTAATACCAGGTATGGGTACTGTTGATCATTTAAAAATGGCGCATGATTTAGGAGTGCATTGCATTCGTGTTGCAACTCACTGTACTGAGGCTGATGTGTCTGAGCAGCACATTGGGATGGGTCGCAAATTAGGCATGGATACCGTTGGTTTCTTGATGATGGCACATAAAGCATCCCCAGAGAAATTAGTTGAGCAGGGCAAATTGATGGAATCATATGGTGCTAACTGTATTTATATAACTGACTCTGCTGGTTATATGTTGCCAGATGATGTGAAGGAGCGATTAACAGCAGTCCGTCAAGCGCTTGATCCAAAGACAGAATTAGGCTTCCATGGTCACCACAATATGGCGATGGGTATTGCTAATTCATTAGCTGCTATTGAGTGCGGCGCTAACCGCATTGATGCTGCAGCTGCTGGTTTAGGTGCTGGTGCTGGCAATACGCCAATGGAAGTATTCATTGCAGTTTGTGATCGAATGGGTATCGAAACAGGTGTTGATGTATTCAAGATTCAAGACGTTGCTGAAGATCTTGTTGTACCTATCATGGATCACGTGATTCGTATCGATCGCGATTCTTTAACTTTAGGTTATGCAGGCGTTTACTCTTCATTCTTACTATTTGCAAAACGAGCTGAAAAGAAATATGGCATTTCTGCTCGCGAACTTTTGGTTGAGCTGGGCCGTAAGGGCATGGTTGGTGGTCAAGAGGATATGATTGAAGATACAGCGATGACACTTGCTAAAGCACGTGGACTTATTTAATAAAAACCTTATTTAGGTTAAAGGACAGAATATGAAGTTAGATCAAGCAACGATTAAAAAACTAGCAGAGCATCTTGAAAACTGTGAGTTAAATGCAAAAGATACGATAAAAATCACGGATGATTATCCTGAGATGGACTGGGATGATGCTTATGCTATTCAAGATGAAATCAAGCGTCGCAAATTAGCAAGAGGCCATAAGATTGCTGGCCTAAAAGCTGGTCTGACATCACACGCGAAGATGAAGCAAATGGGTGTTGAGACGCCATGCTTTGGTTTTATGGCTGATTACTATGCATTGCCAGATGGCGGTGAGTGCAAAGTATCAGAATTGATTCACCCTAAGGTGGAGCCTGAAATTGCATTTGTATTGAAAAAAGCACTTAAAGGCCCCGGCTGCCATATTGGTTCAGTGTTGGCTGCAACAGATTTTGTGCTCCCAGGTATTGAAGTGATTGATTCACGTTACCGTGATTTTAAATTTGATTTAAAGAGCGTGATTGCTGACAACACTTCAGCAGCTCGTTTTGTGATTGGTGGCAACCCTGTATCCGTAGGTGGTATTGATCTAAGAACAGTCGGCATCGTTCTTGAAAAAAATGGTGAGCCTGTAGCTTTTGGTGCTGGCGCAGCTGTATTAGGCCACCCTGCCGCTGCAATAGCCATGATGGCGAATCACTTAGGCGCACGTGGAGAAGAAATTCCTGCGGGCACTTTAATTCTGTCAGGTGGCATTACTGAAGCAGTTGCGGTAGCAGCTGGAGATAACGTTACTTTGAAGATCCAAGGTATGGGTAGTACAAGCTTACGTTTCATTTAACTTTAAAAGGATACTCAAATGCCATTTGCACAAATTTACTTGATGGAAGGTCGTACAGAAGACCAAAAGCGTGCTGTGATTGAAAAGGTAACTCAAGCACTTCATGAAGCTGTTGGCGCACCAAAAGAGAATGTGCGTGTTTGGATTCACGATATGCCAAAAGAAAATTGGGGTATTGCTGGCGTTACTGCTAAAGATTTAGGTCGTTAAATATAAGAGGTCATGATGTCGAGTGCTGTTATAAGTAATCCAGAAATTGGCCAGTCAATTGTTGCCGGCGGTATCAAGACAAACTATCAGGATCATGGCCAAGGAGATCCAATATTCTTAATCCATGGATCAGGTCCTGGAGTGACTGCTTATGCTAATTGGCGTTTAACCATGCCAGTATTGGCTGAAAAGTTCAGAGTTATTGCGCCTGATATGGTTGGATTTGGTTTTACCGAAAGACCTGCCGGTGTTCAGTACACCATGGATATGTGGGTATCCCATGCACTAAGCTTTATGGATGCTTTGAAAATTGAAAAGGCTCATTTAGTCGGCAACTCATTTGGTGGTGGTCTAGCACTGGCATTAGCACTAAGAGCTCCAGATCGTGTTCATCGTCTTGTATTGATGGGTTCGGCTGGAACTAAGTTTGAAATAACTGATGGTTTGGATGCTGTTTGGGGATATAAAGGTACCTTGGAGCATATGAAGGAGTTAGTTAACCTATTTGCATTCAATAAGAACTTGGTGAGCGATGATTTAGCGAAGTTGCGTTACGAAGCTAGTATTCGCCCAGGTTTTCAAGAAGCCTTCTCAGCGATGTTCCCAGCACCACGTCAGCGTTGGGTTGATGCATTAGCCAGCGATGAAAATAAAATGAAAACTTTGACTCATGAAACTTTGATTATTCATGGTCGTGATGATGCAATCATTCCTCTATCAGGCAGCTTGCGTTTACATGATTTGATACCAAAATCACAGTTACATGTTTTTGGACAATGTGGCCATTGGACTCAAATTGAGCACTCAGCTAGATTTAATCAGCTATTATTAAATTTCTTTTTAGAAGCTAGTGCCAAATAGGCTGTAGCATCAAATACTGGAGATTCAATTGCGCGTAAAAAAAACGATTCAATCATTATTAGTTCTCATGATGGGAACCTTCTTATCTTTAACTGTTTTGGCTGATTCTAAGCCTACAGCTCGAGAGGAAATGAATCAAGAGTATAAAAAAGGCATTGGCGGTAAGAAGTATGAAATTGATCGTAGCCCCATGGGTTCTTTTGACTATTACATGGAGCGATTGGATTCTGCAAAGAAAAAATTGAATATCACAAAAGAGCAGCAAGGATTATGGTCAGATTATGAAAAGAGTCTGATTGCTTTTTTTGCAGATTTAAAAAGAGCAAAAGCTCGTATGGGTGGCACAACAGCAGTTCAGCAAATTGGCCAGGTTTTAGGCGTTACTCAAAATCGTTATGCTGGCATGGAGCAAATTCATGAATCAGCAAGAAAACTATATGATGGTTTGAGTGATAGTCAAAAGAAAACAGCCGATGAGATTTTAATTACGACGGTGCCAAGTTTTGATTGATCGTTAATTGGCATAAACTAATTCTGCTATTCCAAAAATAAACCCCTCAGCTGAGGGGTTCATTTTTATGTGACGATGTATGTAGTATGAAAAGAAAGAAATTATTTAACCTTTTGGCATCATCCGCTCATCAAAGTTGGCTAAGCTCGGAAAGATCAAAGGTTCTAATTGATCTAAGTTGGTCAGATACTCTCGGTACTGTTTTAAAAGAGATTGGCGCTCCTCGTCTGAAATATAAGGGACATGCCAGCCAATGAATGGAGGTAGTACTGATAACCCCACATAAGCCATTGAGCCGCGAAGAAGAGGGCGCAACATGGTTTGCATTTCGCCATGAATTTTATCTTCACCAAACATATGTTCTCTTCCGCCTAATGTGAAAGCTAGCAAACCTTTTTTACCTTTTAGACCGCCTTGGTCATAAAAGCGTTTGCCACCATAACAAAAGCCAGAAATAAAAACACGATCAATCCATCCCTTAAGAATGGCTGGAACAGAAAACCAATACATTGGGAAATTAAAGATCAGAACATCGCACCATTTCAACTTATCAATTTCAGCTTGGATGTCTGGTGAGATTTTTTCGCTTTTATACGATTCTCTTTGTTCAAGGGCGTAGACCAAGTAATCAGGATTGCTTCTAACTTCAAAATCATCCCCGCTAGCTACGGGATTCCAATTCATCTGGTGCAAATCAGACACCTGCACTTCATGACCTAAGCTCTGAAATGTTTCAACCGCAGTATCTTTCATGGCACTACAAAAAGATTTTGGTTCTGGGTGAGCATGAACAATAAGTATTTTCATAATGACTTTTAAAAGGGGTGGTTCAACGAAGCGTATAAATTACTCATAAATATCATTGCCCATTTTCCTGAGCATATCTAAGTCAGCCACTTCTACTTCACCGTAGCTAATCTTGATGTAGCCAAGGCTTTCAATTTTTTTAAGGGCCATATTGGTTCTTTGCCTGGATAACCCAGTTAAAAATCCGACCTCTTCTTGAGAAAGTTTAAGGGCTGTACTTTGACCAGGGTAAAGATGTTGATTAAATAAGCCAGCAATGATTTTTGCCACGCGAGAATTAGTATCTAAAAATCTTTCAGATTCAATCATGGATATAAAGTGAAACAGACGCTCATTAATTTGATTAATGATGTAATGATTAAAATTAATATTTTTATTCAATAACCAATGAAAGGTTTCTTTAGGTAAGCAGGTTAAAACCGAGTCGCGCATCGCGATTGCATCATAAGAACGAACCACTTGTTTTCTGACCAAGGGACTTTCTCCAAACCAACTCCCTGATGGAATGGCCATATAGGTAATGGATTTTCCGCCGGGTGAGACATTGTTAGCTTTGATGAGTCCAGAAATCACACCATACCAAAAATCTGGCATTTCACCTTTTCGACAAACATATTCATTTTTGGCAATTTGTTTGATCGTCAAATCTTGATGAACACGCGTGAGCTCATCGGGTGTTAAACACTCGAGCCATGGAAAATTGTGCATAAAACTATTAGTTAGCATGACCTGGTTTTGATTTAAATAAATTCAATTAGAAGATCTTTAGCATCTACTTGATTGCCTGATGCTATATGAATTTTCTTAATCACGCCATCCTCAGTAGCTGTAATCATGGTTTCCATCTTCATCGCCTCGATCGACACAAGAGGATTACCTTTTTGAACAGTTTGACCCTCTTTAACGGCAATGGTTGCAATCATGCCGGGTAGTGGTGCAGCAATATGTTTGATATTGTCAATTTTAGCTTTGATGCGTCCTACTTTTGTAGCGGTAGCCCCTGCTTTTTTGACTTTTACAGTGCGTGGCTGGCCATTCAACTCAAAGAACACTCTAACTACACCCTCTTCATCAACTGGAGTTGTACCTTGAAGACGAATCACCAAAGTTTTTCCTGGATCAATTTCAATAGCGATTTCTTCACCAGTATTAAGACCATAGAAAAAAACCGGGGTTGGCAATAAAGATACATCGCCATTATGTTTGTGATGTTCTGCAAAAGTAGCAAATACTTTTGGATACATTAAGTATGAGGCTAATTCTGTATCACTGATGTGGCGATTAATCTTTTCCTCAGCTTGAAGTTTGGTTTTATCAAGATCAATAGCTGCTAGATGTGCGCCTGCGCGACCCACAATAGCTTGCTTATCTTTTAAAATTTTCTTACTGAGGGCTTTCGGAAATCCATCAGGTGGATAACCCATTTCACCGCGGAATAAAGAAATTACAGATTCAGGAAAATTAATTTCTTTGGCTGGATCTAGTACTTGCTCAGGAGTTAGATCATTGGTGACCATATAAAGAGCCATATCACCAACCACTTTAGAGCTTGGCGTTACTTTAACAATATCACCAAATAGTTGATTAACATCAGCATAGGCTTGAGATACCTCAGACCAGCGTTGATCAATGCCTAAAGAGCGGGCTTGTTCTCTTAAGTTGGTGTATTGACCTCCCGGCATTTCATGAAGATAAACATCTGATGTGCCAGAGCGTATATCCGCTTCAAATGGAGAGTAGTACTTGCGAACACCTTCCCAGTATGTAGAAACTGGCCGAATCTGATTAAGGGTAATGCCTGAATCACGATCTGATCCTTCTGTAGATGCAATGATGCCACCTAAGCTCGGTTGCGAGGTCAAACCACTCATTGAATCCATAGCGCCATCTACTGCATCAACGCCAGCTTGAACAGCAGCTAATACAGAAGCAATCGATGCCCCGCTGGTGTCATGCGTATGGAAGTGAACAGGTAAACCAACCTCTTCTTTGATAGCTTTGACGAGCGCAGTAATAGCTAAGGGTCTACAAACGCCAGCCATATCTTTAATGCCGATAATGTGAGCCCCAGCTTTTTCAAGTTGCTTTGCCATGTCAACGTAGTACTTGAGATTGTATTTGGCGCGATTCGGATTGAAGATGTCACCGGTGTAGCAAATCGTAGCTTCACAAAGCGCATTATTTTCTAGTACTGAATCCATAGAAACGCGCATATTTTCAACCCAGTTAAGAGAGTCAAATACGCGGAATAGATCTACCCCATTTTGAGCGGCTTGTGCAATAAAGTAACGCACAACGTTATCAGGGTAGTTGGTATAACCAACAGCATTGGATGAGCGCAATAACATTTGCAAAAGAATATTCGGGGCAGCTACTCTGATCTTTTTCAAACGATCCCATGGATCTTCATTTAGGAATCGCATAGACACATCAAATGTAGCTCCACCCCAACACTCTAATGAAAAAAGTTGAGGGAGATGGTGTGCATAGTAAGGTGCTACCTTAACCATATCGTCAGTACGCATACGAGTTGCGAAGAGCGATTGATGGGCATCACGCATCGTGGTATCAGTCAACAAGATGCGCTTTTCATTTCTCATCCACTCAGTAAATTTCTTGGGCCCCATCGCAGTTAAGCGATCTTTAGTGCCTACATCTAAATCATGATTGAATGATGTTTTGGGAGTAATGGGCTTAGCCAGCGGCAATGCTGGCAATGTTCTGCCTGCAACCTCAGGGTTGCCATTCACAATCACACTACTAATAAAGTTGAGTAAACGAGTTGCTCGATCGCGACGTTTAGGGAACTTATACAACTCGGGCGTGTTGTCGATAAAGCGAGTAGAGCATTCCCCTGAAATGAAAAGAGGGTGATTGATGACATTCTCTAAAAATTGCAAATTAGTGCTGAGTCCCCGGACTCTAAATTCTCTTAAAGCACGATCCATGCGAGCAATAGCCTCTTTAGCGGTTGGCGCAGAAGCAGTTACTTTGACTAATAAAGAGTCATAGTAGGGTGTGATGACAGCACCCGCATAGGCAGTACCGGCATCTAGGCGAATTCCAAAACCAGCAGCACTTCTATAAGTAGAAATCTTTCCATAATCAGGAGAAAAGCCATTTTCTGGGTCTTCTGTAGTCACGCGACACTGCAAAGCATGCCCGTTTAATTTGATATTTTCTTGCGTAGGAATACCTGATTCTGGTGTGCCAATTTTGGCGCCTTCACTGATATGAATCTGGGCTTTAACAATATCAATACCAGTCACTTGTTCTGTTACGGTATGTTCAACCTGAATACGAGGATTGACTTCGATGAAATAAAATTTACCTGAATCACCATCCATCAAAAATTCGACTGTGCCTGCATGCGTGTAATGAACTGCTTGCATCAAGCGGATGGCAGAATCACAAAGCATTTTTCTTTGCACTTCATCAAGATAAGGTGCGGGTGCTCGCTCAACAACTTTTTGATTGCGACGCTGGACTGAGCAATCACGCTCAAATAAGTGAACCACGTTACCGTGCTGATCACCCATGATCTGTACTTCAACGTGTCTAGCGTTTCTAACTAATTTTTCCAGGTAGACTTCATCATTACCGAATGCTGCCAAAGCTTCTCTTCTAGCAATTGGTAACTCAGCTTCAAGTGCTTTTTCATCTTCAATCACGCGCATGCCTCGACCGCCGCCACCCCAACTGGCCTTCAGCATGAGAGGGTAACCGACAGCAAGCGCTAATTTTTTTGCTTCGTTTAAATCTTGTGGCAATGGTTTTGTTGCTGGCATAACAGATACGCCAGCTGCTACCGCTGCATTGCGAGCATCGACTTTGTTGCCCAGAGTCCTCATCACACTTGGAGCTGGGCCAATAAAAATGATGCCGCTTTTGCGGCAAGCTTCAGCGAAGTCTGGATTCTCTGATAAAAAACCATAACCAGGATGAATCGCATCCACATTGGCTTTTTTAGCAATACGTAAGATATCTTCAATATCTAAATAAGCAGAAATCGGTTTTTTACCTTCGCCAACTAAATAGCTCTCATCGGCCTTAAACCGATGAAGTGCGAAGCGATCTTCATTGGCATAAATACCAACAGTTCTAATACCGAGTTCACTGGATGCGCGCATCACGCGAATGGCAATTTCCGATCGATTAGCAATAAGTATGCTGCGGATTTTTTTCACAAGGAACTCTCTTTTATTTAATTAACTCTTTGAAATGCGGCGAGATTTGTTAAAAATCGAACAAAAACAAGAATTTAGCGTTTTTTTGCCAATGCTGTTCCAAAATCTCGATATTTAAGTACAATCTTAATATAAATTTCACTAACTTGTCACAGTTTGATGAAATTAAACCTAGAAATGCAAGAGTTAGGCCAACAGTTGGCAAAGGTTAAACATGAGAATAATTCCAAATCAATCCTCAGATTTGATTAAGCAAGAACCCAAGACTTTGGTCGAGGGGGCTTATTTAGCTTTAAGAAATGACATTATTAAAGGCGTTCATACACCGTCAAGTAAATTAAAAGTTGAGCATCTTAAGGATATCTATCAAGTGAGTGGTGGCACCTTAAGAGAAGCATTGGCACTTCTTGTGGCAGACAGTTTGGTGTATGCAGAGGGCCAAAAAGGATTTTTTGTTTCCCCCATGTCTTTAAAAGACTTTAAAGAAATTACTCAGTTGCGCGTCATGCTAGAGAAACAAGCGCTCAAACAGTCCATTGAAAATGGTAACGATAAATGGGAGGCCGATGTGATTTCTGCTCATCACCGTCTAGCTTTAGCAGAGCAGAAATTAGCAATTGGCGATATTGAGCAGCGAAATGCTCAATTCTCTCTTTGGGAGGAGCGTAACGCAGCATTCCATGCATCTTTAGTTTCAGCTTGTGAGTCTAGATGGATTTTGCAATTTATTGGCATCCTATATCAGCAATCAGAAAGATATCGCTCCCTAGGTGTGCAGTATGGAACCAATCTCAAGCGTGATTTACATGCAGAACATGAGGCTCTTAAAGATGCCGCATTAGCAAGAAATGTTCATTTGTGTTCAGAGATTTTGGCTGAGCACATAGGCATTACTTATGAGTTATTTGAAAATCTCCCTGAGAGCGTCTTTAGTGGCAAAGCAGCCTTAGAACAAGCTTAAGTATTACTTAAGAAAATTAATAATAAAAAGGAATATATGAAACAAATTAAACACTTTATCAATGGTGAATTTGTCATTGGTAGTGCCAACAAGTTTTTTGACAAGCGTTCACCGGTTGATAACACGGTCATCGCGCAAATTGCTGAAGCTAGCCAAAGTGATGTCGATGCTGCAGTGAGAGCTGCTTATGAGGCATTAAATGGTGAATGGGGCGAGATGACCGTTGATCAACGGGTTGAAATGTTATATGCCGTTGCCGATGAGATCACGCGTCGTTTTGAAGATTTTGTTGCGGCAGAGATGGCGGATACAGGTCAGCCCAATCATGTGATGCGGCATGTCTTTATTCCACGAGGCGCTGCCAACTTTAAAGTCTTTGCTGATGTTGTAAAAAACGTTGCTTCTGAATCATTTACCATGTCTACCCCCGATGGTCGTGGTGCAGTGAATTACGCTATCCGTAACCCTAAGGGTGTTGTTGGTGTGATTTCACCATGGAACGCACCATTCATGTTGATGACATGGAAGGTCGGTCCTGCATTGGCATGTGGTAATACTGTAGTCGTCAAACCTTCTGAAGAATCTCCAATGACGACAGCATTGTTAGGTGAAGTGATGAATGCAGTAGGCATGCCTAAGGGGGTGTTCAACGTGGTGCATGGTTTCGGTCCTGATTCTGCAGGTGAGTTTTTAACGCACCACCCAATGGTGGATGCCATCACCTTTACAGGTGAAACACGCACGGGCACAGCCATTATGAAAGCAGCAGCAGAAGGTATGCGTGATATTTCATTTGAGTTAGGTGGTAAGAATGCAGGCGTTGTTTTTGCAGATGCTAACTTTGATGAAGCAGTTAACGGTATTTTCCGTTCTGCATTTTTAAATTCAGGACAGGTTTGCTTAGGCACTGAGCGCGTTTATGTTGAACGCCCAATTTTTGATAAATTTGTAGCTGCGCTTAAAGCTAAAGCGGAGGGTGTTAAATATGGCCGTCCAGAAGATCACGGTTCAGATTACGGTCCATTGATTTCTGCAGAACACAAACAAAAAGTGATGTCTTATTACAAGAAAGCTGTTGATGAGGGTGCGACTGTTGTAACAGGTGGCGGTGTACCTAATATGCCAGGCGATTTAAAAGATGGCCATTGGATTGAGCCAACTATTTGGACAGGGCTGCCAGAAACAGCATCAGTGATACAGGAAGAAATCTTCGGACCATGCTGTCATATTCGTCCTTTTGATACAGATGAAGAAGTGATCAAATTAGCTAATGACACTAAATATGGTTTAGCAACCACCATTTGGACCACGAATTTAGCAAGAGCTCACACAGTAGCTGCCAAAATTGATGTGGGTATTACTTGGGTGAATAGCTGGTTCTTGAGAGATTTAAGAACAGCTTTTGGTGGATCTAAACAATCAGGTATTGGTCGTGAAGGTGGCGTTCATTCACTGGAGTTCTACACGGAAACGCGCAATATTTGCATCAAGCTGTAATCAATTTTTAAACTGATGACAGATTAAGCGACTGAACAATTACTTTAGAAAGAATCAAGATGGCTTTAGAGCTTACGATCAAAGAAGAAGACATTCGCTTGTTATGCGATCGCGTTGAAGGTGCCCAAGAGGGTGCTTATGCGATCCATAAATTAACTGATGATTATCCCAGCATGACTATTAATGATGGTTATGCGGTGCAAGCTGAATTGAGAAAACGCTATTTGGCTAAAGGTCATCAGTTGGCGGGCTGGAAAGCTGGCTTAACTTCTAAAGCCAAGATGGAGCAAATGGGTGTGCACGTTCCATCAATTGGTTTCTTAACCGACAGGATGGCTCGCACAGAGAATGTTGGTATTAAAACATCTGAGATGGTTCATCCACGTGTTGAGTGTGAAGTGGCATTTGTGACGAAGAAAGATCTTCAAGGCCCTGATTGCACACTTCAAGATGTGTTGGATGCCACCGATTATGTTTTACCAGCTGTTGAAATTATTGATTCTAGATTTTCTGGATTTAAATTTGATTTAGCCAGTGTTGTTGCTGATAACGGTTCTTCTGCAAGATATGTAACAGGTCAAGTGAAGTTAAATCCTAAGGATCTTGATTTAAGTAAAGTTGGTGTGGTGATGAAGAAGAATGGTGAAGTTATTGCCTCTGGTGAGTCTTCTGCGGTTTTAGGTCACCCTGCAGAAGCGATTGCGATGTTGGTCAATATTCTGGCTGAGCAAGATGAAATGTTGCCTGCTGGAAGTTTTGTGATGAGCGGTGGCATTACTGAGGCCATCCCAGTTAAAGCAGGCGATGCAATTACGGCGGAATTTCAAGTATTAGGACATGTTTCGATGACATTTGTCGCTTAAGTGACATAAAACACGAGCAATTCAGGCTAAAGTTCCACTATATAGTTGGTCTACAAAGGATAAAGAAAATGGCAAAGATTAAATGCGCTTTAATAGGATCTGGGAATATTGGTACAGATCTTATTTACAAGCTTAAACGCAGTGAGTTTTTAGAGCCAGTTTGGATGGTGGGTATTGACCCTGAATCTGAAGGTTTAGCAAGAGCTCGCGATATGGGTCTTAAGACAACAGCCGAAGGTGTCGATGGTTTATTGCCACACGTTTTGAGTGATGGTATCCAGATTGCATTTGATGCGACTTCTGCATATGTGCATGCTGAAAATTCACGCAAGCTCAATGAGTTGGGTGTGTTGATGATTGACTTAACGCCTGCGGCGATTGGTCCTTTGTGTTGCCCAACAGTGAACTTAGAGCAGCATGCAGCCAGCGGTGAAATGAATGTGAACATGATTTCATGTGCGGGTCAGGCAACGATTCCTATTGTGCATGCAGTGTCACGTGTGCAAGCTGTGCCATATGCAGAAATTGTGGCAAGTTTGGCATCTAAATCAATTGGTCCTGGAACGCGTGCCAACTTAGATGAATTCACTTACACAACATCTGATGCGGTGTGTAAGGTGGGCGGTTCAGTAAAAGGTAAAGCCTTGGCGATTATTAATCCAGCTGATCCTCCAATGATCATGCGTAATACGATTTATTGTTTAACAGAAGATGAACCAAAGAAAGATGAAATCAAAGCATCTATCTTGCGCATGATTGAAGAAGTTCAAAAATATGTGCCAGGTTATAAATTAGTCAATGGTCCTGTTTTTGACGGTAAAAAAGTATCTATCTTTATGGAAGTCGCTGGTTTGGGTGATTACTTGCCGAAGTACGCTGGCAACTTAGACATCATGACAGCGGCTGCGACAAGAACGGCTGAATTATTTGCTCAGAACATCATGTCTGGCAAAGTCACTTTAAGAGCAATAAAACCAACACAAACAGTGGAGGCGTAATCATGTTTGATAACAATCACCTCAAAGGTAAAAAAGTCATTCTTCATGACATGTGTTTGCGTGATGGCATGCATGCCAAGCGTGAGCAGATATCTGTAGATCAGATGGTAGAAGCTGCTACAGCCATGGATGATGCGGGCGTGCCATATATTCAGGTAACGCATGGCGCAGGCTTAGGTGGCAACTCTTTACAACATGGTTTTGCTTTGCATACCAATGAAGAGTACATCACTTCAGTGGCATCAAAAATGAAGAAAGCAAAAATATCAGTTTTGTTGATTCCTGGTTTAGGAACAATGAGAGAGTTACAGTCTGCTTATGATTGCGGCGCACGCAGCGTTCACATTGCGACGCACTGTACTGAAGCGGATACATCTCCACAGCATATTGCTTATGCACGTAAGTTGGGGATGGATACAACTGGCTTTTTAATGATGGCCCACTTGAACACTGTAGAAGGTTTAGCGCAGCAAGGCAAGTTGATGGAGTCATACGGTGCTCAAACTGTTTACATCACCGATTCTGCTGGTTATATGTTGCCTAATGAAGTGAAGGCGCGGGTTCATGCTTTGCGTCAAGTGTTAAAGCCAGAAACTGAGATTGGTTTCCACGGTCATCATAATCTTGGTATGGGCATTGCTAATTCAATCGCAGCGATTGAAGAGGGAGCCACACGTATCGACGGTTCGATTGCAGGTTTAGGTGCTGGCGCGGGTAATACACCATTAGAAGTGTTCGCTGCTGTATGTGAGCGCATGGGTATTGAAACGGGGTGTGATTTGTTCAAGTTAATGGATATTGCTGAAGAATTGATTACGCCAATGATGGATCATATGGTGCGCGTGGATCGCTCATCATTAACACTAGGTTTTGCAGGTGTTTACTCAACTTTCTTATTGCATGCTGAGCGCGCAAGTAAGCGTTTTGGTGTGCCAGCCAGAGATATTTTGGTGGAATTGGGTCGCAAGAAGATGATTGGCGGTCAAGAAGATATGATTCTTGATACAGCGATGACCATGGCCAAAGAACGCGGTATTCAGTTTGAAGAATCAGTTTAATTAACAGAGTAATTTGTAAGTTCTTAAGGTGAGGTTAGAAATAACCTCACCTTTTTCATTTTTTAAGTCTTTTTTCTAAGTTTTAAATAATCAGTACTTTTATTAAGAATTGTCAATTAGTGAAAATACAATGTTATTTACATTGTATTTTTTTAAAATTAGCCCTAATATTATCTTGTCAAAATAATTAATCCCTGTTGAACCCCCTTTTAAAGGGGTTTTAACGGTAGTAGGTCATGCATAACATCGATTGAAACAGCTTATCCATTATGGAGGACTTATGTTTAAAGGTTTGAGTGGCAAACATGCAATTGTGACGGGTGGTTCAACCTTGATCGGCGCTGGCTTGGTAGAGGCTTTTGTAAAAGAAGGCGCAACAGTTACCATCGCTGATATTGATGCTGAGCGTGGACAGGCTATTGCGGATGCTTGCGGTAAGGATGCATGGTTTAGACAAACAGATATTTCTGATGATGGACAGTTAGAGGCATGTGTCGCTGAATCTGCTAAAAAATTTGGGCGGATTGATTTTGTGGTGAATGCAGCTTGCGTATATGTCGATGATGGTATTAATGCATCTCGTAGTGATTGGTTAACTTCAATGAATGTGAATTTAATTAGTGCCGCCATGCTAGTGAAAGCTGCGTTGCCTTGGATGAAGAAATCAGGTGGTGGTGCGGTTGTCAACTTTACAAGTATTTCATCATCAGTTGCCCAAACCGGGCGCTGGCTATATCCAACCAGTAAAGCAGCACTAGCGCAATTAACTAGAAATATGGCAATGGATTTGGCACCAGATCATATTCGCGTCAATAGTGTATCGCCAGGATGGACATGGTCGGCCATTATGAATCAATTATCGGGTGGGGATCGTGCCAAAACTGACAGAGTGGCTGCACCATTCCATATGTTGCGTCGTGTTGGTGATCCTGATGAAGTAGCTCAAGTCGTTTTGTTCTTGTGCTCTGATCACGCTAGTTTTGTCACTGGTGCTGATTATGCGGTTGATGGTGGTTACTCTGCTATGGGTCCTGAATCATATGAGCCAGCAATTCCTAAGTTAATGGCCTGATCCTTCTAGGATTAAAAAATAAGACATCTATGAAAATGAATATTGCAATTATTGGTGCAGGATTTGGCGGATTAAGCGCAGCGAAAATCTTGAAAACATTTGGATATCAAGTCACTGTTTTTGATAAAGAGGCTGATGTAGGTGGTGTGTGGAGCGCTTCTCGTCGTTATCCGGGTTTAACAACTCAAAACGTTAAATCAACTTACTGTTTATCAGACTTTCCTTATCCGGATCATTACCCAGAGTGGCCAACTGGCCAACAAGTACAAGAATATTTGGAAGCTTACGCTAAGCACTTTAATTTAGTGCCAGCCTTAAAACTCAGCACAGAAGTGACTTCAGCAGATCTTGATGAAGATAAAAATATTTGGACGATTGTTACGCGTGATGTGAAAACAAATGCAACTAGTACACAGTATTTTGATTATTTAGTGATTTGTAACGGCATTTACTCGAAACCCATGATTCCAGATTATCCCGGGGCTGAAGAATATGTTGCTGCAGGAGGTCGTCTTTGCCATACAAGTGAATTTACTAATTTGAATGATGCCAAAGATAAAGATGTTTTGGTGATTGGTTACGGAAAATCATCATGTGATGTAGCTCAAGCATTGGTTGGGACAGCCAAGAGTATGTCTGTTATCGCGCGTCATCTCATGTGGAAAGTTCCTAAACTTTTGATGAACGTCCTAAATTACAAACATTTATTTTTGACGCGTGGTGGTGAGGGTTTATTTAAATATATACGTGTCAAAGGTATAGAGAAGTTTTTACACGGCGTTGGGAAGCCAATTCGCAATGGCATGATGAATACAGTTCAATGGATTGTTACTAAACAATGCAAGTTACGTGAACTAGGCATGCATCCAGGTGGTTCACTAGAAACAATCGCAACCAGCAGTATTAGCTTGGTAACAGAAGGTTTTTATGAAAATATTGTTAATGGCAAAATTCAGTTTAAGAAAACCAGCATTGAGCGCTTAGAGCTAGTTGATGGGAAGAAGATAGCGCATCTCAGCACTGGTGAAAAATTGAACGCTGACATTATCATTTGCGGAACAGGTTGGATACAAAGCGTTCCTTTCTTAAATGAATCTTTACAACGAAGAATCACCAATGAAGAAGGTGATTTCCGTTTATATCGCAATATCGTGCCTGTTGGAGTTCCAAGGCTAGCCTTTGTTGGATATAACTCTTCTTTCTTTAGTCAGCTTAACTGCGAAATTGCTGGTATGTGGTTGGCTGATTTATTAGGCGGTCAATTGGAATTACCAAGTCGTGATGCTCAAAATCAACAAATTACTGAGAAATTGGCTTGGATGAAAAAACGTACCGGTGGTAAACATGCCAAAGGTACTAATATCGTGCCATTTTCGATCCATCAAATGGATGAGTTATTGATTGATATGAGTTTGCCTTTGTCGACCATGACTCGTTTAAAGCAATGGTTTAAGCCGGTTGATCCAGCTGATTTTATGTACGTTACAGATTGTTTAGTTAAGCGATATAAAATAATGTAATAATTTTTTTATAGGTATTTAACTAGAGTGTGGATATGAAAAAACAAAAAATAGAGCTTAGTGAACCGACCGAATTAGATCATTGGCACCTTGCCCATACTGAGTCTGAGAGATTTTTGGCAGAGTTTGAGCATACTTTGATTTGTCTCGCACAAGCATTTGATCGCCATAATCTGATGGGTTTAGTCACTACTATTGGGGATAGTTCTTTTAATGGTCAGGACAACGTCATTTTGCACATTATTGGTACTTTAGATCGCCCCAAGAGTCTTTCTGATATCAGTCGATTTATGAATCGTGATGATTTGGCGAATATTCAATATAGCGTTCGAAAACTCTTAAAAACAGGATTGATTGAAAAAGCAAACGATAAATCTGCCCGCGGTACTAATTATCGTGTGTCGGCTGAGGGCAGAGTTGTGGTGGATGCTTTTGTGAAGTTGCGTCAGGAGTTGATTGTTGAGCCGATGAAAGAAATGGAGCAATTTAAAGAATCGGTAAAGGTTGCTACCAAAGTGATGGGGCTGTTTGTGGGGATGTATGACCAATCGGCAAGGGTTATGACAACGCGCGGCTAGACCCGATTTTCCAAAATATCAAAAGGCTCGCTACTCACGTAACGAGCCTTTTTTATTGGCGCTTTAAATTACAAAAAATTTGAGTATTCAAGAATTTTTGTCAATAGGTGAAAATACAATGTAATTTACATTGTTTTTTCTAGAACTTACACCTAATATATGTATAGAGGGGTTTTTTTACCCAGAAATGCCTTTTTTACGGTGGGAGTGACAATGAGTGTTCTAAGTAAAAGTGCCGTGCCAGTGATTGAAGTCAATACCTACACACGCGGAATATTAGGTCCTAGCAATGAGATGCTGGGCCCAGTCAAAAATGGCGGTGTGATTAAGGCGGGAACGCCCCCAGGTTGCTGGGGGCCGATGATTACACCTAAGTTTCAAGGTGGTCACGAAGTGTCGCAACCTGTAGCCGTCGAGGGTGCAGAGATTGGAGATGCGGTAGCGATCAAGATTAAACATATGCGAGTCACTTCATTAGCAACATCTTCAGGTGTGATGGAGTTTGTTGACGGACGCTATGTTGGGGATCCGTTTGTAGCCAAGCTCTGTAATAGCTGTGGCACAGTCAGTCCTGCAAGTCACATTGAGGGTATTGGTGATGATGCTGTGCATTGCGATAACTGTGGTGCAGAAGTCAATGCATTTAAGTTTTCAAATGGTTATGTGATCGTTTTGGATGAGGTCAATCAAGTTTCTTTAACGGTTGATCAAGATGTTGCTAATCGTTTAGCAGAATCTCCAAAATTACACGCCCTGATTCCAGCCAATTCTGAGCAACATTCCATTTTATCTTTGGCGCGTTCTGATATTTCGGGATTGGCTGCTCATATGCAACCATTTTTAGGAAATATCGGCACAACCCCCTCAAGAGACTTACCTGATTCACATAACGCAGGTGACTTTGGTTCGTTTCTGGTAGATGCTCCGCATAAATATGCGATGTCACAAGAAGAATTAAATAAGCATAAAACAGATGGTCATATGGATACCAATTCTGTGCGCGAAGGTGCCATATTGATCTGTCCAGTGAAGGTGCCTGGCGCGGGTGTTTATATGGGGGATATGCATGCTCAGCAGGGTAACGGCGAAGTTGCCGGTCACGCTACAGATGTTTCAGGCGAAGTAGAGCTAGAAGTCAGCGTGATTAAAAAATTAGAGTTGGACGGCCCTATTTTATTGCAGCGTTTAGATGATTTGCCACCCATGGCTAGACCCATGAATACAGAGCAGTTAAAGGCTGTGCAAGCTCTGGCAAAAAAATACGGACAGAAGCATGTTGAAGTCAATGCGCCCATTACTTTTATTGGTAGCGGTAGAACTTTGAATGAAGCAACTCATGTGGGCTTAGATCGTGCCGCAAAGATAACAGGTATTCCTCGTGATGAGATCTTAAATCGTGCAACTATTGCTGGGTCAATTGAGATCAGTCGTTTACCGGGTGTTGTTCGTGTGACCTTTATGTGCCCCATGTCAATTATTGATAAGTTAGGTATTGGTCAATTAGTTCGTGAGCAATATGGATTACCAAATTAATAATATTTTTTAAAAATAGATTTTGAAGTAGTTTTTTTCGTTGAAAGGAAAATGATGAACGCACCAACAGAATTAAAGTGGGCAAAAAAATACCCAGAATTAGGAACAGGTCCAGTACCAGTTGAATCTTGTATTTCACCTGAATTTTATGAAATTGAACGTGAAAAAGTTTTCATGAAAACATGGTTAAAAGTTGGCCGTGTTGAAGAAATAGAAAACGTTGGGGATTACAAAGTTAAGAAGTTGGGCTTTGCAAAAACTTCAATTATTTTGATACGCGGCAAGGATCAGAAGATTCGTGGTTTTCACAATGCTTGTTCACACCGCGGAAATAAAGTAGTGGTTGAAACAGGAGAAGAGACATTTGGTAAAAGTAAGGCTGCTGTCGTTACTTGTCGTTTTCATGGATGGGTTTATAACGCCGAAGGTGCATTGGTCAATGTGCCTGAGGAAGAAAAGTTTTCACCATGTTTTACACGCGAAGAAAATGATCTAACAAAAGTACATACAGATATATGGGAAGGTTTTATTTTTGTTAATTTAGATCCGGCACCTGAAGTAACACCACTTAAAGAGTATTTGGGTGATATGGGGAAACATTTGAGTAATTTCCCATATGACAAATTAACAAAATGTTTCAGCTATTACACATACCTAGACTGCAATTGGAAAGTGGCGCATGATGCTTTTGCTGAGGCTTATCACGTATCAACAATTCATGCGGGATCATTCCCCAATGCATTTTCATCAGGATTATCAGATGTTCAATTAATGGGCCCTCATCGCACCACAGCTATTTGCTTGTCATTAAAAAATGAACCAACACCGGTTGCAAAAATTGCTAACTCTTTGGCGGCAGTATCTTTAGTTTCTAAACGTGGCGCGAGTATGTTGCCACCAAGCATCAACCCATCACGACGTGAGGACTTCTCATTTGAGTTGTCAGTGTTTTTCCCGAATCTATTGGTGCATGTGGCTGAAAATATTTGGTTTACGCATCAATTCTGGCCAATGGGCCCTGGTAAAACCTTATGGGAAGGCAAGTATTACTTGGCTGAACCCAAAACCAATTCACAGCGTTGGGCTTTGGAGTTTGCGCAATGCTTGCAGCGTAATGCTTGGTTAGAAGACACGGGCACGATGGAAGATACGCAAATTGCTATGGAGTCAGGGGCTAAGAAATTTATGCACTTACAAGATGAAGAGATATTGATTCGTCATGGCTACCACACATTAGAAAACTTTATTCACTCTAAGTAAGCGAGTATTAATTATGAATTCAACAACAACTGCAACATCTTTGCCAAAATCATTTGAAACATTGGAAACACTTGTTCCTCAATGGGCTTTGGCGACACAAAATGAACGTCAAAAAAAGCGCGTTAATTCTTCAACAGGTGAGTTACAGGCATTTTATGGTGCGATGCTGCCGCGCTTAGAGGAAATTTTGACCCACGTTGACAAATTCCCTCTTAATGAATTACCAGCTGATTCATTCCGGTTATTTACTTTGGCTATGTCAATGGCAGAAATTGCGCCACACATTGAACTCTATAAAGGAGATCCTAAGGTGCCACATAGTTTTGATGAGAGTAGATTCGTCGCTGAACATGGTGATGTAAGAGGTTGATAACTTGTTAAACATAGTTTGAACGGTATCCTAAAGCGATACCGTTCTTATTTGAAACTAATAATCAAAAGCGAGGCCAAAATGACAGAGACAAATAGCATAGCCGCATCGATTGAAGATCACGCGCTGGAAATGGTTCCGGCTTCAGACAGGCAAGGTTGGTTGCAACTTTCCTGGAATACAGTAGGGATTGTCACCACCTTAATACAACTGTTTATTGGAGCTTTAACTGCATTTGTCGCAGGTATGCCCATTGCATTATTGGGCGGTTTCATTGTGATGATCATTGGTGCCCTATTAGGTTGGGGTGTTGGCCACATTGCTTATAAAACTGGTTTATCAAGCACCGTGATGTCTCGAATATATGGTTTTGGTAAAACTGGCTCCATGATTACAGCGATTATTTTTGGTTTCATGATCATTGGTTTTATTGCTTTGGAAAATGTGCTTTTGTATAAAGGCTTACTTTTCTACTTTGGCATTGCAGATTCTATGCAAATGCAGGTTTTGATCTATGGCTTATTGACTTTAAGCTGGATTCTTTTGACAGCCTTTGGTTTTGGTCTAGTGACAAAAGTTTCTTCATGGTTAGTGGTTTTGTTTTTAGCTGTACTGGTCTACATCATGTGGGGTGTTGTTGGATCTTCAAGTTATTCAGTAGCTGAAGTTACGACTTTTACCTCTCAATTACCCATCGAAGTATTAACGAAAATGCAGGCAGCAACTTGGGGAGATAAATTAGCATTTTGTGTAAATATCTTAATTGGCTCAGCCGGAGCATTAGCTTTAATTGATGGTGATCTAGGGCGCTATGCGCGTCGTTCAAAGGATGTGGCGATTGCTGCATTTTTAGGTAATGCATTCATGGATATTGGCATGCTGTTTATTGGCGGTGTCGTGATGTATGCAGGTATGACTGAGTTAGTTGCCTACTATGTCAGTACCGGCATGACGCAAGAAACAGCTCAAAGAATAGCCCTCGAAAGTCCAGATAGCGTAGCTGCTGCATTTATTGTATTTGGCGGTGTCTTAGGTGCAATTTTAATGTTGTTGGCTCAAGCTAAAGCTCAAGTATTAAATACTTATAGCGCATCACTCTCCTTAACTAATTTAATGGATGCTGCCTTAAATTGGAGACCAGGTCGATTGTTGTTTGTGATCTTGGCCAACGTGATTGCTATCTTCATGTTGCTGGGATCAATTTTGGATTGGTTTAATTCATTTATTACCATTCTTGGTATTTTGACCACTTGTATATCAGGAATCATGATCGCTGATTACTTTATTGTTCATCCGAGATTGAATGAGTCACAACTTAATTTCAATAAAAAAGAAGCATTTAATTGGTCTGGAATTTTAGTTTGTGCCGCTGGTTTTATTTTGGCGCATTACGTTTTAAATTCAATCATCAAAATTGAATTTTTCACAGCTTTAATTTTTTCAGTCATTGCATATCCTCCTTTACGCTTGATGAGTTTGAGCAAATATAAATAACGCTTTTCAAAGTAATGGGAGAAATAATGTCTGATGCAAATCTGTTAAAGCGCCTTGATAAGCTTGAAAGTATTGAAGCCATCAGAACCATGGTCGCACGCTACGCTGAAGGCGCAGATCTTAAGAATGATCCAGTTATTTTAGGGTCACTTTTTGCAGAAGATGCCATATGGGAAGCCAATGGATTTGGCCAATATTCCGGAGCTAAAAATATTGCTGAAGGTTTGTCTGAAATAGCTAGAAATGCTATCCATTGGTCTTTGCATTACATGATTTCTCCCAAGATTGCTATTGATGAATCCGGTGAAGAAGCCACATGTGATTGGTATCTTTGGGAATTGGCTCGGGTGAGTGAAAACCAAGAACCAGCAAAAGCTCATTGGGTAGGTGGCACCTACACCTCTCGCGTTAAAAGAATCAACGGTGTTTGGAAGTTTCAGCATGTTTCTTTAACGCTCAAGTTGTTAAGCCCCTTAGATGAAGATTGGAAAACTCTGCCTTAAGTAATCTTGAGGTGAGATTGTTTTTAAGTTTGATGGCGTGTAGTGATTAATTTGGAATTAGGAAGAAGTATGAGTGCAAATAATTCAGTGGAAACACAAGATGCTATTCGTTTGTGTCAGGTGGCTGATGTGGCCGAGGGTAATGGCTTACAAATTAATTTGCCAGAAAGACCACCTTTGGCAGTTTTTAAAATAGAAGGTCAAATTTTTGTTACTGATGACACATGCACACACGGCCAGGCTTCTTTATGTGAAGGCGAGATAGAGGATGGTGTCGTGGAGTGTCCTTTTCATCAAGGTGCATTTGATATTGCAACGGGTAAGGCTATTTCGGCGCCTTGCTCCGTTCATTTAAAAACGTATCAACCAATTCTTGTTGGTGATGATGTTTTTGTTCATTTAGATAAGGTCTCCTCATAATGGCCCGTATCACGATTGCTGATTCTGACCTTGCTTTTGATTGTGGGCCTGATGACTCACTATTAAGAGCTGGCTTGAGGGTAAATTTAAATTTACCTTATGAATGTAATGTGGGCTCATGCGGTACTTGTAAGTTTGAGTTGGTGAGCGGTGAGATAAAAGTGTTCTCTGATACAGCTCCTGGTTTATCAGATCGAGATCGAAAGAAAGGCCGTCAATTAGCTTGTCAGTGCCTGCCTTTGTCTGATTGCGTTATGAAAGTTAGATTGGAAGAGGGTGCACCTGCCAAGTTTCCGCCAAAAAGATTAAAGGTAAAACTAATAAAAGTAACGGATGTGACTCATGACATTCGTGAGTTTCAATTTCAAGCAGTATCTCCAGCCACTTTTATTCCTGGGCAATATGCGATGTTGCAACTTCCTGGGGTTTCTGGAGAGCGGGCTTATTCGATGTCTAATTTGCCCAATGATGATGGTGTTTGGGCTTTTATGATTCGTCGAGTACCCCAAGGTCTTGGTACGCAAGTGTTATTTGATGCACTGACATTAGGTGATGAAATAGGTTTAGATGGGCCATTTGGAAAAGCGTATTTCCGATCTGAAAGTGAACGTGATCTTGTTTGTGTCGCAGGTGGATCTGGTTTGGCACCCATGTTGTCAATTGCTCGTGCTTGGTCTCAAAAATCAAAGAGTGGTGAAGAACATTTAACTTTCTTCTATGGCGGTCGTGAGCCACGTGATATCTGTGGTGAGGAAATGTTGCAACAATTACCCGAATTTAATCATCAACTTCAGTTTATTCCCAGTGTCTCTGGTGCAGTCAGTGATGCGACAAATCTATGGCCAGGTCGAACAGGATTTATTCATGAAGTGATGCATGGTTTTGAAGATTTGGATTACGCCAATTCAGATTTTTATATTGCAGGGCCACCGGTTATGACTCAGGCAGTGATGGATTTTTTACGAGAAAGCCACGCTGTTCCTCAAGAGAGAATTTATTTTGATCGTTTCTTTTAAAGTAAATGATTATTAGCTAGTACGAGCATCACTAAAAGGTATTCGGCATCATGATGACAAAAGATATTGAAAATGTTTTGATGCGAGGATCAATCGCCGACTTAAGAACTTTGTATCTTGAAAAAAAACTGTCTGTGACAGATGCAGTTAATTGGTACTTAAATCGAATAAATGACATTAGTCAAAATGGCCCAGCAATTAATGCTGTTCGTGAAGTGTCATTGCGAGCAGTGGATGATGCAAAGAGAGCTGATGAAGCCATCGCAAAAGGTGAAGATCTTCAGGTTTTGCACGGTATCCCATTTCTTCTAAAAGATAATATCTTGACAGGTGATGGGATGAGGGCGGCTGCTGGCGCAGCAGCTTTAAGAGATTTTCAGCCTGGTGATGATGCCACGCTAGTCAAGCGCTTGCGTGCAGCAGGTGCCATTGTGTTGGGTAAAGCAAATTTGACTGAGTTTGCAGATTTTGTTTCTGATGTCATGCCATCTGGTTACAGTGGCAATGGTGGCATTGTTAAAAACCCCCATGGTATCGAGTACGATCGTGGGCAGGGTTCTAGTGTCGGATCTGCAGCAGCAGTTGCTGCATCTCTTTGTATGTTTGCAATAGGTACTGAAACACAAAACTCCATTCAAACACCGGCATCATATTCTTCAGTGGTGGGATATAAACCTACGGTTGGTCTCGTTAGTCGAGAGGGCGTTGTGCCCTTGGTACCTAGTCAGGACTCTCCGGGGCCACTCACTCGTTCGGTTGAGGATGCTGCCTTAGTTGCCAGTGTTTTGATTGGTCCTGATATCAAAGATACAGCTTCTGTAATTTCTTCAAAAGGTTTCCTCGGTGGTTTGACAAGTCAAGGATTGAAGCATATTAGAGTGGGTGTGATGCGCAAACAAATGGCCGATCGTGAAGAGTTTCTGTCAGTGATGCCATTTTTTGAAAATGTGTTGAAGAAATTATCAACAGCTGGCGCATCAATTATTGATCCATGTGATTTACCTAGTGCAGAGCAATTACAAGAGGTTCGATCAAGCGTATTCAGAACAGAGTTCAAGGCTGCTTTAAATACGTTTCTAAATGAGCATGGATCACCGTGTGGAATTGATTCGATGGAAAGTTTGATTGCATGGAATGAGGCGCACCCAGAACATATTCCTTACGGACAATCATTATTGCTAGCTTCGAATGCCACCAGAGGCATTGATGATCCTCAATATCAAATAGATCGCGCCCGAGATATCGCTTTATCAGTCACTGCTGGTATTGATGCTGCCATGGATATGTTTGATGTGGATGTGTTAATTGCACCCATGGGGGCGGCTGCCAAATTAACCGGTAAATCGGGTGCCCCAGTAGTGGCTATTCCCTGTGGTTTAGGGTCCAATTTGACGCCATTTGGGGTGACAATTGCCTCAAAATTGAATTCTGATGCCCGACTTTTGGCAATTGCACAACAAATTGAGCTGGTTGTTGGCGAAAGAAAAGTACCAGTAATTTAGTAAACGCTTTACCAACCGTGTTTTAAAAGAATTTCCAAAAAAACAAACACTTATTATGTGATATAAATTTTTTTAGAGAGGGCTCTTAGGGTATGTACTCATTGCTCCAATAGCCATTCAAGAGAAAAATAATCTCGAGATTACTTTACTTAGTCGGAATTTTTATGAACTTTAAATATTTTAAGAGTGCAGGTGTACTTTTAGCCGTTAGTTTGGTGCTAACAGCTTGCGGTAAATCTGAGTCTACAGCAGTGTCTGCAACACCAGATACGATAACAACGCGCGTTGACCAATTTCAAGGTGTTGCATCCAATCAAAAGGTTGCTGTCATCGTAGGTAAAAACGTGGTTGCTATTGTTCCGCATGATGGCGGAAAACCAACACGCGTTGATCTAAAGGGGATTGTCTCTTTGATTGATGTGTCAGCTTGCGCAGACGGAAGTTTTGTTGCTCTTGATTTTTATAAAAAAGTTTGGACTTCATCAGATAACGGTCAAAGCTGGTTATCAGCAAAGACTCCTGAAAATTTCCGTCCATTAGGTTTAGCTTGTGGGCCATCTAACAGCTATTGGATAGTGGGTAGTAATTCAAGTATTGCTAATAGTAGCAATCGCGGTAGTTCATGGAATGTGAATACCAATAACGAAGATGCCATGTTCAACACAATCCAATTTATCGATGGTCAAAATGCAGTCGTGACAGGTGAATATGGGACTTTCAAGAAAAGTTCTGATGGTGGTAAGACGTGGGCAACATCTTCAATTGGTCCAGAGTTCTACTCTTATGCGGCTCTATTTACATCAACTCGTGAAGGTTTTGTTACGAGCTTGACAGGGATCATTATGCACACCAAAGATGGTGGTGCAAGCTGGACAAGCACTAAGAATGCAACGGGCTTGTCACAGTTCGGCTTTGTGAATGTAGATGGTCGTATTTATAGCGTTGGTTTAGGTGGCACGGTCTTGAGCTTTAACGGCGGACAGTGGAATCTTGTCAAGCTAGAAAACTTTGGGGCACCTTACTTAAAAGGTGTAGCTGCAATTGGTAAAGGAAGCTTCCTTGTCGCTGGCGGTAATGGCGCATGGAAAGTGGTAACTGCAAAGAACTAGGAATAAAAAGTGAAAAAGAAACTAACTCAAATCCTTCTCGTCGGTGAAGAATGGCTATTCGATAATCCTAAAATTGTTCTTGGGATTATTTTTGCAATCAGCTTAGGCTTTGCATCATTACTTCCTAACGTGCGGATGGGCACGGACTTTGAAGATCTTTTGCCACAAAGTCATCCATTCATTCAATTGCATAACGAAATCAAAGATGACTTTGGTGGCGCTAGTGCTGTTGTTGTTAGCGTAGAAGTTAAAGATGGTGATATTTTTACTAATGAGACTTTGCAGTTAATTGAAAACTTAACGCAAGGTGTTGATTCACTCTCTGGTGTTAACCATAATTTGGTCAGCAGCTTAACTCATCGCCTTACAAGAAAAATCACCTTAGACGAGAGTGGCAACGTTAGAGCAGCTTTATATTTTGATCCAACCGCTGAAAAATATTCTCAAGCTGATTTAGATCAAATGAGACGTGACGTCATGTCTAACCCAAGAGTTTATGGATTAATGGTTTCACCAGATTTAAAGTCGGCCATCATCAAAGGACAGATGAATGAAGGTGGTGAGATTGATTATCAGAAAACCTTTGCTGAGTTAACTGAATTACGTGCTAAATACGCAACAGGTAACGCGTTGATTCATGCGACTGGTTTACCAGTTTTAACAGGTTGGGTTTATACATACCTTAATCAAATTTTGCAGATTTTGCTTTACACAGCTGTTTTGATTTTTGGTTTGCTCGTGTTTTATTTCCGTCGCTTCTACGGTGTGGCATTACCTTTATTGGGTATTTGTTTGTCATCGGCGTGGGGCTTAGGCTTTATGACGGTTTTGGGTTACACATTAGATCCACTTTCAATGACGATTCCATTTTTGATTGCTGCTCGAGCTACCTCTCACGGTGTTCAGTTGGTTGAGCGTTATTACTATGAGTTAGAAATCACCAAAGATGGTAAGAAGGCAGCACGCAATTCTTTGGATGCTTTATTTAGACCAGGTTCTTTGGCGATCACAATTGATGCAATTGGTATTTTTGTAATTGCCTTAGGTGCAGCGCCTATCAATATCAAGTTGGGTTACTACGCTGGTTTCTGGGGCTTCTCTGTGATCTTCACAGTTCACTTTATGGTGCCCTTGTTCTTGACTGTTTTGCCAGCGCCTAAGAGGACTCAAAATAACCGTTCGGGTACAACCGCTGTTTTATATAACTTCGCTAAAGTTTTGGTGACACCTTTGAACGTGAAGATTGGTTTGATCAGTACAGCATTTTTAGTGATTGTGGCTTCTTTCTTTGTCGCTCAAGTGAAGTTTGGTGAATCTGAGCCAGGTTCACCGATTTTGAACCGTACTCATGATTACAACATTTCTGCTAAATCTATTAATGAAAAATTCCCAGGTTCGGAGGAGTTATTCGTGGTGGCAAGAGTAAAGGATGAGGGTGGTATTTCTCGTCCAGAAGTCGTTCACGCGATGGAGCAGTTCGGTGACAAGATGATGGTGAAAGATCCTGAGTTGGGTGGTTACAAAGCGGTTCCAGGTTTGATCCGTCAAGTGAATATGTTGACGCACAGTGGTGACCCACGTTGGGCGCAGATTCCTGATACTCAACTGGAGGTGGCAGGTTTGATGTCAGCGTATGAACTTTCAAGCCCAATCCCGGGTGCTATGAAAGAGTTTATGAACCCACAAGGCACAGATGCTGTTTTAGCATTCTTCTATAAGGATCATCAGGCAACAACCCTCGAGCGCATTGTGACGAACTCTAAGCAGTTAGTTAAAGAGATCAATGGCACTGTTGAAAACTTTGAGCTCTTGTTAGGTGGCGGCATTATTGGTGTGAGCGCAGCGATTGACGAAGAGAACTATATCGATACGTCGATCATTACACCGTTGGTCATGATCTTAGCCTTTATCTTTGTGATGATCTATTACGAGGCACTTCATGCTGGTTGGTTGATGGTATTGCCAATGTTATTTGCAACGATTTTGACCTACGGTTATATGGGCTTAATGAACATTGGTATTAGCGTTAATACCATTCCTGTGATTGCCGTTGGAGTCGGGGTTGGTATCGACTACGCTGTTTACATCATGGACCGTATCCGTGAAGAATATGAAGCTACGCAAGATTTACGCGAATCAGTTTTACGTGCTTTGAGTACGACTGGTTTAGCCGTAGGCTTTACAGCAGCGACATTGATTGCTGGTGTGATCATGTGGGTGATCTTCTCAGATCTGCGCTTCCAATCAGATGCAGCGCTTTTATTAACTGTGATGTTGGCCTTGAATGCAGTTGCTGCGGTACTTTTAGTACCAGCTTGGGTGATGGCGTTCAAACCAAAATTCATCGTTGGTGTGCATCGTGATGCTGATGGCATCTTGCAAAGAGATCATTAAATATTTGAAGGGTGGTGGTTGCGCAAAAACAACACCACTTCCAAACAAGTTTTAATTATTCTGGATAAGTTAATAAAAAATTAATTAAATCAATAGGATAAAAAATATCGAGATAGTTAGGGGTTATTACTAATGGGAAAACTCCCTAGATAAAAAATCTCGAGAAAGCAGTATTTTAACGGTAATAAGAGTAGTTTTTTAAATTGGTAGTTGTATAAAAGGTTCGTTAAGGAGAGTAGTTATGAATAAGAAAACATGGCGCAAAGCATTACAGCCAAAGGCATTAGTCCTTGCTGCTGTATTAGCAATTGCAGGAGCAGGAGTTACTGCTCAAACCTTGCCAGATATGGGTATCACCAGTGGTGATCCATGGAATGCAGATCTTTATTATGAGAACCATACTGCAAAGCGTGAAGGTGCTGGCTTAGCTAAGTTCCGCAACACTCTTCAGTCAGAGATGACAAAGAATCTTAGCGATGGTTGGAGATTCCGCAGTATCTTGCGTGCTACATACGATGGTGTATACGACCTGAATGATAAAGAGTATGGTAAGAATGCTGGTGGCGCAGTGCAGATGACTAACTCTTATGCCGGAGCAGGTGTAGTACCACCATTGAATACCGCTGGTGCAACCGTACCTTACGGCGGTGGCGTAGTAAATTACGATGCCGCAGTCGCTTTATTTGGTGGAGGTAGCTTCTATAATGGCTATGGTTATACCAGTGGTTCAGGTGTATTCCCGGCCGCGCCTAACGCTGCAAATTTCACATATGGTGCTAACAATACAAACACTGGTCTTCAAATTTTAGGCGCAGGTTGGCATGGCGCTCATAGCACTACTGGTTTGAGTTTTGCTGTTCCAGTTCGTCCGTGTGATGTCGATTCACGTGGCTGCCGTGATTTCGGTGGATATGGTAATAAGACAAAATCTGAGTTAGCAATGCCAGACTTTAATGATCGCCTAGATTTTATTCGTGAAGCCTTCGTAACTAAAGATGTTAAGTTAGATGGTAACGAAAGCGTTTTCCTTAAGATTGGAAAACAACAGGTTGTTTGGGGTCGTACTGACTTATTCCGCGTGCTAGATGTGATCAACCCAGTTGATTATTCACGTAACAATATTTATGACGAGTTGCAAGATATTCGTATCCCAATGTGGATTGCTCAAGCTGAGTACCGTATGGGTGGTAGCGAAAATATGCAAGACCGTAATATTTCTGCTGTTTGGAATTTTGATCGTTTCCGACCTAATAATTTGGGTCAGGGTGGTACACCCAATAGCATTTTGGATGCGGGTAACTTGTTCCGTTCATTGGCAAACTGCTGGGATAATGGTTGTACAGTAGGTAACTTTGGCGTGGGTACCCCAGGCGGTGGTTACGCAACAAACTTTGGACCAGGTCAAATTGGTATCAATAAAGTTGACTTGCCAAACTGGAGTTTAGACAACACTCAATTAGGTTTGAAATTTGAGGGTATTACTAAAGAAGGTTTCAGCTTCTCTTTAAATGCTTTGACTTACCGTTCACAATTGCCATCATTGCGTGGTATGAGAACTCAAGGTACTGACAACCCATTTTTGGGTGCTCCTGTAACTCTTGCAACAAATACTCCGGGTCCATCTACGGTTCCAGTAACTACAACGGGATCATATATTCCTCTGTTTGAAGTTGTTTATCCACGCGTGAACTTAATTGGTGCTTCAATGGACTTCCAGGCAGAGTCAATTGGCGCAGCGATTCGTTTGGAGGGCGCTTACACAAAGGGTGAAGAGTTTGCCAATACATTACGTCCGGAGTTGTATTCTAAAAATGCAGTATGGCGTTCTGTAATCGGTGTTGACCGACCAACATTCGTACCATTTATCAGCACAGAGCGTACGGTATTGTTTTCAGGCCAATTGTTCTTCCAGCACATCTTTAATCATGAACAAGAGCAACGTCCTTGGGGTATGAGTGGTATGCCTGATTGGGAAAATAACGTCATCGGTACATTATTGGTAAAAGCTTTCTTGATGCAAGATCGTGTTAGCCCAGAAGTAATCTTTGCCCGCGACTTCCGTGCACAAGCTAACGTGGTTGCTCCGGCTGTAGAGTACTCACCAACAGATAACTTGAAGTTCAAGTTTGGTGCTAACGTGAAGTTTGGTACAGAGCAACCTAATCAAGCATGGAGCTCTGCACACTCAGCCAACCAATTGGCCCCATTTACCAATATGGGTGTTAATGGTGGCCTACAGCAGTATGACTCAGGGTTAGGTGGTATTGAGCCTCTAGGTCGCTTCCGTGCAGGTCCAATCGGCACAGCATTTGGTCAGAACGATATTTACGTGACAATGCGTTACAAGTTTTAATTAAGGAGTTATTAAATAATGAAAACAAAATTTTCCGCTTTAGTAGTTGCTTTGATGGCGGTAGGTGCTGCAAGTATGGCATCTGCTGCTACAGAAGCTGATTTGGAAAGATCATTCTTCCCCTATAAGAATGGTGTTCCAACATTCCCTGGCCTAACTGAGGGTACTGTTCTCACAGCTAAAAACGTTGATCAGTTCAAAGATACATTAGATCCTGCGATGTATGACATGGTTAAGCGTGGTTGGACAGAGATGACTGTTGGTAAGACAACTTCATTTGATATGAACAAGCCTTATGTTGAGGCCTCACGCGCCAACATGAATAAAACTAAGCTTGGTCCTAAACTAGGTGACATCGAGGGTTTCGTTGCTGGTCGTCCATTCTTGGATGAGCCATCAATGAGCGATCCACGTGCTGCTGAAAAGATCATGTGGAACTACAAGTACGGTGTGAACTGGGGAGATAATGCTACCATTTCTCCTTTCTACTGGAAGTATCGCAACTTAGCTACAGGTCAAGTAGATAAGACATTGAAAGTGCATTTCAATTTCTTGAACTTTACTCACCGTGTAGAGCACGATCCAAAGCCAAATGTTCCTGGTAATGCTTCTAACTTATTCCGCGGAATTTACATGACTGTTGAATCTCCTCCTGATTTAAAGAACACTCAGTTGTTGATTCAACGTTATGAAGATGACGCTAAAAGAGATGATGCTTATTTGTACTTAGGTTTCCAACGTCGCGTGCGTCGTTTGGCAACTGGTCAAGTAACGGACTCATTCTTGGGTGCTGACTTGATGATTCAAGACTTTGAAGGTTATAACGATCGTCTATCTGCCTATACATGGAAGTACTTAGGCGCTAAGACAATTATGATGCCTTACTATTACCATAACAATTTGCAACTAGCTGAAGATATGCCTAAAGAAGCTGATGGCTACAAGTTTGTTGACTTTGGTGGTCAAGGTGGTTGTTTCCAAAAAATCACATGGCAGTTGCGTAAAGTTTACACAGTTGAGGGTGCTCCAGTTGATCCAAGCCCAATCGGCAAGCGTTTGCTTTACATTGATGTCCAAACTAACACAATTAACCGCAGCGTGATTTACGATAAGAAGGGCGAAATCTGGAAGACATTTACGATTGGTAAGGCTCACCCAGATGCCCACCATCCTGTAAACAAAGGATCTGGTATTCCTATCGATGACTCATTCTCATTGGTTGACTTGCAATCTAAGCGTTGCACAACAGGTCAGTTCAAAGGTTTGATCGATCCTAAGTTAAGCCCACCGGCTAAGTTCCAAGTGCAGTTTATGCGCGGCGGTGACTAATCCAGTTTCTGTGTGGATTTAGGTTGAGGTAACTCAATCTATATTTAGACCCTCAAGAGCTTTTGTTCTTGAGGGTTTTTTCTTGTTACAAAATTGTAAAAATAGACGAAAATAGAATTAATATCAAAAGTAAATAACCGGAGACATAGTTGAAAAAAGTTCTGGAGCCAGAACTAGTTGATTTGCGATCTAAGCTTAAATTTTCATTTGAAACAGGTGAGATTTGGCTAGGAGAAAATCGCATGATGCTCATGCACGTTGCTGCCATGGGCGCATTTCGTAGTGAGATTATCCAGTCTTTGGGATTGGAGCGTGCTAGAGGTTTATTGGTACGTCTTGGTTACGCCTCAGGTGTGCGTGACGCAGAGTTAGCAAAAAGCCTACCCAGTAACGATTCGCCTGAGGCGGGCGTCATGTTGGGCCCAGCACTCCATTCTTTTAAAGGCATGGTTCGTGTTGAAAAGCGAAAACTTGAAATGGATATCCCCAACGGCAAATTTGCAGGTGAGTTTGTTTGGGAAAACTCCTGGGAAGCTCAAACCCATTTGGAAGAGTTTGGCATTGGTACAGATGCAGAATGTTGGACTCAAGTAGGGTATGCATCTGGTTATGTGTCTACCTTTGTAGGTCGTCCGGTTATTTTTAAAGAAACCAAATGTGTTTGCAAGGGCGATCATCATTGTTATATTGAAGCTCGTCTTCTAGAGCATTGGGAAGACTCTGAAGATTATTTAAAGTATTACAAACCAGAAAATATTGCCGGTCGATTGATTGACTTGCAAGAAGAGGTTGTTAGCTTACGAGCTTCTTTAAGTATAAAAGCTTTGCCAGCAAATATTATTGGTGAGTCGGAGCCTTTTAAAGCAGCTTTGGATTTAGCATCAACCGCAGCTGCAAAGCCGATAACAGTTCTTTTATTGGGTGAAACAGGGGTTGGCAAGGAAGTATTTGCGCATTGGATACATGACAACAGTGATCGCTTGGATCAACCGTTTGTTGCATTAAATTGCGCAGCGATACCGAATGACTTATTAGAGTCTGAATTGTTTGGCGTTGAAAAAGGGGCCTTCACGGGGGCACAGCAATCCCGACCAGGCCGCTTTGAGCGAGCAGATGGTGGAACTCTGTTTTTAGATGAGGTTGGTGATCTTACCTTGGCGGCTCAGGTTAAGTTGCTACGAGTATTGGAAAGTGGTGAACTTGAGCGCTTGGGAGATGTTAAAACGCGTAAGGTAAATGTTCGCCTGATTGCGGCTACCAATGTGAATCTTCAGAAAGCTGTAAAGGATGGCAAATTTAGAGCTGACTTGTATTATCGCCTCAATGCTTATCCCGTCAACATTCCACCCTTACGTGATAGAAAAATAGATATCCCATTATTGCTAGAAGCATTTATTAAAAAATATGCATTACTTCATAACAAGAGAGTTGTGGGTGTCACAGATAAAGCCATGCGTATGTTGATGAGTTATGACTGGCCAGGAAATATTCGTGAATTAGAAAATATGATGGAGCGAGGCGTCTTACTTACAGCATCCGATGAGCGTATAGAGTTAAAACATCTTTTTGCTGGAGTAGCTGATATCTTCTCTGAAGAAGTGGAGTTGAGTATTCTGGGGCGAGTTGCTTCACAAAATATGACTTCGATTGATGCGTTAATTGAAGCTATGATCAAAGATGGCATTTCTTTAGAAAATTGCGAGTTGATGTTGATGGAAGCGGCGGTTAAGAAAACCAGTGGCAATATTGCCAAAGCCGCAGAATTGCTGGGCGTTACCCGTCGTCAAGTAGCCTACCGATTAGAAAAAGAAGATAAAAAGTAAGCTCTTATTTATAATCAAAAAAAAGATAAGTCAGAGATATTACAAATTTGTAACATGGGTATTACAGGGCTTACAAATTTGTAACATGGGTATTACAGGGCTTACAAATTTGTAACTTTTGTTACTGCTTGAGAGTTAGTGGTTTTCCCTGAGTGACCGGGCTATAAAGCCCATATATATTGATCTTGAACATGTTTGGCACGATATTTGCATTAATATTAATCGAAAGACATTATTTTAAGTGCAAGCCTTCACTTTTATGGAGCATGAATATGCAAGTTGACTTACAAACGATAGCCTTAAAGCCGCTTAGAAATACCTTTAAGCACATTGAAAAGCGTTTCGGCGATAAAGTAGCTTCACGCTATCAAGAAGCTACTTATGACCTCCAACCAACAGATAATTTTCACTATAGACCAACATGGGATCCCACACGCGAGATCCATGATGTGGGCCGTACAAAGATTGTTCTAAAAGACTGGTACGTATTAAAAGATCCGCGTCAATTTTACTATGGTACCTACACGCAAGCTCGAGCTCGACAGCAAGATGCCATCGAGAAGAGTTTTGACTTTATTGAAGAGCGTGGCCTAGAGAACTCTTTGAATGCAGAAGTTAAAGCCATTGCGTTGAAAACATTAATGCCTTTGCGTCACGTAGCTTGGGGCGCCAATATGAATAACAACATGATGGCTGCTTACGCTTACGGCACAGCTTTGAATCAAGCTTGTACTTATGCTAGTTTTGACCATTTAGGTATTGCGCAATATTTAACACGTTTAGGTTTAGCTTTAGGAGATGTAGATTCTCTTAAGGCCGGTAAGGCCTCATGGGAAACTGATGCTGATTGGCAACCACTACGTCAGTTCGTAGAGGAAACATTGATCACTCGTGATGTGATGGAATTGTTTGTAGCCCAAAACTTTGCTTTAGATGGTTTGCTATACCCATTGGTATACAAAGAAGCTGTTGACGGTGTTTGGGCAGTTAAATCAGGTCCAACCATCGGCATGATGACTGTGTTCATGGCTGACTGGCAAGCTGAAACAGCAAAGTGGGTTGATGCTGTTCTTAAAGCGGCTGCTGCTGAGTCACCTGAGAACAAAGCCTTGTTAAGTGAATGGGCAAGTGCTTGGGCCAAGAAAGCCAAAGCCGCATTGGTACCGGTTTCAAAAATTGCTTTAGGTGTAGAGGCTGATGCTGCATTAGCGGATGTTTCTTTTGCGTTACAAGAACGTGCCAAGAAAATCGGCATCGAATTAAATTTCTAATATTTAGAGACGGAGATATAAATCATGGATATGAACGTTAAAAAGAAGTTAGGTTTAAAAGAGCGATACCATTTGATGACGCGTGACCTTGCATGGGACGCAACTTATCAAAAGGAAGAGGAGATTTATCCTCAGCTAGCCTACGAAGGCATCAAGATTCATGACTGGGATAAATGGGAAGATCCGTTCCGTTTGACAGTGGATGCTTACTGGAAATACCAGGCAGAAAAAGAGCGCAAACTATATGCGATTATTGACGCATTCGCTCAAAACAATGGCCACTTAACTGTCACTGATGCTCGTTATGTTAATGCGCTAAAGCTTTGGTTGAATGGTATTACACCTTTAGAGTATGAAGCACACAAAGGTTATGCTCGTTTAGGTCGTGAGTTCAAGGGTGTTGGCGCATCAGTAGCTTGCCAAATGCAATCTATTGACGAATTACGTCACGCACAAACACAGATCCACGCGATGTCTAACTACAACCGTTTCTATAATGGTTTAGATGATTGGCATAACAAAGCTGACCGCATGTGGTACTACTCAGTACCAAAGTCATTCTTTGA
Organism: Polynucleobacter meluiroseus; assembly: GCA_945879115.1. Lineage (GTDB taxonomy): Bacteria > Pseudomonadota > Gammaproteobacteria > Burkholderiales > Burkholderiaceae > Polynucleobacter > Polynucleobacter meluiroseus_H. Next base: position 44,700 of record CAMDUR010000002.1, read on the forward strand.
AGATGCATTATCAGCAGGTCCATTTGAGTTCATTACAGCGATTTCCTTCTCATTTGAGTATGTATTAACAAACTTGTTGTTCGTGCCATTTGTATCAGGTGCTGCATACAACGGCGACATGGCTGCGATGACATTTGGTTTCTCAGCGCAGTCTGATGAATCACGTCATATGACTTTGGGTCTTGAAGTGATCAAGTTCATGTTAGAGCAAGATCCACAAAACGTGCCTATCGTTCAGGGATGGATCGATAAGTGGTGCTGGAGAGGTGTACGTCTCTTAACCCTTGTTGGCATGATGCAAGATTACATGTTGCCTAAGCGCGTGATGAGCTGGAAAGAAGCTTGGGAGATCTATTTTGAAGGTAATGGTATGGCCTTGTTCAACGACTTGGCTCGTTACGGGATCAAGGTACCAGAGTGTGTAGAACAAGTACGTAAAGAAAAAGAACATATCACTCACCAAGTTTGGTTGACGTTCAATAGTGCTAACTTCTTGACTAACTTCCACACATGGATTCCAAGCAAAGAAGAGTTGGATTGGTTGGATGCTAAGTATCCTGATACCTTCCCTAAGTATTACCGTCCACGTTTTGAGTATTTCCAAAAGTTGGAAGACGAAGGTAAGCCATTCTTCACAGCTGGTTTACCGCTTGTTTGTCAGTTGTGCCAGATTCCTGTGTTCTTTACAGAGCCAGATGATCCGACTCAATTGGCTTACGAAGAAGGCACTTACATGGGTGAGAAGTTCCAGTTCTGTTCAACATTCTGTCATAAGATTTTTGACAATGAGCCAGAGAAGTTTGTTCAGTCTTGGATTCCTCCACATCAAATCTTCCAAGGTAATTGTTTCCCAGAGGGAACTGATCCAACGGTTGAAGGTTTTGATCCAATAAGAAACGTTGCTGCGTACTACGACTTTCAATGGGGACGTGAGAACGGTCCATTCGTGGGATCAGAAGATCAAAAGAACTTTGCCAAGTGGCGTGATCAAACAACTAAGAACTAAGGGGGATTTATGGCAGTTGCAGCAGTTTCAGAATATAAGTTCGCCTCAAGGGATTCCATGGATAAATTCCATGGTAATCAGTTGTTGTACGTCGGCTGGGATAAGCATTTGATGTTTTACGGCACAGCCGCCTTTCCATTGCCGCCAAGCATGAAGTTCAGCGATTTATTTGTAGGACCCTTAGCCCAGTATTACGGGGCACATCCAGACTTTGCTAAGATTGATTGGTCAGCAGTAACTTGGTTAAGTGGCAATCAGCCATTTAAGCCTGACTACGACAAATCATTATCTGAGAATGGAATTGGTCATAAGGATTGTTTGCGTTTCCAAACGCCAGGTCTTGATGGTCTATTTGGGATTTGTTTCTAAATTCTTAGTTTCAGTGTTAACAAAAAAGGCGCCTTGTGCGCCTTTTTTGTTTTCGTTGATAGTGTATTGAGATAGATATTTTCAGCTATCAACTCGTTGATGTTTTTTAAGGCGGTATTCAACTTGGGCACGCCCCATTTTTAAACGCCTTGCTGCTGCTGATATATTGCCGTTACTGAGCTGCATTGCACGCTCAAAAACGAGAGTTTCAATTTGATCAAAAGAGGGCAGTATCTCTAAAAGACTATCTGCTAATGCTTGCTTTTCATTGAGAGCGTCATCAGTTAATTTATTTTTGACTAATGAGCCGCTGGCACTTAGGTTAAATGAATCAATTTTGAGCTTTTCACCAGAGGTAAAAAGATGTTGAATATCAATCACACTATTTTCTTCTGCAAGAATCACGCCTCGCTCAATCATATTTTCAAGCTCTCTGACATTGCCGGGCCAGTCATAGTCCCACAAAGCAGCATAAGCATTAGAACTTAGACCCAATATTTTTTTATTAGAGCGCAACGTGCTTCTTTGTAAAAAGAGTGCAACCAATAAAGGGATATCTTCTCGACGTTGACGTAGTGGTGGAATGTCAATTGGAAAAATATTCAGTCGATAAAACAAGTCTTGTCTAAATCTACCTGCATCAACTTCAGTTCTGAGATCTCTATTGGAAGCTGCAATGATTCTTACATTTGTTTTAATGACTTCTGTGCCACCAACGCGCTCGATTTCTTTTTCTTGAATCGCGCGCAAAATTTTGCTTTGTGCAGCCAGTGACAGGCTTGTAATTTCATCTAAGAGGAGTGTGCCACCATGAGCTCTTTCAAATCGACCAGGTCTGGATTTATCTGCGCCTGTAAATGCACCTTTTTCAACACCAAACAATTCAGCTTCAACGAGTTCAGGTGGAATCGCTGCACAGTTGATTGAGATGAGGGGATGTGATGATCTAGGGCTGATGGAATGAAGTGCTTTGGCAAAACATTCTTTACCAACACCACTCTCGCCAAAAAATAAAACCGTTGAATCGGTTGGGGCTACTTTTCTGACAAGATTAGCTACAGCATTAAATCCGGCAGATGTACCGACAAATCCTTCAAATGAAGCATCTTCTTGTTGGTTGGTGATGTTTTGCTCACTGGGATTGCTAACAAAAGTGTCAATTTGTAAAAAACTAGTTTCTTCGGTGTTTTCATCATGCCACTCAGAAATAGGTTTGCCGATCACTCGGCATTGTTTGTGCCCCATAGCAACACATTCAATTTCTCGCCAATGAATAGGGATGCCGGTGGCTGCTGTGCTGAAACCATCGGCATAGCCATTCATGATCCAGCAAGCAGGAGTTCCGCTGATACCAAAATGTTCTAGATGTGCATGGGCTTCCCAGGATGAGACCCAGTGAAAGTCACCATAGAATTCACCACGCTCGATATCACAACTCATCGTTTTAACTGGATGGTTTCGCACAAACCCTTCGATTTCTCTGAGTCTAGCCCCTAGGGCGAGGGTTTGGGTCATGTCAGAGGTATCTAACTTTCTGATTCTCTGGCCATCTTCAAATCCTTGCTGGTACCCCAGACGATTTAATAGTTCTTTTGCTTTATGACTACCTAAGGAGCTAACCATTTCTCTTCTCAATTCAGCAAAAGAAGAGGCATGCATCAGAAGCATGCGTTGATCAAATAATTGGATGTGACCATCATCAGGTGAGAAGTGCAGATGACCGGCTAAAAGCGCGGTATCAAGATCTTGCTCGCTATTTTTAAGCGGGCTTCTTTTTTTAACTTTGGCCATGATATTTTAATCAATAAAAATTCATTAAAACATGAATCATAGTTTTTAACAATTTAATTAAATGATGAAAAAAAAGATTTAAAATTAATTTGATTAAACTAATTAAATTATAAATATCAATATTAATCATATAGATATGGATATTTATTGAATTTGGCATATTAATTGCAAGTTACTAACTAAATAAAAAATATATTACTTAAATAGTGAATTTATATGAATATCGAAAGAGCTTCTGAATGAGTGTTAATCAAATAGTTGGGGATACCTTAGCCGTTAAGGTGAGCAAGAAGGAATTGATTGCCGATAGCGTTATGTTCTTGGAGTTAGTGGATCCAAAGGGTGAGGATTTGCCAAAATTTACTGCTGGCGCTCATATTGATATTCAGTTACCCAATGGTCTGATTCGGCCCTACTCCCTTTGTGGTTCTTCTGCTGACCGCAAAGCTTATGAGCTTGGGGTTTTATTGGAGACCAATGGTCGAGGCGGCTCAAAGAGTGTGCATGAAGAAATTGTTCTGGGGGCTAAATTAAGAATTAGCCACCCCAAAAATCATTTCCCCTTAGCTGTTGCTAAGCACTCTGTTTTATTCGCCGGGGGTATTGGCATTACGCCTATTTTGTCGATGGCTCAGAAGCTTTTTGATGATGCTACTTCATTTGAGATGCACTACTGTTCAAGATCTCGTTCAAGAACAGCTTTTCTAGAAAGAATTACTGAATCACCTTTTTCGTCAAAAGTGCAATTTCATTTTGATGATGGGGTAGAAGAACAAAAGTTAAAAGCATCTGAAATCTTAAAAAATACGGCTCCTACTTCGCATATTTATGTATGCGGCCCTACGGGGTTTATGGAGCATGTGATTCAAACAGCTAAAGATTTAGCTTGGCCTGACTCGCAAATTCATTTTGAATTTTTTAAATCTGAACCCATCGTAAAAGATGATGATGGGAGTTTCGAGGTTGAGTATCGACCTACCGGTCTAGTTATTCGTGTACCTGCAGACTTGACTGTGGCTCAAGCTTTAATTGGTGCTGGTGTCGATGTGCCTCTTTCGTGTGAACAGGGAATTTGTGGAACATGTGTCATGCAGGTGATCGACGGAGATCCTGATCATCGCGATGTTTGCTTGAGTGATGAGGATAAAGATTTGAAGAAAATGTTCACACCTTGTTGTTCGCGTTCTCAATCTGCCAGATTGGTTTTGGATTTAAACCAATAACAAGATAAATATAAAAATATATCAATAAAAAACTTATTAATAGGAGTGATATTGTGATGATTGAAGTTAAAACTATCGAGTTCAAAAATACTAAAAGAACGTTTTTAACGAATGCATGGTACGTAGCTGCCATATCTACCGATGTGGAGGGTGAGAAACTCTTTCATCGAACGATATTGAATAAGCCAGTTTTGATTTATCGAAAGATAAATGGCACGCCAATTGCCATGTTGGATCGTTGTCCACATCGATTTGCGCCATTGCACCTTGGTAAGCGTGTTGGTGATGATATTTCTTGTTTGTATCATGCTTTGCAATTTGATTGCGAGGGTCAATGTACCCACAATCCTCATGGCAATGGTTTGATTCCTAAAGCCGCGAAAGTGCCAACTTTTTCATTGATGGAGAAGTATGGATTTATTTGGATCTGGATTGGGGACGAGGCAGCAGACCCTAGCAAACTGCCTGATTACAGTATGTTGACCAATGGTCATTCCAATAGTGTGGGGCATACATACATGCATGTGAAATCGAACTATCAGGTGATCATTGATAACGTCATGGATTTAAGTCACGTGGATCATGTGCATGGCGAGATTATTTCAACGCGCGGCCAGTTGACACCTCAAATACCTAAAGTTGAAGAAAGTTCTACCCATGTCAAGGCTTCATGGAAATGGAAGCAAACGCCCCCAATCATGATTTTTTCTAATTTTTTACCTAAGCCAGCAGAAGAGGCAAAACATTTTGTACAGGTAACGTGGGAAGCGCCATCCCATATTGAGTTGATCATTGGCGCCACACAAGAAGAGTTTGATGGCGAGTTAAATTTCCACAACACCACTTCTCAGTATGACTTGCATACAACAACTCCTGAGACTGAGGATACGAGCCATTATTTCTTTGCTACACGCCGCAATCATTTAGAAGAAGATGCCGATTTTAATCAATTCAAGATTAAAGCCATGCACGATGCTTTTGAGATGGAGGATATTCCTATTATTGAAAATATTCATACAAACATGGGAACGACTGACTTCTTTAGCTTAGACCCTGTATTGATGAGCAATGATATTGCTCCAGTGAAATTTAGAAAAAGCCTGTCAAAATTGGTTGAGAAGGAAATTAATCAATCTTGATGGTTTCAATATTTATTTGTTACTTTGAGGAAATCAATATGAATGCAGAAGTAAAAACAATTCAGTTTCAGAAAAATATCAGCAGCCCATTTTTAATGAACTGTTGGTATGTGGCAGCAATGTCAACCGATGTGAAAGGTGAAGATTTATTTCACCGAACACTTTTAAATAAGCCAGTTTTGATTTATCGAAAAATGGATGGCACACCAATTGCGATGTTGGATCGTTGTCCACATCGATTTGCGCCATTGCACCTTGGTAAGCGCGTTGGTGATGATATTTCTTGTTTGTATCACGCTTTGCAATTTGATTGCGAGGGTCAATGCACCCACAATCCTCATGGCAATGGTTTGATTCCTAAAGCTGCAAAAGTGCCAACCTTTCCATTGATGGAGAAGTATGGATTTATTTGGATCTGGATGGGGGATGAAGCGGCAGACCCTAGCAAACTGCCTGATTACAGTATGTTGACCAATGGGCATTCCAATAGTGTGGGGCATACCTATATGCATGTGAAAGCCAACTATCAATTGCTAACTGACAATGTGATGGATTTAAGTCATATTGATCATGTGCATGGCGAGATTATTTCAACGCGTGGGCAGTTGTCGCCTTTGATTCCAAAAATTCAAGAAAATGATCGAATGGTTCGTGCTGGCTGGGAATGGAAACAAACTCCTGCGTTGTTAATTCTGAATCAATTTTTGCCAGAGCCTCAGGCTGAAGCTAGGCAATTTTTTGATATCACCTGGATGCCACCATCGCATATTCAGCTATCGGTAGGAGCAACCCAAACCCCGGATGTTCCGTTAAATCTTGAAAACTGTGTAGGGCAATATGATTTACACACTACTACCCCAGAAACTGAAGATTCAACACATTACTTCTTTGCCACTCGCCGCAACCATATTGAGGAAGATAGCGAATACAACCAGATGAAAATCAAGGCGATGCATGAAGCTTTTGAAACTGAAGATATTCCTATTTTAGAAATGGTCCACACACAAATGGGCACAACTGACTTTTTGGGCTTAAATCCCGTTTTAATGAGTAACGATATTGCACCCGTCAAAGTTAGAAAGGCTTTAATGAAGCTGATTACGCAAGAGCAGCAACCTTAATAAAGGTTTGCGTGATAATGAGCCAACCTGGCCGGGTTGACTCATTTCTTTGGAACTCAGGGAAATGCCTATTTCATAGGCTCTATAATGTTGTTTTAATAGAGGTTCGCCGAATAATTAATATAGGAATTGCCTGAGATGTCTGAAAGAACTAAATATTTACTAGATGAGACCCAAATGCCTAAGTCCTGGTACAACATCCAGGCTGATTTACCTAAGGCATTGCCCCCTGTATTGCATCCTGGAACCATGAAGCCCATAGGCCCTGATGATTTGGCGCCTTTATTTCCCATGGAGTTAATTCTCCAAGAGGTGAGTACGGAAAGAGACATTGAGATTCCTCAGCCTGTTCAAGATATTTATAAACTGTGGCGACCAGCGCCTATGTATCGTGCACGTCGTCTAGAAAAGGCCTTAGGCACACCAGCAAAAATCTTCTATAAGTATGAAGGTGGGAGCCCTGCTGGTAGCCACAAACCTAATACTGCAGTACCACAAGCTTTTTACAATGCGCAAGAAGGAGTTAAGAAATTAACAACTGAAACTGGAGCGGGCCAATGGGGCACTTCAATTTCTTTTGCGGGTAATATTTTTGGCTTAGAAGTTTTGGTATTTCAGGTGCGGGTTTCATACGATCAGAAGCCCTACCGCCGCGCTGTAATGGAAACTTATGGAGGTCGTTGTGTTGCCTCTCCATCGCAAGAAACAGCTTATGGACGTCAAGTGCTGGCAGAAAGACCGGATCATCCTGGCAGCTTAGGCATTGCTATTTCTGAGGCAGTTGAAATAGCGGCTCAAAGTGATGACACTAAATATGCGCTTGGATCAGTTTTGAATCACGTTCTTTTGCATCAGACGGTGACAGGTATTGAGTCCATTCAGCAGTTAGAAATGGCTGACGTTCAGGCTGATGTCGTAGTGGCTTGTACGGGTGGTGGCTCTAACTTTGCAGGTATTGCCTTCCCATTTATCGGTCAAGGTTTGCGTGGGGGCAAGATGCCAAGAATTGTGGCCGTTGAGCCAGCAGCATGTCCATCATTAACACGTGGTAAGTATGCGTATGACTTTGGTGATACAGCACATTTGACACCACTTACAAAAATGCATACTTTGGGTTCAACCTTTACCCCACCGGGATTCCATGCGGGTGGTTTGCGTTATCACGGCATGGCGCCATTGGTTTCTCATGTCAAAGAGTTGGGTTTACTCGAAGCAACTTCATACACACAAGGTGAGTGCTTTGCTGCAGGTGTTCTATTTGCTCGAGCAGAAGGCATTGTGCCTGCGCCTGAGGCCAATCATGCGGTCAAGGGGGTCATTGAAGAAGCGCTTCGTTGCAAGCGTGAAGGTCGCAGTGAAACGATTGTTTTCAATCTATGTGGTCATGGTCACTTTGACATGGTTGCTTACCAGAAATACTTTGCTGGTGAATTAACCGATGAGCAATACGATGAAAAAGAGTTGGCAATGGCATTATCTGGATTGCCTTCAGTATCACCAAATCTTTGATCATTTACAACTCTCCAAAAAGGGTCACTTTTTAGTGACCCTTTTTTATTGGTTTTGGTGATCTGTGAATGATGCTTTTAAGAAACTAAATCAGTTAGTCGTCCTGATGACATTGTTAATACTAGATTGTGAGGCAATATATCTTTCTTTAGGGGAAATTCTGATTGATTTAAAGATTTATACGGATCACAATCAGAATGCTAAATATATGTATTCATCGGTTCTTAAAAAAATCTTTTTTTAAGAAAATAATAAGGAGATTTACATGGCAATGACAGGCGTATTAAGACCAGGTCACGCACAAATTCGTGTATTAGATTTGGAAGAAGCATTACATTTTTATAGAAATGTTTTGGGTTTAGTGGAAACAGGTAAAGATGCTTCAGGTCGCCATTACTTTAAAGGTTGGGATGAGCGTGATCACCATAGCGTGATCATTCGTCAAGCTGATCGTGCGGGTATTGATTTCTTTGGTTTTAGAGTTTTGAATGTGGCAACACTTAATCAGCTCGAAAAAGACTTAAATGCTTATGGTGTTAAAACGGAGCGTATTCCAGCCGGCGATTTATTAGAAACCGGTGAGCGCGTGCGCTTTCAAGCGCCATCGGGTCACTTCTTTGAGTTGTATGCAGAAAAAACCCACATAGGTAATGGCTCTGGTTTGGTAAATCCTAACCCATGGAATCCTAAGACAGCTGAACATGGCATTGCTCCAATCCGTATGGACCATTGCTTACTCTATGGACCAAATATTGATGCCAATAAAGAATTATTTACAAAAGTATTAGGTTTTAGAGTGGTTGAGTATGTGATGGCACCTGATGGTGAGCACACAGCAGCTTACTTTATGAGCTGTTCACACAAAGCTCACGATATTGCTTTTGTTGAGCATCCAGAACCAGGCAAATTGCATCACATTTCTTATCGTCTAGAGTCTTGGGAGAAGGTTCTGCGTGCGGCTGACATCATTGGTATGAATAAAGTGCCTGTAGATCTTAGCCCAACCCGTCATGGCGTGACCCGTGGCACAACTATCTATGCGTGGGATCCATCCGGTAACCGTTTTGAAACATTCTGCGGAAGCTACGAGCCATACCCAGATTGGGAACCAATCAAGTGGACGTTCGATGAGTTTGGTTATGGTTTAGACCATACAACTGGTAAGCTGCATGAATCTTTCTTAACTATTGTTAGTTAAGTTGTTTATTCAATAGTTGAATTGGGTCACTTGGTATTTTACTAAGTGACCATTTTTTTTAAAGGTTTCAAATGACAACATCCAATCAAGAGCGTGAGTTAGTAGTCATGGTTGGCGCCACCGGTGCATTAGGTGAAACAGTTGCTCGACGCTTAGTTGAATCTGGATTACATTTATTAGCAGTCGGTCGCTCAGAGGAGGCATTAAAAAAATTAATCAATAGCTCAGAGCACATGAGTTATTGCATTGCTGACATTGGTGATGATTCTGCTACTGAAAAGATTAAAACTATTGTTGGGAAAATGAATCGCACTGTACGCATGGTGGTTCATGCAGCCGGTGTTCCTGTTGCAGGGGGTGTTCTAGAAGCTAATCCACTGGCACTTTCTCAGGCAATTAATATTAAAGCGGGTGGCATGATGAGATTACAACGTGCTGTTGATGCGCATTTGGTACGTGGCTCACGTTTGGTAGCCGTTGGTGGGCACTATGGTTTTGAGCCGACAGCTTATGCAGCTACAGCCGGTGTTGCTAATGCAGGTCTAACTAATTTAATGCGTCAGTTCAGTTGGGCTTTGGGTGATCGCGGCATTACTGCCCACTTAGTTGCTCCTGGCCCGGCAGATACTGAACGTTTGCGCAATGTCGCCAATACTCGTGCTGCTCAACGAGGTATTTCAGTTGAAGAAGTGTTTGATGAATTAAAAGAGGAATCTGCTATCCATGCATTTACAACTCCTCAGCAAGTGGCTTGGGGCATTTGTTTGTTATTAGCGCCTGAGGCCGATGCCATGGCTGGGTCATCGTTGATGTTAGATTCTGGTCGCCGCCGCGGTTTACCTTAAACTTCAATAAATTACCTTAGTAAGGAATCATCATGCCAGTAGCTCATATCAATGTTTTGCAGGGACACTCTAAAGAAACTCTCAAAAATGTCATTCGTGATGTTTCTAAAGTGATGATTGATGTTTTATCAGCACCTAAAGATCGTTTAGAAGTTTGGGTGACTGAAATTGATCCAGATCTTTGGGGTATCGAAGGTCAGCCAGCAAGTGAAGTTCTCAAAACTAAACCGCGTGCTCAGGTTGAGATGCCCTATGTCGAGATGGTCTTAATGGAAGGCCGATCTGCAGAGCAACATCATCAGGTGATTGAAGGAGTGACCAAGGTTTTGGTGGAGCACTTAGGAACTGATAAGAATCGCATCCGTGTTCACATTGCTAATTGCAAGCCTGATAATTGGGGTATTGGTGGTGTTGCTGCAGCTATATTACGTAAAGCAGAAATTGAGGCTAGAGCCAAATCCCAATAATAGTAGATAATAAAATAAGAAGAATAAATTAATCTGCTTAGAGGGGGTGTGGCATGACTGATGATTCAGTGGTAATTGTGTCGGCTGCAAGAACGCCAATGGGTAGTTTTATGGGTAGTTTATCTTCATTGACAGCAACGGAACTTGGGGCTGCTGCTATTGCAGGAGCTATCAAAAAAAACAACATCGATGTATCCGTAGTTGACGAGGTCATTATGGGAACTTGCTTAATGGCTGGTCTTGGCCAAGCGCCTGCTCGACAAGCTACTTTAAATGCGGGCTTACCTTACAGTTGTGGAGCAACAACATTGACAAAGATGTGTGGCTCAGCCATGAAATCTGTGATGTTGGCCTACGACATTATTCGGTCTGGAAGTGCCGATGTGATTATTGCGGGTGGTATGGAGTCAATGTCTAATGCTCCGCATCTTTTACTTAAAACACGCAAGGGTTATCGGTTAGGTGCTCAGATTCTTCATGATCATATGCTGTTAGATGGTTTAGAGGATGCTTATGAGAAAGGTCGACTCATGGGTAGTTTTGCCGAAGATTGTGTTTCTGAGTATGGGTTTACTCGCGATCAGCAAGATGATTATGCAGTAACGTCTTATCAAAGAGCTAAACAAGCGAACGAAGACGGATCTTTTTCTTGGGAAATTACACCGATTGAAGTGAGCTCAAAGTCTGGAACAGTTTTAATTGATAAAGATGAGGGACCCTATTCATTAAATATTGAAAAGGCCAAACAATTAAAGCCTGTATTTAAAAAAGATGGCACTGTAACTGCTCATAACTCAAGCCCTATATCTGACGGAGCAGCAGCTCTAGTTCTAATGCGTTATTCAGCCGCTAAAAAAATGGGTTTAACACCACTTGCAAAGGTGTTAGGCCACGCAACTCATGCTCAAGAACCAAGTAAGTTTGCAACAGCACCATCAAAGGCCATTAAAAAACTTTTAGATAAATTATCTTTCAAATCATCTGATATTGATTTATACGAAGTAAATGAAGCTTTTGCTGCCGTGACGATGGGAGTTATGAAGGAGCATCAAATTCCTCACGAAAAAATGAATATTCATGGAGGGGCTTGTGCTTTAGGTCATCCTGTTGGGGCATCAGGAGCTAGAGTCATAGTAACTTTGTTGGGGGCTTTGCGCAAAAAAGGTTTGAAAACAGGAGTTGCCAGCTTATGTTTGGGTGGTGGTGAAGCGACTGCTATTGCAATTGAACTCTGTTGATCTAACATCATTGTTAAATAAACTATGATTAATAAGAATCCTGACCCATTAGAAGTATCGTCTTCTCTAAAAGATGGGCTTATATTTTTGGGTAACCAGAGAATGCTTTTGGTGGATGTTGCCAGGATGGGGTTTTTACGCCAAGAGTTGGTAGTTACTTTGGGGATGGACCGAGCTAAAAGTGTCTTATTGAGAATGGGCTATTCATCGGGCGTCAGAGATTATGAATGGTTAAGAAAAATTGTCCCTGAGTCAGATGCTGAAGAATTGATGCGTTTAGGTCCAGAGTTGCACAATGTTCGTGGTGGAGCTCACCATGCCTTACATGATTTAAAAATAAATGTAAAAGAAGGTGTTTTTTACTTAGAAGGTATTTGGGAAAATTCTTATGAAGTCGATATTCATAAAGAGTTATTTGGAACCCACTCTGCGGCAGTATGTTGGGAAGCTGTAGGTTATGCCACCGGTTTTTGCACTGCTTTGATGGGCAAGCCCGTTTATTTTAAAGAAATCTCCTGTCGAGGGAAGGGAGAGTCATCTTGTCGAATAGTTGGTAAGCCAGTAGATGAGTGGGGTGATATTGAAGATGAGCTTTCTTTCTTCAAGGCTGACTCTGTCATTGAAGAAATTTTGGATTTACAAAGTAATTTAACGAAATTACGTGAGTCAGTTACAGGATCCTATTTATCAGCTGATATTGTTGGTAATTCAGAGGAGTTGATGAGTTCTGTAGGGTTACTAGAACAAGTTTGCAATACCAATGTGACAGTTCTACTTTTAGGAGAGACAGGGGTTGGTAAGGAATGTTTTGCCAATTACTTACACCATAAAGGTTTGCGCAATTCTGGACCCTTTGTAGCTGTTAATTGCGGTGCGATTCCAGATGAGCTGATTGAAGCAGAGTTATTCGGAGTCGAAAAAGGTGCTTTTACGGGGGCAAATACAACTCGAATTGGAAAATTTGAAAGAGCTGTTGGTGGAACTTTATTTTTAGATGAGGTGGGTGAATTATCCCTATCTGCACAAACTAAGTTATTGAGGGTTTTACAAGATGGTATGTTAGAGCGTGTCGGAGGCACTAAAACCTTACGCTCAGATGCCAGAATTGTTGCCGCAACCAATGTGGATTTAACTAAGGCAGTTGAAACAGGTAAATTCAGAAAAGATTTATTTTATAGACTCAATTTATATCCAATAGAGATACCTCCATTGAGGAATCGCTTGGGAGATATTAAATTACTGGTAGAGCACTTTGTTCATTTATTTGCAGTTAAGCATGCTAAAAAGATTGCTGGTATCAAAATAGATGTGATGGATCTGTTGACCAGTTATCCATGGCCTGGCAATGTCCGAGAATTGCAAAACATCATTGAGCGAGGCGTTATCTTGGCTTCATACAATGGGTATATTGAATCCAAGCATTTATCTTTTTCGCCGATCGCTCTAACTAGGCCAGAATCTAAAAATGTACAGTTGATACCTGTTCCTGAGACAGAAATACAAGAAGGATTTTCTACGTTGCTTGATGAGATGTTACAAAAAAAGACGAGTCTTGAAGATCTTCAAAATTCTTTAATCTTGTCTGCTGTTAATCGTGCTGGAGGTAATTTGTCTGATGCTGCTAGGTTACTGGGCATGTCTCGGTCTCAAGTATCCTATTCCTTAAAAAAGACAAAAAATCTATCGAAGTAACCCTCTGAGCTAATAATTTTTAATATAAAAATATAGTTGTATATTTTTATTAATAAAATTCAGTACCACTTAGTTTTAAAAATGTAATTCCTTATGTAAATCATGTATTTGATTATTGGCACGCTCCTTGCTTTGTTAATCTTAGTAAGTAATTTAATTTAGTTTTGCTGCGGCGCATTATTAATTTTAATTAATTCAAGGAGGGTTCATTGGATACGATAATTAAAAAGAAGGTAGATCTTAAAGAAAAATACCGTCTAATGACACGAGACTTAGGTTGGAATTTAAGTTATGTCAAAGAAGATGACGTTTACGATCATGCCAAGTACGAGGGCATCAAAATTCATGATTGGGATAAATGGGAAGATCCATTCCGTTTAACGGTCGACGCTTACTGGAAATATCAATCAGAAAAAGAACGCAAGCTATATGCGATTATTGATGCATTTGTCCAGAACAACGGGCACTTAACAGTTACCGATGCACGATACATCAATGCTTTGAAATTATGGCTTAATGGTATTACTCCAATGGAGTATTCGGCTCATAAATCATTTTCTCGTACAGCAAGACAATTCAAGGGTATTGGCGCATCTATCGCTTGTCAGATGCAGTCAATAGATGAGTTACGACATGCTCAAACCCAAATTCATTCAATGTCCAATTACAACCGCTTTTATAACGGTATGGATGATTGGCATCATAAATCTGATCACATGTGGTACTACCAAGTACCAAAATCATTTTTTCAAGATGCTGAATCTGCTGGACCATTTGAGTTTATTACAGCGATTTCATTTTCATTCGAATATCTTCTAACAAATTTATTGTTTGTACCATTTGTTTCGGGTGCCGCATATAACGGTGATATGGCAGCTATGACATTTGGATTTTCGGCTCAATCTGATGAGGCTCGTCACATGACATTAGGTCTCGAAGTGATTAAGTTTATGTTGGAGCAAGATCCGGATAATCTGCCGATTGTTCAAGGGTGGATCGATAAGTGGGCGTGGCGCGGTATACGATTATTAACATTGGTTGCTATGATGCAAGACTATATGCTGCCTAAGCGAGTGATGAGTTGGCGTGAGGGTTGGGATATTTATTTCGAAGATAACGGCATGGCACTCTTTAACGACTTGGCTCGTTATGGTATTAAAGTTCCTGAGTGCATCGAACAAGCTCGCAAGGAAAAAAATCATATTTCTCATCAAGCATGGTTGACATTTAATAGCGTTAATTTCTTAACAAACTTCCATACATGGATTCCTAAGAAAGAAGAGCTAGATTGGTTGTCAGCTAAATATCCAGAAACATTTGATCAGTACTATCGCCCAAGATTTGAGTATTTGCAAAAGCTTGAAGATCAAGGTGAACCATTTTTAAATAAAGCCTTACCTTTAACTTGCCAGGTTTGTTTGATTCCTGCTTTTTACACAGAAGTAGAAAATCCTACTCAGTTGGTTCATGAAGAGTGTGTTTATATGGGGGAGAAGTTCCAGTTTTGCTCCGTGCCTTGCCGTAAGATTTTTGAACGTGAGCCAGAAAAGTATGTTCAGGCATTAGTGCCGGATCATCAAATCTATCAGGGCAATTGTTTCCCAGAAGGCACTAATCCGACGGCTGAAGGTTTTGATCCAATCCAAGCAGTTGCTGATTTTTACGATCTAGAAACTGGCAAAGAGAATGGTGGATTCAAAGGGTCAGAAGATGAAGCTAACTTTGCTCGTTGGCGTGATCAAACAACTAAAAACTAAAGAGGCACCTTTTGAGTTCTTATCAAAGATTAAAAATTAAAAAGTCTTCCGAAGGGATTGCAACGATTACGCTATCTAGGCCAGATCGCAGAAATGCTATGGATGAGCTAATGCATGCTGAACTACCAGCCGCATTTAATGCGCTATCTGAAATGGAAGATGTGCGCGTTATTGTTTTGACAGGCGATTCTGAGGGAGAGGCATTTTGTGCTGGGGGAGATTTGAAATGGGTTAATTCAGCGTCGAAGGATGGCGCTAAATTTTCTAAAATTCTTAGAGAAGGGGTTGCTGTATTAAAAGCAATTGCTGCTGCTCGTCAACCAGTAATCGCAATGATCAATGGACCTGCAATAGGTTTGGGTGCAACCATTGCATTATTTTGTGATATTTCATATATGGCTAATGAGGCTGTTATCGCCGATCCTCACGTTAAGATTGGTGTGGTGGCTGGGGATGGCGGATCAATTATTTGGCCATTATTGTTAGGGCACAACAAAGCAAAGGAATTTTTAATGACAGGTGATGCTTTGACTGGAACGCAGGCAGAAGCAATTGGCTTGGTCAATCATGCTGTTCCGATGGCGGAATTAGAAGCCGCTACGTATAAGATGGCTCAACGTTTAGCGAGTGGAGCTCGTTTAGCAATCGAATTAACAAAACGATCTGTGAATATGCATCTAGAGAGAACGATGGCTGGCATGTTAGAAGCATCCCTCGCATTAGAGGGTTTAACATTTAATACGACAGATCACGACGAAGCAGTCAGGGCATTTTTTGCCAAAGAGAAGCCCCAGTTTGGAAAAAAATAAGGTTAAATGCATGATGCCAGTTCAAAACAAAACAGTATCTGTGAGTATTTTAGAAGGGGTTATGACGGTTTGTATGAACCGTCCTGATGCAAGAAACTCACTGAATAAAGAGATGATGTTGGCGTTAAATGACGCTTTTGATGTTGCTGCAAAAGATAATCAGATAAGAGTTGTTAAGTTGACAGGCGAAGGCTCCGTTTTTTGTGCTGGCGGGGATCTCAAAGAGATTTTTCAAGAAACTACCACGCCGATGGATATCAAAAATTTATTAGATTTTTATATTCGTCCAATTATTTCTAAAATGCTCAATCTTAATAAACCTATCGTGACAGTTTTAAATGGTCCTGCAGCAGGCGCGGGTTTAGGTTTAGTGTTGGCATCTGATATGGTTATTGCACATGAAAAAGCTTCTTTTATTACTGCATTTGGTCAGATTGGTGCAATGCCAGATTCTGGGGTGATGTATTTGATGGTTCAAAATATTGGCCTGATGCAGGCAAAAAATGTAGTCTTAAGGAGCCAAACATTATCAGCCCAAGAAGCTAAAGATCTGGGTTTGTATACCTATGTTGTGACAACAGACCAATTAGAAGATTTCAGTCAAGAAATCTTAAAAGAACTTAGCTCAGGTCCAACCATAGCGATTGGTTTTGCCAAACAAGCAATGAGAGATGCATCCAGAACATCTTTTGATGCTTACATGGATGCAGAGTCTTTGGCGATGGCAGTAATCAGTACTACTAAAGATAAAAAAGAAGGTATTGCTGCCTTTAAAGAAAAGCGTCGCCCACTTTTTAAGGGTCAATAAATCATGCCGAAAACTTGGGGTGCTGGACTTTCTGCCAATCAATTAGATTTAAATCATTTTTATATCACTGCGGCACGAACAATTACAGAAACGGATTTAGTTAACTTCGTCAATGCGACTTGGTTAACTGAGGAAATATTTACTAACATCGCCAACCCCAAGGGAATTGCATTAAATGGCCGTGTAGTTCCTGGTGCCTTGGTTTATGCCTATGCAGAAGGTCTTAATATGCCATTCTTAAACGCTGTTGGTTTGGCGTTTTTGAGTACTGAGATGGTTGTTAAAAATCCCACATATGTAGGCGATACGATTCATGTGGAATTTAAGGTAATTGAGAAAAGACTGACATCAAACCCTGAGAAAAGTATCGTTAAAACAGAGAATACTGTATACAAACAGGATGGTACGATAGTAATGATTTATTCCCCTGTGCGATTATTAAAAACTCAAATTAAGAATGATTATTCAGACAGATATGAGTCTAATTAATAAAAAACTATATATTGGTGGTCGATGGATTGACTCTGAATCAAAGGCAACCATTGATGTTTTTAATCCTGCAACGGGTAAGAAAATTGCAGAGATAGCCAATGGATCAAAAGCCGATGTACTAAAAGCTGTCCATAGTGCTCGTCAAGCATTTGGACCTTGGTCTGAAAAGGATCCAGTTTTAAGAGCTCAATTTTTACGAAAAATAGCAGATGGCTTGCAGTCTCGTTCCGAGGAGATTGTTGATCTTATTTCTTTGGATGTTGGTATGCCAAGGAAGATGGCAAAAATAATGCAATTGGGTTTGCCTATCAATATTTTGAACTACTATGCAGATTTAGTTGAAAAGTATTCTTTTGAAGAATCGCATGGTGACGCAAGAGTGTTGAGCAAGCCTCTAGGTGTTGCTGCTTGTATCACGCCATGGAATTATCCATTATTTCAAATTGCCGCTAAAGTAGGTCCTGCCTTAGGAAGTGGTTGTACCGTAGTTTTGAAACCATCTGAAGTTGCTCCATTGGCCACATTTGTTTTTGCTGAAATTATCGATTCAATTAATTTGCCTGCTGGAGTTTTTAATTTAATTACAGGGACAGGTGAAGAAGTTGGAGAGGTATTGGTAACATCTGCAGATGTTGATATTGTCTCATTTACGGGATCAACTCAAGTTGGTAAGCGAATTAATCAGTTATCTGCTCCAACTTTGAAAAAAGTGACTTTAGAGTTGGGCGGTAAATCAGCCTCTGTTGTATTAAAAGATGCCGATTACGAAAAAGCAGTCAAGGCAACTGTCAGCTCATGCTTTTTAAATTCTGGTCAAACTTGTTTAGCTCAAACTAGATTGATTATTCCTGAAGAAGATTACGAGATTTGCGCAAATTTGGCAGTGAGTGCTGTTAAAAACTTTACTGTTGGCGACCCTTTTGATGACTCCAGTAAATTAGGCCCTCTCGTTTCAAAAATTCAACAGTCAAGAGTTCGTTCATTGATTGATTCAGCGATTCATGAAGGAGCGGAATTATTAATTGGGGGCTCTCATCTGCCAATCAATCTAGATGGGGCAGGCTACTATGTCTTGCCCACCATATTGGGTAGGGTTAATCCTAATTCAGAAATTGCCCAACAAGAAGTGTTTGGTCCTGTACTGTCAATTTTGACTTATAAAACAGAGCAAGAAGCACTCGATATTGCTAATAATTCACAGTATGGATTGTCAGGAGCTGTTTGGTCCCGTGATATTAAAAAGGCTCAGAAGTTTGCTGAAAAAATTGAAACAGGCCAAATACACATCAATGGAGGCAAATTTATTTTAGATGCGCCATTTGGGGGTTGGAAAAATTCAGGTAGGGGTCATGAATTAGGTCTGCATGGTATGCAGGAATATATGTCGTATAGAACATTATTAGGTTAGGAAATATAAATGGCACATTCATACACAGATCAAGATATAGCTCAATTAAAACTAGGTCAAGGCGAAGCTTTATATGGTGACGGAGCGTTAGTTGTTTTGAAAGCTTTACTAGAGAGCGGTATTAGTTACTTTGGTGGTTATCCAGGGTCACCGACGGCCAATTTAATGGATGCAGTTGCTGATGCCTATGAGCCAGTTTTAAAAGATATGGGGGTTTATTTTGAGACCTCAAGTAGTGAAATGTCTGCAGGGGCATTATTAACTACTTCAGTATTCGGAAAAGTGCGAGGCGCTGTGACTTGGAAGGTGCTTGGCAATGGTGTAGCAATGGATGTTGTTGACCACGTCTCTCAATTGGGTGTTAAAGATGGTGCCATGATAATCGTTGGTGAAGATTATGGTGTTTCCAGTACTACCGTCGTTCAGAGAACGATTACATGGGGAGTCAAATCTGGAATTATTGTAGTTGACCCTCGCGGTGATCAGCAATTACTTCATAAGATGGTTAAAGAATCGATGGATCTATCAAGAGATAGCCATTCAGTTGTGGCCTTTTTATTGCGCCCACAGTTATCTCATACCAATGCGGAAATTAAAGTTGGAGACAACATTATTCCTGAAATTAGTACCGTCAAGCCTGTTGAAGCTTTCAAAAAAGATTCAACATTGTTTCCATTACCGCCATATTCTCAACAACAAGAACTCGACCGTTATGAATTTCGCTTACCAACAGCAAGTCGATTAGTTGTTGAGCGAGGTTTAAATGAATATTTTGGAGGAAAAGAGGCTGAAGTGGGCATCATTACCCACGGCACAACATTCAATACCACTTGGAGAATTCTAGAAAGACTTGGATTTGTTGATGCCAACATGGAACTAGATTCAAGGATCGAAATATTACAGTTGAATGTTATTAACCCCCTTAATGAAAATCAACTGTCTGAATTCATGAGATCTAAAGCCGCAGTTCTTTTGGTTGAGGAGGGTCAGCCAGAGTTAATTGAAATGCAAATACGCGCTATATTGCAACGTCACCAAACAGATTTTGTTGATTTTTATGCTCACGATGTGATTCCTAGTGTTGGCGAGTTATTGCCTGAAAGAGTTTTTGAGCCGATAGCTGAGTTTTTAAATAAATATATTCCAGCCGAAACTAATCTTGGCAAAGTAGCTAAAGCTTATATTGCAAGAGGTGATTTTGCAAAATCTTTATTCCCGGTCAAGGTGACGCCACGACCACCTACTTTTTGTACAGGCTGCCCAGAAAGACCAGTTTTTTCTCAAATGAAAATTAATGAGATGTTAACGGGTAAAGCTGACTGGCATGCTGGAGATGTAGGTTGTTATGGTATGGCTGGATTCCAACCTTTTCTAATGTCTGACTCGAATATGGGTATGGGGGCTGGATTAGCAGCTGGTGCAGGCATTACGGCTTTATCCAAACAGAAAAATGTTTCTGTGGTTGGTGATGGAACTCTCTGGCATAGCGCGTTTAATGCTTCTGCTGCCAATGCTATCTATAACAAGCAAGATTCGACATATATTGTATTAGATAACAAATGGACGGCCATGACGGGCGCTCATGAAAATCCAAACGCTGGAAAACTCATGAATGGTGAAAATATGAATACCAATATGAGTATTAAAGATACGTTTTTTGCTATGGGTGTTAAGAAACTAGAAAAAGCTAATCCATATGACTTTAAAGAGTTTCAGAGCAAGCTTAAGAAAATACAGCGGGACTCAAAAATTCCACAGGTTCGGGTTCTAATTTCTGAAGCAGAGTGTCAATTACAAAAACAAAGAGGTGTAAGAGCCAACAGACAAAAATTGTTAGAAAATCAACAAAGAGTTGAAGTTGAGCGTTTTCATATTGATGATGAGGTTTGTGTGGGTGATCATGCTTGTATTCGATTTAACGGATGCCCATCTTTGACGCTAAAAGATTCACCAAATGAATTGCGACCAAGTA
Organism: Polynucleobacter meluiroseus; assembly: GCA_945879115.1. Lineage (GTDB taxonomy): Bacteria > Pseudomonadota > Gammaproteobacteria > Burkholderiales > Burkholderiaceae > Polynucleobacter > Polynucleobacter meluiroseus_H. The sequence continues at coordinate 65,544 of CAMDUR010000002.1, forward strand.
TGAATGCTTATGTTGATAACACTTGCGTTGGCTGTGGTGTCTGTGGCGAAGTGGCTCAGATGGCTAAGTTATGCCCATCATTTATTCGGGTTACGAAAATTGAAAATCCTTCATTGATAGAGAAGTTGAGTCAGTGGTTCAAAAGGAAATTAGTTCCAACATTATGTTTAGATACTAAGGCTGTCGGATAATGAATAAAAAAAGATCATTAAGAGTATTAATTGCAACTGTGGGTGGTCAGGGTGGCGGTGTTCTCAGTGATTGGTTAATACATGGATTACTAAATGCTAACTGGAATGCTGCCAGTATCGGCTTGCTAGGTTTATCTCAGCGTGCTGGCACAGTGACATACTATTGTGAAGCTTCATCTGATAAAGAAGAAAAAATAGTAACCTCCATGTTCGCTATGCCTGGCGATGTGAATCTTTTTATTGGTCAAGAGTTATTAGAATTGGGTCGTCTTTTAAGTGCGGGATATGCATCTGATGATTGTGTGATTATTGGTAACTTGGGTAGAACCTACACAACATTAGAAAAGATGCCGTCAGAAAATGGTGTTTATGACAGCTCAATCATTACTAATGCTGCTGAAAAGTTAAGCCCTAAAAATAATTATTTAGTCGATGCTCCGGCTTATGTAACAGCCCATCAACTTCAACATCTAACCAGTAATGCATTTTTACTGGGTTTGGTGGTGGCATCCCCAGTTATTGATCTCCCCACAGAGCCGTTTATTAAAGCAATTAGGGATTCTGAGGTCAATGTTAATGGAAATATCAAAGCATTTGAATTGGGTTATCAGATGTTTAAAGACGAAAAAATCCATCTGGGTGTCAATCAATTTGAAATTAAAGATAATTTACTATCTAGTAAATTAAAGGCCTCATGCACCAATACAGATACATTATTTGAAAAGATTAAATCACGTTGCTCAAAGGAAGTGATAGATTCGATTGAATTTGCTTGTCAACGATTAGAGGATTATCAAGATAAAGAATATGTTCAGTCGTATTTGGGAATGATTGATGAGCTGAGAAATATAAATTTAGTGCGACCTGCAACAGTGGAGGCATTCGCTAAAAATTCTGCATTATGGCTTTCTTATGAAGACATACCACGTGTTGGCCAATTAAAAACAAAACCAGATCGATTTGCTAAAGTCTTTAAAGAACATGGCATAGGCCCTCAGCATATAGTAAAAATTACTGATTATTTTGTACCAGATGTTGAGCAGTTAGTAGGCATGCTTCCTCAGCCTATCGCAAAATTAATCATGAAAATAGGATCAAGATTTACTCATGATTTTGAGGGTAAAAGCTTTCCGCTAAAAATTAAATCAACTTCAATACTTGGATATTGGTCTTTGCGTCTTTTGTCTATTGGAAGATATTGGCGCAGATCTTCTTTGCGCCATCAATATGAAATGTCTAAGTTCAACTTTTGGTTCGACAATCTTAAAAGAACACAAGAGGAATCACCAGCCGTTGCTCAAATTGTTGCTGAGTTAGCCAGAGTTATAAAAGGTTATGGACATGTAAGGGTCAAAGCAATCAATGACTTAACTACCTTTATCAATGTGGGAGTTCCTCAGTTATTAACACTAGAGAAAAGCGGTATGGAGATTGATGCATTAGGTCAAAGTGCATTAAAGATACTAGCCCAAGAAGCTGGAAAAATTCAAGAAAGTTTATCTTTGATTGATCGATACATGAATAACTTGAATCCATCAATATGACTTCTACCTATCAAGTTACGATAAGAGCTGAGGATGGTCAAGAAATCTCATTTCAGGTATCAACGTCCGAGACCATTATGAATGCTTTTGATAAGCAAGGATATGCGTTGCATGCTAGCTGCAAAAGTGGTGGTTGTGGTGCTTGCGTGGCTCAAATACTAACTGGCGAATTTCAATATTTACTACCAATGTCAGCCAATAAATTAGAACGTGTTAGTGATGGGGCAGTATTTTTATGTAGGGCAGCTCCTCAAAGTAACTTAATGATTCAAGCCCCTACAAAATGGATTGTTAAAAAAGAATCTTTGTTTTCAGATGCTCTCAGAGATATTTAAATTCAAGTAAATATACGTTAAGGAGAATGAAATGGCTGTTACGCGATTAAATTATGTTAGCTTATATGTAACGGATTTGGATCTGGCAAAAAAACATTACGAAGAGGTTGTTGGCTTAAGGGTAACTGACGTAACTAAAAATCAAGTTTATTTTCAGTCATCAGATAGTCAAAATCATCATTGTGTGATTATTAATGCATCTGATAGAGCGGGTATTGAGCATATTGGATTTAAGGTATCCGACCCCTCAGATATAAAAGAAATCAAATTAGTCTCTGAAAATTACGGGCTAGAAACAAGCGATGTAGGTGCGGGTGAGATTCTTGGGATCGGTGAAGGCGTTAAAATTAAATTACCTTCCGGTCATTACCTCAATTTTTTCTACCATGCTGATGTGATTGGTTACGCCAATGGTATGTTTAATCCTAAATCTGTGGCAGATGAGGTGATGGGTGTTAACCCGCTTAGTCATTTAGATCATCTATTAGTGACCTGTGAGGATCCAGCAAAAACAATTAAATTTTTACAAGAAGTCTTAGATTTTAATGTAACTGAAACAGCAAGCGCTCCAGATGGATCGATCATTGCTGGATTTACAACTGTTGGAAATACGATGCACAATATTGCTTTTGCAGGTGGGCCTAATGGCGGTCTTCATCACATTGCTTTTTATGTTTATGACAGAGCTGACGTTATTAGGCGTACAGATTTATTAAAGTCAAGAAATGTTCCAACAATGGAGTTTGGTTTGACTCGACATGGTATAGCTGGTGTAACCACTGTTTATTTCTTTGACCCTTCAGGAAATAGAAATGAATTTCAGTGTGGTGCTTATGAAACCCCAGGCGTTCCCAATCGGGTTGAATTAGTCACTTGGGATGTTGATAGTTTAATGGGTAAAGGTGGCTTTTACTATGAGGCAGCTGTAGAGCCTAAATTTTTTCAGACTGTTAGTTAGTAACTGAGAGAGGACCCTATCATGTCGCTAAAACATTCAGGTATTAATCGATTAGCTTATGTTCGTTATTCATTAGATGACCCCAAGTTAGAAAAAACTAGAAATTTTTATAAAGAAAAATTAGGATTGTTGGAAACATCATCAACTCAATCATCTTTACAAATGCGTTGTTGGCATGAGCCTTATGCATTTACAACCATGATCGAGTCATCAAGTTCACCTCGATTAACTGAAATCGGTTTTCAAGTTCGAGATTCCAAAGATCTAGTAGATTTAAAGCTGAAGATTGAAAGTGCTGGCGTACTTATTCGGTCTGAAGATGATGGTGTAGTCAATGGAGTGGGAGAATCTATTGTTTTTACCGTTCCTCACGGGCCTCAGTTACGTCTTTTTTATGCGATGAAGCAATTAGGGTATCCAACAGGTCATGTTTCACCAGATTGGGTCACGCCAAAATCGATTCGCGGAACTCCGGCCCCAATGTTTTTGAATCATGTGGCGGTAACATCAGATAATCCTCAGGCCACAGTTGATTTTTTAACCAATATTTTAGATTTCTTTATTTCAGAAAAAATTGTTACTGATGATTCCGGAAAATTAACATCTGCACTCTTATTTAGAATGTCCAAAAATGTTGGTGGTCAGGAAATTTCAATATTTCCTGGACCTGCGGGAAAACTTCATCATGTTGCCTATACAAAAGATGATGCTTCCGATATTTTATTAGACGGTCAATATTTAAGAAATGATGGCGTTAATATTGAAATTATGGGACCAACTAGGCAGTTATATGGCAATACATTCTCTCTTCACTTTAGAGATGACTTTGGAGTAAGACTGGAGCTTTGTTCTGGTGGTCGAATGACTGATCCTCATCCAGAATTTAAACCTATTATCTGGACCGAATCACAAGCGACCCGTGCATTGTCATTTTATGACGATGAGAATATGGAAACAAATTTCCTTAGTCATTCTTTATAAGGTAAGCAATGAAAGTTACACATATTTACTCACTGCCTAATGGAGATTCTGCCTTTCAGGACTTGAAGATTACCCTTATTGATCAAGGTAAATTTGGTTTATTGTCTGAGCCAGTGAAAGGACCAGGATTGGTTTTTAGAGAAATGCCTTCAAACTATGATTCCAGTTGGCATGTTGTTCCTCAAGCACTTTATTTAGTAATTCTTGAAGGGCAAGTAAAAATCAGCGCTGGGACTGGGGAAGTTAGACACTTGGGACCTGGTAGCATTATTTTTGCCGAAGATATTTCTGGTAATGGGCACAGAACTGAATCAGTCAGTTCAAGTGTAATTAAATCTATGTTGTATAAGATTGAAAAATAAGTGTATATTTGATTGCAATCAATTCCCAATTAAATAAAGGTTTTGCAAAGTGGGTAATCAAGAAATTATTGAAAAGTGCTCAAGCCTCCTTTGGGATGCTGAAAAAAGTCGATTACCAATCAATACACTTACATCTGTCTACCCTCATTTAACAAATGAGGATGCCTATGCTATTCAAGCAGCCACTTTACGCTGCCGTTCGAGTCAGGGAGTCGGCTTTAAGTTAGGTTACACCAGCGCTGCCATGCGAGCGCAGATGAATATTGCAGAACCTAATTACGGTGTTTTAACTAAAGATCATTTACTAGATTCTCAAGAAGGTGCATTAGACGGACATATCCCTTTTCAAGAATTAATTCATCCTCTTGTTGAACCTGAAATAGCCATCCTCATCAATCAAGAAATATCTGGGGCTGGCCATACTCGTTATACGATTCAGAGTCATGTTGAGGCAGTGATGCCAGCTTTGGAAGTGGTTGATACACGCTACAAAGAATATAAGTTTTCTTTGGTTGATAACATTTCAGATAATAGCTCTGGAGCTCGCGTAGTTTTGGGTTCCCCTAAAAAATTAGCGCAAGTGGATGATCTTCGCCTAAGCGGTGTTTTATTGTGGTCAGAAGGTCATATATTAGATACAGGTGTTGGTGCCAACTCGATGGGTGATCCTTTGGCATCAGTTGCATGGTTGGCTAATTTCTTAGCTCAACAAGAGTTAAGTATTCCAGCTGGATCAATCATCATGACTGGTGGCTTAACCAAAGCTCATCCGGCCAAATCCCAACAAACATTTTTAGCAGAATTTGGTGGGTTAGGGTATGTGAAAGCATATTTTTCTTAAGTGATCGCGGCTGATATATAGCCTTTTTAAAGTTGTTTAAATTGAACAAAGAAAACAAAATGCTCACCAAAGATTTAATGGAAAAAACCATTCGAGACTATTTTGATGCTTGCAATACAGGAAGCTCAAAAGCTGTTCAAGCTTACTTTACTGAAGATGGGACTCATTATTTTCCAGAGGGCAGTCCATTTGGCGTTTTGAGGGGATCTGCGGCAATTGGTGATTGTTGGGCCAAGTGTGTTGCTGAGATTGGTTCTTTTTGGACGGTTGATAATTTTGTGGGTGATCCTGAAACTGGTAAGGCCGTGATTGAGTGGACCCACTTCAAGAAAAAAATAGGTCAAGTATTACGCGGTGATGAGTGGTATCAATTCACACCTGATGGCAAGATTGAAGAGATTCGAGCTTACTATGCAAGCCCTACCCACCAGGGGGTTCTGGAACACAAATTAGGCGGCTTTGACTACTCTGGGCGTGGTTATCCATTGGATACCGAGACAAAATAAAAAAACCGGGTCTAGCTATTACTAAAACCGGTTTGATTCAAACAGAAACTAAGTTAGAAATAAAACAATAAATCTGCAGAGATAGTGGTTTGCTTGTTATCTGTTGCAGTAGGTGGACCTGCATGAGGCACATTGCCAAAGAACTTGGCTGCACTATCTGTTGTCTTTGCCCAATCATGTCTTAATTCTGGTCGTAAAACCATATTTTTATTGAGATCAATATTGGCTCCAAGCGTCACTGCTTGAACAGTGGCGCCAGGTGTGCCTAGTGGTGTTAAAGCAAAACCTTGAGGATCTTTAAAGATTTCATAGCGTAGGCCATAACGAATCGTTTCTGATGCTTTAAATGTGAGGTGACCATTAAAGCCTTTGTAAGTGGCTCCTGAAAATGGGGCGCAAGTCACTGGGTTCAAGATATAGCAGGCATCACCAGAGCCTTCTTGCTTGCCATGCATAATTTCACCAGCCACTTTCCATTGAGCATTGGGTGAAAATCCAGCCACAAGTGAATGCTGCTCTCTTCTTTGACCCGTGGATGCCACGATGGGGTGATTAGGGTACCAAGTCATCGCCTCGTTTGCGCGAGTTGAATCAGTTTGTTCATTACCCGTTATAAAGCTATACGTAATGAACTTAGACATGTCATTACTTCTCCAGCGCATAACACCAAAAACGTTATTGCTGTTGTTATTGTCGCGACCGATCTGATAGCCTTTACCGAAACCAAATTCACCAAGCAACATGCCATATTGATGGCGAACTAAATTTGTTGAAATTTGAGCACCAATGATTTGGTCAATTTGCGATACCAAGGCGTAAGTTCTTGAGTAGAAAAAGTTAGGAGCTTGACGCCACGAAGGTGGGATTTCATAACCTAAATTAACACCAAAGCGACCAGCAGTGACTGCAGTCCCAAGACCAATCGGCGCATATGCTTGGGCATAAACCATTGGGAATGATAAGTAATTCATATGGTTCGCATTAGGGGGCATACCAGAGGCTCCCTGATTACGATGCCAAGTATTTTCAATACCATTGGCAGCAGACATCAGACCATCGCGGCCATAGTGTAAATCTGCTCTAAATCCCCAGGAATACTTTTCTGACATAGGGCCGGGTAAAGGTGTCACTCTAGGAATGAAGTTCGCTTCAGGTAATTTTTCAATGCCTAGAATCATGCCGTTAAATTGAGGGCCTTCATCGGATGGTCCTGCAATCGTATTTGAACGTGATTTCTTTTTATCTCCTGAGCTAGTAACGTCGTTATATGAATAACCTGCTTGAAATAAGCCAAAGACTGTAGCGCCAGTAGTTTCTTTAATGGCTTTACCCGCAGAGGTATCTGCTAGTAAAAATGGGCTATCTGAATTTTTGAAGCTATCTACCTTAGATTGGGCTATAGCGATGCTAGAGCTTGTTAGCAAAAGAATAGCCAGTTGGCTAAGAGCTACTTTTTTAAAGCGAGGATGATTCATAAGTTTCCTTGTATAAAGATGAAGTGATTATTTTTGAGATTGTTGGTAGGCTTCTATCAAAGCATTGGCTGAGCTTGCTAAATTCTTTGCAGGCCCTTTAGATTCAAATGAGTTGGTGCTAATTTTTGCGCCTTCCATCAAGAGAAAAAGAATTTCTGCTAATGCACTATGCGATGGAAGTTTTGCTTGCTTACATAATGACTTAAGTTCATTCCTAATCCAGGCCTTATGTTCAAGTACAACTGATCTAGCAATGTGATCATCATCTGTTAATTCAACAGAAGAATTGGTCAATGGACAGCCACGTGAACTATGAAGTAAGGCATGACTAACACCGTGAATAATTTCCTTAAGTTGCTTTAATGGATCACTGGGGTGTTTGGTGTAAATGCTCAACCACCAATCGCGATGTTGATCATTTTGTTGTTTTAACCATTCAGCAACAAGGTGATCTTTCGATTCAAAATTTCTATAGATACCCGCTTTAGTGGTTGATGCATGTTTAGCAACTTCATCTACACCAACAGCCCGAATACCATGGTTATAAAAAAGCTCGGATGCAGAGGATAGAACTCTATTTTTAAGAGTCAAGTTGATATTCATTGAGTGCTTTGTAAATTAATTATTGTCAAATGATACCACTTGGTATCATTTTTAGCATTAGCGTTTGTATTGATTTGAGGCTTATATTAAGAAGATTATTTATGAAAGTTTAATCATGCCTATTTTAGAATGTCACTTGACCGACAATTGCTACTCAGACTCACAAATAAAAGAGTTACTGGCCTCATCAAGTCATCTATATGAAGAAGTTTTAGCTTTCCCTTTGGAGCGTGGTTGAGATCTTGAAAGTCTGTAGATCTTGGGTGCGTGGCGGATGTTAACCAATCCCACCTCATTATTGGACCATTGGTGGTCAACCTGCCAGCATGATGCGTACCGCTGAAATTAAAGCACGTGAAGAATTAAAAACTTAATCAGTTGATCAGAAGTTATTAATTATTTAGCACCCATTCTGATACCTCCATCTAGACGGATCACCTCACCATTTAGATAAGAATTTTCAGTCATATGTTTAACAAGTTGTGCATATTCATCAGGTTTTCCTAAGCGTGAAGGAAAGGGTACCATTATCCCTAATGAGTCTTGCACATCTTGGGGCATCGACAAAATCATAGGCGTACCCATAATGCCGGGAGCAATCGTTAAAACTCTGATGCCATAGCGTGCAAGTTCTCTGGCTAAAGGGAGCATCATACCAACAACGCCACCTTTAGATGCGGCGTATGCTGCTTGACCTATTTGACCTTCAAACGCAGCCACTGAGGCAGTACTGATGATAATTCCACGTTCGCCATTCTCATTTGGGGGATTTTTGGTCATGGCTTGCGCTGCTAATCTTGCCATATTAAAACTACCAATTAAATTAACGGTTATCACTTTGGTAAAGTTATCTAGGCGATGAGGGCCTTCTTTTGATAAAACTTTTTCTGCAGGAGCAATCCCTGCGCAATTTACTAATCCATGAACAGCACCAAATTTGAAGATCGCTTTTGAGAAGCACTCATCCGCACTGGTTGAATCAGATACATTGGTGGCTTGAAAGAAAGCATTTGCACCTAATTTTTGTGCAATTTGATTGCCTAATTGCACATTCATATCAGCTAAGACAACCTTGCCTTGATTGGCAATAATCATTTCAGCAGTAGCTAAACCTAAACCTGAAGCTCCGCCAGTAATAATAAAAACGTGATCTTTAATTTGCATATTGAATGTAATGAACTAAATTCTAGAAAGCCCATTCTATCAGTCTCTAAAGAAGATTTAGAGATAAATTAAATACTTATTTTTAATTATCCAGCACAAAGCAAAAATTATTGAATGGATTAATAAATTTGTTAATAAATTTATTTGATTCTAAGTTTTTATGAGTTAAATAATTCTTTAAGACCCAATCCAGGGTCATCTTGGCGCATGAAAGCCTCGCCGACTAGAAATGCTTGAACATCAGCCGCACGCATTTTTTTAACATCCTCTTTATTGAGAATGCCACTTTCTGTGACAACGCGCTTTTCTTTAGGAATGTACTTGAGCATTGAGAGTGTGACGTCAAGACTAACATCAAATGTTCTTAAATTGCGATTATTGATGCCTAATAAAGGCGTTTTTAATTTGAGTGCGCGGTCTAATTCTTGATGATCATGAACTTCAACCAATACATCCATCTGTAACTCATGAGCAATACTTTCAAAATCTTTCATTTGAACGTCATCTAGAGCCGCAGCGATTAAGAGAATTGCATCGGCACCCATCGCGCGAGCTTCGTAGACCTGATAAGTGTCAACTAAGAAATCTTTTCTAAGAACAGGGATCTTACAGTTATTACGAGCCTCTCTCAAATACTGAGCAGATCCTTGAAAGTAATCCATATCAGTTAGAACAGATAGGCAGGCTGCACCATTACTTTCATAAGACTCTGCAATTTTGGCAGGATCAAAATCTTCTCTGAAGACACCTTTACTTGGGCTTGCTTTTTTAATCTCCGCAATCACGCCCGCGTGACCTGCCGCAATTTTTTTCTCAATATTTTTAATGAAGCCACGCGGCTGATAGCTTATTTCACTCAGGCTAGCTTCTGCGTCGGCTCTAACAATGTGCATTGGTACTTGTGCAGATGATTTACTAACCTCATCAAACTTCGTAGCCAGAATACGTTTTAGGATATCGCTCATTATTTAATTTTTTATTGGGATGTTGCTAATCGTTGTGTTGTTGTAATGAACTCATCAAGCTTAGCTTTTGCCTGACCATTAGCTATTGCAGCACGGGCCATCTTTAGACCCTCTCTAATATTCTTCGCAAGATCTGCAGCGTAAAGCGCAGCACCTGCATTAAGACAAACAATATCTTGGGCTGGACCTGATTCTCCATTGAGTACACCTAAAACAATCTTCATAGATTCTTCTGGGTTGGCAACTTTAAAGCCTGAGCTAGGGTATGTGTTTAAGCCAAAATCTTGCGGACAAATCTCATATTCTTTGATTTCACCTTGGTGAAGTTCACCAATCATGGTGGGACCCTCAAGCGATATTTCATCTAATCCATCTTTACCGTAAACCACTAAAGCGTGTTTTAAGCCAAGACGTTGAAGCACGCGTGCTTGAATACCTACAAGGTCTGGATGAAAAACACCCATCAGCATATGCGGCGCATCAGCAGGGTTAGTTAGCGGACCCAAAATATTAAAAATAGTCCGAACTCCCATCTCTTTGCGCACTGGCGCAACATTTTTCATTGCTGGGTGGTGGTTAGGGGCAAACATAAAGCCCATACCGCACTGATCTAATGATTGGGCAACTTGGGGTGCCTGTAAAGTGATTCGTGCCCCTAGAGCTTCTAGAACATCCGCAGTGCCTGATTTACTGCTAACGCTGCGATTGCCATGCTTGGCTACCTTAGCACCTGCACCAGCAGCTACAAACATGGCAGTAGTCGAGATATTAAATGTGTGTGCACCATCTCCACCAGTACCAACAATGTCAACAAAGTGACTGTTATCAGTGACTTGTACAGGGGTAGAAAATTCGCGCATCACAGTGGCTGCTGCTGTGATTTCACCAATGGTTTCTTTTTTGGAGCGCAAACCTGTCAGGATGGCTGCCGTCATAGATGGTGATAGTTCACCTGCCATGATGGCGCGCATGATGTGAAGCATTTCATCATGAAATAGTTCGCGATGTTCAATACAGCGTTGGAGGGCTTCTTGAGGCGTGATTGACATCATGTACTTATTTCGTCTTTAAGAAGTTATTCAATAGCTCATGGCCATACTCAGACAGAATTGATTCTGGATGGAATTGCACACCTTCAACTGCAAATTTTTTGTGGCGTACACCCATGATTTCACCATCATCAGTCCAAGCAGTAATTTCGAGATCTGCTGGCAAGCTTTCTTTTTCGATGGCAAGAGAGTGGTAACGAGTAACAGTGAATTCTTTAGGAAGGTCTCCAAAAACACCTTGTTGGGTTGTGTGAACCGTATCAGTTTTGCCATGCATGACACGTTTTGCACGAATTACTTTTCCACCAAAAGCCTCACCAATTGCTTGATGACCAAGGCAGACTCCCAACAAAGGTACTTTGCCTGCAAAGTACTGAATAGCTGCCACAGAGATACCCGCTTCTTTGGGGCTACACGGCCCCGGAGAAATGCAAATATGATCAGGCTTTAATGCCTCAATTTCAGGAATGGTGACCTCATCATTTCTAAAAACTTTTACTTCTGCGCCAAGCTCACCAAAGTACTGAACCAGGTTATAGGTGAAGGAGTCATAGTTATCAATCATTACTAGCATCAAGACCTCCTTGAACCATCTCGGCAGCACGCAGTACGGCCCTTGCTTTGGCTTCAGTTTCTTTCCATTCAGATTCTGGATCCGAGTCAGCAACCACACCAGCACCCGCTTGAGAATGAACCATGCCGTCTTTAATGATGCCTGTTCTGATCACAATAGCCACATCCATATCACCTGAGAAGGATAAGTAACCAGCTGCACCACCATAAATGCCGCGTTTCACAATTTCCATTTCATCAATAATTTCCATCGCACGAATCTTCGGCGCACCAGACAAGGTGCCGGCCGGGAATGTGGCTTTTAGAACATCCATATTTGTTGCGCTATCAATTAATTCGCCTTCAACGGAACTAACAATGTGCTGCACATGAGAGTATTTTTCAATCACCATGCGATCAGTTACTTTAACGCTACCATTTTTAGCGATGCGACCAACATCATTGCGCGCCAGATCAATCAACATCACATGCTCAGCAATTTCTTTAGGGTCAGCTAGAAGTTCTTTAGCCAGTTGCTCATCATGCTCTGGATTGATGCCTCGTGGGCGTGTTCCTGCAATGGGTCTAACAGTTACGTAACGCTTTTGCTTGCCATCCATCTGTTTGGTTTCTTGGCGAACTAAGATTTCTGGAGACGAACCTACGACCTGATGATCACCAAAGTCGTAAAGATACATATAAGGTGAGGGATTCAAGGAACGTAAAGCCCTATAGAGAGATAATGGTGAGTCAGTATAGGGTTGGCTGATTCTTTGGCCAATGACCACTTGCATACAGTCACCGGCTAAAACATATTCTTTAGTTCGTTTAACGGCAGCAATAAAATCAGCTTTGGCAAATTTGCGGATAGTTTCAGTTTTATGAGTGGGTGCCGTACTCGGATTTTTAACAGCCGCTGCTAGGCTCTGGCGTAAAAACTTGAGTCTATTTTGCGCATGCTCATAAGAGTCTGCATCTTGCGGATTGGCATAAACAATCAGATATAACTTACCAGCTAAGTTATCAATGACTGCTAACTCTTCAGTCAGCATTAATTGAATATCTGGCAGATTCATTTCATCTGGTAATTTCTGTTCGGCTAAACGAGGCTCAATATAACGAATGGTGTCATAACCAAAATATCCTGCTAAGCCACCACAAAAACGCGGCAGACCTGACTGAAGCGCCACCTTAAAGCGATTGTGATAGCTGGCAATAAAATCTAAGGGATTGCCATGGTCAGTTTCTATAACCTGACCATCTGTGATGACTTCGGTCACAGTATTTTTTGGCCCGCCACTGACCTTAATTAAAGTTTTGGCTTGTAAACCAATAATTGAGTAGCGCCCAAAACGCTCGCCACCCACAACAGACTCTAGTAGAAAAGTGTTTTTTGTACCATGTTCTTGAGTGAGCTTAAGGTACAAAGACAGAGGCGTTTCTAAATCTGCAAGAGCTTCAGAAACTAAAGCAACACGGTTGTAGCCTTGTTGAGCTAAGGCATCAAAGTCAGAGCGTTGCATTAGGCTTTCCCTAATTCCTCGCGCATCGTTTGAATGATGGCTTTGTAATCAGGTTTACCAAAAATGGCAGAGCCTGCCACAAAAGTATCAGCACCTGCTGCAGCAATTTCACGAATATTGTCAGCCTTTACCCCGCCATCAACTTCTAATCTGATCTTGCGACCTGTTTTCTCTTCATAAGCATTTAATTTTGCCCGGGTCTCACGCAATTTATCTAGGGTGCCCGGAATAAAAGATTGCCCCCCAAAGCCTGGGTTAACAGACATCAGGAGAATTAAATCTAACTTATCTAAAACGTGGTCAAGGTAATGTAATGGTGTGGCTGGGTTGAATACCAAGCCAACTTGGCAGCCATTATCTTTAATTAACCCTATGGTTCGATCAATATGAGAGCTAGCCTCTGGGTGGAAGCTGATTAAATTAGCTCCAGCTTTAGCAAAGTCTGGAACGATGCGATCAACTGGCTCAACCATTAGGTGCACATCTATGCAGGCGGGTTGGCCGTCTTTAACCGCATAAGAGCGAATAGCCTCACAAACTAGAGGGCCTATCGTTAAATTAGGCACGTAATGGTTATCCATCACGTCAAAGTGGATCCAATCAGCCCCAGCAGCTAGTACTGAGCTGACCTCCTCACCCAAGCGAGCAAAGTCAGCCGAGAGAATGGAGGGGGCAATTAAGTAGGATTGAGGGGTATTTATTTTAACCATGTACCATTTTAGCTCGGTCTGACTTGCAGTAGCTTCTTCTATAGCGGAGAATCTTGTTATGGAACAACATCAATTCAATGTGCAGGTCAAAGTGACCTATCTTCCGGACGAATCAGACGCTGAAAGTAGGCGGTTTGCCTTTGCCTACACCATCACGATTAAAAATACAGGACAGCTTCCGGCTCAACTAATTGCGCGTCATTGGATCATTACAGATGGCGATAATGGTGTTCAGGAGGTCCGAGGTTTGGGCGTCGTTGGCCAACAGCCTCTTTTGCGCCCAGGAGAGCAGTTTGAGTACACCAGTTGGGCTACTTTACCGACTCCGATGGGTACTATGAGGGGTGATTTCTTCTGTTGTAGCGAGGATGCTCAGTTTTTCCAAACACCTATCCCAGAATTTGCCCTTGTGATGCCAAGGACACTGCATTAAGAGACCCATTAGTAAACTTGGTTTATCGATCTTTTCTGCCCATCATGGTCCAAACTACAATGATGACCAAAACTAATAAAGCTACACCAGCTTCTAAGGCAAATATCAACATTGGAAATTCATCAAATAAATCACTCAATTAAGTTTCTCCTGAACGTAAATAGCACTTGTCTAATAAATGGCATCATAAGCCTAACTGATTAATGATCTTAGTGTAAACATGAATAACCTTTACTTAAAAAAGACTTTTAAGCTAGCTAGTTTTTTAGCAGCTTTAACTATGTTTTTGACGGCTTGCTCAACAATACCTGAGTATTCAAAAAAGTCAGTTAAGGAAGCTCCTTCCAGTAATACCTATAGCAGTCGCGTTGCTGAATTGATCCCTGTCACTTGGAGTGATTTACCCGGTTGGAAAGAAGATGATTTAACAGCCGCTTGGCCAGCTTGGATGAGAAGTTGTGAGGGTATGTTAAAGCGTAACCCTAGCGGCTTAAATTGGAAGCCTGCATGTGCAGCAACTGCAAAGGTGAACGTCAATAGCAGTGATTCAATTCGACTTTATTTTCAAAGTTATATGAAGGTAATGGAAATCAGACATCAGTCAGGAGCATCTGCTGGCAGTGTTCATGGTTTGGTAACAGGTTATTACGAGCCATACTTGAATGGGGCAAGGAAAAAAGGTGGCGTCTACCAAACACCTATCCATCGTTACCCAGAGGCTTGGCTTAAGAAAAAACCAAGTTCATTACCCACAAGAGCTGAACTCATGTCTAGCGGGCAATTAAATGGACAAGAAATTGTTTGGGTGGATGATCCTGTTGCTGCAGCCTTTTTACATGTGCAGGGTTCAGGGCGTATTAGGATGAGTGATGGAGCAGTCATTCGTATAGGCTTTGCAGGTACGAATGACCAACCCTTTAAATCGTTTGCACAGTGGCTGTTAGATCGTAAAGAAATTACTCGAGCAACAGCAACCATGCAAGGAATTCAAGCCTGGGCAGAGAAAAACCCAAAGCGCGTGCAAGAAATGCTCAATGCCAATCCACGCTATGTCTTTTTCAGAGAGCTACCAGCCAGTCATGATGCTTCTGTTGGACCCATTGGCTCCCTAGGAGTGCCTTTGACAGCTGAAAGAAGTATTGCTGTTGATACCAAAGCTTTACCATTGGGCGCGCCTGTTTTTTTGGACACGACATATCCGTTAAGCAAGAAACCGATTCAACGTTTAATGATGGCTCAAGATACTGGTAGCGCTATCATTGGTGCCGTACGAGCTGACTTTTATTGGGGCACAGGCGATGAAGCTGGAGCTTACGCCGGTAGAATGAAGCAACAAGGCCGTATGTGGGTTCTTTTACCTAAGTAATTATTTAGACAGCCTGAAGAAATTATTTAATGAATGCCAAAGGAAATAAAGATGAGTTATGAAAATATTGTGATCTCTACTGAGGGCCGTGTTGCTTTAATTACTCTGAATCGACCTAAGGCGCTGAATGCTCTCAATGATCAATTGATGGATGAATTGGGTGCCGCTTTATTGGGTTTTGATGCTGATGAAACTATCTCTTGCATTGTCATTACTGGAAGTGAGAAAGCTTTTGCGGCTGGTGCGGATATTGGCATGATGGCCAAATATAGTTTTACCGATGTTTATAAGGGCGATTACATTACCAAAAACTGGGAAACGATTCGCCGTATTCGTAAGCCGGTGATTGCAGCAGTCGCTGGTTACGCTCTAGGTGGTGGTTGCGAATTAGCAATGATGTGTGATGTCATTATTGCTGCAGATAATGCCAAATTTGGTCAACCAGAGATTAAATTAGGTATTCTACCAGGATCAGGTGGATCACAACGTTTACCAAGAGCTGTTTCAAAAGCAAAAGCCATGGATATGTGCCTAACAGCAAGAATGATGGATGCGAGTGAGGCTGAGCGTTCAGGGCTGGTTTCAAGAGTGGTTCCAGCTGATCAATTGATGACCGAAGTCATGTCAGCAGCTAAAACAATTTCTGAGATGTCTTTGCCTATTTTAATGATGGTCAAGGAAAGTATTAATGCCGCTTATGAAACTTCCTTAAGCGAAGGAATCCATTTAGAGCGTCGTTTATTTCATGCGGCATTTGCAACAGAAGATCAAAAAGAGGGCATGGCCGCTTTTATTGAAAAACGTAAAGCTGAATTTAAGCACCAGTAAATGATGTCTGGAATATTATTACGAGTATCTGCTTTTGTAGTTATTTTAAGTTTAGGTGCCTGCGCTACTCTAGAGGTGGGAGACATGCAAACTCCACCTGCTGAGCAAGTGGGTAAGTTTTCTGATCTGAATCAAGGAGGTCGTTTACCCAAGGCTTGGCAGATTTGGCGAATTACTCCACAAAAAAATAAAACAGAGTACAACCTTGAGCAATATGAGGGTAAAACAGTTTTGCATGCGAGTGCAGATATCGCGGCATCAGGCTTAGTTCTTCCATTAAAACCACGTGATCCAAATAGCCTATTTTTGAGCTGGCAGTGGAAAGCACTGGATTACATCCCTAATGCCAATAATCAAGACTCTTCAAGAGATGATGCGCCGCTAAGAATCTTGGTTGCTTTTGATGGTGATAAAACCAA
The DNA here is from genome assembly GCA_945879115.1 of Polynucleobacter meluiroseus. Lineage (GTDB taxonomy): Bacteria > Pseudomonadota > Gammaproteobacteria > Burkholderiales > Burkholderiaceae > Polynucleobacter > Polynucleobacter meluiroseus_H. Next base: position 82,349 of record CAMDUR010000002.1, read on the forward strand.
GTTGCCCGTACGCGATCAAATAGTCTTTGAAATGGCGAAAATTGTCAGTGGTCATGACATGCCTTATGCCAGTCTGATGTATGTTTGGGCTGCTAAGAGCCCCATTGAAACAATCATCACAAGCCCACGCACATCAAGAGTCAAAATGATTGTAGTTAATAGCGGCTCGAAGGATTTAGGCGTTTGGCAGCAGCATCATCGTGATTTGGAAAAAGATTACGAAGCCGCTTTTTCTGAAAAACCTGGGAAGATAATCGGCTTAGGCTTACTAACAGATACAGACAATACCCGCACTCAAGTCAAAGCTATCTATGGCGATATTGAACTAAAAAACTAAGTTTTATTTTGCGGCTAAATATTGCTGCGTCAGATTGACCCAATAACTGCTACCTAAAGGTAGTAGGTTATCGTTGAAGTCATAGCATGGGTTATGGAGATGACAGGGCCCCATGCCATGCCCTTGAGAGCGATGGTCACCATCACCGTTGCCAATAAATACGTAACAACCAGGCTTTTCTTGCAACATAAAAGCAAAGTCTTCAGCGCCCATAGTGGGGTCAACGCGAGGATTTACCCGATCCTCTCCGACAAGGTCTTTCATGACACTGATCGCAAATTCAGTCTCTTTAAGGTGATTAATCGTTGGAGGATAGTTTCTTACAAACTTGACATCCGCCTCACAATCAAAACTTAGTGCTACTGTTTTGGCAATATGTCGTAGACGCGTCTCAATTAAATCTAATACTTCAAGCGTAAAGGTTCTAACGGTGCCACCAAGCCAGGCGCTGTCAGGAATAACATTGCTAGCATCGCCAGCGTGAAATTGAGTAATTGATAAAACTGCAGCATCAATCGGACGTTTATTGCGTGTGATGATGCTCTGTAGTGAACTTGTAATTTGATTAGCAGCAAAAACTGGGTCAGCGCTGTTGTGAGGTAATGCGGCATGACCACCTTTACCTTTAACAGTAATAACAAACTCATTGCTGGAAGCCATCATCGGTCCAGGCGTTACACCGAATTCACCAACTGCCATACCTGGCCAGTTGTGCATACCAAAAACAGCATCGCAGGGGAATAATTTAAACAAACCATCTTTAATCATTTCTCGTGCACCGCCACCACCTTCTTCAGCTGGTTGGAAAATGAAATGAACGCTACCTTTGAAGTCGCGATGTTGAGACAGATATTCTGCTGCACCCAAGAGCATAGCAACGTGACCATCATGGCCGCAGGCATGCATCTTCCCATCATGCTTTGAGGCATGCTCGAAATGATTGTGTTCTTGAAGTGGCAGTGCGTCCATGTCAGCACGTAAACCAATTGATCTACCGGGCCCTTGGGTTCCAATGATAGTTCCAACAACCCCAGTTTTACCAAGACCTCGATGGGCCTTAATACCCCAAGATTCAAGTTGCTGAGCTACCGTATCAGACGTCCGATTTTCTTGGAAACATAGTTCTGGATGCGCGTGAATATCCCGGCGAATAGCCTTAATAAGCTCAACTGATTCAAGTACTTCTGGCAATAGTTTCATAGGTTTAATTTTCAGTAACTTACCTAATCATATCGTTTATAGCGCTTATGTGCTTAGCACTTGGTAATCGTGCTACTTTAGTGCAATATTTCACAATAATTAGAAAATTAATGAAAAAATTACTCGAAAGAGAAAATGGCATGAATCAAAATAAACCTTGGTTAGATAATTACCCAGAAGGTGTTCCTCATCAGTTAGATGCTTGCGAACATCAATCTTTAGTGCAAATGATGGAAGCTTCATTTGCTGCATACCCGGAACGTGATGCATTCGATTGCATGGGTAAGTCAATGACTTTCAAACAATTGAATAAGTCATCCAAAGACTTTGCTGCCTATTTGCAGTCACTGGGATTAAAGAAAGGGGCTCGTGTTGCATTAATGATGCCTAATCTCTTGCAATACCCTGTAGCACTTTTAGGCACTTTAAGAGCTGGCTATGTGGTGGTTAATATCAACCCTCTATACACGCCAAGAGAGTTAGCCTACCAATTAAAAGATTCTGGTGCTGAGGTATTGGTAGTTCTGGAAAACTTTGCTCATGTTTATCAGAAGGTACAAGACCAAGTAGCCATCAAGCATGTCATTGTGACAAATATGGGGGAATTAATGGGCCCCAAAGGAATACTTGTTAATTGGGTGGTTAGGAAGGTTAAAAAATTAGTTCCAGCATGGCACTTATCAGAAAGTATTAATTTTAAGAGCGCGCTTGAAAAGGGGCAGTATCACTCTTGGAGTCCACCATTAGTTGATTCAAACGATATTGCATTTTTACAATATACGGGTGGTACAACAGGCGTTTCTAAAGGAGCTGTTCTCCTGCATCGAAATGTGCTGGCTAATGTTTTTCAGATTGAAGCATGGTTAGAGCCAGGTTTGAAGGGTAAACAGATTGATCAAATGGTTTTTGTGTGCGCACTACCTCTGTACCATATCTTTGCTTTGACAGCCTGCTGTATGTTTGGAATTAGAAGTGGTGGTTTGAATATTCTTATTACAAATCCTAAAGACATTCCAGGTTTTATTAAATTGCTCAGAGGGCTTAAGCAATTTCACATATTCCCTGCTGTGAATACGTTGTTCAATGCCTTAATGAATCACCCCTCATTTGGAAAAATTAATTTTTCAAATTTATTAGTTGCGATTGGTGGCGGTATGGCCGTACAAAAATCGCCAGCTGATCGTTGGCTATCGTTAACGGGAAAACCAATTGCAGAAGGCTATGGGCTTTCAGAAACCTCGCCAGTTGCTTGCTGTAACACACCTCTGATTGATGGTTTTACAGGGCATGTTGGCCTTCCTTTGCCCGGAACTGATGTCAGCATACGTGATGACGCAGGTAAAGTGTTGTCGTTTGGAGAGGCTGGAGAAATATGTATTCGTGGCCCACAGTTAATGGCAGGTTACTGGAATCGACCTGATGAAACTATTCAATCCATGACTGAAGATGGATTTTTTAAGACTGGTGATATTGGGTTGATGAACCAAGATGGTTACGTCAAGATCATTGACCGCAAAAAAGATATGGTGCTGGTCTCGGGATTTAATGTTTACCCTAGTGAGGTTGAAGAAGTCATTGCTATGTTGCCAGGAGTTTTGGAGTGTGGTGTCGTAGGTGTTCCAGATGATGCAACAGGTGAGGCCGTTAAGGTCTTTATTGTTAAAAAAGATCCTAACTTAAGTTATGAAGGTGTGATTGCGCACTGCAAAACGCAGCTTACCAGTTACAAAAGACCTAAGCTTGTGGAATTCCGGGATGAGTTACCTAAAACTAATGTTGGAAAAATTTTAAGGCGCGAACTAAGAGATCAGATTTAATTTAAAAATTTAATCAGGTAAGCGTATATAGCTAACTGCAGTTTCAAGAGCTAGTTTGGTATACGGAGTTTTAGCCAACTCTTGATTAAGGTGCGGGATTGTACCGAGGAGTGGGGCTTTAATGAGTTGTTGTAAAGATTGAATGTTCTCATCAAGCAAGTTCATTGGCCCAATTGTGTTGGCAACCCAACCAGCTAATGTTAATCCTCTACCTAAAACTGCTTCGACAGTTAATAGAGCATGGTTAATACAACCAAGGCGCATTCCTACAACCAAAATAACTGGTAAGCCAATGTCTTTAGCAAAGTCAGCGCTATCTTTATTTTGATGAAAAGGCACCTTAAATCCACCAACACCCTCAACCACAACAGCATCAACTTGTTTAGCTAAAACCTGGTAGCCGTCTAGCATCTTGTCGTAGTTCAGTGCAATGCCATTTTTCTTTGCAACTAGATGAGGTGCTGAAGGGGTTTCTAAAATATAAGGACAAATATTAGAGATATCTTTAGCTGCTTCGTGAGTGGACGCCAATGCTAAGGTTACTAAATCTTCGTTTTGTGGCTCTCCATCAATAAGACTAATGCCAGCGACAACCGGTTTATATCCAATTACCTGAGAATATTTTTTCTGCAGAAGTAAAAGAAGTGCACCCGATACTAAAGTTTTACCAACTTCAGTATCGGTACCGGTGACAAAGAATCCCACATTTTGATTAGAAGGCATATTCAATCTCATGAAGTGCTTCGATTAGTTGCCCGATTTGTTCTGTTGTGTGTGTTGCGGAGAAGGTAATACGCAAGCGTGCTGTACCTTCTGCTACCGTCGGTGGTCGAATCGCAGGAACCCAAATATTTTTTTGATCAAGTTGTTCAGCTACTTTAAGTGCATCTGCATTTGTGCCAATGATGATCGGCTGGATAGCCGTCTGTGATGGCATTAAGCGCCATTTCTTTAGTTGAAGATGGCTATGCCAGTAAGCAATATTTTTTTCAAGCGCCAATCGATGAGTGGGATCCTTCATCAGTTCGAGACTTGTAAGAAGACCTTGCGCAATAAATGGAGGGCTAGCTGTGGTGTAGATGTAAGCGCGACCTTTTTGCATCACCCATTCAATCAGATCTGCATTCCCAGCAACAAAAGCACCGCTTAAGCCAGCAGATTTCCCTAAGGTTCCCATGTAAATGATCCTTGCAGTACGTGGATCACTTGCTTGTAAGTTAAATAAATTCAGAGCACCTAAGCCTTGATCTCCTAAAACACCAAAGCCATGAGCGTCATCAATCATTAGAAGAGCGTTGAATTCTTCAGCAGCATCTAATAATTGATCAACGTGAGCAATATCGCCATCCATGCTAAATACGGCATCCGTAACAATCAATTTAAAAGGATTTAAATCCTCCGCCAGCATTTTCCTAAGTGTCGCCATATCTTGATGCGGATAAATTTTAATGGTGGCTTGATTCTGTTTGCTTGCTAAGCGAATGCCATCAATCAAAGATGCATGATTTAGTTCTTCAGAAAAGATGCTCATCTGAATGCGTTCACCGGAAGCATCATGTAATGTGCTTAGCGCAGTAATGGCAGCCATGTTGGCCATGTAGCCAGTGCCAAAGAATAATGTTTTGACCTTGGGGATGAAGGCGCTCTGCGTTTTTGCAAGGGCTTGTTCTAAGGCCTCGTGCGCTTGATTGTGCCCGCTAATCATATGAGAGGCGCCGCTGCCAGCCCCATAACTTTGGGTACCATCTACGATAGCTTGAGCAATTTTAGGATGATTGGCTAAGCCCAAATAATCGTTGCTGCAAAAAGTGAGCATGGTGCGGCCATCAATCATCATTAATGGAGCACTGGCACTTTCGCTAACTTTAAGTTTTCTACGAAGGGATTTTTTCTCTAAGTTAGCTAAAAGTTGGGCGTAGTGTTGAGTATATGAGTTGCTCATGACTAAATTCTAGCTCTTGTTTTGTAAAACAAGGCGCAAGGTCTTCTCAATACCATTTGAAAGAATAGTTAACTCATCTGTGCTTAATGTATAGGGAGGCATGATGTAAATGGTCCGCCCAATAGGGCGCACCAAAATTTCTTTAGATAAAGCCTCTTTGAAAAATTCCTTAGCAAATGAGCTCGTTGTAACGCTCTCTTTGATATCAAATGCCAAAATCATGCCTTTTTGGCGCAAATGTTCAATGTTTGAATCATTTTGTGCCCAAGCAAATGACTCTGTCATGGCTTTTGCTAAGACTTTATTTTTTTCAATCACTTGGTCATTGGCGAAAATATCCAATGTTGCAAGCGCCGCTGTGCAAGCTAAAGGGTTTCCTGTGTATGAATGAGAATGCAGAAATCCTCGACTTGTATCTTCATCATAAAAAGCTTGATAGATTTTTTCTGTTGTCATAACAAGTGATAGTGGTAAATATCCACCGCTGATACCCTTTGATAAAGCTAAGAAGTCTGGCCAGATCCCAGAGTCACCAGCTTGCTCAACAGCAAAGAATGTTCCAGTTCTCCCACACCCCACTGCAATTTCATCTGCAATCAAGTGCACTTGGTATTTATCACATAGTTGACGGGCACCTATTAAGTAACTGGCATCGTACATGGCCATACCGGTGGCACATTGAACCAATGGTTCAAGAATGAGGGCGGCAATTTTTCCTTGGCATTTCTGAAGTGTTGTTTCTAAGTCTTTTAGTGAGCGAGTGGCCACATCTTCATTTGTTTCTCCTGCCGTGGCATTTCTTGCATCTGGGCTCGTAACAATATGAGCATGACGAATAAGAGGCCCATAGGCATCTTTAAAGATAGCAACATCAGTCACTGCTAGAGCACCAAGAGTTTCACCGTGATAACTATTTTTTAAACAGATGAATTCTTTTTTATCTGAAAGGCCCATGTTTCGCCAATAATGAAAGCTCATCTTAAGAGCAATTTCAATGGCGGAAGCTCCATCTGAGGCAAAGAAGGTATGACCTAAATGATGAGATGTTAGTGCGCTGAGTCTTTCAGATAGCTCTACAACGGGGGGGTGCGTGAACCCAGCCAGCATCGCATGCTCTAGTTGATCGAGTTGTTTTTTTAATGCCGCATTGATGTAAGGGTTAGAGTGCCCAAATAAATTAACCCACCATGAACTAATTGCATCTAAATACCGATGACCATCTTGATCATAGAGCCAGCTACCTTTTGCATGAGATAAAGCAATGAGCGGGAATCTCTCATGGTGTTTCATTTGTGTGCAAGGGTGCCATACAGCTTTTAGGCTTCGCTCTACCCATTGATCAGATATTGACTTAGGTCTATTGGTGTTCATTCTGCGTTGATGCCTGTTTCTTCAATTAATTTTGACCATCGTTTTGAATCTGATTGAATCAAGCGCTTTAGTGCTTCAGGTCCCTGAGGGTTTGCCTCTAAACCCATACTAGATAATCGCAGCTTAACTTCTGGTAAAGATAAGACACGCTTAGTCTCCATGGCAATTTTTAGAATATCTTCCTGTTTCATGCCAGCAGGGCCCATTAATGAAAACCAAGATGTGACTTGAAAGTTTTTAAGACCGGGGACTCCTGACTCACTCAGCGTTGGAATATCTGGGGCATGAGGAGAGCGTTGGAGACTAGTTACGCCAATTGCTTTTAAATCGCCAGACTTGATAAGTGGCATTGCAGATGTCAAATTATCAAAACTCATTTGGACTCGACCACCCAATAAATCAGGCATGGCTTGGGCTCGTCCTTTGTATGGAATGTGTTGGATTTTTGTTTTAGTTAGCTGTTGAAATAGTTCACCTGATAAATGAATCGATGTACCAATACCCGATGATGAATAACTCATTTGATTGGGTTGTGCTTTTGCTAAATCTATTAAAGATTTAGCATCATCAGCGGGCACGTTTTTATTTAAAACCAGCACATTAGGCGTGCTTGCTAAAAAAGTAATAGGCTCTAAATCTTTATGGGCATCGTAAGAAATATTTTTATAAAGATACGGATTGATCGTTAAAGTTCCGACTGTGCCAATCAGCAGTGTGTGGCCATTGGGGTTTGATTTGGTGGCTAATTCAGTGCCAATATTGCCGCCTGCCCCAGGCTTATTTTCTACAATTACTTGATTATTATGATCTTTTTGCCAATGTTCGGCAAGCACTCTAGCCAAAATATCTGGTGCACCACCCGGTGTAAAGGTGACTATAATTTTAATAGGCTCTGAACTAGCGTAAGGCCATGACTTTTCAGCGGAAGCTGTTTGAGTCAGGATTGCTAAAGAAATAAAAGTTAGGATTCTACGCATAGACTCTATTTGAACACTTCGACCTGTATCATTAGCAATTATTACTAAGAATTCCCCTAAAAATCTTATGTCTACTACTGTTGCCCAAGTACTTGAACTATACGAATTACCTATGAATGAGTTAATGGCGCGAGCTGCGACCACTCATCGTGAAAATTTCCCTGATGGTGATATTGAGTTAGCAACCTTGTTGTCTATCAAAACAGGTGGTTGCCCAGAAGATTGCGGCTACTGCCCTCAGGCAGCTCGCTATCACACAGATGTAAAAGCTACAAAAATGTTGGACGTTGAAGAAGTATTAGAGGCTGCTCGTGCTGCAAAAGAAGCTGGTTCCAATCGTTTTTGTATGGGTGCAGCATGGCGGGAGCCGAAAGATCGCGACATTGAAAAAGTTGTTGCCATGATCAAGGGTGTTAAAGATTTGGGTTTAGAAACATGCGCAACATTAGGTATGTTGGCACCTGAACAAGCAAAAGCTTTAGGCGATGCCGGATTAGATTTTTATAATCATAATTTAGATACTAGTGAAGATTTTTACGCTTCAGTTATCAAAACTCGTGACTATCAAGATCGTTTAGATACCCTTAAAAATGTTCGCAGTGCCGGTATGTCTGTTTGTTGTGGTGGCATTATTGGCATGGGCGAAACTCGTACCCAACGGGCAGCGTTTATTGCTAAGTTAGCTAATTTAAATCCGTATCCTGAGTCAGTACCTATCAATCACTTAGTCCCTGTCGCGGGCACTCCTCTAGCTGATCAAAAAGGTGTTGATCCATTGGAGTTTGTTCGAACTATCGCTATTGCTCGTATCACTATGCCAACAGCTCGTGTGCGCCTATCTGCAGGTCGTCAAGAATTAGGGCGTGCTATCCAAGCAATGTGCTTCATGGCTGGTGCAAATTCAATTTTCTACGGTGATAAGTTGCTCACAACCAACAACCCAGAAGCAGATGCTGATCGTGAGCTACTTGCTGATTTAGGACTAAAAACTAAAGCAGCATGTAAAGCCGAGGTGCTTGTTTAAAAACTATGTCTTAATCCAGCTGTGATGCTTTGCTGGTTTTTAGATTTATTTGTTTCTGAAACGCCAGCTCTGTTGGAATGCCAGTCCATAAACCCATAAATGTCAGTTCTTTTTGATAATTTATACAGACTGCTCAATACAGTTCGCTTGTCTTTATCCATCAATCTGTAAGATGGAGATTGATATTGAAGCTTACTGTATTGCGCTAAGCTTAATTCTATCTTTGGGCTCAAGTCATATTGCGCCCCCCAAGCACTGATAAATACAGTTGATCCAATTTGATCTCTATGTGGGATCGCTAATTGAGGATGGTTAAAAATATCACCAACTTTCAATTGAGGGAATTTGGTTTGTGAAAAACCAGTTCTGAATTTAAAACGATTCAGTTTATATTCTCCAGCTAAGTTATAGATTTGAGTTTTACCAAGAGCTTGTGAAGCTGCTGCTGCCGTATCTTGCATTTTGGATATTCCAATTTCTGTAAATGAAGCACCAACACCCCAAGTAGAATTTTTATAAAGCATACCTACTGCTACTTCACTTCCGTTAGTCACTGACCCAACTTGGTTACCAGATTTATAACTAGCTAAGGTCGTGACGCCTGCAAGCTGGTGACGATATTTGATCGTGTTATCAGAGCGATTGTGATTATTTTTTAAATCAGCATATCCACTTAAATAATGAATCGTTTGAGATTGATTGATGTTATTACTTGGATCAAAGTCTTTAATAACATCATAGCTAATGGTGTACTGTCTTCCCATCGTAATATGACCGAATTCTTGATGACCGATACCTAAGTAAGCTTGTCTACCAAACAAACTTTTATTTTCACTTTTCTTTCCATAAATGCTTGTATCGCTAGATGTGTTCGAATCTCCAGTACTCATATTGACACCAGCTTCTAAATTAAAAATAGTTGTTGTGCCTTGCCCCAGATCTTCCTGACCTTTGAAGCCGAGATGAGATCCCGTTAGACCACCTGAGTTTCCTGATAAACGACTTTCTTTGGAATTGCCTAAGTGATCATGCCCAGCTTTATTGCTGTATCGCATGCCACTATCAATAGTTCCGTAAATAGATTTGTTAGTTATTTGTGCCCGGACACTTGTGGTGACCAGTGGTGCCGTAACAACTAAAAGCACCGCTACGCTGATAAGCGTTTTTTTCATGAGTTCTCCAATATGGTTGATGCAAAAAAACAACAAAAGTCACATTTTTCTACATGGTTTACAAAGAAACCAATATCAAAGATATCAATAAAGTAAATTACAAGTGTTGATTAACCCTAAAAATTAGTATAAAAATTAGAAAGCGTTGCAATAAAACAACAATTTAGGGGTTTTATACTGTAAACATGCTGAATAACAAGGGTTTAAGATGTTGAGATGACCTCCAAGCAAAAAATGAATCCTGTAGATGATTTGATTAATGAGTTTGATAAGGTATTGCGTTCGATTGTTGGGGCAACCCCAATGAGAAGACCGATACCGAAGCCACCAGAAGCTCCAATTGTTGAGCTATCAGTTGACGAGAAAAAGCATTCAGCAGGTCTAATGCGCATCAATCATGTGGGTGAGGTGTGCGCGCAAGCGTTATATCAATCTCAAAAATTACACGCTAGAAATATTTCGCTTAAAGAAAAATTAGAGCATGCAGCAATTGAAGAAGAAGACCACCTGGCTTGGTGTGAGAGCCGATTGAAGCAATTAGATTCTCGCCCAAGTTTATTAAATCCACTTTGGTATGCGGGATCATTTTTATTAGGTACTGTTGCTGGTTTGGCCGGTGATAAAGTGAGCTTAGGCTTTGTTGCAGAAACAGAAAAACAAGTGGAACATCATTTGGATGATCATCTAAATGATCTACCTTCTAATGACATTATTTCAAGAACCATAGTTGCACAAATGCGCGCTGATGAGATTGAGCATGGACAAATGGCAATTAGAGAAGGTGGTGTTGAGTTACCTTCAATAATTCAATCAATGATGAAAACAATGGCCAAGGCCATGACATTCACAGCCTATCGCATATAACCCTAAGCTAACTTCTCAAGAGTACTTTCCATGACTATGTTTTTATTGGAAATTTAGGCTTAAAATACTCTTAACATATTTTTCTAAGTACTTGTTCTACCTAAAGAAAATGTAAAAAAAGTACCCAAAACACTTGACCAGTTATAGGTCATCCTCTAAAGTGGGGAAAAGTGTGAAAAAGTGGGGAAAATTACGTGTTTCAAGGTGCTTCAGCATTAACTCTCGATGCCAAGGGTCGCATGTCGATTCCTTCAAGGCATCGTGACGCCTTGCAATTACAAGGTGACGGCAGAGTCACACTCACAAAACATCCGGATGGTTGTCTTCTTTTGTTTCCTCGTTCTGAGTGGGAAGCATTCAGAAGCCGCATTGCGCAATTGCCAATGGATGCGCATTGGTGGCGCAGAATATTTTTAGGTAATGCATTTGATGTTGAGATGGATGGCTCAGGGCGTATTTTGGTGAGTCCTGAATTACGTGCAGCTGCAAATGTTGAGCGCGATGTCATGCTTTTAGGCATGGGTAGTCATTTTGAGTTGTGGGATGCAGCTATATACGCACAAAAAGAGCAAGTAGCTATTGCACAAGGCATGCCCGATGCTCTCAAGCAATTTACTTTCTGATGTGGGTCAACGATGACATTCATCCATCGCCCAGTTCTACTGGCCGAGGCAGTCACCTCGGTATTGGGATGCACAGATCAAACAGAGACGGTGAGTTCACCAAAAAAAATTATCGATGGAACTTTTGGGCGGGGCGGACACACTCGCTTGATATTGACGAAGCTCAATCCCCAATCTCAACTAATAGCCTTCGACAAAGATTTGCAAGCGATTGCAGAATCAAAAAAAATTCAGGATTCCAGATTTCAAATTATTCACGACAGCTTTGCCTCGATGGAAGAGCACATCGAAGTGGAAACAGTCGACGGTATTTTGTTGGACTTGGGGATCAGCTCTCCACAAGTCGACGATCCAGACCGTGGATTCTCATTCCGTCAGGATGGACCGCTAGATATGCGGATGGATACAACAAGAGGAATGAGTGCAGCTGAATGGCTTGCAAATGCAGAACAAAGCGAAATAGCGAGGGTTATTAAAGAGTATGGGGAAGAACGGTTTGCTTTACAGATTGCAAAGGCGATTATTGCTCGCAGAGAGCAAGGCGAGTCCCTCACTCGTACAAGAGAGCTCGCGACGCTCGTGGCTAGTGTCGTCCGCACCCGCGAGGCGGGCCAAGATCCGGCCACGCGCACCTTTCAAGCTATACGGATTTATATCAACCAAGAACTTACCGATTTGGAGAGTGGGTTGAGAGCAGCATTTAATTGTCTCAAGCCAAATGGCCTATTGGCCGTTATAAGCTTTCATTCTTTGGAAGATCGGATTGTTAAACAATTCATGCAAGGCTTAGCGCACATTGAGGTGCCTAGAGGTTTACCTTTAACTCAAGAACAAATGCCAAAACCATTGGCGGAGTTATTAGCAAGAATAAAACCAAGTAAAGAAGAAGTAAAAGAAAACCCAAGATCACGCTCAGCAATCCTGCGCGTTATGCGAAAAATAAAGAATCAAAGTGGCGGTCGTCAATCATGAATCGCTCAACAATCATTCTTTTGATCATCTTGATGTTGTGCTCATTATCTTTGGTGGCTGCTCAGCAAAAAACACGGTCACTTTATGTGGCGCTGGAGAGAGCTCAAACAGAAGAACGCCGTCTGAATCAAGAATGGTTAAGGCTGGAGTATGAGCAACGAAACTTGTCTAAGTCATCCCGAATTACGGATATTGCACGTAAGCAATTACAGATGCAGCCGATTAATCCGGGACGAACTCAATATGTGGTGGTTGATTAATGCCGCGCATATCTTATTCATCGACACCTAACCTAGTCTTGCGCCTACCAATGTGGCGATCAAGACTTGTTTTATTTTTGATTTTTATTGGGTTTATCTCGCTTGTATTAAGAGCGATCTGGGTTCAAGGTTTTGATAATTCTTTTTACGAAGAAAAAGGAAATAAAGCTACTTTGCGCACAATTGAGATGCCTGCAAGTAGAGGAAAAATTCTTGATCGAAACGGCGAGGTGTTGGCAACGAGCTTATTGGCTAAAGCAATAATTGCGTTTCCAGAAGCTATTCCAGAAAATATTGAAAAAACCAAAATTGTTGAATTGGCTCGCTTGCTTGAGATGAGTGAATCAGAGATAAGAAAAAAATTAGCATCAGAAAAGAATCAAGTATTTTTGAAGCGACAAGTTGATTTAGAAATTGCAAAGAAAATTAAAGATTTAGGCATTCCAGGAATTGCTCAAAATAGTGAATATAAGCGTCTCTATCCTGAGGGTGAGGCGATGGCACATGTTGTTGGGTTTACTAATGTTGAAGATCGAGGCCAAGAGGGTATGGAGTTGGCAAGAGAAAAAGATCTAGCCGGACAGCCTGGGCGTCGCAGAGTTGTTCAAGATCGATTAGGGCGATATGTTGAAGGTTTGGGGATTATTAATCCTCCCAAGGATGGCGCAGATCTACAGTTATCTATTGATAGCAAAGTTCAGTATTTGGCATTTAACGAAATTAAAGCGATTGTAGAAAAGCATCAGGCAAAAGCAGCGGGAGTCGTTGTGCTAGATGTTCAGACAGGTGAAGTTTTGGCTTTAGCTAATTGGCCAACATACAACCCCAATACAAGAGTTGGCTTAACGGGTGAAAAATTAAGAAACCGTGTTCTCACTGATACTTTTGAGCCTGGCTCAACAGTAAAACCTTTCTCAGTAGCTATTGCACTTGAAAAAGGTTTAATACAACCCAATACTCAAATGCAAATTGGCAAGAAAGTAGTCATTGGCAAAAAGGCAATTACAGATACAAAATCCTACGACACTTTAACTGTTGCAGAAATTATTCAAAAATCTAGCAATATTGGAACTGCCAAAATTGCGATGCAATTATCGGCACAAGATATGTGGGAAATGTTCCAAGCTGTAGGTTTAGGGCAAGCCCCTACGATTGGATTCCCTGGTGCGGTAGCTGGGCGCTTGCGACCACACAAAAATTGGGTCCCTATTGATCAAGCAACCATGTCATATGGTTACGGTTTATCAGCATCCCTATTTCAAATAGCTAGGGCTTATACGATCTTTGCAAGAGATGGTGAGCTAGTGCCTGCGACTATGTACAAGAGTGATGTAAAGCCAAAGGGCACGCAAGTCATTTCAGCTAAAACAGCTATTCAAATGAGAGAAATGCTTGAGACGGTTACTCAAACTGGCGGTACTGCAATTAATGCTCAAACTCTTGGCTATCGCGTTGGTGGAAAAACTGGAACATCGCACAAAGTTGAGGGTAAGGGGTATTCAACTGATAAGTATCGCGGCTTCTTTGTTGGTCTAGCACCTATGAGCGCTCCTCGAATCGTGGTTGCTGTCATGGTTGATGAGCCAAGAGTGGGTGGCTACTACGGCGGAGTAGTTGCTGCTCCAGCATTTTCAAATATTGTTGCTGGCACATTGCGTGGAATGAGCGTCTTGCCAGATGCCGCGATTAAGCAAATGGTTAATAAAGATATACCAATACCCTTTAGTGATTCGACCCAAAAGGTATCACTCAGCAGATGAACGCCATGTTACCAACCACAGCCCTATCACCATACCAATTCTTGGAGCCTTTTATGAAGGCTGGCGGGAAAATGACTGGTGACTCACGCGAGATAAATACGGGCGACGTGTTTTTGGCATATCCAGTCGGTAATGAGCGACAGTCAACTGATAATCGCTCTTATATCAATAATGGATTGAATAATGGCGCTGCACTAGTTTTGTATGAACCACTAGGTCTTGAAAAAATTCTTGATAAAAAAGAATTAGACAAAATCTTAACTAATGATAAATGTATTGCAATTGAAAATCTGGCGGAACAGGCAGGATACATTGCTGCATATTGGCACAAGAGGCCAAGTCAATCAATGTATGTTGTCGGTGTTACCGGTACAAATGGTAAAACAACTGTAACTCAATGGATTGCTCAAGCGCTTCAGTCAAAATATAAAAAGACTGCAGTGATTGGAACTCTTGGGGCTGGATTGTTGGGTCAACTAGAAAGAACTGGTTTTACAACGCCTGATGCACCTAGAACACAAAGCCTGTTAAAAAATATTCAAATTCAGGATGCTAGTGCTGTCGCAATAGAAGTTTCATCTCACGCCCTTGATCAGTTTAGGGTTAATGGCATTGAGTTCGATACAGTCATTATCACTAATCTTACTCAGGACCATCTTGACTATCACGGCAGTATGGCTGAGTACGCAAAATCAAAGAAAAAGATTTTAGGTCTACCAGGAATAAAAAATATCATCATTAATGCAGATGATAATTTTGGTCAGGAATGTTTAGTTGAGTTAAATAAAAGCCTACATTTGGATATAAATATCTGGGCATATGCTACTCAAGCAGAAAAGCTATCTTCATTACCTTCTAGCCCTTCTAGAAGAATTAGAAAAATCTTAGCTGAGAATATTCAAACTCAGCATGATGGCATGGCTTTTGATTTGTCAATTGAAGACCAATCGTTTGGAAATATTCAAAGTCAATTAATTGGCGTATTCAATATCAGTAACTCCTTAGCTGTATTAGCCACATTAATTGCTAATGAATATTCTGAATCCGAGGCCATCAAAGAGGTCAAGAAATTAAAACCAATTGTTGGTCGAATGGAATTGGTTCGCGGTAAGACAGCGCATGCTCCGATGGCATTAGTTGATTTTGCACATACCCCAGATGCACTTGAGCAAACCCTTAAAGCACTTCGACCGATTGCTAATCAGCGCTCAGGAAAATTGTGGTGCGTATTTGGTTGTGGTGGTGATAGAGATAACTCCAAACGACCTTTAATGGGCCGTATTGCTGAGCAATTTGCTGATGAAGTCATGGTTACAAGTGATAACCCAAGAAGCGAAGATCCTGTAAAAATCATTACTGAAATTTTAAGTGGTTGTAAAGCAGTAGAAAAAATTCAAAAGAATTCTGACCGTGCTACTGCAATTTTGCAAGTCATTCGTCAGGCTCGCCAAGAAGATGTTGTTTTGGTAGCTGGCAAAGGACATGAAGAGGTCCAAGAGATTTTGGGTAAACGTCACGCCTTTTCAGATCAGTTGCATCTTCAATTAGCTATGGGAGGTGCCGCAGTATGAGCAACCCATGGATGATGCAATCTCAGATCAAAAAACTATTACCCAATGCTGAAATAGTTAATCCTCCAGCTATTGACTTTCCGATAAAGCGCTTCATTAGTAATAGTAGGGACATTCTTCCTGGAGATTGTTTTATTGCAATTCGTGGGGTGAAATTTGATGCTCATGAATTTTTGCATGATGTCCAGGCTCATGGAGCAGTGATATCTCTGATAAGTAATATTGAAAAATTACCAAAAAATTTACCTGGAGTTTTGGTTAAAGACACAGTGAAGGCTATCCAAGACCTAGCAAAAGCATGGAAAAGGGTTTGCGCAGCTCAAAATCTAAGTAAATTAGCAGTAGTAACTGGTAGTAATGGAAAGACTACGGTTAAGGGCATGATTGAGAGCATCTTCAAGGCTGGAGTTGGAACTGAAAAGACTTTAGCAACTCAGGGCAATCTTAATAATGAGATTGGCTTGCCTATGAGTTTATTGAGATTGACAGCCGAACATCGATTAGCTGTTATTGAATTAGGTATGAATCACCCCGGTGAAACTAAGTTATTAGCGGATATTGCTCAAGCAGATATTGCTCTGATTAATAATGCTCAGCGAGAGCATCAAGAATTTATGGCAACTGTTGAAGCAGTTGCACAAGAACATGGTTTAGCAATTTCATCATTACCTGAAAACGGTACTGCAGTATTTCCAGCAGACTCCCAATATTCTAAATATTGGAGAGAGTTATCAAAGACAAGAAAAGTCATCGATTTTGCATGGTCTCAAAATATTCCTGCAACGGTCATTGGTTCATGGGTGGACCAGCCTTCTAATCACATCAAGATTAATACTCCACTCGGCTCAATTGAACTTAAATTGAATATTCTGGGTGAACATAATGCAAGTAACGCTCTAGCAGCTACTGCTGTCGGCTTGGCTGCTGGTATGACTTTGGATGATATTAAAAAAGGCCTGGAAGAATTTCAGCCCGTAAGTGGACGTATGCAAGTGCATCAGTTAAACAAACATACCACTTTGATTGATGACACCTATAACGCTAATCCGGATTCTGTTCGTGCAGCCATTGACGTTTTATCTTCAACAAATATGTCGTCATGGCTTGTGTTGGGTGATATGGGAGAAGTAGGTGATCAGGGCGCGCAATTCCATGCGGAAATTGGTGCTTATGCTCGTGAAAATCATATTAAAAAATTATTTGCAATTGGTGAGTTAAGTAAAGAGGCTGTTACTAGCTATAACCATTGTTCAAATCTTAAAAATGATGCTGGGATTAATGCTACTCATTTTGAAAAATTTGAAGAGTTATTTTCGGCATTAAAAGAGTCTTTACAGCAACGTTCTAAAAACGATGCAACAACTCTGTTAATTAAAGGTTCTCGTTTTATGCGTATGGAAAGAGTTGTGAAGGATTTAGTAGAGGAGATTCATTAATGTTGCTATGGTTAGCGCAGTGGTTACAAGATGACTATGGCTTCTTAAGAGTCATTAACTACATCACTCTCCGAGCTGTGATGGCAACTCTGACGGCGGGATTAATAGGCCTGTTTTGGGGTCCTTGGGTGATCCGAAAATTAACAGCTTTAAAAGTCGGACAAGCTGTTCGTCAAGATGGCCCTCAAACACATTTAGTTAAGACTGGTACGCCAACAATGGGTGGCGTACTCATTCTATTAGGTATAGCTGTATCTACTTTGTTGTGGGCTGACCTGAGTAATCGCTTCATTTGGATTGTTTTGATTGTGACTCTGGGCTTCGGAGCTATTGGATGGGTTGATGATTACCGTAAGGTTGTTTATAGAGACCCTAAAGGGATGTCTTCACGTGAAAAATACTTATGGCAATCATTAATTGGAATTTTTGCTGCTATTTATTTGGCATTTTCAGTTTCTGAGGTTAATAACTTAAAAGTATTAGAACTTTTCTTAAGCTGGGTAAAGAGTGGTTTCTCAATTGATTTGCCTGCTAAGTCAAACTTGTACGTGCCATTTTTTAAAGAGGTAAGTTACCCGCTAGGAGTGCTTGGATTTATTGTTCTGAGCTATTTAGTGATTGTAGGAAGTTCTAATGCAGTCAATTTAACTGATGGATTAGATGGCTTGGTCATCATGCCTGTGATTTTAGTTGGCGCTGCATTAGGAGTTTTTGCATATGTCATGGGTAATGCGATCTATACGAAGTATCTTCTATTCCCATTCATTCCTGGTGCCGGTGAGTTGATGATTTTCTGCGGAGCTATGAGTGGAGCCGGGTTGGCGTTTTTATGGTTCAACACCCATCCAGCCCAAGTATTCATGGGAGATGTCGGTGCGCTCTCATTGGGTGCCGCATTAGGAACAGTTGCTGTGATTGTTCGCCAAGAAATTGTTTTATTTGTGATGGGTGGTATTTTCGTTGCTGAAACTGTTTCGGTTATTTTACAAGTGGCTTGGTTCAAGATTAGTAAAAAAATGTATGGTGAGGGCCGCCGTATTTTTAAAATGGCACCACTGCATCATCACTTTGAATTAAGTGGATGGAAAGAAACCCAAGTAGTTGTTCGATTTTGGATCATCACTATTTTATTAGTGCTGATTGGTTTATCTAGTCTGAAATTGCGATAGGTGAACATAGTGATCAAATTACAACATCCATTTGGCAATCAATACACGAATCAAATTCGAGTATTAGTGCTTGGTATGGGTGAGTCGGGTACAGCAATTGCTCGCTGGTGTTTAAGTCAGGGAGCAAAAGTAATAATTGCTGATACTAGACAAAAAACTCAATTGTCAGAAATCGCCCTTCATTTCGAGAAAGCCGCTCGTGATTTAGGTGTTACTGACATACATTTTGGCGAATTAAACTCAGATTTATTGAGTGACATTGATATTGTTGCTATCAGCCCAGGCTTATCACCAATAGCAGAGCCAATAGAATTATTTATAAAAGAGCTTACTCAAAAAAATATTCCAATTTGGAGTGAGATCGAATTTTTTGCGCAAGCTATTCATGCTTTACGTATTGAACAAAACTATCAAACAAAAATTATTGGAATCACCGGTACAAATGGAAAAACAACTACAACAGCCCTGACAGGCTTGCTCTGTGAGCGCGCGGGAATGACTGTTAGTGTGGCCGGCAATATAAGTCCTGCGGCACTTGATAAGCTTTTAGATGTGAAAGAGTTGCCAAATATTTGGGTTTTAGAGTTATCAAGCTTCCAGCTACAACATACATATAGTTTAAATGCCGATGCTGCGACTATTCTAAATATTACTCAGGATCACTTTGACTGGCATGGTGATATGGATCACTATTTAGCAGCAAAGGCAAAAATATTTGGTGAAAAAACTATTGCAGTTTTAAATCGTGATGATGATTTAGTCATTGGTTTGGCTGATCATTTATCAGCAACCCGAGTTATTACATTTGGCAATGAATCGCCGAGCGAAGAGGATGCTTTTGGTATTTTTCATGACACCGCAGCAGGTGGTATCGATTGGTTAGTTTGGGCTGAACCTGATGAAGAAGCTAATGAGCTAAAACTGAAGCGTCGAAGAAAAAAGTCAACAGAAGAGTCTGGGCCATTACGATTAAAACGCTTAATGCCAGCTGATGCTTTAAGGATTAAAGGTCGCCATAACGCTAGTAATGCGCTTGCTGCAATAGCTTTGACTAGCTCCATAGGTTTACCAATGAGTTCCTTATTGCACGGCTTACGTGAATATCAAGGTGAGCCGCATCGAGTCCAAAGTGTTTCAATTATTGATGGTGTTGAATATATTGATGACTCCAAGGGTACGAATGTTGGCGCGACGATTGCAGCATTGATTGGCTTAAGCGAGACTACAGGTCAGCAAGCGAAGATTGTTTTAATTGCCGGTGGTGAGGGTAAAGGTCAAGATTTTCAACCTTTGTTAGAACCTGTAGCAAGGTTTGCTAAAGCAGTCATATTGATTGGTCGCGATGCACCTCTCATTAAAAAAGCAATATTAAATTCTGGGGTTAATATTTTTGAAGTTGACACTTTAGAGTCTGCGGTTTTGCAGGCTTCAGAGTT
>CAMDUR010000003.1 GCA_945879115.1 Polynucleobacter meluiroseus
ATGGTGGTGCAGATGCTAAATACTTAGCTAGAAGAATTGTCAGAATGGCCTGGGAAGATATTGGCTTAGCTGATCCAAGGGCTATGCAATTGGCTAATGATGCAGCGAGTACCTATGAACGTTTAGGCAGTCCAGAAGGCGAGCTGGCATTGGCTGAAGCTCTTATCTATCTTGCTGCTGCACCCAAAAGCAATGCGGCTTACACAGCTTACAACCAAGCTAAAGCCTTCGTTACCGGTGATCAAACAAGAGAAGTGCCAAGCCACTTGCGCAACGCCCCCACTCAACTCATGAAACAGTTAGGTCACGGCCACGCTTACCGCTATGCTCACGATGAGCCTCATGCATATGCAGCTGGAGAGGCTTATTTACCAGAAGGCATTGATCAGCCAAACTGGTACCAACCGACAGATCGAGGGCTTGAGGTAAAAATTAGAGAAAAATTAGCGTTCTTAAAATCTCTCGACGAGCAAAGCAAAAAGAAATCATGAGCTTTCAGAAATGAAAAAAGCCTGCTAAAAACTAGCAGGCTTTTTTACATTCTTGCCTTGGTGTTTGATTACTCTTTACACCAACATGTCTGCCCAGATATTACGAGCCCATGCGTTAGCGTAGACACCCTCTAGTGGATTGGCTTCTTTAGAAACACCACCTGATCCAGGCACAGTAACCATCGTACGTTTTGCTGCATCGTAGACGTGAACACTAGCAACGTGAACGACATCTTTTGAATTAACAAAGCTGTAGCAAGTGTTGTTGTAAACAGGCATTTGACTGACATCATTGCCGCTCAGGATCGCCACAATAGCTGCAGCACAAGTTTTACCGTGTTGGTTAGCCATGTGTCCAGACTTAGGCATACCTGGAGCAATTTGAATGGCATCACCTAATACGTGAACATTGGGCGCTACTTTTGATTCAAAAGTTAAAAAATCAACTTCACACCAACGGTTATTCATATTAGCTAAGCCAGTTTTAAGAGCAATGGTACCGGCACGCATCGGTGGCAGTACGTTCAAAACGCTAGCCTTAATATCGTCATTAAACTCAAACTTTAAAGTTTTATTTTTAACATCAACATCTGTCAAGACGTGTTTTGGACGATATTCAATCATTCCTGGATAGCGTGATGTCCATGCGGTTTTAAATAAACCTGGTTTAGATGTCACATCATCGTTGGCATCAAGAATCAAAATCTTGCTCTTAGACTTGTTCTGCTTGAAGTAGTCTGCTACCTGACAAACACGCTCATACGGTCCAGGAGGGCAACGATAAGGAGCCAGTGGAATGGTAATAGCAAAAACGCCACCGTCTTTCATAGCCTCTAATTGCTGTCTAAGAGCAACAGTTTGTGCGCCTGCTTTCCAAGCGTGAAGAATTGAATCTTGAGCTGCTTGAGACTTCATGCCCGGCAAGCTTTCATAATTCAAATCAACACCTGGAGAAACAATCAAACGATCGTAGGCCAGCGTCGCTCCACCAGCTAACTTAACTTGACGTTTTGCAACATCAACAGAAACTACAGAATCTTTAACTAAAGTGACACCATGATTTTTTTTGAGACCATCATACGAGATAGTCAGGTCTTCGATTTTTCTGCTTCCGCCAATAACAAGGTTAGACATGGGGCAAGAAATAAAGTTCTGGCTAGGCTCGATCAATGTCACATCAGCTGTGTAATTTGAAAACTTACGAACATACTTAGCTGCTGTTGCACCGCCATAACCACCGCCAACTACAACAACTTTGCCTCCTTTGGCGTTGATAGGGGCTGAAGCACAACCGACAAGAGCACTAGCTGCAGCACCAGCACCCACCATTTGTATAAATTGACGTCTTTGCATGATGAGCTCCTGATTATTTTGTTTTAGCCACTGGTTTAACAGCTGGCAATGAGGCGAAGTAAGCTGAGATGATTTCAATCTGCTCATCCGTATAACCTTTGCTCAATTGATGCATGATGGTAGCTTCACGCTTACCTGTTTTGTACTCATTCATCTTCTTGATCAACTCGTCTTTATTTTGACCCGCAAGACTGACTAGGCCGCCGCCCTCTGAGTAACCATCTGTTCCATGACAGGCAGCACATGAGGCAGCCCATTGTTTAATTTGGAGTGACTGTGCATTTACTGCAGTTGCAAAACTTAAGCTGGCCAGCAAACTGAATATTACTAATATTGGCTGACGAATAATTGAATGAGTCATGTTTCCTCCTCTTTGATGATGATTGATTCTATGGCGTTTTGTAGGCTTTGGCTCTTGGGGTTTTACCCTAAAGTTACTTACTTTTGTTAACTATTGCCATTGTTGACAATTATTCATGGATTAGCAAATCATAATTAGGTATGTACTTAGATACTTAAGCTATATAGGAAAGTGTCAGGGCTTGATAAGCACACTTTGAGCGCTACTTTACCTAGTAATTTTAGGTGCTGACGGAGATATATTGACTGTCTTAGCATATCTAGCCAGGTCAAAAAAGTCTATGTTGACCATTAATCCGAAGTCTTTTTGGATCACCCGTCCATCCCTGTCCAAGATAAATAGTTCAGGCACACCTCTTCGCTTACCAATGGCCGCAGATAGCCTAGCATCCATCATGACCACGGGGAAATCATATTGGTGGTCTTTTAAATAAGATTTCACGGGTTCAATTCGTTTATCAACAGAAATGGTGATGATATTCATGGCGTCTGGAGAGATTTTTTTGATTAATTGATCTAGGTTCTTATTTTGCTGATGGCAATAACCGCACCATGTTGCCCAGACCTGAACAAGTGTATTTCTTTTGGTCCAATCGGATTCATCAAAAGATTGCCCCTGGATACTTTGCAACTTGCCTAGCGGCAAATAGTCACCTACTTCAATCGCTAAACTAGAGTGGCAATAGAAAAGTATCAGAAGATAAAAAATCTTATTCAATAGAAATTTAGGATTTTTCATCAGGGTCATGAAGACATTGGAATGTTAATCATCAATTGCTGATCTAAGACTCATCAATTATTCAATGAAATGAGTGTAGCTTTCAGCAGAAACTCTTTCAGTCACCAATGTATTTTCAATTTTTGTTGTGTCGGCATATCCCAAAGACATGCCGCAAACTAGCTGTTGCTCGGGCTTCAGATCCAAGTGCTTGGCAATCACACGGTGGAATTGTGTGAAAGAAGCTTGCGGGCAAGTGTCTAAGCCACGTGCCTTGGCTGTGAGCATGACGTTTTGAATAAACATGCCATAGTCCAACCAACTACCTTGCTGCATCACTCGATCAATCACAAAGAAAACGCCAACAGGTGCGTCAAAGAATGTGTAATTACGAGCAGTCTGAGCCTGCATTTTTTCTTTGTCACCTTTACCAAGGCCAAGCAAGCCATACAAGTCAAAACCGACTTTACGACGGCGAGAGATGTATGGGTCAATCCAAGTCGACGGATAGTAATTGTATTCTTCTGTATGTTCCTTCAATGCCTCAGGATCATTAAAGATACCAACGATCTCATCTGAGATAGCTTTCTTCTTATCACCAGTGACGATGTAGACCTGCCATGGTTGAGTATTAGTTCCTGATGGCGCACGCCCAGAAACCTCAAGAAGATCCAAAAGATCTTGTTTAGAAACCGGTTTTGGCAAAAAGGCTCGAATAGAACGACGGGCTTTGACATTGTCATCGACAATTTTTGTTATTTCTGCAGAATTCATTAAATAGGTCTCTATGGTTTTTATTGGAAGTCGTAAGGATAAAACAGCCCTAAACTTTATGCTTTAAGTAATTCCCGCTAGAAAATCCTGTTGCAAGCCAATGAACCATGAATATATTGCTAGTTAATGTATTTTAAGCTTATTTAGACCAACTTTAGCTTATAAATAGCTGTTTTTAACTAAAGTTAATGTCCTAAATGGCTTAAAAGGTCTTTTGAGCCTGACAGGCTTTTCAACAGTAGTAAAAGCCCTTATGAAATAAAAGTATCTATCTTTATAAATTATGCGATACTTCAAAAAGTAGGTCTTTAAGTAGCTTCCGTCGTATTCCATTTTCAATAAATGGGTGATTCGGTTAGTTGAATCTTCCAGCCCTGCAAAGAAAAGGTGAGCAATCATCACGTTTAATTTTTTTAAGGAATTTCAGTAATGGCAACAGGTATTGTAAAGTGGTTTAACGACGCAAAAGGTTTTGGTTTTATTACTCCTGATGGTGGTGGTGAAGATTTATTCGCACACTTCTCAGCTATCCAAGGCAACGGCTTTAAAAGCTTGAAAGAGAACCAAAAGGTTACCTTTGAAGTAACAACAGGCCCTAAAGGCAAGCAAGCATCAAACATCAACCCAATGTAATTTTGGTTGTATGTTATAAAAAACCCGACTTCGGTCGGGTTTTTTATTATCTAAAATTTAGTCGTTAAAAAAGGAAGCTCATAGTCTTCCCTTGTTTTTGAAAATGAGCCGAGGCTTATTGTTTTTAACCAAAGATAATCTTAGTTAACCACAGCACCTTCTTCAAGACGAATACTTCTAGCTTGATCGTTACTGTAACGAACAGGACGTCCTTGAAAAAACATAATAAGATTGCTCAGACCTGAACTTAAAACAGTGAATGGTGCTTTACCCGTAAAAGTGTGTGAACCACCCACATCCAAAGACATAACAGTTACTTTTCCATTCAAATCGGACACACAGATTGTTTGCTTTATCTTTGACTGAATGAAAACAAAGTTACCTGGTTTGCTTGGCTCATAAACTAAATGTGAAGCAACAGTAGCGTCTGGTTTAGGGCAACTTGCTTCGCTGGGTAAGGAGGGAACTGAATTGGTTGGTATTACGGGGGCTGGTGCTGCAGGCACCGGCACTACAGGCGTTGATGCCACTGGTTGTGTAGCCGGAACGACGACCGGTCCGTCACCAGGCTTCCCCTCTGCATTTTCAGGGACAAGCTCAATAGCTGTCGCAACCGGCAAAGGCTTAGAATTGATTAGTTTAAAAATAATATCTTTGGTACTGAATAAACCAATGACAACCAATAAAATTAGGGTGTAAGGTAATAAACTTCTCCAACCTTTTTTTGTTGAGTCTTGTGAAGAAAGATTATTTTGTGAGATGCTTTCTAAGCTAATAATATTTTGAGGTTCTGATTTTTTGAGAGGTTTGGCATTTTTTAAAATCTTGTCAATCTCAAAATCTTCAATAAGAGCTGCTGATGTTTCTGACTTTTTAGTCGCGGAAGAAACTGAATCTAATTGTTTTATATCCTCGACTGAAAAATCATCAAAGCGCAATGATTCTTGTTTGGCTAATTCGCCACTTGGATAATAAAGTGCTTCATTTTCATCGAGCCCAAGTAAAAGTGAAACTTTTTTAGCAACTCTGATTTTTAAATTTGAAGAATAAAAACTGCTAAGTCCACCATCCTCGAGTTCTATGATGTGGCTTTTAGATAGGCAAGCTTTTTTTGCAAGTTCAGCTTGGGTCAACTTGAGTTTTTCACGCGCAGCTCTAAGGACCTCTCCTTGAATCTCAGGAATGACATCAGATTTCTTTTTAAAGTCTGCTACCACAAAGCCTCCAAAGCATTTTCTAGACTACAGAAACAGTCATTCTCTACTGTACTGCTAATTAATGTCATTTTCATTAATTTATTAGTAATTTTTACTTATTTTTAATCAAAGCAGATTGGCGCACTAGCTCTTGTAAAGAATCCGCCTTCATTTTGTCCATCACCCTTGCTTTATGAACCTTGATGGTGGCATCTGTTGTTCCAAGCTGAACGGCAATATCCTTGTTCATCAATCCCTGAACCAATAATGCGAAAACTTCTTTTTCTCTTGGCGTCAAACTGTCATACTTCTGCTTAACAGTCAGTGATTGATTTAATGATTCAAAAACCAACTTATCTCTTTCAACAGCATTTTCGACTGACTTTAATAGATCCTCTAAATTGAAAGGCTTGAGTAAAAAATCCATCGCGCCCTGCTTGAAACTCGTAACGATCTCGTGACGCATTGATTCCCCAGAAATAAAAATAATCGGGGTTTGACGACCCATATCATTGAGTTTCTTTTGCAATTCAATACCCGTCATGGTTGGCATCCTCATGTCAAGAAGCACCGCCGCTGGAGAAACTGGTATTGATTGCTCAATAAAGTCTTCAGCACTTTCATAAGCTTCTGTCGAATAACCGTAGCTTGTCAGCATTCTAGATAACGAGCTTCTCATGGAAGCATCATCGTCGATGATGTAGATATGACCTAAATTGCTCAAAATAAATAGTCTCTTTTATAGAATATGAGTGATATTAGATATATTTGTCATATCAAGCTATTAGCTTTTGAGCTAACTTTTAGCTTAACTGCCTCTAAAAGAGCTTAAATTGAAAAGATCATTTAATAGAAACTTAAGAATGATCTGGTGTCACATCAAGGGCAACCAAAAACCTAGAAACCATGTTGTAAGTAGCAATAACACCAACCAATTCAACTAGTTGTCTATCTCCCAAGATGCTCTTTAAACGCATCATCAGTTTAGGATCAACCTTAATAGAGCGTGTCATTTGAATTGTTAATTCAATGGCGTCCTCCTCTAACGAAGAGAATAATCCGCTCGGTAAAGAGCTAATTGCTATATTTTTTAATGCATCCACTTGGGCTTGCGTGCCACCCGCTTTAATAAAGATTGGCGAATGATGTAAGAACTCGTAATCTGCTTGATTAATAACTGCAACGCCACACATCGCTAATTCACGTAGCTTGAAATCTAACTCTAGGTTAGCTCTAACCTCACTTAAAAATGCATTCCAACCAGTAGCAAATGGTGTGCTATGAAGCAACATCCTATCAAGATTGATTAATTCACCACCGCGACGCTGTCTGATGGCAGAAACCAAAGCCGCTGGCTCTTGAAGATCCAGCGGCTGATAGGGAACTAAACGATCTCGATCCGACAACACTAAAAATTAACTGCTTTCTTTAATGTCATTTTCTTTAACAAACTTGCCCCAAACGTCGATTTGCTTATTAACAAAATCTTGAGCAGGCTTTGGTCCAAGTGCTTGTACATCAATACCTTGTGCTTTTAAGCGAGCAGCAACGTCTGGTGAACGCAATGCTTTAGCAACTTCATCGTGCATTTTGTTCACAATAGCCGCTGGTGTTTTTGCTGGCGCAATAACCGCCCACCATGCTGGTGCTTCGAAGTTAGGGTAGCCGCTCTCAGCAATTGTTGGAACGTTTGGCATTTCTGGTGATCTCTTTAGAGTAGTCACTGCCAAAGGAACAATACCGCCAGCATCAGCGTGAGGCTTCACTAAGAACATTGAACCAATTGAAAGTGGCACGTGACCAGCTAGAGCATCCTGCATCAATGGGCCACCACCTCTGTATGGCACGTGAGTCCAGTCAAACTTAGCATCTTTAGATAATGATGCCAAAGCCAAGTGACCTAAACTACCTGTTCCAATTGAGCCGTAGTTCTGAGGCTTCTTGTTTTTACTCTCATCAAGTAATTGTTTGAAGCTCGTGATACCTGAGTTCTTACCAGCAGAAATTACCATTGGCGATGTACCGATCATGGTCACCGTGATGATATCTTTTTTGGTATCAAATGCCATTTGCTTAAGACTTGGATTAACTCCGTGTGTATCAAATACCACTGCAAATGTATAACCATCTGGAGCTGCTTTAACTAAAGCTGCTGTACCAATCATGCCTGAAGCACCACCGATGTTTTCCACAATAACATTTTGTTTAAGTTGAGTTTGAAGCACTGGCGCCAAAATTCTGGCAACGGCATCCACAGATCCCCCTGGTGGGAAAACTGAAATTAATTTGATAATTTTTTGGTTAGGCCAGTCACTGCTTTGTGCCTGAACTGCGCCTGTCAAACATAGGGCTGTCATCACGCCCGCTAAAATCTTTTTTTTCATCATGTCTCCTAGTATTGAGGGGTGTCTGGCATTTTCGCTCTGTGACCACATAAATATCCCACACTCCTATAATCAATGCAATAAAAAACAAAAGGCCCTTTTCAGAATGCGTAAAAAAATTGTGGTTCTAGATGATCTTGAAAATTCTTATAAAAAATTAGCGGATTGGTCTAAGGTGGAAGCCCAAGCGGATCTTCATATCTATGACCAGCCAATCTTTGGTGATACCCTTTTAAATGCTCTCAAAGACGCCCAAGCTGTTGTTTTAATGAGAGATAGAACACCATTTAAACCTGATCTGATCAAACAGTTACCTTCCCTTGAGTACTTGGTATTTACTGGTACTCGCAATGGCGCTTTGGATGTCGAGGCACTAAGACAGCGCCAAATCCCTATTAGCCATACTGGTTGGGGTCCTTCTAAGAACAGCACCTCCGAGTTAACTTGGGCTTTGATACTTGGTTTAAAGAAACAGCTGGTCAATCAAAACAATCTGATCAATCATCAACAATGGCGCAATGAACTCTCATTGCTTCCTGTCTTACAAGGGCAAACCCTAGGTTTGATTGGTCTTGGTGAAATTGGTCAGCGAGTCGCAAAAGTGGCTGTAGCCTTTGGTATGAAAGTTATCACTTGGAGTCCTAATATGACTTCAGCCAGAGCAGAAGCAATTGGTGCTCAGTCAGTGAGCTTAGATGAGCTACTTCAACAGTCAGATATTGTTTCATTACATATCATTGCAAGCTCAAGCACCAAGGGCATGATCAACAAAGATAAATTGGCGCTCATGAAAAAAGACGCCATTCTTGTGAATACGTCACGCGCGGTTCTGGTTGACACCGCGGCACTCGTTGATAGTCTTAATCAGGGCTCTATTGGTGGGGCTGCTGTGGATGTTTTTGATATTGAGCCGCTTCCATCTGATCATCCCTTAAGATCAACCCCCAATACCCTACTGACACCCCATTTGGGGTTTGTGGCAGAACCTGTATTTACAACGTTTGCAAAAGACGTTGTTGAATGTTTAGAGGCATGGCTCAATGGTCAACCGACTATCCGTCCTCTGCCCTGATTGCGGCAATCCAAGAAGGGCATTGGAAAAAACATGTCCTTTTTGCGGTTCAACCGAATTACCCCCAGTTCCTAAGAAAGCTGCGGGGATTTTTACGCTCAACTTAGAAGTTGATTTGCCAACGGTAGATCAGGCAATCGAAAGATTTGACCAGGCCTTAAATGAATTATCAGGTACCGCCGTGAAGTTAATTAAGGTCATCCATGGTTATGGCTCAAGAGGTAAAGGTGGACGTATCAAAGAAGCCATACGCCAAGAGCTCATCTACCAAAGAAGAGATCATATTATTCAGAGTTTTATAGCTGGAGAGGACTTAGAGCCTGGCAAGGAAGCCTATCAAGAGTTACTGAGGCAAAATCCAATTGTGAATAAGGTATTAACCAGGGATATGTTCAGCAATCCCGGAATTACCTTGGTCATCCTCAGAAAATGACTCCATGAAATCAAAACTGTTTCATTCAGAGCTTATTCTGAGCGGCTGCAAACCCACTCCTTGCGTTGCCATTCGCCTGGTTTTTCAGCAAAAACCATCCAAATAACTAAACCTGAAATAGCTGACCAAATTGGGTTTGAAATCAATGTTTTCATTTAAATCTCCTATTTATTAACTGATCTTCACCTGTTGAGCACCTGTTTGTATGGCTTAGATCCAATACTGTATAAATATACAGTGTTTTTAGGGCTTGTCAACAAAATCCATAAAAATTCCATAAATAGGTCATTTGGGCTTAATTGGCCGGCCCAATCAGTGATCGCTGCTTTTTGGCACTTCAATAGGTTTATCCTATTGTGATTAAGGGTGGAGCTCGGGGTAGGTTTTGGATGAAAAGTATTTCTTATATAAGCGCTAATAATTATCAGTATTGGGCAAATCTCAAATGGCTATCAATGCTTGGATTTTGCCTATTCATAAGCATCCTTTCAATTGCCCATGCGCAGGGGGACGTCCCGGATAGTAAAAGATATCAAGATATCCAATATATCAGCGGTGGTATTGGTAGTGAAGAATCTGATGCCATGTTGTTACTTGGTAAAAAATGGCCCTTAACTTTAGAGTTTGCTCAAGATCATCCTCAGCGACCTTTATGGGTGGCTGATGTTCAAGTAAAAATTACCAACTCCAAGAAAAAAGTAATTTTTGATGCTTTGAGTGATGGCCCCATCCTACTCATTGAATTACCAGCAGATCAATATGAGATAGAAGCCAAGTTTGAAGAACGTACTTTGAAAAGAAAAATTAAAGTAGAGCAAAACAAATCGGTCAAGTTGCCCATCATATGGCCGATCCAATAGCTCTACAAAATCAACGCATCAATTTCATTGATAACTTAAAAGGCATTGCATGCCTTTTAGTCTTATTCCACCATTTAGCTTTTTATGGCCCGATGTCAGATGTTGCAATCAACATCATTCCTAAGACCATTGATTTTTTATACGAATATGGCCGAATGGCTGTTTCAATCTTTTTAGTGATCGGAGGATTCCTCACCGGTCATAAATTAAATCAGTTAGATTTATTTAAAAAATACACCATCACTGATTTAATTATTCAAAAATACTTACGCTTAGCAGTCCCCTATTTAGCTGCCATCGTTTTAGCGATCCTCTGCTCATGGATTGCTAGTCATTGGATGACTCATGACTCCATATCTCAACTACCTGATTTAGCTCAATTAGTCAGTCATCTATTTTTTCTACAAAACATATTAGGATATGAATCACTATCCGCTGGACTTTGGTATGTTGCCATTGATTTTCAGTTATTTACTTTTACTGTCCTTCTCATTTATTCAATTACACGACTCAGCCCTAAAAGCTGGAAAACAGCATATGTTAAGTCGCTAGCATTTATGGTGGTGGCTCTCTTAACGGCTAGCTCTTTGTTTATATTTAATCTGAATGAGCAATTAGATATATTTTTTATTTACTTTTTTGCAGCATACGGTTTGGGCTTTTTAAGCGCTTGGATCATTCAAGATAAAAATGCGATCTTGTATGTATTTATTTTGATAGATATCCTTGCGCTCGCCCTGTATGTGGAATATCGAGAGCGGATACTTTTTGCTGGATTAACGGCTGTCATACTTTGCATAGCTTATACCTACGGCTGGAAAGATTGGGCTATCTGGAATAACCCTCTAACTCAACTTGGACAAATGTCTCATTCAATATTTTTAATACATTTCCCAATTTCATTATTAGTAAGTGCATTGTGGATTAATCTTTATCCTCACGAAGCTTTGATGAATGTATGGGGCATGACCTTGTCTGCTTGTATTAGTCTTGCTTTAGCCGTTCCCTTTTATCACCTGATAGAAAAACGTAAATTTATTTAAGCCCTTTTCAAAATAAGTTTTACAAACCTATTTCAAATTGCTTATGTTTTTTATAAAATGTTTTGCCGACACCTAACTGGAGAAAAAATTGACCACTATGGCATTCAGCAACTTAGATTTTGTAAAGAACCTAAGATCCTCAGGCTTAACAATAGAACAATCAGAAGCAATTTCTAAAGGTGTCTCTGATCTGAAAGAAGATATGAACCATCTCACAACTAAAGAAGACTTTAAAGAATTGAAAGCCGACTTTAAAGATTTAAAAAATGATGTCAAATCCATCAAAGATGGGATTGATAATCAAAACTCTGCAATCAATGATTTAAGGATTGAGATGACAGATCAACGTCATGAAATCTTAGAGAAAGTTAATCATTCAAGAGTAGAGATGCATGACGAATTTAAAAATATCCGGACAGAGATGCATGATGAATTTAAAAGTGTTAGAGCAGAAATGCATGATGAATTTAAAAACGTCCGGACAGAGATGCATGATGAATTTAAAAGTGTTAGAGCAGAAATGCATCAAGGATTCAGAGAGCAAAAAATGGATATGCATGAATTTAAAAATGACATGCGTGAAATGAAAAAGGACTTACTAATTTATTTTGATCGTTTTCAGTCTGATATACAAAATAGGCTAATTAGCTATTTCTCAGCAATGTTTATCATATGTACAGGTATTGTGATTAGCGTCATTGTTTTTCAGCATCGATAACAAAAACTAGACCCAACCCTGCTGCCATTCCAATCCATTGGTTAAGTCTCGCCAATGGATTGTTTTTTGGCGCTTGGTC
This sequence comes from Polynucleobacter meluiroseus, assembly GCA_945879115.1. Lineage (GTDB taxonomy): Bacteria > Pseudomonadota > Gammaproteobacteria > Burkholderiales > Burkholderiaceae > Polynucleobacter > Polynucleobacter meluiroseus_H. The sequence continues at coordinate 12,115 of CAMDUR010000003.1, forward strand.
ATCACCGCCTCAATGACAACTTGCTGGATCGGATCTTGAGGGTCTTCAGGCTGAATGACTTTCACAACCATAAAGTGCTTTTCTTTATTCTGTGGTGCAAGATCGGTCCACTTACTCAAAAGTAGCTTTTTAGGATGTAGTGGATTTTTGGTCATTGGGTCTTTTAAGTCGGGTTTAAGTTTCATGACTTTAATTTTTTTAGTTTTCAGTACATACTGACTATATGACAAATTTATGGCAAGAAACTAAAACTATTGCTGTTGTGGGGCTATCTGAAAAACCTTCACGACCATCTTATCAAGTTGCCCAATATATGCAATCTGTTGGCTATCGGATTATTCCCGTTAATCCACTTTGCTCAGAAATACTAGGGGAGCACTGCTACCCCGATCTTCTGAGCATTCCAGAACCGGTAGATATGGTCAACGTTTTTAGAAAACCTGAAGATTGTCTGCCTATCGCCCAAGATGCTGTGAAAATTGGTGCTAAGTCTCTTTGGATGCAACAAGGTGTTGTCAATCAAGAAGCTTATGATCACGCCCAATCTAACGGCTTAGAGGCTGTGATGGATAAATGCCTCATGGTCGAGCACAGGCGTCAGTAATACCGCCCGACCCCACCTCTAGCGGTTTGCATAGTTCAAGCAGAAAAACTGTTTCTGTTTTAAGCTAGTTGCATGAAAAAAGACCTACAAACCAATTACTCTAAAGATATTGAGCCTAGCTCAATTACCCCTAAAAAAATCTTTGAACAACGCCGCCAATTAATTCAGATGGCTGCCTTAGGTGCCTTTGGATTATCTGATATGAGCTTTTTTAGTCGACAAGCATTTGCAAGTACCGGTACAAAGCTGCCCTCTAAAAAGAATCCAAGTTTTTTTCTACCAGACAAACTAACTAGCTATAAAGATGTCACTACTTATAACAACTTTTATGAGTTTGGCACTGATAAAGCAGATCCTGCGCGCAATGCGCATACTCTTAAAACTAGACCTTGGACTGTTAGTGTTGAGGGCTTAGTCAAGAAACCTAAAGAATGGGACATTGATAGTCTATTAAAGTTATCAGCAATGGAAGAGCGTGTGTATCGCTTCCGTTGTGTTGAAGGTTGGTCTATGGTCATACCTTGGAATGGTTACGCACTTTCTCATTTAATCAAAGCATGTGAGCCTCTTGGATCTGCAAAGTATGTTGAATTCGTTAGTTTGGCTGATCCTGCTCAAATGCCTGGCGTCAGAAGTCGAGTTCTTAATTGGCCCTACACCGAAGGTCTTCGTTTAGATGAGGCCATGAATCCTCTCACTCTTTTGAGTTTTGGACTCTATGGCGAAATACTCCCCAATCAAAATGGTGCACCAATTCGCTTAGTTGTGCCTTGGAAGTATGGCTTCAAAAGTTCTAAATCTATTGTGAAGATTAGATTTACGGATAAAGAACCAGCAACTAGCTGGAAAGTTTCTGCTCCTTATGAATATGGCTTTTACTCGAACGTTAATCCTGATGTGAGCCACCCTCGCTGGAGTCAGGCAACGGAACGACGCATTGGTGGCGAAGGCGGTATTTTTGCCCCCAAGATTAAAACACTGCCATTCAATGGCTATGCTGAGGAAGTAGCGCACCTTTACAAAGGCATGGATTTAAGAAAATTCTATTAAGTGATTAAATTTTTTATTTTGGTTATCGGGCTATTGCCCCTGGTTAGATTAGTTGTTCTTGGCTTCCAGGATGATTTAACTGCCAATCCGATTGAGTTTATTACGCGCTCCACTGGAACCTGGGCCTTGGTCTTTTTATGCATCACCTTGGCAATAACACCTTTAAGACGCTACACCGGTTGGAATCAACTCATTCAATATCGCAGGATGTTGGGTTTGTTTGTTTTTTTCTACGCCCTCCTTCATTTTTCGATTTGGTTTTGGTTGGACCACAATCTTAGTTTGCAAGAGATGTGGCAGGATGTTCTCAAGCGCCCATTCATCACATTAGGTTTTATTGCTTTTCTTTGTCTATGGCCTTTAGCCCTGACGTCGAATCAATGGGCCTTAAGGAAACTAAAGAGACGTTGGGGTCAATTACATCGACTAGTTTACTTAGTTGCAATATTAGTGATCTTGCATTACTTTTGGCATAAATCAGGTAAAAATGATTTTCAAGAAGTCGGCATTTACGCTGTGATTATTTCTTCATTACTCTTATTAAGACTTAAAAAATGAAAAAAACAAATCTATTTGCATCATCTTTTCTAGCTTGTTTTATCTCAAGCGTTTTTTTGATAAGTCCTTTGAAGGCTCAAGCTCAAGCGACTGAGAAAACCACTCGTATCGGTAACTTAGAGTGGGATATCCATGAAGTAACGGTGGGGACTGTTAAAGCTTATGCAGATAAAACGGGCTTTATAAGTTCTGGCGAAAAGGAAGGTGGTAGCTTTATCTATGAAGGAGGTTGGACCAGAAAGAGTCAATGGAATTGGCGCCAACCTTTTGGTGTATTGGCGAAAAATAATGAACCAGCAGTCCATTTAAACTTTCATGAAGCAAAAGCGATCTGCTCATTCTTTGGTAAAAGATTACCAACTGACCCTGAATGGACATCAGCAGCATTTTTAGAACAACGCAACTCTCCTCCACAACCATTTACAAAGGGTAAAAGATATACCTATCCCAACGGTGATACAGCCAAGGATTCGCACTGTTTGAATGGCTGTGCAGGCTTAAAAGGCACAGCACCCGCAGGCTCGATGTCTAGAGGTAATGGTCATGTGCCAGTTATGACAACCCAAGCTGGAGTGAATGGTCTCTATGACATGGGCGGCAATGCATGGGAATGGGTAGACACTGCTCAGGGCTCAGAGAAAGTGACACGTGGGGCATCTTGGTGGTACGGGCCAGAAAATCAATTGGAATCAAATCTAGCTAGTAAAGCACCAGATACGAAGGTGGCCTATGTCGGGTTCAGATGTGTCAAAGATATTAAATAGTCTTAAATCTTATCTTTGATGTCTCACATGCCATGAAACTTCAGAATATCAGCAAGATAATCTGAATAATTGCTGATGGCGTGATCCCCACCCTCTAAGATTAATTGGTGGGCTCCAGGATACTTTGCAACCATCTCTTGCCAATCTAATACTTCATCACCCTTACAAGCAATTAAGTTGTAACGCTCAGCTTGAGTTATGTTGGAGATATATAACTCGATCAGTTCATCAATATATTCTGCTTTGAAATAAAAAATGTCATCGCCATGCCATGACTTCTGCTCACCAATATATTTTTCTAAATCTCGTGCTGGCTCAATAGCTGGGTTTAAAAGAGTTACTTGAGGAGATTTAGATGAGTATTTTTCAGCCAGGTAAGTGGCGTAATAACCACCTAAAGATGACCCCATGAATGACAGTTGATCAAAGTTGTTTTGATCAATGTACTCACAAACACTTACTATGGCTTCTTTGGGAGATGGTGGCAATTGCGGGCAGAACCACAGTAATTCTTGCCCTGCTTCTTTTAGCTTTAAAACGGTCTGTTTTGTAAGAACAGCCTTACTTGATTGGGGAGAAGATTTAAATCCGTGTAGGTAAACAATTAAATGCATATCTAAATTACTCTCCTAAGGCTTTGATGAATTCGAGAATTCAATCGGAGCTGCATTTTCAGGATGACAGCCGATCTTATCCTTATAAAATTCTCTAAAAAAAATGAGATCCTTTTCAACATCTCCACTTGGAGTAAAGAAGTCAGTTAAACCAATATCTTTATTTTTGTAGTCTAAATAAGCCATTCCTATCGGGACGCTTGCCTCTACTGCAATATGATAAAAACCACTCTTCCATCCGGATGTTTTTCGACGGGTGCCTTCAGGAGCAATAACCATCCACAAATAATTAGAGTTGGAGAAGGATTGAGCTAAAGAATTCACATAACCCTGTGAACTGTGACGAATAATTGGCATGCCGCCAATACCTTGAAGCCAAGAGCCAAAGATGGGGATCTGAAACAAAGTATGTTTAGCTAAGAACTTGAACTCAAGACCCATGGCCCATTTAGCTAGAATTCCAATACAAAAATCCCAATTAGATGTGTGTGGATAAAAAATAATGACGCCATGGGGACCAGGCAAACCATTGAAAGAGCACTTCCAACCCAGAAGCTTCAAAAGCTGATGAGCAAATTTATTGGGGGTCAATTGAATGGGATAGTTCTGTGACATTCAATACAGTTTAATAGCATTTTTACACTGGGCTGATTAAACTCACACTAACAGTCACAAGCAATCAATACGAAAAATTAATCAATTGAATCATCCACCATGCCCCTGCGGCGGCAAGTCATACGCCACATGTTGTGAACCCTTTCATCAGGGATTAGAGCTAGCCCCTACTCCAGAAAAGCTGATGCGCTCAAGGTACAGCGCATACGCTATGACACTAGAGCCCTACCTCTTATCAACCTGGCATAACGATACGCGTCCAGATGAGCCATTATTCCAAGATCAAGAGCCAACCCAATGGGTAGGCTTAACAATCAAAAACCAATTAATAGCGGATGATCACATATCAGGCACAGTTGAGTTCGTTGCTATATTTAAGGTGAATGGCAAAGCTCATCGCATACATGAAATCAGCCAATTCATTAAACAAGGCCAACAATGGGTTTATGTTGATGGTCAATTTCCAGATATAAAATAAAGATATGAACGAAGAAGAAATCCTCCATAAAATGCGTGCTGTCTTCCAAGACTGCCAAAAACAAGCTCTTGCTTTAACTCAGCACCACCCCAGCCTTCATAAAGGCTTTGTTGCAGACATGCAATTTGCAAGTACTTATGGGGCTTTTTTAGGAGAGGTCAAGATCAATCACGGTGTTGATCTTGAAAATGATTCAATTGCACAAAAATTAGTCGATGCCCTTGCAAAGACTGACTCTCATGCAATTGGTTTACTTAGGGAAGAAATGTATGCTGCACTGGATCAAATGCAGCCAGAGCATTATGCAAGTTATATCTTTTTAACTTGCTTCCCAAGCATTTATAAAGCTATGGGTGAAAAGTAAAGCTTAAGCTTTCGCTTAAGCTCACAATCATGCCTTAGGTGCTGGTGCTTTCTTAGGCTTTTTAGTTTCTTTAGTTTTACGTTGTTGACCTTTAGCCATGTTTTTCTCCTAATAAAAAGAATTTATATCTTATCGCCAATTTAGCGATTTGAGGGTTTTATTTTAGCTCTTTAATGGTTCCTGAGCGCTTCGAATCAGTCCAATACTTCTGCATCTCTAAGAATAGGAAGGAAGCTGACCATGCCACCAATAGTAGACCAAGCAGGCTCTCAACGCCGGTTAAATAGCGAACATAACCTTGTGCGACAAAATCACCATAGCCTACTGTCGTAAATGTAATAAATGAAAAATAGACATAATCCATAAAAATACCATGTTCTGCAGAAGCTCCAATCAACTGACCCATGCCTGGAAATTGCAATGTGACAAAGTACCCGACTGCAAATAACCAAATCTCAACGACGTGCGTCATAAAAATAACCGCCACACCAATTAATACACGATAGCGAGAATGTAGGTGTGAAATACGCGGTAACCATCTATCCAATCTCAATAGCACTTCGTAGTGGATCAAGATCGCAGCAAAGATCAAAAAAGTATTAAATATAAAAGCAAAGCTTAGCATCATAGATACCTTTAAAAAGAATGGCTTAAGTTAAAAACCCCAAGACGATGCTTGGGGTTTTTTATTGATTCAGCTCAATGTTTAACCAAGAAGCTCGAGATTTCTAACGGCGCCACGGTCGGCACTGGTAGCCAAGAGCGCATAAGCCTTAAGAGCAGCAGAAACTTTACGAGGACGAGGCTTGCTTGGTTTCCAACCAAGCTTATCTTGCTCAACGCGGCGTTTAGCTAATTCTTCATCACTGACTAAAACATCAATTCTGCGATTCGGAATATCAATACGGATGCGATCGCCGTTACGAACTAAACCAATAGCGCCACCAGCGGCAGCTTCCGGTGAACAATGACCAATTGATAAGCCAGATGTACCACCTGAGAAGCGACCATCTGTTAGTAAGGCACAAGCTTTACCTAAACCTTTTGATTTGATGTAACTGGTTGGGTACAACATCTCTTGCATGCCAGGACCACCCTTAGGACCCTCATATATAACAACCACGATATCGCCTGATTTAACTTTGTCTGCCAAGATGTTCTCTACAGCCTCATCCTGACTTTCAACTACGTGTGCAGGGCCTTCGAATACCATCAAGTTGTCATCAACACCAGCTGTCTTAACCACGCAACCATCTAAAGAAATATTGCCACGCAATACTGCCAAACCGCCATCTTGGCTAAAGGCATGCTTGACTGAGCGTATGCAACCTTCAGCACGATCAATATCTAAACTTGGCCAACGGCTGTCTTGGCTAAAAGCAACTTTTGTTGGCACGCCCCCTGGGCCTGCCATGTAAAACTTCTTGACTGCTTCACTTGGGTTGCGGGCGATGTCCCATTGATCTAAAGCATCTTTCATGGTTTTGGCGTGAATCGTTGGTACATCAGTATGTAACTTACCGCCACGATCTAACTCACCCAAAATAGCCATAATGCCGCCGGCACGGTGAACGTCTTCAATATGATATTTATCTGTATTAGGAGCTACTTTACAAAGCTGTGGCACTGTTCTAGAGATACGATCAATATCAGCTAATGTGAAATCTATTTCAGCTTCAAGAGCGATTGCTAATAAATGCAAGATAGTGTTTGTAGAACCACCCATCGCTACGTCTAATGTAATGGCGTTCTCAAAAGCTTTTACACCGCCTGAGCGAGGTAATACTGATTCGTCATCTTCTTCATAGTATTTTTTGCAAAGTTCAACAATTTGACGACCAGCATTTTTAAATAATTTTTCACGGTCAGCGTGGGTGGCAACAATCGTGCCGTTACCAGGCAAGGATAGGCCCAATGCCTCTGTTAAACAGTTCATAGAGTTAGCGGTAAACATACCAGAACATGAACCACATGTTGGGCAAGCTGAGCGCTCTACTTCTGCTAAATCAGCATCTGAAACTTTACTATCTGCAGCCATCACCATCGCATCAATCAAGTCAATCTTTTTGATTTCAATTGTTTGAGTCTTTGGGTTGAGTAATTTGGCTTTACCGGCTTCCATAGGGCCGCCTGAAACAAATACCACAGGAATGTTTAAGCGCATAGCGGCCATCAACATACCCGGGGTGATCTTGTCACAGTTAGAAATACAAACTAAGGCGTCAGCACAGTGTGCATTAACCATGTACTCCACCGAGTCCGCAATGATGTCGCGGCTTGGCAAGGAATACAACATACCGTCATGACCCATAGCAATGCCATCATCAACAGCAATGGTATTAAATTCTTTGGCCACACCACCCGCTGCTTCAATCTCACGAGCCACTAGCTGACCTAGGTCTTTTAAGTGCACATGGCCAGGTACAAATTGCGTGAATGAATTAGAAATCGCGATGATGGGTTTGCTGAAATCATCATCTTTCATGCCAGTGGCGCGCCACAGAGAGCGTGCACCGGCCATATTACGGCCACCTGTAGAGGTCTTAGAACGGTATACGGGCATGGTGAGCAACTCCTTGATTATTTATTTAAGGTCAACTTTGATATTTTATACCTTTAGAGCCGGTAAAAGCGGTAAAGGCTTTGTAGGCTAAAAGCCCTTACAAACCTTATGGATAGGCTAAAAATTTAGCTTTTTATTGAGTGTCAAAGATCTGGTTCATCGCTTTGGCTAAATCAAGGTCTTTTTGGGATAAGCCACCAATATCGTGGGTGCTTAAATGGACTTTGACGAGGCTGTAGCAATTAAACCAATCAGGATGGTGGTTGATTTGCTCAATGATCGGGTAACACGCTGTCATGAATTTAAACGCAGCTTCAAAATTTTTGAATTTGAATTCTTTACTGATCTTCAACCCATCTTGACTTACAGCCCACCCAGGTAAATGAATTAAATCTGAGGCTTGCAGCTGAATTTGAATTGGCTTAGTACTTGACATGGGATTCTTTCAAACGTTGAGAGTAATAGAATAAAAAAGGTGTCACTAGCAACCAAATGAATGAAAGTGCCACAATGGCAACGCTGAAATCATTGAACACTCCTGCTTCCATTCTGATGCCTGCCCAATATGCAAAAGGTCCACTGATGGCACCTAAAACTGCAGCTAGTTTTAAACGGCCAGCCAACCAAGACATCGATGACTGAACCGTCATAGCCAGTGCGGCCCAAATAAATGGCATCCAAATGGGAGAGAACCCTGTCCAAAACTCAGATTTGAAACTCATCACACCCAACCAAATTAAGCTTGTATCCGCCACAATTCCGATTGCAATTGCAATCATGACCAACTGTAGGTCATGATGGCGATCCTCTGAGACAAACCAAGCCCATACCAATATCAAACTAGAAAGAAAAATGGCTTGCCACTCATAGCCATGCGCACCACCTAAGATACACAGGAACCAAATTGCCTGAAACTGGATAAAGTTAATCAGTTTTTTCATGATGATTGAGTAAGTAAAAAATGATTCTAAATCGAGCTATCTAATTAAGGGCGCTTATAGAAAGCCAAAGTCACCTCACCTAGGTAAATGCCAAATTTACTCATTTCTGCTTTGTTGAGCATGACCTTATCATCCATCTGATACATCCAGTCATTGAACTTGACGTTGTATATTTTTCCATCTACTGGCAGAGCTAATGTGTATGACCAATTAAGAGCATTACCTGAGACTTCACCAATTGCTTCACCCACTACATCAGATGCTGTTCCTTGGTAGCGTTTTGGCGCCACCTCAGTCAATGTCCAGACTCTGCGCTGAGTTGTGCCATCTGAATAGGTAAAAGCTTCATCCAGTACGCCAACTTTTTTACCATCTTTAACAGTCCAGTTAGCTTCAATGACAACTTTAAATCTTTTGACAACTTTGCCACTTCTATCGGTAAAGATTCCATGAGCATCAATCGTGCCATTGAAATAAGTTGCCAGATCTAAAGCTGGAGTTTCTTGGGCGTATTCACTGACCTTCACGCTTGAACAACCTAATAACATTGAAATGCTCATCAAACCAACTCCTAATGTTTTAATCCATTTACTCATTGCAATATGCCTCTAAATTAAGTCTCGGACAGCTATTTCCAAGAAGGCTCTGCCTAAGTTTGGGAACGCTGGTACGAGGATGTAACCAAATACCAAAAAATGCCTTAGATAATTCTTCACCACGAATTTCACTAATCAAAAGACCATTATGGAATAGCTGGGTGAGATCACGAGACTTTTTAATCGCCGTGATTGAGTCTCCCTTTTTAACAGTTTTAAATGCTTTACTCAGTTGCGGATCCCACAATGCTCGCTTTTCTTTGGTAACACCCATTTTTTCCATCTCTTCTAAGGTTTGCTTATATAAGTCCTGGGCTTCAAATTGACGTAAATATTGAAGATCTAAAGCGTAACCTCCTTGAGACTCTTTACTGGCAAACAACTGGGCATCGTAGAGCTTAAATCCCCAGTAAATCAGTCTACCCTCTCCCACCACCTCGGCTTGAGTAATCTGTTGATTGACCAAAGTGATATTCTGAGCTCCTGTTGCTCTAGCTTGATTCATTTGTAAAAATAGTGATGTTGTCAAAAAACCAATAATAAAAAGTAGCTTTAATAGGCGTGGGGTTTTTGATAAATCTGAATAAGTAATTGTGTTCATTCTCTAAGCTTACTACTGAAACTAAAATTTTTCTTGGCGAGAAGATTTAAGCTGCAAAAAACCATATGGATAAGTGCTCTAAGAATGCAACTTGCCAAACAGTTGTAATGCTTCTAAAAACCAACTTCTCTAAGGAGCGTCACCAAGATACTTCTTATGAAATCTCCTAAGATGGATTTTGGCCAGGCATAGATCACGACGTTGCCGCGCAGGTAACCTTCAGAGGTTAATGGGGACCAACCGTCCACTCTTAATCGAACGCGATAGATGGCTTGCTCTGGAATGCTCTTTTTTTCTTGAAGCCTAACGACAATGTCTCCACCGGCAGTAGAGGCAAGAGCACCATCTACCAGAGTTCGGGTTGCATCTCTATCAATGCTAATAATGCTTAAACTGCTCCCCCATAAACCTCGTCCTTCAGGAATGAATTTTCCCCAATTACCTTTATCTAAACGCTTTAGATCAGTCTCAGTAACGTAGCAATCAACTACCCATTGGCGGTCATCCACTAGCGTGACTAATTGAGATCCTTTAGGTAACCACTCTCCAACAAATAGATCTGGATTAGCATCAGCAATCACACCAGAATATTGCGCCCGGGGGTTGAGACGAACTTTTTCTTTGATAAAACCATCTAGTGATTCCTGATTCAACTGCAGTTGTTCACGCAAGATAGCCTGTTGTTTGCGTAGCTGCGGATCAAAACCAGAAGCTGCCACCTGAAAATTTAATGAATCGATTCTGGCTTGCGTTTGTGCAATTTTTTTATTGAGTTCTGGAGATTCCAATCCAATAATCAGAGTCCCTGGTTCTACCTCAGATCCTAATGGTGGTGGTAATGCTCTCAATTGCACTGGCACAGAAGTAATCATCGTAAAACTTTTCTCAGGCTTAAGCATACCCTGAGTATTGACGGTGACATCAAATGGTACAACCAAGATCAAGATGATGACAAGGCTGATATAGAAGGCTGGTTTTTGTCGGAACGATGGACCAATCCTATCCCATTGCTTTTGCCAAAGACGAAGCTCTTGAGAGATGGGCTTTAATATAAAGTACCACATTTCAACAATGAATAAAGCAATGCCTAAAGCTTTGAAAAAGTAGGTGTAGACCATCACAGCAATACCTATGAAAACTGTCCTGTTTTTTCGGATGTTTTTGATAAACAAAGGTCTTTAAAGTAGTATCCAACTCATGCAATTCGCAAACGAAATCTTCTTTTTGGTTGTTGCCATCATTCTTTGGGGGCTATTTTTCGGGTCGAATTTATTATTTAGACTAAGGAAAATCAATCAGCCAGAGGCATTTTGGTTGATCGCACTGGCTTTAAATGCCACTTCAATGACCTTATTTGCGCTCGCAAGCAGTACTCACTTAGTACTAGTCACTCTTGGCAATACTCTTCTGCTCGGCAACATTGTTTATTTAGCCATTTTCTGTCGATCTCTAGGTTGTCAAATTGATCAATCATTAAAAATTCTTGCTCCATTAGGTCTTTTGATTTTTGGTCTGATATTTGAGTATCTAAGACATAAGGGAACCTTTACAGAGCGAGTGATATTTATTAGCGTTGCTGCCAGCATCTGTCTTATTTGGGAATTGATAGAACTGAAGCATTTAAGAAAGTCGCATCCTAAACAACTGACATTTTTATTCTTTACGATTGGTGCAGAATTAGCTTTAACTTTTGCAAGATTATTTATTTTGTATAACAGCGGCACAGACTCAATAAACAATCTATATCAAGAGGCTCCATTAAGCACGGCTGTAAGATGGTCTTGGGTGGGTGTTTCAATCCTATCTTATATCGCCATTGTTGGCTATTGGATGGAAAGGCTAAGTGTTGAAAATGCTCAAACTATTCGAGAAAATTTAGAGATTACTTCTCTCTTAAAAGAGAAAGAGCAATTGATCTATAGCTTAATGAAAGCCAATAAGACTTCCGCTACCGGCGCTCTATCAGCCTCTATTGCTCACGAGTTGAATCAACCCCTTGGTGCTTCCAGTTTAAATATTGAATTGCTCAAGATGAAATTGGGACAAGGAACATTAGATCCAGAGCTGGGTAAAGAAATTTTAGAGTCCTTGGCAAACGATAATCAACGAGCTGCCACCATCGTTAAATCTCTAAGATCTATCTTTAATGAAGATAAATCTCAATCAGAAAATATTCACATTGGTGATTTAATCACTACGGTTCTGGACATTGTTAAGCCAGAAATAAAGTTTCAAAATATCAAAATTAATAAAAAGATTAATAGCCAACATTTTGTTGAAGTCAATTCTTCTGAAGTGATTCAGGTGCTTCTCAATCTTCTTAATAATGCCATTCAAGCACTTAGCCAGATTGATCATTCCAATAAGGTGATTAATTTAGAAGTTTTGGATGGCATCAATTTTGTTCAAATAAGTGTCACCGACAATGGCAATGGCGTTTCATCTGAATATCAATCTCATCTATTTGAACTTCTCAATACCACCAAGAAGACAGGCATGGGTCTTGGTCTTTGGTTATCTAGGCATATTGTTACCAGACACAAAGGTTCTATTTCTTATGAAGATGCTTTAGGTGGTGGTGCTAGATTTGTGATTAGATTTCCGTCGGCTGCTTAATGATCGACCATCTAGAGATTGAGACTGATCTAGAAATAAATAAAGGGCTTAGTAGCCCTTTATTTATTAAGTATGTTGGCGGAGAAGAGAAGATTCGAACTTCCGATCCAGGTTTCCCCAGATGCTCCCTTAGCAGGGGAGTGCCTTCGACCACTCGGCCACTTCTCCGTATCACTTCACTGAATTAAATCAGTGAAGTTGATGATTTTAAATTACTTTTGGTCTAACTCAAAAGCTTTATGTAGAGCACGTACTGCTAATTCCATGTATTTCTCATCAATTAAGACAGAAATCTTAATTTCACTCGTTGAGATCATCTGAATATTGATGCCCTCTTCTGACAATGTACGGAACATTTTGCTAGCAATACCCACGTGTGAACGCATACCAACACCCACAACAGATACTTTAGAAACTTTAGGATCACCTAAGATTTCTTTTGCCTGAATGTGTGATTGCACTTGGCTCTTTAAAAGATCAAAGGCTTTTTGATATTCAGCGCGCGGCACTGTGAATGTGAAATCAGTCTTACCATCAACAGATTGGTTTTGAATGATCATATCCACATCAATATTGGCATCCGCAATCGGTCCCAAAATTTGATAAGCAATACCCGGTTTATCAGGCACACCTAAAACGGTGATCTTTGCTTCGTCGCGAGCGAAAGCAATACCCGAAATGACAGCAGCTTCCATAGTTTCTTCTTCCTCGAAAGTAATCAAAGTACCCGAATTCATTTCTTGTTCGAGCGACATCATTGGATCAGTCAATGATGACAGGACACGTGTCTTCACACGATACTTGCCAGCAAATTCAACTGAACGAATTTGTAATACTTTTGAACCTAAGCTAGCCATTTCTAGCATTTCTTCAAAAGTGATTTTATCTAAACGACGAGCATCCTCGCAAACACGCGGGTCGGTGGTGTAAACACCATCAACATCGGTGTAAATAAGGCACTCATCAGCCTCAAGAGCTGCTGCAACAGCAACTGCTGAAGTATCAGAACCACCGCGGCCCAAAGTCGTGATGTTGCCGTTCTCGTCAACACCTTGGAAACCAGTAATGACGACTGCTTTGCCTGCATTGAGATCGGCTAAAACTTTTTTAGCATCAATACCCTGAATACGAGCTTTTGTGTAAGAAGAGTCAGTTTTGATAACTACTTGCCAGCCAGCATAACTTACAGCAGGAACACCCTGCGATTGCAATGCAAGTGCTAATAAACCAGAGCTCACCTGCTCACCAGTCGAAGCAATTTGATCCAACTCACGAGGATCTGGATTAGCGTTGATCTCTTTGGCAAGACCGATTAAGCGGTTTGTTTCTCCAGACATCGCTGAAGGCACCACAACAACTTGGTGACCAGCTTTCATCCACTTGGCGACTCGCTTGGCGACGTTTTGGATGCGCTCCACTGAGCCCATCGACGTACCACCATATTTATGAACAATTAGAGCCATGTGTAGGGAATATCGTAAAAATCGCACCCAAGAGGTGCGTTAACTAGCAAAAGAATGATTTTACACGTTTACGAGGAAGGTCTTATAAGTATTTCAACTGAAGACTTCAAAGTAATCTCACTTAAAAAAATTTCAGAGCTTTTAATTTGGCACTTAAGTTATTTTTAGAACTTCTATTTCCCTACTTACAAAATAGGTGTAATATATACGCAAGTTACGTACAATTTTGGGATGTATGCAACCCTAATAGAACTACCCAACTTTAGTAAATATCGCGAGGATTACCTTGATGATTATGAATACGGCAAACTTCAAGAGCTACTTGTTAACAATCCAACATCCGGTGATGTGATTCAAGGCACAGGAGGATTAAGAAAATTACGCTATGGGGATTCAAATAGAGGAAAAGGCAAAAGAGGTGGTTTAAGAATTATTTACTATTGGTGGGTTAATGAGTATCAAATTTTCTTATTCACCATCTACAACAAGAATGAGCTATCAGACCTAAGTCATGATCAAAAAAAGAAGCTAAAAGAACTACTTGAGGGTGAAATTAAAGCAAGGAGTAAATATGAAAAAACGTAATTTATTTTTAGAGTTATCAGAAGGGGTTGCTGCTCTAAAAAAAGAGCGAACCGGTAAATTAACGCTAAAAAAATATAAAGTTCCTATTAAGCCAGCCCCAGATATTACGGCTGATGAGCTAACATCCCTTCGCGAAAAACTGGGTCTCTCACGACCAGTGTTTGCTAGCTTCATACGCACCAATCCAAGAACGGTTGAAAATTGGGAGCAAGGTCGAGCCAAACCAAATGCTCAAGCTGCCTTAATTATAAAATTGGTTTCTAGATATCCTCAAACATTTAAGATGCTGGCAAGTATCTAAGTTGATTGCCACTCTGGGCTAATTCTTGGGCCATGATCTATAACCCAATCAGCACTGATGCCAATTCCAGCGACTGCAACTAGCTCTGTTCCAATATAAAGCAATGGCAGATCTCTTTGCCATGGAGGAATGCCTACTTCTTGGTAAAGATTTTTGAGAGTTTTTCTAGGTCTTTCCGGATGCACTTTGAACTTCTCGCCACCATCACGTGCCATTGTATTAATTAAGCCTTTTTTCTTGGCCTCATCAAAGCGATCTTTAGGAATACCTAGTTTTTTACTATTGCTTGGTAATTTTTTGAAGACCCACTCGCCTGCCTGGTTAGCTTCAGTGTTTTTATTTTGCTTCTCTTGGTTCGGTTGCTGAGCATTGATCGTTAAGACGCCTCGCCATAAGCGGATAAGATGATCATCATGCTGCCATTGCAGTTGGGCATCATCTCTGACTTCTAATAAATCTTGCCACCAAGATGCTAGTCGCTCAGTGCTTGGATGGCTCAACTGATTTTGATGTAACCAACGGCGCAGAGCATTAGAGGCTCTGGCTTGATTGGTTTTGTAAAGTCTCACTAAGTTGGTTTTAGATAAACCTTCTTTAGTGATAATTAAACCTAAATCAATATCCGCCAATTGATTGAGTAACTCTTGCGCCTCGGCGATATGTTTAGCACTCCTAGCTAAATTAGCTATGGCGCCCTGCTGAGTTTTTTCTAATTGAGGTAAGAGTGTTTTTCTAATGGCGTTTCTTCGATAGCTCTCATCCTGATTGCTAGGATCTTCGATCCATTTCAAGCGATGCTTTTTAGCGTAAGCCTCAAGCTCTTCTCGACGCATCTCTAAAAAAGGTCGCCAAATATGAATATTGATTGGGGTATTTTTCTTTGTGTTTTCTGTTGTGCTTTTTTTAGTGTTATTGCTTTTATTGGCAGGCATACCGGATAAGCCGGCTAGCCCAGCACCACGCATCATCTGAATCAGAATGGTCTCTGCTTGATCATCAAGATGATGAGCTACTAGTAGATCTTCAATTTGGTGTTCATGGCACATTTCATAGAGAGCTTGGTATCTGAGGTCTCTTGCTTGAGACTCAATATTGGAAGCTTGTTGAAGTTGTACGTTTCTAGTATCGAAATGACAGCCCCATTTTTTTGATAGCTGTTGACAATGCCTCTGCCATTGATCAGCCTCTTTCTGAATCCCATGATGGACATGAAATGCGTAAACGTTTTCTGCGCCATGAGCTTTGATGCTTGCATGCAATAAAACAGCAGAATCCAAACCCCCACTAAAAGCGACAGCCAAACGAGTTGGCTGTTTTGTGGTCGCTTTTTTGTTGAGTTTTGTTGTTTTACTTGTCTTTGTTGGTGTCTTTAAATTTGCCATAGCTCATTAAGCGCTGATGACGACGCTCGAGGAGTTCATCTACACCCATGGTTTGGAATTGACGAAGTGAATCAGCCAAGGCGCGCTTTAATAATGCAGCCATACCTGCGTGATCACGATGAGCGCCACCTAATGGCTCACTCACAATCTTGTCAATTAAACCTAAAGCTTTTAAACGTAATGCAGTTAAAGCCAGTTGCTCTGCTGCTTCTGGTGCTTTTTCAGCGGTTTTCCAAAGAATCGAGGCACAACCTTCTGGAGATATAACAGAGTAGGTCGAGAACTGAAGCATTTGCACCATATCGCCCATTGCGATTGCCAGAGCACCGCCCGAACCACCCTCACCAATAATGGTTGAGATGATAGGTACTCTGAGCTCAGCCTGAACATAAAGGTTATGGCCAATTGCCTCTGACTGATTGCGCTCTTCTGCATCAATGCCGGGGAAAGCACCTGGTGTATCGACGAAGGTGAAAACTGGAATATTGAATTTTTCTGCCAAACGCATCAAACGCTTAGCTTTTCTGTAACCCTCTGGACGGCTCATGCCAAAGTTACGCATGGCACGCTCTTTGGTGTCTCGGCCTTTTTGATGACCAATGATCATGCAAGGCATGCCATTAAAGCGAGCTAAACCACCAATCATGGACTGGTCATCTGCAAAGTTTCTGTCGCCGTGTAGCTCATGGAAGTCTGTGAAAATGTGGTTCACGTAATCCATGGTGTAAGGACGTTGTGGATGTCGTGCGATTTGCGCTACCTGCCAAGGAGTCAAGCGAGCGTAGAGATCTTTTGTCAGTAACTGACTTTTTTCAGCAAGTTTGCCAATCTCCTCTGAGATATCAACAACAGACTCATCTTGCACAAAACGTAACTCTTCAATCTTTTGTTCGAGCTCAGCGATTGGCTGTTCGAATTCTAGGAAAGTGATTTTCATGGGCTCTATTCTAATATCTCTTAGGGCTTATACCTAATATTTTGACAGCCCAGGCCTTAATGCTAAAAAGCTACTTTTAGGTATTCTCTTTGGTGTTTTCTAGGGTTTTTGTTTAGTTTTTTGCCGTTTTATGGTGTTTTTTGCTCTTTTTTGGTATTTTCAGTAATTGATTGCTATGCGGTTTTTGGATCAATACTACGCCACATATACCAAGTAGCAATAGTTCGGTAAGGCTCCCAATTAGCGGCAACCTCTTTTGCTTCATTTCTGGATACTGGCTCTCCACTGAAGTAAGCCTCTGAGATCGCTTTGATTAAACCAACATCATCTAGGGGCAAGACGTTAGGTCTCATGAGATAGAAGATGAGAAATATCTCAGCCGTCCAGCGGCCAATACCCCTGATAGCTGTTAATTGAGCAATGACTGTTTCGTCATCTAACTGATCCCATTGGGCACAATGAAGACCACCATTGTCAAAGTGAATGGCTAAGTCACGGATGTACTCTACTTTCCTGAGCGAAAGACCTGCATCTCTTAATTCCATCAACTCCAGTTTCAGTATGGCCTGAGGATTAAATTTTCGACTTTTCTTTTTAGTAGCGTCCAGCACTCTGTTCCAAATCGAATTTGCAGCCTTTACTGAAATTTGTTGCCCAACAATCGCTCTTGCCAGTGTTTGAAAAGCATCACCACGAGTTGTTAAAAATCCTGCATTGGGATACTTCGGAATGATCTTGCGCAACATGCGGTCCTGCTTCATTAAAGCAGCACAGCCGGCATCCCAATAATCAGGGGCTATTAAATTGCTTGGTTCTATTAACTCCAATGGCTCTTTTGGCTTAGATGATTTGGCTAGCTTTGTTACCTTAGTTGGCTTAGTAGGTATAGTAGTTTTAGCTACTTTGGAGATATATGGCATTAAGCCCGTCTCCATAGAGTGATGCCATCTGGCTTATCTTCCAAGACAACTCCTTGGGACAATAAGTCTTGGCGGATTTGATCGGCTTTAGCAAAGTCTTTGGCTTGCTTAGCAAGAACTCGCGCTTGTATAGCTGTCTCAATAGCTACCGCATCGGTAGCTTCTGCATCACGACCACCACTGCCCTGCAGGAAGTCTTGAGGAGTTCGCTCCAAAAGTCCTAGTAACTTGCCTAGTTGCTTGAGCTCTCTGGCTAAGTCACGCTGAGTATCACCCTCTGCTTTATTGACCTCATTGGCCAATTCGAAAAGAATCGCAATCGCTTCTGGGGTGTTGAAGTCATCCCCCATCACTTTGACAAAGCGCGTGCGCCACTCACTCTGCTTGCTATAGCTAGGTATATTTTCAACACTTGAGAGTGCGTTATATAAACGTGTTAATCCTTGCTTGGCTTCCTCAAGGTGCGCATCAGAGTAATTCAGCGGGCTGCGGTAATGGGCCTTTAGGATAAAGAATCTCACCACCTCAGGATCAAACACTTTTAATACTTCTCGAATGGTGAAGAAGTTGCCCAGTGACTTAGCCATTTTCTCTTCATTCACACGCACAAAGCCATTGTGCATCCAGGTGTTCACAAAGGGCTTGCCATTCTCATCTGGGAAAGCGCCTTCACTTTGTGCGATTTCATTTTCATGATGAGGGAACTGTAAATCCGCACCACCCCCATGAATATCAAAGTGATGTCCCAGTAATTCGCAACTCATCGCTGAGCACTCGATATGCCAGCCAGGTCGACCTACTCCCCAAGGGGACTGCCACTTGGTATCCTCTGGCTCGTCTGTTTTAGCAGACTTCCAAAGAACAAAATCAAGAGGGTCTTGTTTGCTGGTAGCAACCGCTACACGCTCACCTGCTCGCAAGTCATCTAAAGTCTTGCCAGATAAGCGACCATAGTTTTTAAAATTTCTTACGGCGAAGTTCACATCACCGTCGGTGGCTTGATAGGCATAGTTGTTATGAATGAGTCGAGTGATGATGTCTTGCATCTGTGGCACATAATCAGTCGCTCTTGGCTCATAAGTTGGCTTTTCAATACCCAATGCATCTGCATCTTCATGCATGGCGTCAATAAAGCGCTGGGTTAATTCTTTAATAGTTTCTTTATTTTCAACAGCTCGCTTGATGATCTTGTCATCAATATCAGTGATATTTCTGACATAGGTCACTTCAAAGCCAGATGCTCTTAACCAGCGCTGCACCATATCAAATACCACCAAAACACGAGCATGGCCAATATGACAAAAATCATAGACCGTCATGCCACAAACATAAAGCTTCACCTTACCCGGCTCTATGGGACTAAATGGCTCTTTTTGGCGGGTTAAGGTGTTGTAGATTTGCAGCATAGGGGCTTGATTTTATAGTTGTTATTTATAACTAATCAAACTGAGTTTTAACTGAGTTTGAACGAACAGGGCATCATTTGTTAGACTGAAGGTGAAGTATAGCGAATTCAGTGCCCATCAAATCAATCATTACGATTAAAATTATGCCTTTACTGACCCAACCAGCGAGACCTCCAAATATGCAAATCAATATCTTTGGCAAGCTAGCCCAAGCCAGCATGCTTTCTCTCGCTTGTCTTTACTCAGTAAACGCTCTGTCACAAGCATTACCTGGGGCTCCAAAACAAACGCGTGAAAGTATCGCCGCCAAGGCGGATCCCTCTCCTTTTGAGTTCAGTCCTAATGCTGTCCAATCCGCTCAAATGCAACCATCACTTGCAACACCATTTATTGTTTTACAAAAGGTGCCTGAGCCGAAGAATAAAAATGCCATCCCTGAAGATATCTATAAATTAATCAGTGATAAAAAATTTCCTGACGCTATCAAAGCTATTGAAGCTGAACTCAAAGTCAATCCTCGCAACGTTCAACTTCGTTTTGTTCGTTCAAGAATTGAAATCGAGATGGGCAATTTGCCAGCGGCCAAGGCTGTTCTTTTAGAAATCACGCAACAGTTCCCTGAGATTCCAGAACCCTATAATAATCTTGCCGTTCTTGAAGCAGAGACCGGTCGTCTAGAAGAAGCTCGAGAGTATTTAGAGATGGCTCTTAAAGTGCAGCCTAACTTTGCAACTGCTTATGAAAATTTAGGTGATGTGTATACACGTCTTGCAGCCAGAGCCTACGGTAAAGCCTTGACGCTTGACAGAAAGCTCATACAAAACCGTCGCAAGATGAAATTGGCTGAGGACATATTAAAACCAGTATCAAATTAATAGTTATCTGGTTTTTAACTAAATTTTTATAGTTTAGTTTTCAATGACGTTTTTAGAGTTGTTTTTATTTATTACATTGAAGTTTATTTAATCGAAAGAAAAGGGAGCTAGCATGGCCAAAGTACAACTACAAACCAGTATGGGCAACATCACATTAACTCTGAATGATGAGTTGGCGCCTAAATCTACTGAAAATTTCTTAGCCTACGTTCGCTCAGGACATTACAACGGCACTATTTTTCATCGCATCATCGCTAACTTCATGGTTCAAGGCGGTGGTATGACTTCAGGTCTCAAACAGAAACCAACCTTAGCAGCTATTGATAATGAAGCAGACAATGGTTTAAAAAATACCAAAGGTTCGGTTGCAATGGCTAGAACGGGTGATCCTCACTCAGCCACATCTCAGTTTTTTATCAATACCGTTGATAACGATTTTCTTAACTTCACAGCACCTACTTCTCAAGGTTGGGGTTATGCGGTTTTCGCTGAAGTGACCGAAGGCATGGATGTAGTAGAACTGATTCGTCAAGTAAAGACTGCTAGCTCAGGATTTCATCAAGACGTACCTAAAGAGGATGTCACGATTATTGAAGCTACCATTATTGAAGAGTAATTAATGCACGCCAGCGCTATCCTTATTTCTGATTTACATCTAACACCTTCGATGCCAAGAACGGCAGCGAGGTTTTTTGAGTTTTTAGAAAAAGAGGCGCGCGCGCATGAGGCTCTCATTATCTTAGGTGACCTTTTTGAGTTTTGGGTGGGAGATGATGCTAAAGCACGCTCCCCTTTCCATCAAGAAGTCGCCTTAGCAATTAAGGCAGTGAGTCAAGCTGGTACTCAGGTTTACTTCATGCCAGGCAATCGAGACTTTTTGCTGGGTCAGCAATATGCTCAAAAATCACAAATGACTATTTTGAAAGATCCCCAAGTGATGGTAATTGCTGATCAACCATGGTTGCTGACTCATGGCGATGCTTTATGTACAGCTGATAGCAACTATCAACTTTTTAGAAAAGTAGTCCGTAGCCAGCTAGTGCAAAAATTGTTTTTATTGCTTCCGACATTTTTACGTGTACAAATTGCGAGCTCCTTAAGAAGCAAGAGTACTGCTAAATATCAACGAACTCAAAAGTTCACTCCGGAAATCAATCAAATTAAAGGTGACGTGACGCTTAGTGCAACAGCCGCCTTGATTGTTTCTCTTGATTGCCAAAAAATGATTCATGGGCACACGCATCGTCCGGGCTATCACCAAGAGATAACAGGTGGTCGTTCGTGGGAGCGCTGGGTTTTGTCAGATTGGGATTTTGATCGCCCAGAAACAGTTTTACCCAAAGGTAATGCTTTGAGCATTACCTCTCAGGGTATCCGTTCATTAGATTTAGTTAGAGCTTAGCTAAAACTTAGTTAGCTCTTAAACTTAACTAGGCTTGAGAATGGCTTCGTAGTTGAGTCACCAATTGGGCGAACAAGCGCGGATTTCCCGCCATGATCTCCCCCGTATTAAGGTAAGACTCTTCGCCAGCGTAATTACCTACCAAACCACCCGCTTCAGTAATCAGCAAAGCACCCGCTGCCATATCCCAAGGCTTTAAACCCTGTTCAAAGAAAGCATCTAAACGACCAGCCGCAACATAAGCCAAGTCCAGAGCTGCAGCACCCGGACGGCGTAAACCTGCACATTGGCGCGTCATTTTGGCAAATATCTCCAGGTAAGCATCGACATCTTGATCTTCACGGTAAGGAAAGCCTGTACCAATTAAAGCTTCTGACATTCTGAGGCGCCCAGCAACACGTAAACGACGGTTGTTAGCATAGGCACCTGCACCACGTGTAGCTGTAAAGAGTTCATCGCGATTAGGATCATAGATAACAGCTTGCTGAGTGACGCCATCCACTGCTAAGGCAATCGAGACAGCGTAATGCGGAAAGCTATGAATGAAATTTGTTGTGCCATCTAATGGATCGATGATCCATACATGACTAGGTTGACCTTCAAGGCGTGTACCTTGGATCTCACCACCCTCTTCAGCTAAAAAACCGTGATCAGGGAAAGCATCTTTTAAAGTGTCGATAATGGCAGATTCAGCAGCCTGATCCACTTCAGTGACAAAATCGTTGTGTTGTTTACGGGTAACCTGAATACGCTCGCTATTCAAGGAAGCTCGGTTGATAATATTTCCTGCGCGACGAGCAGCCTTGATGGCCACATTAAGCATGGGGTGCATAGTATTTTTTTAAGTAACACAACGAATTGGAGAAGAGCAATGTCCAGCGATCAAGCTGTACGACGAAAACAGATTTTAGCTCGAAATGAGGAATCCTTGGAGCTTTTAAAGAAAAACTGGCCCGTTCGTTGGGTGATGGTTCGTACCAGCCATCCTGGAAATGTGGGCTCAGCAGCAAGAGCCATAAAAACCATGGGCTTCTCTAGCCTGCATTTAGTTGATCCCGCTTATCAGCACATGGCTAAAAAAGCTGAGGCTATCTCTTTATCCAGTGGCGCATTCGATGTTTTAGAAGGCGCCCAAAATCATGAGTCTTTGGTAGATGCTGTTGCTAACAGCCAGTTAGTTTTCGGATTAACTACACGCGATCGAGAATTCGGACCACCTGCCATACCGCTCAATGAAGCTATTGCTTTAGCCAGTCATGCACTTTTGGCAGATAAACCAGTTGCTTTTGTTTTTGGCACAGAGAGAACTGGTTTAGATAATGATGATTTGAAGCATTGCACCCACAGAGTGTGGATTGATGCCAATCCTGACTACCCTTCGCTTAATTTAGCTCAAGCCATGATGATCGTTGCCTACTCCATGAGACAAGGCCTCATGAATGTTCTTGAGATTGATTCAAAGACCACTTACTCAGAAATGTCTTCTTCTGGTGATATTGAGTTAGCCGATCAGTCAGCGATCACAGCCATGCTAGATCATTGGCAGCAGGGCCTTGAGGCTATTGGTTATCTCGATCCTCAGAACCCTAAAAAGCTCATGCCTAGATTACAAAGCTTGTTTGCCAGGACTTCTTTGCAAAAGGAAGAAATTGATCTTTTGCGCGGCATTGCAAAACAAATGCTTCTACACGGTAAAATCAAATAATGTCTTTATTCGAACACGTCGACTCCATCATTGCCCGCGATCCTGCGGCCCGTAATCGCCTAGAGGTGATTCTTTGCTATCCAGGCCTCCATGCCGTTTGGTTACATCGAATCGCCCATTTTCTGTGGCAAATTGGCTTAAAGCTCATCGCACGTTTCTTGTCCCATATATCTCGCTTCCTCACTGGTATTGAAATACATCCAGGAGTTGTTGTTGGTAAGCGAGTGTTCATCGATCACGGCTTAGGCGTTGTGATTGGTGAAACGACCGTGATCGGTGATGATTGCACCATTTATCAAGGTGTCACGCTGGGCGGTACCTCTTTGCACAAAGGTACTAAACGTCATCCTACTTTAGAGTCTGGTGTTGTGGTCAGTGCTGGTGCAAAAGTATTGGGTGGCTTCACTGTCGGAAAAGATGCTCGTATTGGCTCTAATGCTGTTGTTCTAAAAGCTGTTCCAGCCGGTGCGACAGCAGTCGGTATTCCAGCAAGAATTGTTGAAACCACGGATTCTCAACATTCATTCACAGCATACGGCATCACCCCCGAAGATCTCAGTAACTGATGAACCCTAGTGAGTTGGCCAAGCATACGCCTGCGATGCAGCAGTTTTTGGGCATCAAGGCGGAGCACCCCCACTCTTTAGTTTTCTTTCGTATGGGCGACTTTTATGAGCTCTTCTTTGAAGATGCTGAAAAAGCTTCCAAGATTTTAGACATCACACTCACGCAGCGTGGTCAGTCAGCAGGTAATCCCATCAAGATGGCAGGTATTCCGTACCATGCTGCTGAGCAATACCTAGCGAAGCTCATTCAAGCAGGTCAATCTGTTGCAGTTGCTGAGCAGGTTGGTGACCCTGCCACTTCTAAAGGTCCTGTTGAAAGGCGCGTGATGCGTGTTATTACTCCAGGCACCCTCACTGATTCAGCCTTGATGAGTGATCGACAAGATGCCCCTTTATTGGCTATCGTGCCATCGGCTAAAAAAAATAGTTGGGGCTTGGCTTGGTTAACCATAACCAGTGGCGATCTAAAGCTGGCTCAATGTGCTGATCATGAATTGACCCAATACTTGGCTCGTATTCAACCAGTTGAAACATTGTGTTTGCCAGGTTCGGAAAATCAAATCAAGGAACTTCTGCTTGAATCAAGCGGCAGTGATATTCATTTATCTGGTCACTCGATCCCTGATTGGGTGTGGACCCCCGATGAAGGACATCGTCGCTTAAGCGATATCTTCCAGATGACTAGCCTGCAAGGCTTGGGTATTGATCATGAAGAAAATCAGGCGTCCGCATTAACTGCAGCAGCGGCAGTGCTGGCCTATGGTGCTAATACCCAAGGTCTTGGTTGGCATGGCAAGTTGCCGCATATTCAACAATGCCAATTCGAAGAAGATCAAAACTATATTGGTATTGATGCAGCTACCAGACGCAATTTAGAAATCACTGAAACATTGCGCGGTGAAACAGAGCCCACTCTTTACTCATTGCTGGATAACTGCTCAAGCGCTATGGGCAGTCGACTACTGCGTCACCAACTACACCATCCCTTACGCCAGCAAGCAGTTGTCATCTCGCGCCACCAAGCGATTGAAACACTTCTCGCCCACCCTTTTGTTCTGCAGGACATACAACAGGTTCTTAAGCAGGTGGCTGATGTCGAACGCATCAGCGCACGCTTAGCCTTAGGTAGCGCTCGACCAAGAGATCTAAGTAATTTGCGCGATACCTTAAAAGCCCTTCCTGAGCTGGCTAATAAGTTAGCGCCCTTAGGATCTTCCAGCTCCTTATTAAAACAATTGAGTGAGGTGTTGGTGTTGGCGCCTCCAGTGTTAGATTTACTAGAACGAGCCATTGCACCAGAGCCTTCGGTTGTGATCCGTGAAGGTGGTGTGATCGCTGATGGCTATCATGCAGAGCTCGATGAGCTCAGGCGTTTGGGTGATGATTGCGGACAGTTCTTA
This sequence comes from Polynucleobacter meluiroseus, assembly GCA_945879115.1. Taxonomy (GTDB): domain Bacteria; phylum Pseudomonadota; class Gammaproteobacteria; order Burkholderiales; family Burkholderiaceae; genus Polynucleobacter; species Polynucleobacter meluiroseus_H. Next base: position 37,421 of record CAMDUR010000003.1, read on the forward strand.
TTAGAGCTAGAAGCTCGTGAACGTGAACGCACAGGCATTAGCAATCTTCGAGTTGAGTTTAATCGCGTGCATGGCTTCTTCATTGAAGTAACGAATGGTCAAACGGATAAAGTTCCCGAAGACTATCGTCGCAGACAAACTCTTAAAAATGCAGAACGCTACATCACGCCAGAACTTAAAGCATTTGAAGATAAAGCTCTATCTGCTAAAGAGCGCAGCTTTGCTCTAGAAAAGCAGTTGTATGAAGCTTTACTGATTGAGCTACAAGCTCATGTAGCCGCTTGCCAAACAACAGCTCAAGCATTAGCGCAAACAGATGTTTTAGCCTGTCTAGCAGAGAGAGCCCAAACTTTGGGCTGGGTCCGCCCTAGTCTTCACGAATCTGCTGGCCTTGAGATTCAAGCGGGTCGTCATCCGGTGGTAGAAGGTCAATTAGCTAAACGCTCCGAGTCATTTGCACCTAACGATGTGCAATTCGATAACGGCAGGCGCATGTTACTGATTACCGGCCCCAATATGGGTGGTAAATCCACTTATATGCGCCAAATCGCATTAATTGTTTTGCTTACTTATGTCGGTTCTTACGTGCCAGCTGCCCAAGCCAAAATTGGTGCTATTGATCGCATCTTCACACGCATTGGAGCAGCAGATGACTTAGCCAGTGGGCGCTCAACTTTCATGGTTGAGATGACTGAAGCTGCTGCGATCTTGCATCGTGCCACACCCCAATCCTTAGTGTTAATGGATGAGATTGGGCGCGGCACCTCTACTTTTGATGGTCTAGCATTGGCATGGGCGATTGCTCAGCAATTACTGACTAAGAATCGTTCATGGACTTTGTTTGCCACCCATTATTTAGAATTGGCTAGCTTGCCTGGTAAATATCCACAGTGTGCCAATGTTCATTTAAGCGCTGTTGAAAAAGGCCATGGGATTGTTTTTTTACATACAGTTCAAGCGGGTCATGCCAACCAAAGTTACGGTCTACAAGTTGCTCAACTAGCAGGAGTTCCACAAGAGGTCATCAAAGATGCTCGCAAACATTTACAGCGCTTAGAAGAATCAGCAAATCAAGAAAGTCGAGCTACTCAGCAATCAGATCTATTTAGTCAAGTGTCCTCAACTGAGTTGGAAATTGACCCGTTAACGGAAAAAGCTTTAGCACTCCAAAAAGAAATTGAGGCCATCCAGTTGGATAGCCTCAGCCCAAAAGACGCATTAGATCTTCTTTATCAATTAAAAAATAAATAATCTTTTTAGATTTTATTATTTTTAAATATTTGAATTAATGAAGTGTTGGGCGTTGCTCGGTCTGCCGAATAATTTCCTCAAGCTCAGCCTCATCATCCTCAATATCTAAACCAAAAGCACCCAGCGGGTGGCCATCTTCCAGTTCTTCTTCGGATGCTTCGCGAACATCAGCAATCTGCAACCAAAACTTCAAAGCTAAACCTGCTAGAGGGTGATTACCATCGAGCACCACTTTATCTTCGGCTAAATCAGTCACCGTGTAAATAAGTGCATCTTCATCCTCATCATCTTCGTCCGCTTTGATATCAGGATCTAGCTCTGCATCTGTATCAGCATCAGCTACAGGCTCATCGTCATCAAGCAAGCCCTCAAATTGCATACCTACCTCGATAGGCTCCGGAAACCTTGAGCGTGCTTCAATTTTTAACAAATCCGGGTCATACTCACCGAAGGCATCGGTAGGTTCCAATTGAATCGTAGTTTCATAACCAATATCTTGGCCATCAACCGCTTCTTCAATCTTAGGAAAAGTACCCTCATAGCCCCCGTGTAAATAAACCATAGGGCCAGCAGATTCCTCGATAAGATTGTCCTGAGCGTCAGTTAGACGATATTTAAGAGAAACAATAGTATTCTTTTGTACTTTCATAATGATGGTATTTTACGTGAGTCTTTGCACAAGCCTACTGAAGTGAGTTTTAATCGAGCCATGAAACAAATATTATCAAGTCCTTACAAGCCTCCCGAGGTACCGCAGCCATTACCCATCGATCAAGCTTGGGCACTTTTGGGCGGCATCAGCCCCAAGCGCTTCATGAAAGAATACTGGCAAAAAAAGCCACTATTAGTCAGGGGGGCTATCCCTGCCTTTAAGTTGGCAAAAGCTGCTGGGCAAACATTATCCAGCCCTATTTCTTTTTCTGATCTTCAATCTCTATCTGGCCAAAATAACGTGGAGTCTCGCTTGGTTAAGAGTCAACCATGGACTCTGAGTCAGGGGCCTCATAAAAACAAGGCTATCCCAAGCATCGATCAGCCAGACTGGACTTTATTGGTTCAAAGCGTTAACACTCACCATCCTGCTGCAGAGACGGTCATGTCATGGTTTAGATTTATTCCAGAGGCGCGGCTTGATGACTTAATGATCAGTATTGCTGGAAATGGTGGTGGTGTTGGTCCGCATGTAGATTCTTATGATGTTTTTCTATTGCAAATGGAAGGACGTCGGCATTGGAAAATTTCTTCACAAAAAGACATCTCTTTTAAAAAAGATCTTCCTCTAAAAATTTTAAAGAACTTTAACGCTAGTCAAGATTGGGTTTTAGAGCCTGGGGATATGCTGTACCTCCCCCCGAATATTGCGCATGATGGGCTTGCTCTTGATGGAGGCTGTCAAACATGGTCGATTGGATTTAGATCGCCCAATTACAAAGAACTCGTTAATGAAATCTTATGGCGTACCACTGAGGCGCTTGAGAGTAACTCAGATTTAACTAAGCTTTATAAAGATCCCGGTCAAAAAGCCACCCTTGATCCAGCACTGGTTCCTGAGCAGCTTGTTGAGGCCGTTCAAAAACACCTAAATCAGCTGAAATGGAGCAAAAGCGATGTGTCTTGCACCTTGGCTAGTATTTTGAGCGAACCCAAGCAGCAGACTGTTTTTAGCCCGCCTCTTACCCTTTTGGATTTATCAAGCTTTAAAAAAGCCATCTCTCAATCTGGAATTATCTTGGCTCCTGCATCTAAGTCACTGTATGACATGGACTTTTTTTACCTGAATGGCGAAAGCATGAGTGACTCTGATGAGTCTGACTGGCCTTATTGGTGCCAGCTAGGTCGGCATAAACAACTATCAGCCTTAGAGAGTACTTATCTCTCAAAGCTCATTAAGGACGAGGACGATCCATGGTTTGAAGCCTATCAGGCTGGTTGGCTATACATCAAAGTTTAGATAATTTGTCAAACCCAAACTAGGGTTAACTCTAGTATTTTCTAAAAATCTATTTATAATGTTCAGCTGATCCTACGGTGAATTTACTAACGGGTCCGGTCTAAATCACCGTTAGATGATTAGCTAATCTTTTAAGGAAATAAAAATGACAAAATCACTATTAATCGCATCATTGTTAGCAATTTCATTGGCAGCTTGTGGCAAAAAAGAAGCACCAGCTCCAGTAGCTCCAGCAGCAGCACCAGCAGCTCCTGCTGAAACAGCAGCTCCAGCAGCAGCACCTGCAGCTCCAGCAGCACCTGCAGCAGCTCCTGCACCAGCAGCTCCAGCTAAGAAGTAATTCTTACTGAAATAAAAAAGACCACCTTCGGGTGGTCTTTTTTTCTGCCATTTTTTAAATGAATGACTGCTAGATCTCTTGTTTGATTACTGACCAACCTGAAGATCTAATAAACTAAGAATTTGCAAAGACACACCATCAGTCTCAGCGGCGCCTTTTTCATCCTGAACTATCACAGTAATAGTTCCAGCAGTATCCTTAACTAAAACACGATAGCGTTTTGCTTTTTTCATATCGTCGTCAGTTTTCTTGCTGAAAATCTTACCGAAGAAACCACGCTCATTAGAAAGTTCGGTTGTGTTAACGAAACGCACAAAGTAAATGCCTTTACTGCGATCACGATCATCTACTGTGAAGTTAGAACGATCAAGACCAACACCAACATCTCTCCAAGCACGATCAAAGTTTCCAACAAACTCTAAGCGTGGGCTTGGATTTTTCTTAAGAGAAGAAACTTTTGTTGCGCCAGATACATTTTTTGCAGCTGCCATTGAGGCTTTAGTCGACTCTTCGGCATAACCTAAACGTTGCATCAAACGTGCTAAGAACTCAGCTTCTAGTTCTGGATCATTAGCGCGTGTTGTCCAAATTGTTTGTGATTTATCTGTACCAGTTAATTCTTCAGTAGCACCACGGTGAGTGATGAATATTTCTGTCTCACCTTTACTATTAAGTTCTATACGTGTGCGGAACTTATCACGCTCGCCAGTTGAATAAATAGAATCTAATACTTTACCGATAGTTCTTCTAATGAAGTCTTGAGGAATCTTGGCACGATTTTCTGCCCAATCAGTTTCCATGATGCCGGTCTCAGGAGAATCCACCATCAAGATAAAACCAGTCTCCTGCCAAAAATCACGAATGCTTGGATAAAGTTCTTTAGCAGGCTTACTAACCACCAACCAGCGACGACTTCCATCACGCTCGACGCGCATTCCTGCAACTGCTGGAAGAACTGCTTCTTTGCCAGTAGGCTTTGTTTGCACTGCGTTGCTGTAACCAGATAAAGTAGCGCCACCGTCAGGCACCACATAACGCTTGTCACCGCCAGCGACTGTCATATCAGGCGGGAAAGCTAAGTTAGGGCCTTTTTTCTCACCCGCTGATTTGTAATCAATCGTATCGCCTGAAAATGTGCCTGCACAAGCAGATAGCAAGATGCTGATACTGAGAGTTCCAATAAGAAATAATCTTGACTGAGAAGTTACGCGACGCATATTTTTTCCTAAGTTGTACAACTGTTAACTGTTTTGAATCTTGCTGTATTTCATTTTATTAAAACTTCATTACTTCTTCATTAAACCTGCTTCTTTAAGAGCTAAAAGAACTTGCTCTTGAGCACCTGCAGTGAGTGTTGTTAAAGGCAAACGAATGCCATTAGCCATCAGACCCATTGCATGAAGAGCCCACTTCACAGGAATTGGGTTAGCTTCAATAAACATTGATTTGTGAACGGCTAATAATTTATATTGAATTTCTTTAGCTTTGGATGAGTCACCCGCCACCGCTGCCACACATAACTCATGCATCAAGCGAGGTGCTACGTTAGCAGTGACTGAAATATTGCCATGACCGCCCATCAACATGAGTAATAAGGCTGTTAGATCATCACCAGAATAAACTGCAAAGTCAGAACAACCCGTTGCATTTAAACCAGCAATCAATTGCATGCCACGCTCAAGGTTACCTGTTGCATCTTTAACACCTACAATGCCCGGCACTTTAGCCAAGCGCAGAATCGTTTCGTTACTCATATCAGCAACAGTACGACCTGGTACGTTGTACAAAATGACTGGTAGGTCTACTTTTTCTGCAATCGTTTTGAAATGAAGATACATGCCTTCTTGAGTTGGCTTGTTGTAATAAGGTACCACTTGCAAACTAGCATCCGCACCTACTTTTTTAGCAAACGCCGTCAGCTCAATCGCTTCACTTGTTGAATTACCACCAGTTCCTGCGATGATCGGAATACGTTTAGCAGTATGCTCAACCGTTACTCGAATTAGTTCACAATGCTCTTCAACAGAAACAGTTGGAGACTCACCAGTAGTGCCAACAATCACAATACCGTCAGTACCTTCTGCAATATGCCAATCAATCAGTTGACGCAATCCAGGCAAATCTAGACTGCCATCAGGATGCATCGGCGTGACGATGGCTACCAAACTTCCAGTGATTTTTTTAGCTAATTTACTCATGGTTTTGATTGTAGCGGAACAGCACAGACTCTTTGAACACAAGCTGGTTTAGGTATCTGAATAATGAGGTCTTCATAAGCCAAAATTTGCATGTTTTCAGCAAAACTTAAGAGTTCATTGGGTTTTAGTAAAAAGTCAGGATTACTCGGTTTGCCATAAGCCTCATTACCAACAGCAAAGGTTTCGTAGACTAAAAATCCATTTTTATTCAACAACTTAGCTAGTTTATGAAGATGTGGGCGGTAGAGATAATTAGTCACAATAAGTGCATCAAACTCGCCTAATGACTCTAAACCCCAGATTTCGCTCTCAAGATCTAAACAGACTGTTTTGATGGATCCAGCAGATATATTCTGAGCTTTTTCTTGTATTTGATTGAGTGACTCTTGGTCACGATCAATCGCAACAAGCTCAAAACCCTGTTGAGCTAGCCATAATGTATGGCGGCCACTACCGCAGGCATAGTCCAACACTCTAGCTTTGGGCTTAAATCTTTTAGCATGAGTAAGCACCCAAGGAGAAGGCGGCACACTGACTAAATCAAGATGAGATTTAGTTGTAATCAAGCCCCATCGCCTCGCGAACATCACGCATAGTCTCTTGAGCTGATTTACGAGCCTTATCGCAACCATCAGCAATGATGGCGCGCAACAAACTTGGATCATCTAAATATGTCTGAGCTCTTTCCATCATAGGCTGCTGCTCTTTTAAGATGCCATCAATCACTGGTTGTTTACATTCGAGACAACCAATACCCGCACTCTTACAACCTTTTTCTGCCCATGCACGAGTTTCATCGCTGGTGTAAACCTCATGCAACTGCCACACGGGGCAACGTGCAGGATCACCCGGATCAGTTTTACGCACCCGAGCTGGATCCGTTGGCATGGTCCGAACCTTCTTCTCAACAGAAGCAGCCTCTTCTCTTAAGGCAATGGTGTTGCCGTAAGACTTCGACATCTTTTGGCCATCTAGTCCTGGCATTTTTGACTGCGCTGTCAACAAAGCTTGTGGCTCTAGAAGGATGATTTTTCTAGAACCCTCTAGGTAACCAAACAACCGTTCACGATCACCCATCGATAAGCTTTGAGCATCAGCTAAAACCGCTCTAGCCTGCTCTAAGGCCTCTTCATGACCTTTTTCTTGGTACTCGGCACGAAGCTCTAGATATAACTTTGTTCGCTTACTACCCAGCTTCTTAGCCGCTTCTATAGCTTTCTCTTCAAAACCAGGCTCACGACCGTATAAATGATTAAAACGACGGGCTACTTCTCGCGTCATCTCAACGTGCGGAATCTGGTCTTCGCCAACAGGGACGAGCTGGGCGCGATACATCAAGATATCAGCAGCTTGTAGTAACGGGTAGCCCAAGAAGCCGTAAGTTTGGAGATCTTTCTCTTTGAGCTTTTCAATCTGATCTTTATAGGTCGGCACTCGCTCCAACCAACCTAACGGTGTTCCCATAGAGAGTAATAAGAATAATTCTGCATGCTCAGGTACTTTGCTCTGAATAAATAAGGTCGCTTGAGAGGGGTCTATACCAGCAGCCAGCCAATCAATGACCATATCCCAAACAGATTCCTCAATGACACCTGGCGTCTCATAGTGGGTTGTCAGCGCATGCCAATCAGCCACAAAAAAGTAACACGGGTATTCAGCCTGAAGCTTGACCCAATTCTTAAGCACACCATGGTAGTGACCTAAGTGCAGAGCGCCGGTTGGGCGCATACCTGATAAAACTCGTTCAGAATACATATATCTCTTATTGAAACACCGACCAAATAGGTCGTAATTGTGACGGTAAGTCTGGTAACTGACCCAGGTCAACATAACTCTCTTTGGGATCATGAAAATCAGATCCGCGAGAAGCCATGAAACCGTACTCTAGCGCTACTTTAGCAAATGTTTGATACTCCGCTGGTCTATGGCTTCCAGTGACGACCTCAATACCCTCACCACCCAGATCTTTAAACTGGTCAAATAGTGCGGTCATTTCTAACGGGGTATAGCGATAACGGCCCGGATGAGCAATCACAGCAACACCTCCAGCTCTTTTTATCCATCCGACAGCATCACTTAAATTTGCCCATTCATGAGCAACAAAACCAGGTTTGCCCTCAATTAAATAATTGGCAAAAACCTCATTGGTATTTTTACAAACTCCAGAATCCACCAGAAATCTGGCAAAGTGAGTTCTAGAGATTAATTTTGGATTACCAACGAATTTAAGAGCCCCTTCATAGGCGCCTTTGATACCTACCTGATCAAGTTGTGTAGATATATCTTTGGCACGATTGGTTCTGCCGTTACGAGTTTGATACAAGCCTTCTAAAATTTCAGCATTGTTGGGGTCTATCCCGAGTCCAACCATGTGAAGCGTGCCTTGACACCAAGAAACTGATATTTCTACACCAGCGATGTATTTCATACCAAGTTCTTCAGCGGCAATCTTGGCTCGCTCCTGGCCACTGAGTTCATCATGATCCGTGAGTGACCAAATCTCAACACCGTTTGAGTGGGCACGCTTTGCCAAAGCTTCTGGTGTCAAAGTTCCATCAGAAACAACAGAGTGGCAGTGCAAATCAGCGTTGATTTTGTGCATTTCCCCATTTTACTTGGCAATGCCATTAAGTGCTTGGGGATTTGATGGGCTTAATTTCTATGAAAATACTGACCTCAAATCAGAAATGGTGGCACTTCAACTAAGTCATCTTTTTAAGCTTTGTTATTTTTTTTGGATTTTTTCAAACGTCGAGCCTTTGCAGCTTTCTGAACTTCTCTTTACTCCATATATTTAGCAAAGCCGAAAAAAGCAACATAAAAACCTCCAACACACATCAACTGGATATTAGCTTTTGAAAAAAATTCACTTGTGCTTGAGTCCATTATTTATTGCTTCCAACGTTATTTAAATCGATATTCTTAAGCTAGTATTTATTGTTTTTGCTCATCTTGTTTTTGCTTTTTTTTAAATTGATAGTACTCAAGACATCTTGCTAAAAAAACAAAAACCACGATAAATACTCCAACAATAGTTAATCTAATTTGCTCTTCCGTAAGAGGATCCATCATTTGCCCTTGGGTTTTAGTTAAAAACTCGTTAATAAAATTATTAACATACTTATAGAAAGTATAAGTGATATTGCATACCAATCACGAAAGCCTTTAAAAAAATAAGATAAGAATATTTCAGCCAACATCACAGAGCTCATGGCTCTAAAAACAAGTAAAAAATTTACCCAATCAATCGTCATCTCACTCTCCTAATAAAAAGATAGATTAATGACTGGGGAAATATTTGTATGTCAGCCTGTGGCTGAAAATTTGTGGGAAAGTTCTGATTTTTATTTAAGTTAAGCGAGCGTCAACGATGCGACGCGGTGCTTCAAGGTACTCTTTTGATTGCATCTCAACAATACGAGAAACTGTTCGATGAAATTCATTGGCCATCGGCCCTTCGGTGTAAAGCATCTCAGGAGCGACTTCCGCAGAAATGATCAGCTTGACTTTGTGATCATAGAAAACATCAATTAACCATGTAAAGCGACGAGCTTCACTCGCAAACTTTGGTGGCATATGTGGAACATCTGATAATAAGACTGTGTGAAAGATATGTGAGATTTCTAAATAGTCATTCTGGGATCTTGGGCCTGCGCACAGAGTATTAAAATCAAACCAAACTACACCACCAGCACGTCTGATCGACTTGATCTCTCGATCTTCAATATAAAGTGTTGAATCATCTTGATCATGAGCTTCTTTAACTTTATTAAATATGTCATCCATGATGACATCTGTCTCATGCCCCAAAGGGGTGTAATAAGCTTGGACTTGCTCCATCGCTTTTTGCCGATAGTCGATGCCCGCATCAACATTCATGATATCTAATTTATCTTGCAACAATGCAATCGCAGGTAATAATCGATCACGATGTAAACCATCGGGGTATAAAAGATCAGGACGATAATTGGAGGTCATCAAGAACTGCACACGGTGTCTAAATAACGAGTCTAATAACTTGTATAAGATCATGGCATCAGCCACGTCACTGATATGAAACTCGTCAAAACAAATCAGACGGTATTTTTTAGCGATTTTTTTACCAAGTTCTTCTAATGGGTCGGCTGTACCATGCATATCATGCAACTCACGGTGCACTTCACGCATGAACTCATGAAAATGTAATCGGGTCTTTTTTTCAAGGGGGGATGCCTCATAAAAGCAATCCATTAAAAATGATTTGCCACGGCCAACACCACCCCACAAATAAATGCCGCGAGGAAGGTCTGGGAAAAGCACCATTTTGGATAATTTCCCATTACGTACTTCTTTATAAGATTGCCACTCATCTTGGCAAGTCTGTAAGCGAGCAATGGCAGCCTGTTGTGCAGGATCACTACCATAACCACGCTTAACCAACTGTTCTTTATAAAACTCTGTGACTTTCATGAGCCCATTTAATTAAATGATTTGGGGATCTCAAAACACTTACTGTTTGTTGATCCCCAATTTTTGACTTAAAAACAAACTTACATATTCAATGCACGTTTATCTGTAGCCAAAGCAGCCTCTCTCATCACTTCAGATAAGCTTGGATGCGGATGGCAAACGCGGCCGATATCTTCAGCTGCGGCTTTGAATTCCATAGCAACTGCAGCTTCAGCAATCAAATCAGAGGCAGCAGCACCAACAATGTGTACACCTAGAATCTCATCAGTCTGAGCATCAGCCAATACCTTTACGAAACCATCTGCTTGACCCATGCCCAATGCACGACCATTAGCCCCAAATGGGAACTGACCTGGTTTGTAGGCACGACCCTCGGCTTTAAGCTGTTGTTCTGTTTTACCAACCCAAGCAATCTCTGGAGATGTATAAATGACCCAAGGAATACAGTTGTAATCAATGTGAGGCTTCTGACCTGCAATCACCTCAGCAACCAATACACCCTCGTCTTCTGCTTTATGAGCTAGCATTGGGCCACGAACCACATCACCCACTGCATAAACGCCAGGTGCAGCTGTTTCACAAGTGTGATCATCAACCGGAATGAAGCCACGCTCATCAGTTTTCAAACCAATTGCCTCAAGGTTCAAACGATCTGTATTAGGCACACGACCAACAGACACAATCAAACGATCACAATCTAAAGTTTTGGCTGCGCCAGTGCTGTCAGTGTAAGCAACTGAAACACCCTTCTTAGAAGTCTTGACATCACCAATCTTGACACCAAGGTTAATATTTAATCCTTGCTTGATAAATAACTTATACGCTTCTTTAGCAGTGCCTTCATCAACTAAACCGAGGAAAGTCGGCAGTGCTTCGAGTACAGTCACCTCAGAACCAAGACGACGCCATACGGAACCCAACTCTAGTCCAATCACGCCCGCACCAATGACACCTAATTTTTTGGGCGTTGCACCAAACTTCAATGCACCTTCGTTGTCACAAATTAATTCGTTATCTACAGGCATGCTCGGCAAATGACGTGCTTTAGAACCTGTAGCGATGATGACATTCTTAGCTGTAACAGTACCCGCATCTTTGCCATCAATCTTAACTTGATAACCATCAGCGCCTTTACCGGCAAATGATGCATGGCCTTTTAATAATGTAATTTTGTTTTTGCGAAACAAGAAACCAATACCGCCAGTCATCTTCGTCACGATGTCATCTTTACGAGCAATCATTTTTTTCACATCAATGGTTGCGTCCTTCACAGTAATGCCGTGATCTGATACGTGATGTGAAATATTTTCAAACTCTTCAGAGGTCGCTAATAAAGCTTTTGATGGGATACAACCCACGTTCAAACAAGTGCCGCCTAAACGTGGCTCACCTTTAGGATCATCATAGGCGGCGCTCTCAGCACAGGCCACTTTAAAACCTAATTGAGCAGCACGAATCGCAGCAATATAGCCGCCAGGACCACCACCAATAACTACTACGTCAAAATTTTGACTCATGTTTTTTCCTTTAGCTCTATCTTAGGGCTTAGATATCTAATAAAAGACGGGCTGGATCTTCCAGCGCTTCTTTCATAGCAACCAAACCTAACACTGCTTCACGACCATCAATGATGCGGTGATCGTAAGACAAAGCTAAATAATTGATTGGACGCACTACGACTTGACCGTTTTCAACAACAGCACGATCTTTCGTGGCATGGATGCCCAAAATAGCAGACTGTGGTGGGTTAATAATTGGTGTCGACAACATAGAGCCGAAAATGCCACCGTTAGAGATTGAGAAAGTGCCACCTGACAGATCATCCAAGGTCAACTTACCATCACGCGCCTTATTACCGAATTCTGCAATCTTCTTCTCAATATCAGCCAAGCTCATTTGATCAACATCACGAAGGATCGGCACGACTAAACCACGTGGTGATCCAACAGCAATACCAATATCAAAGTAACCGTGATAAACAATATCGTTACCATCAACTGATGCATTCAAGACTGGGTATTTCTTTAAAGCATGAACGGCTGCTTTAACAAAGAAAGACATGAAACCTAACTTAACGCCATGCTCTTTTTCAAACTGATCTTTATATCTACTACGCATACCCATGACTGGGGCCATATTGACTTCATTGAATGTTGTCAAAATAGCGTTAGTTTGTTGAGACTGTAATAAACGCTCGGCAATACGTGCACGCAAACGACTCATTGGTACACGCTCTTCTGGACGTCCACCTGAGTTAATTTGAGGAGTTGCTGGTGCTGCTGCTTTAGCAACTGGCGCTGTGCCTGACAAGGTTGCCAATACATCACCTTTTGTAACACGACCATCTTTACCTGAACCACCCACTTGAGCGCTAGATAAATTATTTTCAGCCATTAACTTAGCGGCTGAAGGCATCGCCTTACCACTTGTTGCAGCTGGCGCTGCTGCTGCTTTAGCTGCTACTGGTGCTGCTGGAGCCGCTGCCGAAGCTGATGCTTTAGCTGAGCTATCAATCTTAGCAATCACTTGATCAGAAACAACCATGCCGCCATCGGCAACTAAAATTTCAGCTAAAACACCCGCCGAAGGTGCCGGAACCTCAAGGACAACCTTGTCTGTTTCAATTTCGATCAAGATCTCATCTTGGGCAACTGCTTCGCCCGCTTTTTTCTTCCAAGTCAACATCGTTGCCTCAGCAACTGATTCAGATAGTTGTGGAACTTTAACGTCTACGATAGCCATATTCTTTCCTTTTATTTCTTTTAAGTATTGGTTAGTTTTATCTATTATTTATTTGATGTTGGACTGTTATTTAGCCAGCACAAAACCTTTGAGCTTAGTAAATGCGCCATCCACCAATGCTTTTTGTTGCTCTTGATGTAAGTGCGCATAACCACAGGCCGGTGATGCTGAAGCTGGGCGACCTGAGTAACCTAATTTCTGACCATCAGTCATGTTCTCGTGAATATTGTGTTGAATGAAGAACCAAGCACCCTGATTTTGTGGCTCATCTTGACACCAAACAATTTCAGTGGCATTCGGATATTTATTCATTTCAGCTGCGAAAGCTTTGTGCGGGAAAGGATATAACTGCTCCACACGAATCAAAGCAACATCATCTTGTTTTTTTGCTTCACGTGCTTTAACCAAGTCGTAGTAAACCTTGCCTGAACATGCCACGACACGTGTCACTTTTTTAGCTTCAATTTTGCTATCAAGCTCGCCAATCACTGTTTTGAATTCACCTTTTGTGAAATCAGAAACCGGTGATGTCGCATCCTTATTTCTCAACAATGACTTCGGTGTCATGATGATCAAAGGCTTACGGAATTGACGAATCATTTGACGACGCAATAAATGGAAGATCTGAGATGCGGTTGTCGGTTGAACAACTTGCATATTCATATCAGCACATAACTGCATAAAGCGTTCAGGACGAGCAGATGAGTGCTCAGGGCCTTGGCCTTCGTAACCATGAGGCAACATCAGCACCAGGCCATTGACGCGGCCCCACTTCACCTCGCCTGAAGCAATAAACTGATCAATAACAACTTGAGCACCGTTAACAAAGTCTCCGAACTGGGCTTCCCAAATTGTTAACGTATTAGGTTCAGCTGAAGCGTAACCATACTCAAAACCCAATACAGCCTCTTCTGACAAGATGGAGTCAATCACCGTGAACTGTGCTTGATTATCAGTCACATTCTGTAAGGGAATGTAAGTGCCGATATCCCACTTTTCACGATTTTGATCATGAATCACAGCATGGCGGTGTGTGAAAGTACCACGGCCTGAATCTTCACCTGATAAACGAATAGGGTAACCACTCGCGACCAATGAAGCAAAAGCCATGTGCTCGCCCATACCCCAGTCCACGTTCACTTCGCCACGCCCCATTGCTGCGCGGTTATTTAAAACGTTATCAACTAAGTTATGTGGTTTGAATCCTTCAGGCACTTTAGTAATACGCTCTGCAATACGCTTCCACTCAGCAAGAGGAATAGCTGTATCAGCAGAATCTGTCCATTTTTTATTTAAGAATGGTGACCAATCAACCGCATACTTGCCCTTGAAGTTGGAAATCACTGGATCAACTGTGTGCTTACCCTCATCCATTGCTGTGCGATAAGCTTTTGACATCTCATCACCACCACCGGCTTGCAATACGCCTTGAGCTTCTAGCTTATCGGCGTATAACTTGCGAGTACCTGGATGTTGGGCAATCTTTTTGTACATTAAAGGTTGCGTCAACGCAGGTGTATCTTGCTCGTTATGACCTAATTTACGGAAGCAGATAATATCGATCGCTACATCTTTTTTGAAGGTATTGCGATATTCAACGGCTAACTGGGTAGCAAAAACAACCGCTTCCGGATCATCACCATTGACGTGCAGAACAGGCGCTTCAATTGTTTTTAAGATATCTGTACAGTAAAGAGTTGAGCGGTAGTCACGTGGATCTGATGTCGTAAAGCCAATTTGGTTATTGATCACAATGTGGATCGTGCCACCTGTGTAATAACCACGAACTTCAGCCATCGCTAGAGTTTCTTGAACAACACCTTGACCAGCAATAGCAGCATCACCGTGAACTAAGATGGGCATCACTTGGTTACCAACCACATCACCTCGACGATCCATACGTGCACGAACTGACCCCTCAACCACTGGGTTAACGATTTCTAAATGCGATGGATTAAAGGCCAAGGACAAATGAACTGGACCGCCCGGCGTTGTGATGTCGCTTGAAAAACCCTGGTGATACTTCACATCACCAGCAGGCAATTCTTCTGGAGCTGTGTGATCAAATTCAGCAAATAGATCTTTAGGCATCTTACCTAAAATATTCACTAAAACGTTGAGGCGACCTCGGTGAGCCATACCAATCACAATTTCTTGCACACCAGCAGTACCCGCCACACGAATAATCTCATCCATTGATGCGATGAAGCTTTCACCACCCTCTAGTGAAAAACGTTTTTGGCCAACATACTTGGTATGCAGATAACGCTCTAAGCCCTCGGCTGCTGTTAAGCGCTCTAGTACTTGTTTTTTCTTTTCAGCAGTAAATGCTGGAGTAGATCTAGCAGCTTCAAGTTTCTCTTGCCACCAACGCTTGATCTTTTGGTCAGCGATATACATAAACTCAGCGCCAATCGTACCTGAGTAGGTTTGACGCAAGTTCTGCAACAACTCACGCAAAGGCATACTGTCTTTGCCGAAGAATGTGTTGCTTGTATTGAATATGATGTCCATATCAGCATTGCCCAAGCCATAGAAGGCTGGGTCAAGTTCAGGAATATCTGGGCGCTCTGTGCGCTTGAGTGGGTCTAAGTCAGCCCAACGATTACCAACGTTTCGGTGAGCAGCAATTAACTGCTGAACAGCGACTCGCTTACGACCTAATTCGGAATCAGCTGAATCATTAACGACTCTAATGGGGCCTTTTTTAGCACGCTCAGCAAATGCGTTAACTACTGGGGCATGAGGCACATCATGTTTGGTGGATCCATCAACAGCAGGAACGAGCTGAACATTATCAAAATATTCACGCCAATAATCTGAAACAGAACTTGGATTCTTTAAATAAGCTTCGTAGAGATCTTCTACGTAAGGGGCGTTTCCGCCAAAGAGGTAAGAGCTACCCCTGTAGGACTGCATCATATTGCTCACCTTTCATCGGGTATCCCGATTTTGTAGTGGGTTAAACCTTCCGCGACACGGCTTGACCGATTGGCGGATTGCGGACGAGTTGTAAATACTACGAAGAAATCTCCGTAGTCATAAGCTTAACACGCCTAAACCCTAATTTGTCTTACATTTTGGCTAAAAAATAATACAAACCATAGATTTAAGACTAGAAGTTAAGTTTTTTCGTAGCTGAGCTGGAGAGTGGTTTACCCCCTTTTGTAGGAAATTTCCTACAAGAAAATCTGAAATGTCTGATATTCAAGAGACAAAATCCTATTTACGATTTCATTTCCTTAGATAACTTAACAGGAAATAATGATGAAAATCAAAAATGTAGAAAATCCTAAGGATTTCTTGAGTACACGCCAAAGCGCGCGTCATCTTCAAGTATCACTGGGTACCGTCCAAAAGATGGTTGAAACTGGCGAATTATTAGCTTGGAAAACCCAAGGTGGTCATCGCCGGATCCTCATGTCCTCACTTGAGCAACTCCTTAAAAGGAGACGTTTAGGTATTCGTGAGCGTTGCGGCACGCAGTTTTTACTGCTTGCGGTATTTAGGCGGCAGGAAAGCTTTGAGGATTTTAAGAACATCACCACTCCTTGGAAATCAGAAGCTGACCTTCATCTCTGCGCTGATACTCTTGATGCATTGATGCAATCAGTATCTTTAGCTCCAGATGTAATTTTTCTAGACTCCGCTATTTCACCTGTGGAACAGGTTCATCTACTCCATTACTTGAGTAAAAATACTCACACCAAACATATTCCAGTTTTGGTTGAGTCTAATTTCTTGAAATTACATCCTCAGGTACTTAAAGTATCTACGGATGGTTCAGCAGATAATAAGACTCGAGTTATGAGAAAACCATCTCATAACCCAATGATTAGGTCTTATCAGAAAGAGGCTTTGTTATTGGAGAATGGAGAGGTTAATACTAGATTCTCAGAGAAATTAGAGAGTCTGATTTTAGATTGTATGGCCAAGAAATGCGAAAGGACCTGATCAACAGGCCCTCACATCAAACTAGTTAGTCAATTAACTATTCTTAAATAGTAAATCGACTACGGTCTTGACCTTCTATCCATTTAGGAGCTTTACCGCGTCCAGTCCAAGTTTCACCAGTGGCTGGATTGCGGTATTTTGCAGCTACCTTACCACCAGGAGATCCGGCCATCCCTTTACGAGCAAAAATGTCAGCTGCAGTTAATTTATATTGCTCAATAATTGCCTTCGCCTTTGCAACGCCTTCAGCTTTTTCACGAGCTTTTACTTCTATAATTTGCTTTTCTAAAGCTTCTTTTTGAGCCATCAGCTCTTGATATGTAGCCATTTATTCTCCATTTTATTACTGTGATTATCTATTATGCTTCTATTAATTAAGATCATTAAATATCTACGATTTTAATTATATACACATAATATAGATTAACTAATAATTAAGTGAATAAATTTTATTAAATCTTATATTGCCTATAGCATTTTTTATATTTAGTTAAGTTGAATAAATACGACTTTAAAATTAATTATTATTTATATAAATAATGAGATTAACTTCCTGGGCTAGCAGGCACAACTTTCCATGATTCTTGGCAAGTTTGCACATAGGGATAATAAGTTTGACTGGACTGGCAGTAGTACCAAACTGGGGGTAAGTTTTGCGCTAAAAAAGGCTGCGGAGGTGGTGGCGTCATGATGATTGGCGCTCTTTGTAAATAAACCGGCTCAGAATAAACAACTCTAGGCTGAGTTATTGAATAAACAACCAAGCCACCTACAACAGCTGGGAATACCCAATGACCGGAGCTGCGATGAGAATGATGGCCATGATAACCATGATGGTTCCTTCCACCAGCTATGACATTGCCAGACACGAATACCCCGATCAAAACAAAGCTACTCAGAATTTTCTTGAAACTGAACATATCAACTCCTTCTTAGTTAACCCTATAACGACTGGATCTTCTGTTTGGTTGACTTTGAAATCAAAGATATTCACCTAAGAGCTAGTAGATATCAATAATGAATCATTAATCTATTAGGGAGACATCAACTTTACCGGTTGAGATAATTTTCTGAATCGCTGTCATTACCTCTTTTTCTTTACCTCGAAACCCATGTTCAGTAAAAGCATTGCAAGCAGGCCCACTAAAGCCGCTGCCGCCTGTGACAGTAATCAGAGGGCGTTTGTATTTTTGTGAAATGGACTTTGCCGCTGAATAAGTGGTGAGGTAACACGGGTCATTTTGATGATGTATGAAAATGTGGTTAGTGTTGGGTTTAGCGTAATCAAAGTTGTCTAATTCTCGATAAGAGTTCCTGGCATTGGGTTCTGTGATGGAAGCTGTATGTATGGCTCCAGCATAAATACTGGGCTCATGAGTGAGTGCGAAGCTTGATGAGACTGTGCCCATAGATGTTCCAATCGCCCATACATGTTGAATGCTAGGATATTGTTTTTTAACTTCCTGGATTAACTTCAGCACATCTTGATGACGTTTAGAAGAGGCTTGATAGGTGCTTGAGCAATAGTCACCGCTGTCAGAGTGACAATCAACGACCAAAGTGGCAATCGTATCAGTGGCTAAATGACGACGTGAGCGAATTAAAAAATTTCCTGAGAGCTTGGAAGATGTCATGCTCTGCCCTTCAACTACCGGTCTTACAACCGACGGATAACCCGGAAATAAAACGGCAAGTTGTGTAGGTGCTGCACCAGTAGTAGTCAGCGATAGGACTCCTTGCTGTCGAATGCCCGGGGATAGTTCAACTGAGATGAGTTGCTCTTTAAGACCTATGGCGTGATCAGGGACGGGTGTGGGTTGAGCAAACGACGTATTTAAATGAGCAATGCTCAAAGTGATACATATAGAAAATATTAGAGTTAGATTCTTATAGAATGCTAAAAAAGGTTTCATAAAAAGAGACTCCAATTGGTGCCGAAATAGAAAATTTGAAAGCAAGAATTACCATTACGAACTAATTTTTTAATGGTCGGGACGAGAGGATTTGAACCTCCGACCACTTGCACCCCATGCAAGTACGCTACCAGGCTGCGCTACGTCCCGACAAAATCTTGAATTATTGTATCAATTAGAGAGTATGCGGAGTACCGCTTGCAGCTCATCACGCAATGACGAATCAGTAGATGGTTGAGCATTGCTGTCGCCCAATCGAACTCTGGCGCCACTGATGGTGAAACCTTCTTCATAGAGTAGCTCTCGGATCCTACGGATAAGAACTACTTCATGATGCTGATAGTAACGACGGTTACCGCGGCGCTTCTGAGGCTTTAGCTGATTGAATTCTTGTTCCCAATAGCGAAGTACATGCGGCTTCACTTCACAAAGCTCACCCACTTCACCAATAGTGAAGTAGCGTTTCGCTGGAATTGGAGGGAGAGATTCCCCGGCAGTCATGCCGTTAACAAGCTTTTCCATAATTGAAACTCGTTAGAGTTTTGGATCGACCTTATCTTTTAGCTTTTGACTGGCGTGGAATGTCACCACACGTCTAGCTAAAATAGGAACTAACTCACCTGTCTTAGGATTACGTCCCGGTCTTGCAGATTTTTCGCGTAACTGAAAGTTACCGAAACCTGAAATTTTTACGTCAACTCCAGAATCTAAAGATGAACTAACCGTTTCAAAGAATGAATCGATTAAATCTTTCGCTTCACGCTTATTTAAACCTACGTGGTCAAATAATGCATCTGATAACTCTGCTTTAGTAATCGTGCCCGCTTCACTCATATCAGGTCTCCGCTTCTCTTTAGATTCTTAATGGTTAATTTATTGTTAGTCAGTTAACGAATTCTAGCTTGGCATTTTACGCTCATGGCGTCAAGCAAACTAGAAATTACTGGTTCAATCTGTGCATCCTGTAATGTACCTGATTCATCTGACAAAGTGATACGAAATGCCAAACTCTTCTCAGTCGCAGCCATACCACCCATACGCCCCTCTGAAGGCTTGAACTCGTCAAATAAATCAATTTTCTTAATTAAAGGCTGCTTAGATGATTTCATCGCATCAATTAATTGTGCTGCTGAAATAGATTGCTGCACCACAACAGCCAAATCGCGGGTCACCTCAGGGAACTTACTGATCGCTGCAATCGATGGCAAACCAATATCTTGGATAGCTGCCCAATCAATCTCAAACATAACTGGCGCACTGGGTAAGCCATAAGCTTGCTGCCAACGTGGGTGTAACTCACCAATAAAACCTAATGGGATCTCTTTGCCACGCTTTTTAATCGAAATTTGTGCACTGCGTCCAGGATGTAAGGCCGGGTGCTCTGTTTTCTGAGCTTTAAATTCTAAAGGTGCCAAAAGTGCTTCTAAATCACCTTTGACATCAAAAAAGTCGATTGCACGACTCGGTGTACCCCACTGCTCTGGTAGCGCTGGGCCATAAGCCAAACCCGCTACACGCACAGGTTGATCGTAACCAGCAATACTTAATTCGCCAACGACTGCATCAGGGTTGCGCAAGAATACTCGTCCCACCTCAAATAAACGAACACGAGTCGCTTTGCGATTTAAGTTTTGACGTAAATTTTGTACCAACCCACCAATCAAGTTGCTACGCATCACTGAATACTGGCTAGCTATCGGATTTAAAACTTTAATAGGGTTGGTATTACCAGCTAACTGAACTTCGGTATCCGCATCAATGAATCCAAAGTTCATCACTTCTTGGTAGGCTCTGCCTGCCAGCGCGTGACGTAATTGATGGATGCCACGCTTAGGCTCTTGAGTACCTTGCATGTGCTGCTCTGCCACTGGTGGGTTGGCTGGAATGTTTTCAAAGCCGAAAAGTCTAGCAACTTCTTCAATCAGGTCTTCTTCGATTTCAATATCGAAACGGTAGCTAGGCGCCTTGACAACAAATGCTTCATTGCCTTCGCGTTGGTATTGCAAACCAATGCGATCAAATAATCCTGCAATGACATCCGCCGTCAATGGTACGCCAATGACTTTTTGTGCGCGCGCAACTCTTAACCGAACCTCAGAGCGTTCAGGTAAGTTAACGATCTGATCATCAACAGGGCCCAACTGACCACCACAAATCTGAGTAATCAATGTTGAAACAAATTCAAGAGCGTCGACTGTGCCAGCAGGGTCAACGCCACGCTCAAAGCGATGCGCCGCATCGGTTGAGAAGTTAAATCTTCTGCTGCGACCTTGGATAGCTGATGGCCACCAGAAAGCAGATTCGAGATAAATGTCTTGTGTGTCTAATGTGACAGCACTTGGGTTACCGCCCATGATGCCCGCCATACTTTCTATACCGTTGGCATCAGCGATCACGCCAACACCTTGACCATTGATGGGTGCCACAGAAACTGTTTGACCATTCAATAGTTCTAATTGTTCACCATCGCGACCCCAACGAACTGTGATGTCACCTTTGATTTTATTCAAATCAAATACATGCGTTGGTTGGCCAATCGCCAACATCGCATAGTTTGAAATATCTACCAAAGCAGAAATACTTCTTTGACCAGCGCCCTCTAAACAGCGCACCATCCAGTCAGGCGTTTTGGCTTTGGCATTGACACCTTTGATGACTCGACCAGCGAAGCGGCCACAGAGGTCTTTGTTTTCTATAGTAACTTTGAGAGCGTCTTGAATACTATTTTTTTGAGCCTCAATCATTGGGGCACATAGTTTGGCACCAGTGATGGCAGAGACTTCACGCGCCACACCCAAAATAGATAAACAATCCGCTTTATTAGGCGTTAACTTGATGATAAAAATAGTGTCATCAAGTTTTAGATGTTCACGAATATCTTGTCCGACCAGCGCATCTGCGGCAAGCTCCATGATGCCTTCGGAGTCTTGACCAATACCTAGCTCGCGACCTGAACACAACATACCTTGAGATTCAACACCGCGCAATTTACCCAGCTTGATCGCAAATGGTTTGCCACCTTCTTCAGATGATGGCAATTGAGCACCTACCAAAGCACAAGGAATTTTAATACCCACTCTTGCGTTCGGTGCACCGCAAACGATTTGTAATGTTTCGCCACCAGCGTTAACTTTACAAACGCGCAGACGATCTGCATCTGGGTGCTGCGCAGCTTCAAGAATTTCTGCAACAACCACTTGTGTGAATGGCGGTGCTAAAGGACGCGTTTCTTCAACTTCAAGACCTGCCATGGTCAAAGCATGTGACAACTGCTCCGTTGTCATGTCAGGATTAACGTATTGTCTGAGCCAGGATTCTGAAAATTGCATGATGGTTGCTCAGTCTGAATTAAGCTGGAAATTGAGATAGAAAACGAATATCGTTTTCAAAGAACAAACGCAAATCGTCGATACCATAGCGCAACATCGTGAGTCGCTCTAAACCAGAACCAAAAGCAAAACCAATGTAACGCTCTGGATCTAATCCCATATTACGAAGTACAGTTGGATGAACTTGACCTGCACCAGAAATCTCTAACCACTTACCTGCCAATTTGCCAGAGCCAAAGGCCATATCAATTTCTGCAGATGGCTCTGTGAATGGGAAATATGATGGGCGGAAACGAACATCAATCGCATCTGTCTCGAAGAATGTTTTTAAAAAGTCGGTGTAAACACCTTTGAGATCTGCAAACGAAACATTCTCTGCAATCCACAAACCTTCTACTTGATTGAACATTGGTGAATGGGTGGCATCACTATCGACACGATAGGTGCGACCAGGTGCAATCACTTTGATCGGCGGCATCACCGCATCTTTGGCATATTTCGCTACATGCGCACTGGCGTAACGAACCTGCATGGGGCTCGTATGCGTACGCAACAACAATGGTTTACTTTTTTCATCAACACCTTCAACGTAGAAGGTGTCTTGCATCGATCTTGCTGGATGATTTTCTGGACTGTTGAGCGCCGTGAAATTGAACCAATCGTTTTCAATTTCAGGACCATCAGCCACATCGAATCCAATGGATCGGAAAATTTGTTCAGTACGTTCCCAAGTGCGCATGACAGGATGCAAACTACCAACATCTTGACCACGACCTGGTAATGTCACATCAATGGCTTCAGCACTTAAACGGGCTTCTAGAACAGCATCCGCTAAAGCTTGACGACGCTCATTGAGCGCTGCTTCTACGGCTGATTTAATTTGGTTGATTTCTGCGCCGGCTGCTTTGCGTGCCTCAGGGTCTAACGCACCTAGCGACTTCAGACGCTCTGTGAGAATTCCGGATTTACCGAGGTAGCGTGCCTTGGCGTCTTCGAGGGCCGCCGAATCAGCGGCACCACCGAAGTCCCGCTTGGCATCCTCGACAACTTGGTCGAGTGAAACCATATGCGGGCCCTACTTACGCAGCTACTACTGTTTTGATACGAGCGACTAAAGCAGCAAAAGCTGGCTTGTCGTTGATCGCCATGTCAGATAGAACCTTACGGTCTAACTCAACACCAGATCTCTTCATACCATTCATGAATACGCTGTATGTAACATCGTACTGACGAACAGCAGCATTGATACGTGCAATCCACAAAGCACGGAATACGCGCTTCTTATTGCGACGGTCACGGTAGGCGTACTGACCTGCACGCATAACCGCTTGTTTAGCAATACGGAATACATTCTTACGACGGCCACGGTAACCCTTGGCAGCATCGATAACTTTTTTATGACGGGCTCTAGCTGTAACCCCGCGTTTGACTCTTGGCATTTGATTCTCCTATTCGTCTGAGGTTAAGCGTAAGGCATCATGGCTCGTACTGATTTCACATTTGAATCATGTACGGCAACTGAACCGCGAAGGTGACGTTTATTCTTCGTCGTCTTCTTGGTAAGAATATGGCGCTTGAACGCTTGACCACGTTTAATAGAACCGCCTGCGCGAACTCTAAAACGCTTAGCTGCACCGCTTTTCGTTTTCATCTTGGGCATAACTGCTCCCTTTTCATTCATATGTACGACTTAGGTGGCAATCGACGATTGCTCTTCTATTACCCAGACATACTTCTTAATAAGACTTTCGTCTTTCTCCGGTCAAACTTTTCATTCGCCGGGTTGCTACAAACTACCGTTACCAGTAATTATTTCTTCTTGATGGGGGAGAGAACCATCACCATCTGGCGCCCCTCCATCTTTGGAAACTGTTCTACAGAACCAAACGGCTCCAAGTCAGCTTTCAATCGTTCTAACATGCGCACACCAATTTCTTGGTGGGCTAATTCTCTACCTCGGAAACGCAAAGTGATTTTAGTTTTATCACCCTCTTCTAAGAACTTCGTTAGATTGCGCAACTTAACGTTGTAGTCACCATCATCGGTACCTGGGCGGAATTTAACTTCCTTCACCTGGATCACCTTTTGCTTTAACTTAGCTTCGTGAGCTTTTTTAGCTTCTTGGTATTTGAATTTGCCGTAATCCATCACGCGACAAACTGGAGGTACTGCCGTAGGGGCAATCTCCACCAAATCTAATTCACTCTCTTCAGCCAGTTTTAATGCATCAGGTAGAGATACAACACCTAATGGTTCACTGTCGTTGCCAATCAATCGTATCTCGGCGGCAGTAATTTCCCGATTGATACGATGTGTTTTCTCAGTAGCTATTTCGCGTTTCCTTTAAAAATTTATAAAAAATCCTACACACCTCAGGCTAGCTGGGGTCCGACCTTCTGGGAAACATCCTGTTGGAGTCGGGCAATGAAGTCGTCGATCGACATGACACCTAGATCAACACCACCTCTGGCGCGTACGGCCACCGCATTTGCTTCAGACTCTTTATCACCTACAACCAACAAATAAGGAACCTTCTGCATTGCGTGCTCGCGTATTTTAAGCGTTATTTTCTCGTTACGCAAATCAGACTCAGCCCTAAATCCTTGTTTTTTGAGGATTTGCTGAACTTTTTGAGCATATTCTGCTGAATTTCCTGAAATATTCATGATTACGCACTGAGTTGGTGCAAGCCAGGTAGGCATCGCTCCGGCGTGGTTTTCGATCAAAATACCGATAAATCGCTCTAATGAACCCACAATCGCACGGTGCAACATGACTGGTACTTTGCGATCATTCTCAGCTGAAACATATTCAGCCCCCAAGCGAAGTGGCATTGAAAAGTCGACTTGCATCGTGCCGCATTGCCATGAACGACCAATTGAATCTTTCAAATGATATTCAATTTTAGGTCCGTAGAAAGCACCTTCACCCGGCAACTCCTCCCACTCTTGATTAGATGCTTTGAGAGCATTTCTGAGTGCTGTTTCTGCTTTGTCCCAAATCGCATCATCACCAACGCGCTTCGCAGGACGTAAAGCAAGCTTTACTGCTACCTCAGTAAATCCAAAATCGGTATAAACCTCACGAACTGCTTTATCAAAAGCAGCTACTTCAGACTGAATTTGATCTTCTGTACAGAAAATATGACCATCGTCTTGTGTAAAACCACGAACCCGCATTAAACCGTGTAAGGCCCCTGAAGACTCGTTGCGGTGACATTGCCCAAACTCACCAAAACGCAATGGTAGTTCACGATAACTGTGCAATCCTGCGTTATAAATCTGAATGTGGCCAGGACAATTCATCGGCTTAAGGGCGTAAGCACGATTTTCTGACTCAGTCGTGAACATGTTGTCTTTGTAGTTTTCCCAATGACCTGACTTTTCCCATAAACCGCGATCCAAAATCTGAGGTGCTTTTACCTCTTGATAATCGTTGTCTTGGTAAACACGGCGCATGTACTGTTCCACTTGTTGCCAAATCGTCCAGCCCTTTGGGTGCCAGAATATCAAGCCTGGGGCTTCTTCTTGGAAATGGAATAGATCTAATTGCTTACCTAATTTACGGTGGTCACGCTTCTCAGCTTCTTCTAACATGTGCAAGTAAGCTTCTTGATCTTCTTTTTTAGTCCAGGCAGTACCGTAAATACGCTGGAGCATTGCATTATTGCTGTCGCCGCGCCAATAAGCGCCTGCCACTTTCATGAGTTTAAATACTTTTAACTTACCAGTTGATGGTACGTGTGGGCCACGACAGAGATCGGTGAATCCACCTTCTGAATAAAGTGATACATCCTCATTCGAAGGAATACTTTCAATCAATTCTGCTTTATAAGTTTCGCCTAAGCCTTTGAAGTATTGAACTGCTTCATCACGACTCACAACACGACGCTTAACCTTCTCGTCTTTTTTAGCCAATTCAGCCATGCGTTTTTCAATAGCAGCCAAATCATCAGGTGTAAAAGGACGACTATAGGCAAAGTCATAGTAAAAACCAGTCTCAATCACAGGGCCGATGGTCACTTGTGCCTCGGGATAGAGTTCCTTAACAGCATAAGCTAGTAAATGTGCTGTTGAATGACGAATCACTTCAAGACCCTCTGGGTCTTTATCTGTAACGATCGCTAGATTGATATCTGATTGGATGAGGTAACTGGTATCAACCAATTGACCATTAACCTTACCTGCCAAAGCAGCTTTAGCTAAACCAGCGCCAATGCTTTGCGCCACGTCAGCAACGGTTAACGGAGCGGGATACTCACGCTTCGATCCATCAGGTAATGTGACAACAACCATATCAACTCCAAAAAAAGGCACGGTGCTCTGGGATCTTTTTGAACCTAGGACATTCCGCGCCTATATCGTTACATCTAATTCGTTGGTAGGCTCGACTGAATTCGAATCAGCGACCTCTTCCATGTCAAGGAAGCGCTCTAACCAACTGAGCTACGAGCCTATTAAGTCGGACAGTTTATCACTTGTTGGCTACTTTCTTCTTGCTTCTGCCACACCTTTTACTTCCATCAGGGCAGCCATGGCAGTCTTTAAACCATCCGTTGATGGGATCTCAATGGTGAACTGCATACTTGCTAAGCCTTTACGTGACTGTGTCTTAACACCTGTGACATTGATTTTCAAACGAGAAAACACTTCTGAGATATCTTTTAGTAAACCTTGGCGATCAAGAGCCATGAGAGCTATGTCAACTGGGAATAATGCTTTACTAGTGCTTTGGGACTGAAGACCCCATTCAGTGAGAACAACTCGCTCTGGGGCTCTTGCTAATAACTGCTTAAAAGTACCGCAATCTATTCTATGTATCGATACCCCTCGACCACGCGTCACAAAACCACTGATGGGGTCAGGTGGCACAGGTCGGCAGCAGCGTGATAGCTGAGTCAATAGAGAATCAACGCCAACAACCAATACACCGCCATGAGTCGACTTGGCTCTACTTTTACGCAAAATGATGTCAGGAAGTTCAGCTTTGGGAATTTCAGTCCCGGCATCTTCTTTGGGATTATCTTTGTGGGAGTCCTTTACAACTTCACGACCACCCTCTTGCTCTGCTTGCTGAGCCGTGAACCACGCCCTTACTTTCGAGCGTGCTCGGTGGCTCGCTAAGTAACCACGCTCAAGATTTAACCAATCCATAGAGGGACCACCCAACTTGACTGAAATAATGTCAACGGTTTGTCCATTCTTTAAACGCGTATCCAACGGCACCATCGCACCATCAATACGTGCGCCACGACAACGGTGACCTAAATCTGTATGTACAGAATATGCAAAATCAATCGGCGTAGATCCCTGCTCCAAAGGCACTACTTGGCCAAGCGGGGTTAAAACATAAATGTGATCATCGAGATCTTGGCTCTTTAATTGATCCCAAGCATCTTCTTTCCAAGCAATTAATTGTCTGGCCCAAGCAATCCTCTGATCGTATTCATCTTTTGCACTGACTGTGCCTGCATAACCTTGCTTACCAGCTTCTTTGTAACGCCAGTGGGCAGCCAAACCATACTCAGCCTGTTGATGCATGTCATGAGTTCTCACTTGAACCTCAAAGGCAACCCCTTCAGAATCCATCACAACCGTATGTAAAGATTGATAACCGTTTGGTTTAGGTCTTGCGATGTAATCGTCAAATTCTTTTGGAATGGGTTGCCACACATGATGAACAATACCCAAGGCTGCGTAACAATCTTTAACATCATTTACTAAAATTCTAAAAGCTCTAACGTCGTAGAGCTGCGCAAAGTCTAAAGCCTTGCCTTGCATTTTTTTCCAAATACTATAAATATGTTTTGGGCGTCCTTGAACATCAGAAGTAACGTTAGCAATTTTTAACTCTTCTTCTAATCGACCAATGATGTGTCCAACAAAATCTTCTCGCTCGACTCTTTTAGAGTCGAGTAATTTAGCAATCTGTTTATAGGTGTCAGGCGCCAAGCAGCGGAATGCCAAGTCTTCCATTTCCCATTTGATTTGCCAAATACCTAAACGATTCGCAAGCGCTGCATCAACATCCAAAATGTTTTGCGCCCAAGATGCCTCAGTATTAATTCTTTGAGCAGTCACCCAGCGCAAGGTTTGAACTACTGAGGCTAAATGCAATAAGACAACTCGCAAGTCATGTGCAAATGCCAAAAGCATTTTTCTTAGCACTTCAACTTGAGCTTGAGCACTTTGACCTAGCTGACTGGATGATTGCTTAGCAATTTTTATTTGGGCCGCTTTTAGACCCCGATAGCCTAAAACTAATTGAGCGACCTCTTGACCCAACTGTTTTTCCAAAGCTTCTTTATTGAGAGCTGAATCCAAATGCTTAGCTGCTACGCAGCTAGCTTCATCAAGCCTCAGTGATTGAAGAATCTCTTGCACACCTTGGGCATGTGCTTCTGGATCTTCACCAAATAATGAATCTGAATTAACTAAAGAACTCACGGGCAATCGCTACCTGTTCTGGCGTTATAAATGCGGGCGCATGCCCAACCCCGGGAATCTCTATGCTTCTCGTGCGCGGACGACGACGACACATTTCAGTAACAGTTTTCGCAGATAGCAAATCAGAATCCGCCCCGCGAACAATCAACATGTCTGCCTGGATGGCATCAAAGGCTTTCCAAGTCATCATCTCACCCATAACTGCCATGACTTTATTCATTGCGGCAAATGGTTTTGAAATATCTGGGTCATAGTGGACTTTCCATCCTGAACCATCTTGAACCAAGTGAGGGCCGTTGTAATCTCTCCATTGCTCAAGTGTGAAATTACCAAAAGGAGCACAAATACGATTAAGGTAAATCAGCCCTTCTTCTTTGGTCGCAAAATGCAATGGCTTACCGACATAATCACCCAAACGTTTCAGAGACTCTGGCTCTATCCTTGGGCCAACATCATTGATGATCATCTTGCGAATAGGTGAATGTTCTTGGCTGGCCATAAAGATACCAATCAGGCCGCCCATCGAAGTGCCGAACCAGTCCACTTTCTGAACACCTAATCTATTGACTAGAGCCGACATATCAGCCACATATTGCGGTAAACCATAAAGCATGGGGTTATCCAACCAATCCGAATCTCCCCGTCCCACAACATCCGGACAAATCACTCGATAGCGATCACTCATCGCTTTTGCAAGGACATTAAAGTCGCTACCGCGGCGCGTTAAACCATGAACACAAATTAAAACATTTTGATTATCGGAGTCACCCCACTCGTGATAAGCCACTCGATGTGAGCCGGATGAACTGACACATTGAACATAATGAATTTGAGAAAGAAGATCCTGGGGTCTTACTGATTCTTCGGTAGGAATTACTTGGGTAGCATCTTTTAAAGCGGCAACCGTTGATGATTCTTTTGATACTGTTAGTTCTTTTGATACCTTTAGTTCTGTTGATTCTTGCGAAGAGTTCGGTGTAACAGCAGCGCCTGATACATCAGATCTGAAATTTATTAATTTCTTTAGAAGATTTTTTAAGCCTTCCAACATTACTGAGCCGCCCAACCACCGTCCATATTCCAAGCCACACCTCGTATTTGAGTGGCTGCTGGACTACAGAAGAAAACCGCTAAAGCTGCCAATTGCTCAGGCGTCACAAATTCACCAGAAGGTTGTTTTTCAGAAAGCAATAATTTTTTAGCTTCTTCATTACTTACTTTTTCTTTTTCAGCTCTTGCATCGACTTGCTTTTGTACAAGGGGGGTCAATACCCAACCTGGACAAATGGCATTGCAAGTAATACCTGTTTGAGCAGTCTCTAAGGCTGTCACTTTAGTCAATCCAACAATGCCGTGCTTGGCTGCAACGTATGCTGATTTTTGAGCAGATGCTACTAAACCATGTACTGAAGCCATGTTAATGATGCGCCCCCAATTACGTTGCCTCATGACAGGCATTGCTAAACGCGTTGTGTGAAAGGCAGAAGTTAAATTAATAGCAATGATGGCGTCCCAACGATCAACAGGAAAGTCTTCAATATTGGCTACATGCTGAATGCCAGCGTTATTAACCAAAATATCAACGCCACCAAAGCGCTTGTCAGCGAACTTCATCATGTCTTCAATCTCTGAAGCCTTACTCATATCAGCACCGTGATATGCCACTTCTACGCCCAAGGCTTTAACTTGAGCAATAGCCGCATCCTTTTCACCGAAGCCATTCATGATGATATTGGCACCTTGTTCTGCAAGAGCGATAGCAATACCTAAACCAATACCGCTGGTTGAACCAGTTACAAGCGCTGTTTTACCTTCTAGCATTTTCATCATTCTGATGACTCCTGTTATTTATTACTTGTTGCAGTTTACTTATTGCGTTAGTTCAATTAACTTGGCATTTCAGGTTGTATCGTGACGTGGTCAATATCATGCTTTTCTCTGAGCATTTGATTAATGCGCTCCAATGTCTCTGGCCAATCTTGAAGGTCGCGCACTTCCACATGACCAATCAATGCAGGATGACCTGGCGTCATTTCCCAAACGTGCAAGTCATGAACCGCTAATACTCCTTGGATCTTAGCAAGATCTTGGCCCACTGAAACATAGTCAATGTGGTGTGGCACACCCTCCATCAGAAAGTGATACGACTCTCTTAATACATCGGATGTTGAGCGAAGTACTAAGACGCATACAAACAAAGATAGTATTGGGTCAATTGGCATCCAGCCGGTAAAGTGAATCACTAAGCCAGCAATCAAAGCAGCAACTGATCCTAATAAGTCACCCATCACATGAACCAAAGCTGCTTTGGTATTAACGCTTTTTTTGTCTTTGGATAGAACCCAAGCAACAATAATGTTGATGGCCAACCCAATGATGGCTACGATCGTGACAGTCAGCCCTTTAACTTCATGTGGATCTCTAAATCTTGTTAACGCTTCATAAGCAATCCAGGCAACCAACAGCAACATGGCCAAACCATTGATGAATGCGGCCAACGACTCTGCTCTACCAAAGCCAAATGAATGTTTTGCTGATGGTGGTCGCTTGGCAATGATTTGAGCTAGAAGCGCCAAACCCAATGCCACGGCATCAGTCACCATATGGCCTGCATCAGAAATCAAGGCTAAAGAATTAGCCCAAAAACCTGCAAAAGCCTCAATGCCAGCAAATGTAAAAGTTAATAAAACTGCTATTAGTAAGATAGATTTATTGTGTTCTTCTCGATAATGAAGATGTTTTGCGTCTCCCCTCTTGTGGGCATGCAAGTAATTAGGAGGACGCGTTGAGCTCATCAGAGAGCGCTTGTATCTAGTTTGCAACCAGTCTTAGCCACAACCTCTTCTTTGGTAACACCTGTTGCTAACTCTAATAATTTCATACCATTGGGAGTGATATCGATCACAGCTAAATCAGTAATGATCCTACTTACTACGCCAACACCTGTTAGTGGGAGCGTGCACTTAGGCAAAATCTTAATATCTTCGGTGCCATCTTTTTTCTTAGCCACGTGTTCCATTAAGACCACCACGTGTTTAACGCCAGCGACCAAGTCCATTGCGCCGCCCATACCTTTGACCATCTTGCCCGGAATCATCCAATTAGCTAAATCACCAAACTCACTAACTTGCATCGCTCCTAAAATAGCAATGTTAATTTTTCCTGCACGAATCATTCCAAATGAATCTGCTGATGAAAAAATTGCAGAGCCGGGTAAAGTTGTAATTGTTTGTTTACCAGCGTTAATCAGATCAGCATCGACTTGATCTTCAGTTGGAAATCTGCCAATACCTAATAAACCATTTTCTGATTGCAACCAAACTTCCATATCAGCCGGCACATGATTGGCAACCAAAGTTGGTAATCCAATACCCAAATTAACGTAGTAACCATCTTTTAATTCTTTTGCTGCTCGAGCAGCCATCTCGTCACGATTCCATGCCATGATTTTTGCTCCTTAAGCTTGAGTAACAGTGCGCTGTTCAATGCGCTTCTCTGGGTTCTTGTTCAGCACAATTCTGTGGACATAAATACTTGGGGTGTGAACATCAGCTGGTTCAAAGCTGCCGTTCTCAACAATCTCTTCCACTTCTACAACGGTAATCTTGCCCGCCATGGCGCACATGGGATTGAAGTTTCTGGCTGTATGGCGATAGATGAGATTACCCGCTTTATCTGCCTTCCATGCTTTTACCAAAGCAATGTCTGCGACTAATGCGCGTTCCATCACATACTTCTCGCCATCAAACTCCCGAATCTCTTTGCCATCTGCAACAATCGTACCCACACCTGTTTTAGTAAAAAATGCAGGAATGCCGCTACCACCAGCTCTTAGTTTTTCAGCAAGAGTTCCTTGAGGGGTGAACTCAAGCTCTAGTTCACCAGCTAAGTATTGACGCTCAAACTCTTTATTCTCGCCAACATAAGAAGCGATCATTTTTTTGATTTGACGTGTTTCTAATAATTGACCAAGGCCGAAACCATCTACGCCCGCATTATTAGAAATAGCAGTTAAGTTCTTTGCGCCGTTATCTCGAAGAGCCGCAATTAAAGCTTCTGGAATTCCACATAAGCCAAATCCACCAACGGCGAATGTTTGTCCATCTTTAACAATATCAGCTAAAGCTTCTTTAGCTGATCCAAAAACCTTATTCATCAAAAACTCCTTGTTGGATTAAATCCAGATATATGGCTACCGAATTGCACAGTTATATAGCATCGACTTGACGAGAGCTTGACTTAATTTTAGGCAAACCCTGTAGTTATTCTTTAAAAAAACAGAAAACCATTCAACATCAATGGCTTATATTAAACTTTGGGCACTTAAATCTCAAAAAAAATATAAAATAAAAGTCTAAGTACTTAATAGCTTAGCTTATTTTAGAATGGCACCATGAACACTACTCCTGAAATCCTTTCCCAATTTGGCCCTAGAGAATCTATGGACTATGACGTGGTCATTGTGGGGGGTGGTCCTGCAGGCTTGTCAGCAGCTATTCGATTAAAACAGCTAGCCTCTGAAAAAGGGGCAGATATAACTGTTTGTGTTCTTGAAAAAGGTTCCGAAGTCGGTGCGCATATTTTGTCAGGTGCTGTCATGGATCCCATCGGTATTAATGAGCTGATACCTGATTGGAAGAGCAAAGGCGCACCACTCAATACCGCAGTATCTGAAGATCGTTTCATGTTTCTAACAGAAACAAAGTCTTTAACAACACCCAACTGGCTCTTGCCTGAGTGTTTTCAAAATCACGGTAACTATATTGTGAGTTTGGCAAACTTCACAAGATGGTTAGGTACTGAGGCTGAAAGTCTTGGCGTTGAAATTTTCCCAGGCTTTGCTGCTGCAGAAATTATTTACGGTCAAAACGGCGAAGTCCTTGGTGTTGCCACTGGCAATATGGGTGTAGGTAAAGATGGGCAAGTCACTGATCAATTTCAATTAGGTATGGAGTTGCGTGGCAAATACACTTTGTTTGCCGAAGGCTCTCGTGGTCATTTAGGTAAACAACTCATTTCTAAATACACTTTAGATGCCAATTGTGATCCACAAAGTTACGGCATTGGCATCAAAGAGTTGTGGGAAATCGATCCGAGCAAACATCAAGAAGGTCTTGTGATCCATACGGCAGGATGGCCTCTGTCTTCTGATACTTATGGCGGATCTTTTTTATATCATTTAGAAAATAATCAGGTGGCCGTAGGTTTTGTTGTGGGCTTGTCTTACAGCAATCCCTATCTCAGCCCTTTTGAAGAATTCCAACGTTACAAATTGCATCCATCGATTCGAACCTTCTTTGAAGGCGGCAAACGTATTAGTTATGGCGCTAGAGCTTTAACGGCGGGCGGCTTAAATAGCTTACCTAAAACAATTTTTCCTGGGGGCGCATTAATTGGCTGTAATGCTGGCTTCCTTAATGCTTCTCGCATTAAGGGCAGTCATGCTGCTATTAAAACCGGCATGTTGGCCGCTGAGGCTGCTTTCGAAGCTTTACAGGCTGGGCGATCAGCTGATGAGCTGGATGCCTACCCTGATGCCTTTACAAAGAGTTGGTTGCATACAGAACTTAAAAAAGCGCGTAACTTCAAACCATGGATGTCTAAAGGACTTTATCTTGGAACCTTGATGGTTGGAGTTGAGCAAAAGTTATTGGGTGGCAATGTCCCATGGACGATTCATCAAAAGCTTGCTGATCATGAGTGTTTAAAGCCAGCATCTGAATGCACGCCCATTCAATATCCAAAGCCTGATGGGAAAATTACTTTTGATAAATTATCTTCAGTATTTATTTCTAATACCAATCATGAAGAAAATCAACCAGCCCATTTAACGCTCAAAGATATCTCAGTCCCAACAAGTATCAATTTACCTTTGTACGATGGTCCAGAGCAACGCTACTGCCCTGCTGGCGTTTATGAATACATCCCAACGCCTCAAGGTCAACAATTACAGATCAATGCGCAAAATTGTGTTCACTGTAAAACTTGTGACATCAAAGATCCAACCCAAAATATTATTTGGTTAAACCCCGAAGGTGGCGGCGGTCCTAATTACACGAGCATGTAACTTTCTTAGTGTAAGGTTTTATCCATCCGTCACATCTCTTCAAAATCACCATGGCCAAGATAAAACTTTCGCAAATACTTGCTTGTTCTTTATTGGGCATGCTGCTTTCTTCGCCACTTCATGCAAAAGACTTTGTATTTACTGCGATTGGTGATCAACCCTATGGCAGCTATGAGCCATTTGTAAAATTGATTCAAAAAATTAATCAACAAACAAATAGTCAATTCACCATACACGTTGGAGATATTAAAAACGGTGGAAGTGAGTGCTCTGATAAAGTGTTTTCAGATATTAAGAAAATGTTTGATAGCTTTCAAAAGCCATTGATTTATACCCCAGGAGACAATGAATGGACTGATTGTCACCGCCAATCTAATGGCTCCTATGAGCCAACGGAAAGATTGGAAAAAATCAGACAAGTATTCTTTAAAGAACCTATTAGCCTAGGTATTGAATCCATAAAGCTTCAAAGTCAATCGAAGTTAAGCCAGGAGAAATCTGTTTATGTTGAAAATCTCCGCTGGTCGAAAGATAACGTCTTATTGATGACTCTTCACCAAGTAGGATCAAATAACAATTTGGATCCTAAAATTCCTGGCGCCATCAAAGAATATGAAACTCGTAATCAAGCCAATATGCAATGGCTTGAAAGTGGTTTTACCTTAGCAAAGCAGCAAAATAATTCGGCGATCGTCTTAGCCATGCAGGCAGATACCTTTCATCCAAAAGCTCCGAAAGTATCAGGATTTAGTGACTTTATAGTCAGTATTGAAAGGTTGGCCCTCGAATTTAAAAAACCAGTTTTATTAATTCAGGGGGATTCTCATGAGTTGATTGTTGATCATCCATTGCAACAAATAAATAATCATTCCAATAAAAATATCATTCGCTTAGTCGTTCCCGGTGCAAATTTGACAGAAGCGGTCGAGGTAAAAATTAATTCGAACAAGAAGGATGCTTCAGAGTTTTTTACTTTTAAAAGATATTCTATTCATTAATCTATTGTTAGATTTTTTTGCTCTTGACGCGTTGCATGCAAACGTAACCAATGAAACTTGCTAGCGCTGCCAACCCAAAGACGTGTTCAGGCGCCCAGTGCTCCCAAATCCATCCAGCACATAATCCTCCCACTGTCCCACCAATGCCATATGACACAGTGGTGTAGAGAGCTTGGCCTCGCGCTTGAAGCGGCCCCGAAAACCATGTTTGCAACATCTTAATGCTGGCACTGTGATGAGCTCCAAAGGTGGCAGCGTGCATCAGTTGCGCGATGACTAAAATAATCACATTAGGGTAATACGCCATTAATGCAAAGCGTAAAACTGCGATCAAGTAAGTTGCTATTAATATTTGTTTAGTGCTAAATCTCGCAAAAAAGTGGCTTTGGTAGAAAAAGAAAATAACTTCTGCCAATACGCCCAACATCCACAGCAAACCAATTTCTGCTTTTGAATAACCTAATTGATCCAAATACAAAGAGTAGAAAACGTAAAAGCATGCATGGGCAAAAATCATCCAAAAGTTAGCAGATAAAAACCACTGAAGATATTTATCTTTAATAACTAATGAGAACTTGATAACCACTTGTTCAGCTACTTCCATCTTGGGTTCTCTTAACAGCATGGTCAGTACTGTCATGACAATCAATGCGCTTAAACCAAACCAAGGCAAACTCTGAATACCATAAGCCTCAAACCAAGCACCAGCAGACATGACCATGGTGATGAATCCCAATGATCCCCACAAGCGGAGGCGCCCGTAGCGCTTATCAAAGCCGTTGTCTTGGTAAAGAGCATGGACAGTTGCAGCCTCACCTAAAGGCATCAAACTACTGATGACGATATTGAGCAAGAACATCCAAACCAATAAAGCGATGTAGTCTTCTAAAAAGAAAATCGCTGAGAAAATAAAACAAGCTGCGAGTGAGGTCATTCTGATGATGCCCAAACGATCTTGGAGCATATCAGCTAACCATCCCCATGCGAAAGGGCCCATGATTCTGGTAATCTGAAACATCGACATCAACGCCGCGATTTCGATTGGGCCCATACCTTTGCTTGCAAAGTACAAGCTAGAGTACGGAGACATCAAGCCTATATAGGCAAAGTAGAAAAAGAAGAAGGCTGCAAAAGCCAGTCGTACAAGACCGGTCATCAGCTTCTAATTAAGGGCGTTGCGCTGAGATACGAGGCATATCAACCTGAACGTCACCACATTGGGCGCGATGGCGTAAAACATGATCCATGATCACCAGCGCCAACATGGCTTCAGCAATCGGTGTTGCACGGATACCGACGCATGGATCATGGCGACCCTTGGTCTGAACTGTCGTAGGCTGCCCAGCACGATCTAAGGATTGCTTAGGTGCCATGATGGATGAGGTGGGCTTGATCGCGATAGACACGACGATATCTTGACCACTACTAATACCACCTACTACACCACCTGCATTGTTAGATGCAAAACCATCCGTAAACATTTCGTCACCATGCTCGCTACCTTTTTGGGTCACACTCTTAAAACCTGCGCCCATTTCAACACCTTTGACAGCATTGATACCCATCATGGCATGAGCAATATCAGCATCCAACTTATCAAAAATAGGCTCGCCCACACCTACGGGGACACCTGTGGCCACTATGGTTAAGCGCGCTCCGCATGAGTCGCCTGCTTTACGCAAGCTATCCATATAGGTCTCTAGCTCAGGGATGATGCTGGCATTAGCAGCAAAAAAAGGATTTGTTGGGATATGACTAGCATCCTCAAAAGGAATTTCAATATCGCCTAACTGGGTCATATAACCATAAAACTGGATGCCGTATTGTTCAGCTAACCATTTTTTAGCAACAGCGGCCGCAGCTACAACTGGAGCTGTCAAGCGCGCAGAGGAACGTCCGCCACCACGAGGGTCACGAATACCGTATTTATGCAAATATGTGTAGTCAGCATGACCAGGTCTAAATGTGTCTAGGATATTGCTGTAGTCTTGACTGCGCTGATCTGTATTGCGAATCATCAAAGCTATCGGAGTGCCGGTGGTTTTACCTTCAAATACACCAGAGAGGATCTCTACTTTGTCTTCTTCTTGACGCTGGGTCACATGCCGAGAAGTTCCTGGCCTACGACGATCCAAATCACCCTGAATATCTTCAACTGATAATGTCATTCCTGGCGGGCAGCCATCGATAACGGCGCCTATTGCAGGTCCATGAGATTCACCAAAAGTGGTGATACGAAATAAATGTCCAAGTGTGCTTCCAGCCATGCCTACATTATGGCATTGGTCTGGGACGATGGGGGAATTTACCCCGTGCTTTTATTATAAAAAGGGTAAATTTGTTAGATCTATTTCGTTAGATCTTTTTTACCCAATTTATTTTGCTAGAGGAACTTCTATCGGCTTACTTATCTTGAGTCGAAACTTCTTCAGCAGGCCAATCTCGTATATAGGCTTTAAGCATGTTGTTTTCGAAGCTTTGTGCCTCAGCGACCGCCTTAGCAACGTCATAAAAAGAAATGACGCCCATTAAAGTGCTGCCCTCCATAACTGGTAAGTAACGCACGTGCTTATCAAGCATCATGCGTCGCACATCATCAAGATCGGTTTCTGCTGTACAGGTCAATGGCTCTCGTTCCATGACTTCACCTACATGAACCTCACCCAATGCACCATGACTTTTAGCTAGTGTATCGATGACCTCTCGGAAAGTCAGCATGCCAATCAGTTTGGCCGATTGCATAACAACAAGAGAGCCTATGTCTTTTTCAGCCATCACATGAACAGCAGCGGAAAGAGCTGTCTCAGGAGAAACGGTGAAAAGGGTTGCCCCTTTAAAACGCAAAATATCACTGACTTTCATAGACGACTCCTTTTTTAGCGGTGACGATGATGAACTTAGTCTATCAGCAGAATGGCGCTCGGGCTAGCCATTTCGATCAGTGCTTACCCTTCCCAACTTCCTTCATGAAGGTCTTTGGAGTTATTTACTTAGAGCGCTCCCACGCTCTAACAATAGGCATATTCGCCACAATGGTGGCACCCACAAGGGTGACCCACCAGGTAACGTAAATCCAAATCAAGAACAAAGGCAAAATGGCAAAAGCGCCATAAACCGTCTTGTAAATTGGGAAATTAGCGGCAAACCAAGCAAATGCAAACTTAGCTATTTCGAAAACCATACCAGCCCATGCGGCGCCCCAAAGAGCATCCGACCACTGGACTTTTTCATAAGGTAATATTTTATAAACTACTAAAAACGACATGATCGACAAGATGATGGGGAACACAGCTGCAACAAAGTTAAATCCCATACTAAGAGGTCCGATCCACCCCTTAGAAGAACTCAATACCATGGAGCTGAGATAGATACTCAATCCTAGTAATAAAGGTCCGAGGATGGTAGCAATTGAATAAATGCCCAATCTTTTAATGAACGGTCGAGGATTTTGCACATTCCAAATACGATTGAAGGCGTTTTCTACAGTTATCAATGTGAAAAAGATGCCGATGATCAAACCCACTGAGCCAAAAATGGTTAATCCTTTTGCCTTCAGGGCAAATTGGTTCAAATAGACCAGCACAGGGTCACCAATACTCCCAGGAATAAGCGTATCAGAGAGCCAATTTTGAAAAGATACTCTGAGGCTTAAAAAGCGCGGCATAACGGCTAGCATGGCAAAAGAAACCGTTACCATAGGCACAATTGACAAAATAGTCGTAAATGAGAGGCTTCCAGCCATTTCATGGATACGACTTACCTTAGCGCGCTGGCGCATGTAGCTGAAAAAATCGAGAATAGAGTCTTTATGACGAATTACTTGCACGGCTCTATCATAAGCAAGATAACTAAACGAGTACAAATTTATGAATAGCTCCCCCACAAGAAGTGTCGATATTTTGGTTCTGTATTACTCCAGAAATGGTGCGACTCGCCAATTGGCTGAACTGATCGCTGAAGGCGTAGAAAGTATTCCTGGTGCAACAGCACGACTCAGAACAGTACCTTCTGTTTCTGCCGTATGCGAAGCAAGCGAATCTGATATCCCGGATTCAGGTCCTCCTTATGTTGAAAACAAAGATTTAGAACAATGCGCTGGTCTTGCACTTGGTTCGCCAACTCGCTTTGGCAATATGGCCTCAGCAATGAAATACTTTTTAGATAACACGACTCAACAATGGTTATCTGGTTCATTAGTAGGCAAACCAGCCTGTGTTTTTACCAGCACAGGCAGCCTGCATGGTGGTCAAGAAAGCACTCTTTTATCCATGATGATTCCACTGATGCACCATGGCATGGTGATTTTGGGCTTACCCTACAGTCACCCAGAGTTAATGAATACGCAAACAGGTGGCACGCCCTATGGCGTGACTCATTTTGCCAAAGCAGATGGTTCAGCGCCTATTTCAGCAGATGAGAGAAAGCTAGCCATCGCTCAAGGTCAACGCTTAGCTCAAGTGGCTCTGAAGTTAGTTTAAAAAGAAAGACCTTCTCTCATGAATACCCCAGCCCACTTAGATCCCTTGCTCCAATCGCAAGCAAAGTGGCGACAAATCGCTTGGTGGTCATGGTTTGCTTTAATTATCTTGTGCATTTTGTGGGAAGCTGTTTTGGCTCCTATCAAACCAGGTGGTTCATGGGCAGTGATTAAAGTGATTCCTCTTCTTTTTGCCCTCAAAGGTATTTGGCATGGTCGCAGTTACACCATGCAGTGGGCATCGATGCTAGTGATGCTTTATTTTATGGAAGGCATTGTGCGTCTGAGTGATCCCGGTCTATCTGCCTACTTAGCAGGACTTGAAGTCCTACTCAGTTTGATAACTTACTTGGCACTATTGGCTTACTTAAAACCTTTGAAAAAAGTGGCTAAGCAAAGAAAATTAGAACTTGAAAAACTCGAAAAAGAACAGGCAGCCAATGAAGTAAGCACTTCAGATCTTAAGAACTAAAATAATAAAAAATACTTTTATAAGAAAAGATACATCGAGGAAGCCATGGCTTTAACAGATCAAGAATTAATTAGCGCATTTCAAAAAATAGTTGGGGCTGAGCAGGTTATTACCTCTCCCGCTGATCTTGAACCCTACTTAGTAGATTGGCGCAAACGTTATCGCGGACAAGCTATTGCAGCATTGCGCCCCGCTTCCACTCAAGAGGTCTCAGAGATTGTCAAACTGTGCGTAGCTCAACAGATTGCGATCGTGCCTCAAGGTGGTAATACAGGATTATGTGGTGGTGCAACGCCCAATCCAACGGGTCGTCAAATTGTGATCACGCTACAACGCATGAATAAGATCCTTGCAATTGACACCTCCAACCAAACAATGACGGTTGAAGCAGGTGTTATTTTGCAAACTCTTCAAGAGGAAGCGTCGAAAGCTGGTCGTTACTTCCCTCTTAGTTTAGGTGCTGAGGGTAGCTGCATGATTGGTGGCAATTTATCAACCAATGCTGGCGGCACTTCCGTTTTACGATATGGCAACGCCAGAGAGCTTTGTTTAGGGCTTGAAGTGGTTTTACCTAATGGTGAAATCCTCAACAGTTTGAGAGGCTTGCGCAAGGACAATACCGGCTATGACTTAAGAGATTTATTTATTGGTGCCGAGGGTAGTCTTGGCATCATCACTGCAGCAGTGATGAAGTTGTTCCCAACACCAGTGGCTCAATGGACAGCACTTGTTGCGACTCCATGTGCTGAAGGCGCGGTTGAATTACTCAACCGTTTCCAAGCAGGTGCCTCGGCACAGCTCACAGGTTTTGAAATGATGTCTATAGAGAGCCTCGCTCTTTTGAAACATTACTACCCTGCTCTTGCTAGCCCCTTAGCAGGAGAAAATCCGTATGAAGTGCTGGTAGAGATATCAGATTACGAGAGTTCTGAGCATGCCATGCAGCTCATGGAAAACATCCTCGAAGGTGCACTCGAATCAGGATGCGCCAGTGATGCGATCATTGCGAGCAATATGGCCCAAGCAAGAAAATTTTGGGATATGCGCGAA
This sequence comes from Polynucleobacter meluiroseus, assembly GCA_945879115.1. Classification (GTDB taxonomy): domain Bacteria; phylum Pseudomonadota; class Gammaproteobacteria; order Burkholderiales; family Burkholderiaceae; genus Polynucleobacter; species Polynucleobacter meluiroseus_H. The sequence goes on from CAMDUR010000003.1 coordinate 79,058, forward strand.
CATATACCACTGGCTCAAGCGGATGATGGTCCCAATATCAAACACGATGTATCACTTCCTATTTCAGCTATCCCTGAGTTTGTCAAAGTGTGTGATGCTTTACTCAAAGAGAAGTATCCCAACAGTCGCATTATTAATTACGGACACCTAGGTGATGGTAATTTGCATTACAACGTTGCAGGCTCAAGCGCTGCTGAAACTGAGAGTTTTTTCACTGCTCATAACAAAGATATCCAAGCATTGATCTATGAAGAGGTTGAAAGACTGAATGGTTCGATCTCAGCTGAACATGGTGTCGGACAACAAAAGGTAGATTATTTAAAAGGCCATCGAGGTGAAGTTGCTTTTAATTTGATGCACGCCATCAAGAAAGCAATCGATCCCAATAATTTAATGAATCCAGGCAAGGTGATCAATTTATAAGCGCTCTATAGATCTTGATCGACAGATCATAGTTCATGAACTGTCATGGATGGTTAGCCAAAAAAACGCCACATCAGTGGCGTTTTTTATAGAGAGATTAACTTCTTATCTTATTTACTTAGCAGTTGCTTCAAGCATGCAGTTTGAAATTTGAGAAAAGTATTTCAATGCATTTTCTGTTGGTTCAATATATTTTTTACGGCCGTCAGTCTCAATCACATAAGACACCATGTCTTTATCGCGTAATTGCTTTAAACGCGCATGCAAAGTTGCAGGTGAACCAATCTCACGCTTCGCAATGGCATCGCTAACTAACAGGCGCTCACCTTTTTTCCATCTTGAGGCTACTTCATTTAAGAGCTCCATCTCAGTCGCATCTAACTTGGGGAAGCTAGGAAGTTCCTCAACAGAACGTACTAGATTGAGGAATCGAAAGTAGATCTCTTGTAAGTCTTTATTTTTCATTTGATTTAGGTCTTCATTAAAACTAATAGCCACGATTGTATACAAAGTAATCTGTAATAGACAAAAAATGATATAAATACTATAAATACAAATGAACACTAATGAATTCTAATAAATCTATAAAAATCAATGAATTAGATGCTATTGAATTATAATAGGCACCTTATTGGAGCATAAATAATTAATCAATTATTAGCTTTAGGGCGAATATTGTGATCCTAAGCAGCTTTTGGAGATAGTTATCATGAATTCTTTCTCAGCAAGATGAGTCAAAACGCAAGATGCCTCAAATAATGAACATCTAAATAAAATAGGTAAGGATAGTCAAAGCTTGAGGGCTTAAAATGTATAACTAGTCGAAAAAACAGATTAATAATCAACTAAGACGAGTCAAACTATAAAAAGAGGAAATTATCAATGGCTTCAAAGAAATCAAAGATTGTTTACACGCTCACAGACGAAGCGCCCTATTTAGCAACCGCATCTTTTCTACCGATCATTCGTAGCTTCACAGCTCCTGCGGACATTGAAGTTGTTGAGAGTGATATCTCAGTGGCAGCCAGGATCATTGCTGCTTTCCCAGAAAAGCTAAAAGAAGATCAAAAAATTACCGACAATTTAGGTGAGCTTGGCAAGATGACTTTGTTGCCAGAAACTAACATTATCAAGCTACCCAATATCAGTGCCGCTCTTGGTCAGTTAAAAACAGCGATTAAAGAGCTTCAGTCTCAAGGGTATGACATCCCTGATTTCCCAGAAGATCCGCAAAACGATGTGGAGAAGGAAATTCGTGGTCGTTACTCTAAGTGTTTAGGCAGCGCTGTCAACCCTGTGTTGCGTGAAGGTAATTCAGACCGTCGCGCTCCAGCTGCTGTGAAGCGCTATGCTCGCAAAAACCCACATTCAATGGGTAGATGGAGTCAGGCATCACGTACTCACGTATCTCACATGCATGGTGGTGATTTTTACTCTAGCGAAAAATCAATGGTCATTCCAAGCGCCTGCAATGTTCGCATGGACTTAGTGACAAAGACAGGTAAAACAATTGTTCTAAAAGAGAAGATCTCTCTTTTAGAAGGCGAAATCATTGACAGTATGTACATGAGCAAAAAAGCTTTGTGCAAGTTTTACGAAGATGAGATTCAAGATTCTTATGAAACTCGTGTGATGTTCTCTCTTCACGTTAAAGCAACGATGATGAAAGTGTCTCACCCAATTGTGTTCGGTCACGCTGTTAAGATTTTCTACAAAACGGCATTTGATAAACATGCTGCTTTATTTAAAGAATTAGGCGTTAACGCCAACAATGGTTTAAGTAGCGTTTATGAAAAGATTGCAACGCTCCCAAGCTCAAAGCGTGAAGAGATCATCAACGATCTACATGCTTGTCACGAGCATCGCCCAGAATTAGCGATGGTTGACTCTGCTAAAGGTATTACTAACCTTCACTCACCTAACGATGTGATTGTGGATGCCTCGATGCCTGCCATGATCAGAATCGGCGGCAAGATGTGGGGTGCTGATGGTCGTCCAAAAGACACCAAGGCTGTCATGCCAGAGAGTACTTTTGCTCGTATTTATCAAGAAATGATTAATTTCTGCAAAACCCATGGCAACTTTGACCCGACAACAATGGGTAGTGTGCCTAACGTAGGTCTTATGGCTCAACAAGCAGAAGAATACGGTTCACACGACAAGACATTTGAGATCGCCGAGGCAGGTGTTGCTCGAGTAGTAACGATTGATGGTGAAGTGCTGCTTGAGCAAAATGTTGAAGAAGGCGATATCTGGCGCATGTGCCAATGTAAAGATGCTCCGATTAGAGATTGGGTTAAGTTAGCAGTCACACGCGCTCGTCAATCGAATACGCCTGCTGTATTTTGGTTAGATGAGTACCGCCCTCATGAAAACGAGTTAATCAAAAAAGTGAATCGTTATCTCAAAGATCACGATACAACCGGTCTTGATATCGAGATCATGTCTCAAACTCGTGCGATGCGTTACACGCTTGAGCGCATCATTCGTGGCAAAGATACGATTTCTGTAACAGGTAATATTTTGCGTGACTACCTCACAGATTTATTCCCTATTCTTGAATTAGGTACCAGCGCCAAAATGCTTTCAATCGTTCCATTGATGAATGGTGGCGGCTTATTTGAAACTGGTGCAGGTGGTTCTGCTCCTAAACATGTCAAACAATTGGTTGAAGAGAATCACTTACGTTGGGACTCTTTAGGAGAGTACTTGGCCTTAGCGGTTTCAATTGAAGATATTGGTATTAAAAATAACAATAGCAAAGCCAAGTTGTTAGCCAAGACTTTAGATGAGGCTACTGGTCAATTACTAGAGAACAGAAAGTCTCCTTCATCACGTACTGGTGAATTAGATAACCGCGGCAGCCAGTTCTACTTAGCCATGTACTGGGCACAAGCACTAGCAGCTCAAACTGAAGACAAGGAGCTAAAAGCTCACTTTGCGCCAATGGCAAAACAATTAACTGATAACGAAGAGAAGATCATTGCTGAGTTAAATGTTGCTCAAGGTAAACCTGTAGATATCGGTGGTTACTTTAAGCCTGATATGAAGAAGCTGGAAGCAGTGATGCGTCCAAGCGCTACATTGAATGCCATCATTAACGGTAAGTAATTAGAACTTGCATGACAAAAGCCGGAAGTCTTTAGGACTTCCGGCTTTTTTGTTTGTATTTGATACTGATAAATTTAAGATAGTTGATCTTACTGAACTGGGATCATGACTTCGTTTCTTCTCCACCAAGGCAATATCCATGGTGGGTTGTACCTTGCTAATTGAGGTGCACCATTAGGGATGATATTTTGGGTTTTGATCCAAGTATTTAACTCTTCAGTTCGAGATGCTAACTTTTCATCATCCACCAAGCCTGAAAATCTAATCACCGCCATTTTTTTAGCTGGTACTTCTTTGATCTGAATTTGTGGATTATTAGGCTTAGGTAATGTGTCCATCCGATAGCTACTAGGCATGATGAAATAGAACACCCATTGACGTTTATCAGCTTGAGATGGCTTTTGCTCTACAACAACAGGTGCTGTCATGGCTATCTTTTCTGATTGAGCCTCGATGACGACAGGAGCAGTCATCGCAATCTTCTCAGACTGCTTAGCTTGCTTTTGGTTATTACCAAAGATGAAATCAGCTACTAATTTAAAACCTTTACTAGATGCATCACTCATCGATCCCTCAACGGTCACCTCTGCAATAAGTTGATTTTGATATTGTCGAATTTCAAAGTTTTCAGACTTCTTAATGACTTCGTAAGTTGGTTCTTCAGTTGCCATAGCAGTGGGTGCCTTGAGACTCAACAAGAGAATCACTAGATAAATGACTTTATTGAGATGGTTAGATGATGTCATGCTAGCAAAAGGTCCAATCTATTAGTAAGACTTCTCAAATGTATCAATTCAGCGCTGGGTAGTCTATATAGCCTGCCGGGCCTGGTACATAAAAGGTATTGGGATCAGCTTTATTTAAGGGTGCATTGGCTTTTAGTCTTTGCACTAAATCAGGGTTGGCGATAAACATGCGTCCAAATGCTACAGCGTCGACTTTACCGGTTTCTACGGCATCAATGGCCATTTGGCGGTCATAGCCATTGTTAGCGATGTAGGTGCCCTTGAAAGCTTCTCTGGCCCATTGATAGTCAAAGCTTGGCACATCACGTGAGCCGCCAGTAGATCCTTCAATAAAGTGAATGAAAGCAATACCGCGCTTATCGAGAGCTTTGACTAAATGACCAAAGACAGATTGTGGTTTGCTATCTGAAATGTCGTTATACGGGGTTACTGGCGATAGACGAATACCCACGCGCCCTGCTCCAATTTCTTTAACAACAGCATCGACTACCTCTAAAGCAAAGCGGCAACGATTTTCAATCGATCCACCGTAGTTATCAGTTCTTTGATTAGTGCCGTCTCTTAGAAATTGGTCAATTAAGTACCCATTGGCACCGTGGATCTCAACACCATCAAAACCTGCACGTATGGCATTAGCAGCACCACGACGGAATTGATCCACGACTTGGACAATCTCCGATTCTGTTAATGCGTGCGGAGTTGGAATATCTACTTTACCTGCATGCGTGTAAGCCACCGCATTGGGGGCAATTGCTGACGGTGCAATAGGATCTTCACCACCCGTCAATCCTGGATGGGAAATACGTCCAACGTGCCAAATTTGAGCAATTATTTTTGAACCTGCATCATGAACTGCTTTAGTAATTAATTTCCAACCCTCAACTTGAGCATCAGAATAAATACCAGGAGTAGCCATATACCCTTTGCCACCAGGGGCCACTTGAGTGCCTTCACTGATAATTAAACCGGCGTTGCTACGTTGACGGTAGTAATCAATGTTCATAGCACTACCCGGAACATCCCCAGCAGGCTCATCCGCACGGCAACGAGTCAAAGGCGCCATCACCACACGGTTAGTTAATTCGATATCGCCAATACGAATCGGTTGAAATAGTTTTTCTGAATGTTGGTTTGACATAGGGAGTCTCTGTTCTTTATTGTTAGATTTTTTGTTTTTGTTGTTGATTTTCAGAGATCAATTGTAATCGCCAAAGGATGATGTCCTCAGAATAGCTTGGCGGGCTTGATCAGCGGTCTTTTGGCGGGAATCTTGAGCTAATTGCGGCGCGCAAACTTCAATGTGAGCCACTATCTGATCAGATTGCATAATCAGCTTAATAGAGTCGATTAAGCCCATATCGCCAATGAAAGCTGTTCTATCAGAATATTTTTGGTTTTCTTGATAGCTGAGTGCAATAGGCAAAATCTCTATCTCTGAATGAGCTACCGCTTCAAATAAGTTACTTCTGAATGCTAAAAGTTGGCGACCATCACTGGATGTGCCTTCTGGAAAGATACAAACTGGCTGTTGAGCTTGAAGTTTGAGCTTCATCTCTTTAATCACTCTTTTTAAATCTGATAGTTTTTCTCTTTTGACAAAGATAGTCCCAATCATTTTTGCAATCCACCCAAAAATAGGCCAATTGGCAACATCTGCTTTAGCAACAAAAACTACAGGTTTCATCGTATTAATGACATGAATATCTAACCAAGAGATGTGATTCGAGACTAATAAATAGCCCTGTTGACTGTTGATGAAAGTCTGATCTCCATGGATAACGACTTTAATTTTTAATATTTTTAATAGTTGTCGCGACCAAGCTTGAATAAGATTAGCCCTGATTTTTGGGCTTAAGAATAGAAAAAACAAAAGCTGTATCAGCGCGCTGAGCACATGAAGGATAAGTAATAAAGGTTTCATAGGGAAGAGAATCTCATATGACTGTGTCATCAATATGACACAGATCTGACATCTTACTTTCAAATATGTCAGGCTAAATGTCTACTCATGAATCAATACAGAGCGATTTGGATATCAGATGTCCACCTTGGCACAGCAGGTTGCCAAGCGAAGTATCTCCTAGATTTCTTAAAACACAATGAAGCTGACAAATTTTACTTAGTTGGTGACATCATTGATGGCTGGCAACTCAGAAAACGCTGGTACTGGCCACAATCACATAACGATGTGGTTCAAAAATTATTGCGTAAAGCACGTAAAGGTACGGAAGTCATTTTCATCCCAGGTAACCATGATGAGATGGCTCGTCAGTTTTTTGGTATGAACTTAGGTGACATCCGTATTGAAGAAGAGGTCATTCACGTGATGGCTGATGGCAGGCGCCTATGGATCACTCATGGCGACCTATTTGACGGGGTGATGCAATACGCCAAATGGTTAGCGTATGTAGGAGACACACTATATATATTCATTCTATGGGTCAACCGCTGGTTCAATAAGATTAGATCCAGGATGGGTCTTAATTACTGGTCTTTATCCCAATATCTCAAGCATTCTGTCAAAAACGCAGTCAGTTTTATTGCTGATTTTGAACAGATCATGGCACGTGAAGCGCGTATCAGAGGTTGTGATGGCGTCGTGTGCGGTCATATCCATAAGGCAGAAATACGCATGATCGATGACATCTTGTACTGCAATGATGGCGATTGGGTAGAAAGTCTGACAGCCCTCGTAGAGGATATGAATGGCGAACTCAGAATTGTTCACTGGCCAATCATCCTAGAAGACAAAAAAGAGAGTCTTACGATGAATGTTGAAATTGAAATAAATCAAACAGTTATTTCAATGGGTCAATCTGAAGTAATTAATCAACTTGAGCATAAAAATCAAAATAAGGTGGAAACTGTATGAAGATTATGATCGTCACAGATGCTTGGGAGCCGCAAGTTAACGGCGTAGTTAGAACACTTAAGCAAACAATGCATGAGCTTAAAAAACTAGGTCATGAAATTGAAATGATCACACCTCTTGGGTTTAAAACAATCCCATGCCCCACCTACCCTGACATCTCTCTATCCCTTTTCCCAGGTAAAAAAGTCGTACAAAAAATGAAGGGTTTTGAACCAGACGCGATTCATATTGCCACTGAGGGGCCTCTTGGTATTGCAGCAAGATCTTATGCTCTAAAAAATAAACTTCCATTTACGACGGCTTACCACACACGCTTCCCAGAGTATGTCAAAGCCAGGACCGGCATCCCCCTAGCGATTACTTATAAGTTTTTACGCTGGTTCCACGATCCATCCTTAGCATTAATGGCACCAACAGAGGTGGTCATTAAAGATCTCAAACATTATGGTTTTACCAATACGGTTCTTTGGACAAGAGGTGTTGATCTTGAGGTTTTTAAAATGCAAGAATCAAGAGCGCTTGATTCTGATCCACCTATCTTCTTGTGTGTAGGGCGAATCGCTGTTGAGAAGAATATAGAGGCATTTTTAGAATTAAAGCTTCCAGGATCTAAGTGGGTTGTTGGCGATGGTCCAGCACTTGAAGGACTCAAGAGTAAATATCCTAATGTAAATTACTTAGGCGTTTTACAACAAGAGGCGTTGGCTAAGGTCTACGCCGCTGCTGATGTGTTTGTGTTCCCAAGTAAGACTGATACCTTTGGTTTAGTGTTGCTTGAAGCCATGGCTTGCGGCTTGCCAGTTGCCGCCTACCCAGTGACAGGACCTATCGATGTATTGGGAGATTCTGAAGCAGGTGTGATGCGTGAGAATTTACAAGAAGCTTGTTTATTAGCTTTAAGAATCCCAAAAGCAGAAGCCAGGAAGCATGCTGAGAAATTTTCTTGGAAAGTTGCTAGCGAACAGTTTCTAGATCATTTAAAGCCAAAAAATAGTCATGCAACTGTCAATTTATAGTCATCACTTTGACATAAATACTATTTAAATTATTTAATATATTAATAAGACTAAAGCAAAGGCGAGTATATGAAAGATCTACCCAACCCATGGTTATCGCTGACCGGCTCCTTAACTAAACCTAGTTTAGTTAAGGCACTTAAAAACAAAAATCCTTTCCATAAAATCATCCAAGAGAAGATTGCTCGCTTAATTCCAGTGAAGTCCTCCCAAAAATCTGATGCTCAAGTTGAAATCGGGGCTCCTGCCGTTCATTCCAACACAGCTAAGCAAAGTCCTATTTCGATCAGCTGGGCGCGTCATCAAGATGAAGTCCGTGAAGCTCAACGCTTACGTTACAAAGTATTTGCTGAAGAGATGGGGGCAACTTTGAAGCCTTCTGCTGAAGGTTTAGACGTTGATATTTTTGATGATTTTTGTGAGCACTTAATTATTCGTGACACGGAGTCATTAAAGGTGATCGGTACATACCGTGTTTTACCTCCTCACCAAGCTAAACAAATGGGTTGCTTTTATTCAGACTCAGAATTTGATTTAACTCGTTTACGTCACTTACGTCACAAGATGGTAGAAGTGGGTCGTTCATGTGTTCACCGTGACTACCGCTCTGGTGGTGTGATCATGGCTTTATGGAGTGGCTTAGGTCAGTACATGAAGAAGAATGATTATGAAATTATGTTAGGTTGCGCCAGCGTTCAAATGGGTGATGGCGGTCACTATGCTGCTAGCTTATCAACCATATTGAACTCCAATCACTTAACTGATATTGAATATCGCGTGTTCCCACGCTTAGCACTGCCTGTTGAAAAGCTAAACAATCAACTAGATGTTGAGCCACCTGCTTTGATTAAAGGTTACTTACGACTAGGGGCTAAGGTTTGCGGAAACCCAGCTTGGGACCCTGACTTTAATACGGCTGACTTCCTCACCATGTTGCGTATGGAAGATATTCATCCAAGATATGCGAAACACTTTTTAGGTCAGTAATTTTTAGTCTAGTTGATTAATAGAACAAGAGCCCTTCAATTGAAGGGCTCTTATTTTTTATATGCCAATTAAGTTAAATTAAACTAATTCGATCTGGTATTCTCTGCCAATTTTTTGCCAATCAGCTGATTCCTTTTCAAGACCAAATTGAGTCAGCGGATTGTTCTTAGACCACTCTTTACCAACCTTGAGTGAAAAGCCGCCTTCAGTTTCTTTGACATGAATATCAGGCATGCTCTCGTCATCTCTTCTACGACAAATAACATGAGCCAACCTTAAACAAAATAACATGCGCCAATCGATATAGGCTGATCCCACTGAGATCTTTCCAAGCTTACCTGTGTGTCCCAGCAATAGAGCTGCTAGTCGAGCTTGATCTAATCTTGAAAATCCCGGCATATCAGCATGAGAGGCAATATAAGCGGAATGTTTGTGGTAGCCGTTGTGCGTGATACTTAAACCAATTTCGTGAAGCTTAGCCGCCCAAGAAAGGATATGCGTATTGTCTTTGCGGTCACCATTTTTAGGTTTTGGGAATTGATCTAAGAAGTGTACTGCCACCTCACTGACTCTTTTAGCTTGCTGTCTGTCCACACCATAACGCTGCATAAATTGCTCTACAGTCACAAATCGCATATCGTGATGTTGGGCTCTCCCCATCAAGTCGTAGAGCACACCTAGTCTTAAAGCTGCCTCAGTGACTTCCATGCGATCGATTTCTAATTCTTCAAAAGCAGCAATCATGATGGCTAAGCCGCCAGGGAAGACTGGCTTACGGTCGCCTTTGAGGCCAACCAAATTAGATTGGTCTATAAACTCATTATCTATTAATGCTTTTTTAAGTAACTGAAGACCTTCTTTGGTAATAACACCACCAGCTCCACTCACTGGTAAATCATGCGGAACACCATCAAATCCGTTTTGTGCAATCAACTCTGCAATAGCTCTTGCAGTTCCCGATGAGCCAATTGCTTGCTTCCAACCCATTTTTTTAAATTGAGATGAAATCGCTTGAATCTCTCGTCTTGCTGCTGTTTGAGCTATTTTGAAACTATGAGCATCTACCAAGCCATTTGGGAAATACTGTTGGCTATAAGAAACACAGCCGATATAAAGAGACTCGAGTAATTTAGGCTCATAGCCCTCACCAATGATGAATTCGGTTGATCCTCCACCAATATCTAATACGAATCTTTTGCCATCACATGTTGGGGCATCGTGCGCTGCCCCAATATAAATTAATCGAGCTTCCTCTCGGCCAGCAACAACCTCAATAGGAAAACCCAAAAGCTTTTCAGCTTCTTTGATAAAAGCATCTGCATTACGAGCAACACGCAAGGTATTAGTAGCAACTACCCTCACCTGTTTAGCGTCAAAGTTTCTTAAACGATCACCAAATCGATGAAGGGCTTTTAAACCTCTGGCAATCGATTTCTCATCTAATCTTTTGTCCTCTGTGAGGCCGGCAGCCATACGAACTGATTCTCTCAAAGTGTCAATTGGCTGAACTTGGGTACCGGAGTCCGATTTAATGACCCTTGCGATGACCATGCGAAAGCTATTTGACCCAAGATCAACGGCAGCAACAAGCTCTTCAGGAGGTGTATTAAGGAAAGTAGGTAACAAAATATTGATCTGTTTTTCTGATTTTTATGGTTTTTATAGTCCTTAAGACTATGACTTTATTATGACATTGTGATTACAGGCTAAATTCACAAAAATGTCATCTAATTGACATCTTAGATGGTCAAACTATCAATATGGTTAATAAGACTCCATTACTAAACCGCGAACTAGGTGTACTCGAGTTTAACTCCCGTGTACTAGAGCAAGCTGAAAATCCTAAAACTCCCTTACTGGAGCGTTTGAGATTTGTTTGTATTGTATCTAGCAATATGGATGAGTTCTTCGAAATTCGTATGTCTGGCATGAAAGAGCAACTCAAGAGTAATCCAAAAAGTAAAACTCCTGACGGGATGTCAATCACAGAGGCTTACGATATTATTGTCGAAAAAGCGCACGCCCTAGTTGAAAGAAAATATAGCCTTTTAAAAGAGGATATTCTTCCAAAAATTGGAAAACAGGGAGTGACATTCCTCAGCCACGATGAATGGACCGTCGCCCAAAGAAATTGGGCAAAAGAGTTTTTTAATACGGAGCTTGTACCGTTATTAACGCCGATAGCTTTAGATCCAGCGCATCCCTTTCCAAAAGTTATTAATAAGAGTCTTAACTTTTTTGTAACTTTAGAGGGCGAAGACGCTTTTGGTAGAAGCGCTGAGTTAGCCGTTGTTCAAGCGCCGCGCTCACTTCCTCGAGTGGTGATGATGCCCAAGCATTTGTCAGGTACAACACAATGTTTTGTGTTGCTATCTTCATTTATGCAAGCATTCGTTCCAGACTTATTTCAAGGCATGAAGGTCACAGGTTGTCACCAATTTAGAGTCACTCGTAATTCTGATTTATTTGTTTCGGAAGACGACATTACGGATTTACGAGCAGCACTTCAGGGTGAATTACCATCACGTCATTTAGGCGATGCTGTTCGCCTAGAGATCAAGTCTGATATGCCTCAAGCGCTAACATTTTATCTGCTAGAAGTTGAAAGCCTCAAGCCTGAGGATTGTTATCGAGTGGATGGTCCTGTTAATTTAGTACGTTTGGTACAAGTCCCAGATTTGATTGATCGACCAGATCTTAAGTTCCCTGAGCACAAACCCAAAAAATCTGTCAGCTTCAATGCTGTTAATGATATTTTTGAGCAACTAGCAAAAGAAGATATTCTTTTGCATCATCCTTATGAAAGTTTTGAGCCTGTATTAGAGATGCTCAAAGCGGCAGCAAAAGATCCTGATGTTTTGGCGATCAAACAAACTGTTTATCGAACAGGCGATCAGTCTTTGGTGATGGATGCTTTGATGGAGGCAGCTCGCAACGGTAAGGAAGTGACCGTTGTAGTTGAATTATTGGCCAGATTTGATGAGCAAACCAATATCTCATGGGCAGCTAAGTTAGAGGCTGTTGGCGCTCACGTTGTTTACGGTGTCGTTGGCCATAAGTGCCATGCAAAGATGTTGCTTGTAGTTCGCAGGGAGGTTATTCCAGGTGTTGGTCGTAGAAAAGATAAAACTGTTCTTAAACGTTACGCTCATTTAGGCACTGGTAACTACCACCCTAAAACAGCCAAACTCTATAGTGACTTTGGCTTGATGACCTCTAACCCTGAGATTTGTGAAGACATGCACCATGTCTTTATGCAACTCACAGGAACAGGTCGCAGAACTGATCTTAAACAGTTATGGCAATCTCCCTTTACGATGCATAACGAGTTAATAGCTCATATCCAAGCGGAAGCTAGAGCTGCCAAAGCTGGCAAAAAGGCTAACATCATCGCCAAGATGAATGCTTTGCTCGAGCCAACTATTATCCAGGAGCTTTATAAAGCATCTCAAGCTGGGGTTAAGATTGAACTGATCATCCGAGGCGTTTGCGCACTAAAGCCTGGTGTACCTGGTTTATCCGACAATATCAAAGTGAGATCAATCATCGGCCGGTTCTTAGAACACCATCGTATTTATTATTTTTACGCCAATGGTGAAGAAACCTTGTATCTTTCATCTGCGGATTGGATGGATCGCAATTTATTCCGTCGAGTAGAGGTGGCTTTCCCAGTTCTTGATAAAAAGCTGAAAGCACGTGTTATCAAAGAAGGTATGAGAATGCTACTGAAAGATAACTTCACAGCATGGCAAATGAATTCTGAGGGATCTTATACACAACATAAACCACGAGCAGGAACCGTGCCTTATGTTGGCCAAAAGGAATTAGTCAAACTTTTAGCTTGAACTGATAGTTGAGCTTATCGCTGAGCTGATCGTTGAACTTAAGCGTGGCATAGTTAGAGTCAAGGAAAAACGACTGCCCTGGCCAAGAACAGATTGAATCTTAAGCTCTCCCTGATGGCGGTTGATGACATGCTTGACAATCGCCATACCTAAACCTGTACCACCAGTTTCTCTAGATCGACTTCGATCAATTCTGTAAAAACGCTCTGTTAAGCGTGGGATATGCTCCTCAGCAATACCAGGGCCGGTATCGGTCACTGAGAATTCGGCACCATGATCAATGTCTTCCCAGACAACATCAATCTTCCCACCCTCGGGTGTATAGCGTACCGCATTGAAAACTAAGTTACTAAATGCTGAATACATCTCAGACTCATCACCTAAGATGTTTTTATCAGTTTTGATTATAAAATTGATTTGGTGTTGCCCTTGAGATAAACCTTCAGCATCTATTTTCAATCTTGCAAATAGCATGCTCATATTGAAAGCTTGTGAAATCGGTGGCTCAGGGTTACCTTCTAGTTTAGCTAGTGTTAATAAGTCATCTACGAGGGTTTTCATGCGCCCTGTTTGGATATTCATCAACTGAAGATAACGATCTCTATCTTCTGGACTTGGGTTGAGCTCTTGAACTGTTTCTAAAAATCCAGCCAATACAGTTAATGGAGTTTTTAGTTCGTGTGAGACGTTTGCCACAAAGTCTCGTCTCATGGCATCAGTCTTTTCTATTTGAGAAACATCTTGCGACAAAATGAGTTTTTGTTTATCACCGTACGGAAATATTTGAACATCCAATGTGTATTCTTCAAGAAGACCCATATTGGTAAGTCGAATCGGATCACGGTAATTTTGGCGAACAATATAATGAACAAAAGCCGGCTTACGCAAAATATGAGTGATTCTTTGCAAAGCATCACGCCTAGGATTCAATCCAAAGTGAGATCCAGCAATCGCATTACACCATTCCATTTGGTCGTCTGCATTGAGCATCACCACACCATTGGGTGATGCTTGAATCGCTTGAATAAAGTGTTGATGTTGCTGCTCTATATCAATGACTTGATCGCGGCAAGATCTGGTTAGTTTATGAAGTCTGTAATAGATTTCACCCCAAATCCCCATGGCTCGGGGTATCTCGCCATTTTTTGGAGTTAATAGTATTTTTGATAATTGGGAAGCATGCCAGCTTTGATAAGTTAACAAAATGGATAAACAAATAACAGCCGTTACCCAGCCAGCAGTACTACCAAACAACTCGCTAACAAGCCATGCCAGAACGAAAATACCAATTGCGGTAGTGATTAAACGAGTTTGAATGGACAACATAGGTGCTATCTTAACAAGGCTTTGTAAGATTCAAAAATATTTCAAAAAAAGTACTTCAGATTGTCAAATTTGATCAATAAGATTCAGGCTCTAAGGAGTTCGCTTTGACATATATGACAATTATTAAATCTATCTATCATCAAGATCCTATTGAGGCTTCTCAAGCTAGCTTGGAGCAGTCTCAAAATCATCACATGACCTTCTCTGAAGATAAATTCAAACGAGATTTGGTCTATTACGCTTTTTTGATTACCAGCTCTAAATATCTAGAAGTTCCATATCTTCCAAAAAGGTTTTCGGAAGAGGATTAGGTCGATTTTGATTTAAAAGGTGTCGTTACTCAATACTTCATTGAAGTAGTAACTAGATCATCATCAATTTATGCTGGTACAGGGTTCTTGGTTAAACGGTAACCGCTGCCACGAACTGTTTCGATCAAGTTCTGGCACTCAGCAGGTGCTAAAGAGGCTCTAAGACGCTTGATATGAACGTCTACAGTTCTTTCTTCAACAAATACATGATCACCCCACACTTTGTCCAAAAGCTGGCCACGAGAATGGACGCGCTCAGGGTGTGTCATTAAGAAATGAAGTAATCTAAATTCGGTTGGACCCAAGTCTAAGGTGACGTCATTAGTACCATTAGTAGCCGTAACGCGGTGAGACACTGGATCAAGTTTTAAATGATTGACTTGAACCATCTCATCGGCTAATTGCGGCGCTCTTCTTCTAAGTACAGCTTTAATTCTGGCGACCAGCTCTTTAGGAGAAAAAGGCTTAGTGATGTAATCATCAGCGCCTGACTCAAGACCAGCAATCTTATCCATTTCCTCGCCTCTTGCCGTAAGCAAGATGATGGGGATATCTTTGGTTCGCTCATTACTGCGCAGCTCTTTAGCGAACTGTATGCCTGACTTACCCGGTAGCATCCAGTCAAGAACCACTAAATCTGGCAATACTTCTTTCATTAACTGTGATGCTTGATCAGTCTGAAAAGCCCTAATCGGTAAAAATCCAGCATGACTTAAATTAACAGCAATCAGTTCTGCTATCGAAGGCTCATCTTCAACGATAAGTATGCTACTTGCCATAATTAGCTATTCGCCTCTTGTGACAACTGCTCGTGAGGGAGATGGCGAACATCAGTACCTTTAACGATGTAGATAACAAATTCAGCAATATTTTTGGCATGGTCACCAATACGCTCAACAGCTTTGGCAATAAACAGCATATCCAAGGCTACAGAAATCGTACGTGGATCTTCCGCCATATAGCTAACAAGCTTACGCACAAAAGCTCTGAACTCATCATCAATTTCTTTATCATCGTAGACAACCTCAACAGCAGCCTTGATGTCCAACCTTGCAAAACAATCTAAGCTACGGCGTAATAATGAAACCGCCATCTGACCAGATAAACGGATCTCAGCAACGTTAATGCCATGAGATGCGCTGTCCTCTAAAATATGTTTTGTTCTTCTTGCGATACGGTCAGCTTCATCACCAGCACGCTCTAAATTAGTGATAGCCTTAGAAACAGCCATGACTAAGCGCAAATCGCGGGCAATTGGTTGGCGGCGCGCAATGATCTCTGTACAAATAGAATCAATTTCAATTTCAAAATCATTGACTTCACGCTCACGGGCCATCACTTGATCGGCTAGGTCACCGTCTAAGTTAGCAAAAGCGCGCATCGCCATAGCGACCTGTGATTCAACCACACCACCCATCTCAAGTAGCTTTCCGCATACTGAGTTCAGGTCATTATCAAATTGTGACGATAAGTGTTTATCTGGCATTTCTTTCTCCTAATTCTTATTAGATGGCTTGGTTATTGAATTAACCGAAGCGACCGGTAATGTAGTCTTCTGTTTCTTTACGTTTTGGCTTAATGAAGAGTTCGTCAGTTTTACCAAATTCAACCATTTCACCCAAATACATATAAGCAGTGAAGTCAGAAACACGAGCTGCTTGTTGCATATTATGCGTAACAATCGCAATGGTATAGTCTTTCTTTAACTCGTGGACTAATTCTTCAACTTTTGTAGTTGAGATAGGATCCAAAGCAGAGGTTGGCTCGTCTAATAATAAGATCGATGGTTTAACTGAAACTCCACGTGCAATACATAAACGCTGCTGCTGTCCACCGGATAAGGACAAGCCACTTTGATTTAATTTATCTTTAACCTCGCCCCACAAGGCAGCTTTAGTTAAAGACCATTCAACACGCTCATCCATCTCTGAACGAGATAAAGACTCATATAAGTTAACACCAAACGCGATATTGTCATAGATAGACATTGGGAATGGTGTCGGCTTTTGGAAAATCATACCGATTCTTGATCTAAGTAAATTTAAGTCTTGCTTAGGATCAAGAATATTATTTCCGTAGAAATTGATTTCACCTTCAGCTCGCTGACCAGGATAAAGATCATACATACGATTTAAGGTACGTAACAAAGTTGATTTACCACAACCAGAAGGCCCGATAAAAGCAGTAACATGTTTTTCAGCAATATCTAAGTTGACATTCTTAAGGCCCATGAATGAGCCGTAATAAAAATTAAGATTTTTAATTTCTAAAGCGCTTTTAAGTTCGGTCGGCGTAGTTTGATTTGTATCTGTCATAGTTTTTCCTTGAGAGGCTTGTACGTATTTGTACTTCTCGCTTATTTTCTTACCCTTGAACTTTCTCTCTAAACACCACGCGTGTGATGATGTTTAAACCGAGAACTACTAATGTGATGAGCAATGCTCCACCCCAAGCCAGATCAACCCAATTGTCATAGGGGCTCATAGCAAACTGGAAAATGACCACTGGCAAGTTAGCCATTGGTGCATTCATATTGGTGGAGAAGAATTGGTTGTTTAAAGCTGTAAACAATAATGGCGCTGTTTCACCACTCACACGGGCAACGGCTAAAAGAATACCGGTAATCACACCGCTTCTAGCTGCTGTTAATGTCACGCTGTAAGCAACTTTCCATCTTGGTGCACCTAATGCATAAGCTGCCTCACGCAAACTGATAGGTACCAACTGCAACATATTTTCTGTTGTTCTAACGACTACCGGTATGGCAATTAATGACAATGCAATCGTACCAGCCCAACCAGAGAAATGTTGTACTTGAGCCACAATTACTGCGTAAACAAACAGACCAATCACAATCGATGGCGCTGACAACATGATGTCATTAACAAAACGAGTGATTGGGGCAATTTTACTGCTCGCACCATATTCAGAAAGATAGATACCAGCCAAGATACCAATCGGTGTACTGATCAATGTACAGATAAGTACAATCATCAAGCTTCCAACGATCGCATTAGCCAATCCACCACCGTCAGAGCCTGGCGCTGGAGTACTTTGTGTAAACATATTGAGATCAATCGCTGAGAATCCTTTAACAAATAAGATACTCAAAATCCATAGAAGGAAAACCATGCCTAAAAGCATAGCGGTCATGGATAAGAAAAGACCAACTTGATTACTGCGCTTACGTTTTGCGTATAAGCCAGGGTTTTTAATTTCAATCATCATGTTTTCTTCCCCTGTCCAGCTTCCATTCTTGCAAGCATTATTTTTGCTAGAGCTAAAACTACGAAAGTAATTAAGAACAACGCAAGACCTAATGCAAAGAGTGATGAGTAATGTAAACCCGGCTCAGCTTCACCGAATTCATTAGCTAATGTAGAGGCAATCGAGTTACCAGGTGCAAACAATGAGGCGGATAACTTGTGTGCATTACCAATCACAAAAGTCACAGCCATGGTTTCGCCTAAGGCTCTACCTAGACCTAACATCACGCCACCGATAACGCCTGTTTTGGTATACGGTAGAACAATTTTGTTAACCACCTCCCATGTTGTGCAGCCCATGCCATAAGCAGATTCTTTTAGGATGGGCGGAACAATTTCGAAAACATCTCGCATCACAGATGCAATAAACGGCAAGATCATCATGGCTAAAATGAGACCAGCACACAAGATACCAATGCCGTTAAACGCGCCAGTAAACAAGTAACTTAATCCGGGTACTTGACCAAGAGTGTTAGCTAATCCTGGCTGAACATACTCAGCAAACAATGGCGCAAAAATAAATAAACCGAACATGCCGTAAATAATAGAAGGCACAGCAGCAAGCAACTCAACCGCTGTTCCAAGAGGTCTTCTTAATTGAGCCGGGCATGTCTCAGTTAAAAAGACAGCAATACCAAAACTCAAGGGGAAGGCAATCAAAAGCGCTATGAGTGCGGTAACCACAGTACCGAAAATAGCGATCAATCCACCGAATTGACCATTAATAATGTCCCATTCAATCGTGAAGAAGAAACCCAATCCAAATTCACGTAAAGCAGGCCATGCACTAATAATCAAAGAAATAATGATGCTGATCAGAGCAAATAGCACTGTCATGGCAAAAAACAAAGTCGACTTATGAAAGATGAAATCTTGAATTCTTTGTCTCTTCAGAATTCTTTCAGCTTGCGGTGTCAACATGTCAGATAACTGACTGGTATCCATATATATCCTAGTATTAAAGAAAATAGCTCTTGCGAGCTATTTCCTATATTTACTCAACAACTAACTAATTACTTAGTCTTAATTTGATTCCAAACACTCTTACGAATGAAGTCTGTTGTAGTGTCAGGCATTGGCACGTAGTCCAAATCAGCAGCCATCTTCTTACCTTCTTTGAAAGCAAAGTCAAAGAACTTCAATACTTCAGCAGAGTTAGCTTTGTTAGCTGGATCTTTGTACATCAAAATGAATGATGCACCAGTGATCGGCCATGACTTTGCACCTGGAGCGTTAGTAATGAATGCGCCCATACCTGGAATCTTTGCCCAGTCTGTACCTGCAGCAGCTGCAGCAAATGTCTCATCATCAGGCTTAACTGTTTGACCAGCTTGGTTGATCAAGTTGATATAAGGTGTGTTGTTTTTCTTTGTGTATGCATACTCAACATAACCGACAGAGTTCTTCACACGGCTAACGTTAGCAGCAACACCTTCGTTACCTTTACCACCAATTGATGAAGCAGCTGGCCACTTAACTGCAGCACCTGCACCAACGTTCTTTTTCCAGTCAGCATTTACTTTTGCCAAGTAGTCAGTGAAGATCGCTGTTGTGCCTGAACCATCTGCACGGTGAACCACAGTGATGTTTGCATTAGGTAACTTAACACCTGGATTCAAAGCAGCGATTTGCTTGTCATTCCAGTTAACGATGTAACCCATGAACATTTGAGCCAATACATCGCCAGTTACTTTTAACTCACCTGGCTTGATACCGTCAACGTTCAAAATAGGTACCACACCACCGATGATGGCTGGGAACTGAACTAAACCGTCTTTTTCTAGGTCTTCAAAATTAACTGGAGCATCTGAAGCACCGAAGTCTACAGTTTTAGCTCTGATCTGCTTGATACCACCTGAAGAACCGATTGACTGGTAGTTCAAACCGTTCTTTGTTTTAGCTTTGTAAGCCTCAGCCCATTTAGCGTAGATTGGGTACGGGAATGTAGCGCCAGCGCCAGTAATATCGGCAGCCATGGCTGTTGTTACTGTTGAAAGTGCAATGGCACCAGCAACTAATGTTTTGGTAAATAAAGATTTCATTTTTTTCCTCATTAAATGACGCATATCGCGACATGAATGAAGATACAGAGTATTTATGAAAGTTTTGTGACATTTACCAGACATCAAGTAATTGAAGTCTTAGAGGGCTTTATTTACATAAATATTATATAAATCAGTAATTTATAAAACAAAATAGCCCTTAGTTTAAAGGGCTATTTTCTTAGTTTCTGTTGGGGTCTTTATAATTTATGGCGTATTACTTGCTGCAAGCAGCGCCCTTTTCGTACCAAGATTTTGACTGATTGACCCATCTCACCACCAAAAGCATGACAGGAACTTCAATTAATACCCCAACAACTGTGGCTAGAGCAGCGCCAGAATGGAACCCAAATAAACTAATCGCCGCAGCTACTGCTAGTTCGAAGAAATTGGATGCTCCGATTAATGCTGATGGGCATGCCACATTGTGCTTTTCTCCCACTGCACGATTCAACCAATAAGCTAAAGCAGAATTGAAAAATACTTGGATGAGGATCGGCACCGCTAATAGAGCAATCACTAGTGGTTGATTAATGATGGCTTCACCCTGAAAAGCAAATAAAAGTATCAAAGTTACTAATAGCGCTGTAATGGACCAAGGGCCAATCTTTTTCATCACTGACTCAAAAACTTCTGGCCCACGGGCTAACAAGGACTTTCTTAATAGTTGAGCCAAGATGACTGGGATGACGATGTACAAAACAACTGATGTTAATAAAGTATCCCAAGGAACGATGATGGCAGAGACGCCTAATAAGAATGCTACCAATGGGGCGAATGCAACGACCATGATGGCATCATTCAGAGCCACCTGAGACAAGGTAAACAATGGGTCACCATTGGTCAAACGACTCCATACAAATACCATCGCGGTACAAGGTGCCGCAGCTAATAAAATTAAACCAGCTATATAGCTGTCAATTTGGTCGGCTGGCAAATAAGGCGCAAATATCTGACGAATAAATAACCACGCTAAGAATGCCATTGAGAAAGGTTTTAC
>CAMDUR010000004.1 GCA_945879115.1 Polynucleobacter meluiroseus
GCAGTGTTTCAAAGCGGTCAATCCAGCCAAATTATTTTATTGCTGGCTGCAGTCCTAGTGATCTATGTCTTACTAGGTGTTTTATATGAGAGCTATATCCACCCACTGACTATTTTGGCAGGTTTGCCATCTGCAGCAATTGGCGCCTTGGTGTTTTTAAGAATCGTTAATTTAGAGTTAACGATTGTTGCAATCATTGGCATCTTGCTCTTGATTGGTATTGTTAAAAAGAATGCGATTCTGATGATCGACTTTGCACTTGATGTACAGCGCCATCAAAATATGAGCCCTCGCGAAGCCATCAGAACAGCATGCTTGCTCAGATTTAGACCCATCATGATGACCACATTGGCGGCTCTAATGGGTGCACTCCCCATCGCCTTAGGTCTGGGTGCTGGTGCGGAATTAAGACAACCTTTGGGTATTGCAGTCGTTGGTGGTTTGTTGGTGTCCCAAGTCGTGACCCTGCTCATTACCCCTGTTATTTATCTCTATCTTGATGAATACAGTGGCACAGGTCCTATGGATATCCCGCCAGAAATGTTGAAAGATTAAGAAAGTAAATATGCGTCAAATTATTCTAGATACAGAAACAACTGGTTTAAATCCTCTAACAGGTGACCGAGTGATTGAGATTGGTTGCTTGGAGATGATTGATCGCCGTTTAACTGGTGCTAAGCTTCATCACTATATCAATCCTCAACGAGATATCGATCCAGGTGCAGTAGCAGTCCATGGCTTAACTGTTGAGTTTCTATCAGACAAACCAGTTTTTGCTGATGTGGCTGATGACATCATTACTTTCTTGAAGGGTGCTGAAGTCATTATTCATAACGCCCCGTTTGACGTCGGTTTTTTAGATGCTGAATTGAGCTTATTAAAACGCGGCAAGATGACCGACCATACTGAATCAGTGATTGACACTCTTAAGAATGCTCGTGAAATGTTTCCGGGCAAAAGAAATTCATTAGATGCTCTTTGCGAGCGATTCGGTATCAGTAATGATCACCGCACACTTCACGGTGCTCTTTTGGATGCGGAATTATTGGCTGAGGTTTATTTAGCTATGACTCGCGGTCAAGAAGACTTCTTGATTGATGACAGTCATGCCGCCAGTGCTAGCGCTCAAGCTAAGAGAAAGCCTTTGCCGACTAATTTAACCATTCAACTAGCCAGCGTTGATGAAAAAGAAGCGCATGAAGCCTACTTAGAAGGTATTGCTAAAGCTGCTAAAAAAGCAGTTGTTTGGAATAACTAAAACTATAGTAATCGTTAGACTTTTGGTGGAAAGAATTTATAACAAAATTCATAAGCCCAACAAGCGACGCAAAATGAGAATGCCCACTCAAGTTTAGAGAAAACTTTAAATGCGTGCGTGGCTTTGATATATCAATTAACCAAAATTTACTGCAAGACTTTAGTGATCTCTTCTTGCGTGGTCACGAATGTGATGTCAGTGATTTTTCCAGACTTGAGCTTGATGATGGTGATTGCATCATCTTTTTGTGGAAATCGTTTTGACTGGGCCTCATCTCTCATGAGAGCAATCGTGTAAGGTCTTTTTTGCATTTTAGGAATCGCCACTATTTTGGTGATAAAGCTTGGCATGCCACTGATATCCGCAACGTAGAGTGCTTTTTTATCTCTCAAGGTTGTGGGTGGCAAGTCTTCCAAGGTTTTGCTCATGAGTGCACTGGTTGATTTACCAGCAGCAAAGAGAATCAAGTTGGTTTGCTCGCTGATGGCAACAGTTTGATCATGCTGATCTTTGAGTTCAAGGACCAAACTATCACCAAGGCGTGCTGCTCCAGCCGATGAATTAGCCAAGGCAAGCGAAGTAAAGGTGCTTAAAAACAGTGCAAAAACCATGAATTTTTTCAAAATAATCTCTTTTCTTTATTAAATAAAGTCAATCAAATCAATGGTCTGATCATTAAATGCCTTGATTTGCGAATCCTTAATTTAGCCTTAATTTTCAAGCTTTAATGTTTAGGCATACAAGACAAAAAGGCTTAAGGATGCACCTCACATTAATGGCTCACGACTTTTCAAAGCATACAGTACTCAGCGCAAATAGTGCAGCAGAGGACTTTGGCTATCAATTTGAATGGGTAACAAAAAATCATCCTGATAGAGAAAATCTCCAAAGCTTTATTGCTGATACCTTTTATAAAACCTATGGTGCTGATGTTCATCACTTTAGTGATATTTTGGTAGGCTGTAGAGATAGCAAAGGCCAATGGTTAGCAGCTTTGGGCTTTTCACCAATTAATGATAAAAAAGTATTTCTTGAACAGTATCTGGATTTACCTCTAGATCAAGAAATCTCAGCGCGTGTGGGTGAACATACTTTGCGTAGTGAAATCGTTGAGGTAGGAAATTTAGCGGCCATTCATGCTGGTGCTGGAAGAGCGTTAATTATCACGATGACACGCTATTTAAATTCTCAAGGTTCTAAATGGGTTGCCTTTACAGCAACACATAATTTACTGAACTCATTTAAACGTTTACGTATCAAGCTCACTCAATTAGCCGAAGCTGACCCTAAACGCTTAGCGGATAAGGGTAAAAATTGGGGTACGTATTACGACACGGAGCCACAAGTGATGTTTGGGGATATTGCATCTGGTTATGCACAACTGGATCAATAATTTCTCTACCCAAGAAATTATTCTTTCGGATGGTCACGAAGGATGGAATAAAGCCATCCTCAGTGAGCGTATC
The DNA here is from genome assembly GCA_945879115.1 of Polynucleobacter meluiroseus. GTDB lineage: Bacteria > Pseudomonadota > Gammaproteobacteria > Burkholderiales > Burkholderiaceae > Polynucleobacter > Polynucleobacter meluiroseus_H. The sequence goes on from CAMDUR010000004.1 coordinate 2,725, forward strand.
TCAAGGATTTCCGAAGCACTTATGGCGCGCAAGGATCCCAAAGCACCTATTGGCATATTGGCTGACAATACCCCCGAATGGATTGCTGTTGATTTAGCAACGCAAGCTCTTGGTATTACCCTAGTCCCACTTCCTAGTTTTTTCACTTCAAACCAATTAGTTCACACCATTAGGACAAGTGGCATACAGGCCTTGTTTTGTTCAAATAATGAATTCGCTAGAAATCTAGGCTTTGTTTTTAAGACTAATTACAAAGGAACGCTTAGTTTATTTGAAAGTGCCAGCACCATTACAAGTATTGCTTCAGTGGTTAATATTAATAATGTTCAAAAAATAACATTTACATCAGGAACTACTTCAGAGCCTAAAGGTGTTTGCTTAAGCACTCAGCAGCAATGGGATGTTGCTAAAGCTCTTGCAGTATCCCTCAGATCTTTAGGTATTAAAAAACATCTCAACTTACTACCCTTACCCGTATTACTTGAAAATATTGCTGGCGTTTACACCGCATTCCTCTGTGGCGCTGAAAATATTTGCTTGCCTCTTGCCGACGTTGGGCTATTAGGTGCATCCCAATTTAAAGCTGATACTTGCATCAATGCGATCAACAAATATCAGGCAGAAAGCGTGATTCTTTTGCCGCAAATGCTTCAAGCTCTCATCATCAACAGTACTCAAAATGATCCCCGTCTGAAAAGTTTGAAGTTTGTAGCAGTGGGTGGAGCAAAAATACCTGAGGGCTTAATCTTGGCAGCACGCGCCAAAGGAATACCAGCTTACGAAGGTTATGGTCTTTCAGAATGCAGTTCAGTTGTGACCTTAAATACACCTAGCTCTGATAAGTTGGGGAGTGTCGGTCAGCCTTTAGGTAACAGAAAAATCAGAATTGCCAAAGATGGCGAGATTGAAATAGCTGGCCAAGGTGCAACGCATTATTTAGGTGAATCTGTTACATCAAATGAATGGCTGGCTACTGGCGACTTAGGTCATTTAGATGAAGAGGGGTACCTTTTTATTGATGGTCGCAAAAAAAATGTATTAATTACCAGCTTTGGAAGAAATGTTTCTCCTGAGTGGCCAGAATCACTTTTATTAGGTAGCTCTGTCATTGCACAAGCGGTAGTGATGGGTGATGGTCAGGCCTCGTTGACGGCACTCATTGTGCCTGTGAATACTTCAATTAGTGGCATTCAAATAAAACAAGCCATTGATCAGGTTAATCAACAATTACCTGACTATGCACGCATTAGTAACTGGCTATTGGCAGAACCAATGACCCCAGCCAATGGCTTCACAACGATCAATGGTCGCCCAAAAAGAAAAGCTATTGAAAGTCATTACAAACAAGCACTGGATGAGTTATATACCCAACCAGCCTCTCAGGTTATTTAATAGAAGCGGAGCAATCATTGAGTTTTTTTAATCAACTACAAACTTCAACAGAACAAGATCGTCAAATTTTATTTGCGGCGCCTGTTATACAGTTTGCATTAAAGGGTGACATTATTAAAGAGCAGTATGTTGCTTTTTTAACCCAAGCTTTCCATCACGTCAAACATACAGTACCGTTACTGATGGCTTGTGGCTCCAGACTCCCTGCTAAATACGATTGGTTAAGAACAGCTGTAGCAGAATACATTGAGGAAGAATTAGGTCATGAAGAGTGGATCCTCTCTGATATTGCAGCCTGTGGTGGCAATGCTGAAGAAGTACGTCACTCAGTTCCTCATCATTCAACTGAAATGATGATTGCTTATGCTTATCATCAAATTGACCGAGGTAATCCAATTGGTTTTTTTGGAATGGTTCATGTTCTGGAAGGCACTAGTATCTCAATTGCAACGAATGCCGCAGAATCCATTAAACAATCTTTGGATTTACCACCTACCGCCTTTAGTTATCTGAATTCTCATGGCAGCTTAGATTTAGAGCATGTGAAATTCTTCGAGAGCCTCGTCAATCAAGTAACAAATGATGAGGATAAGGCATGCATTCTTCACTGTGCAAAAGCTTTCTATAAGTTATACGGCGATATCTTTAGAGCCCTTCCTTCTAAAGACGATATTTTTAATGAGAAAAAATGAACCTAAAAACATATAAAGCAGTTTTAACCGGTGCCACAGGTGGCATTGGAGAAGCAATCGCCCATCAACTGGCACCTCATTGCGAACAACTCATACTTCTTGGTCGTGATAAGACTAAGCTGGAAGCTCTTCAAAAAACATTAAGTCATGTTGCTCTCAAGGTTCATATATTGGCTGGTGATATTACTGACACTCAAGCTCATGAAGAATTGAAGTTGCTGACCCAATCTATTGGGGGTATTAATTTACTTATTAATAATGCTGGCACCAGTCTATTTAAGAACTTCACACAACAAAGTAATGAGGAAATGAAGGATCTTCTGAACATCAACTTAATAGCGCCGATATTACTAACTAAGGCATTGATCCCTTCGATGCTTCATCAAGAAAAAGCGCAAATTATTAATATTGGTTCAATTTTTGGTTATCTGGGATTTCCTGGGTTTACCAGTTATTGCGCCAGCAAATTTGGCTTACGTGGCTTTTCTCAATCTTTAAGAAGAGAGCTTTCAGATACCCCTGTTGCTGTGAGATATTTTGCACCTAGAGCCACTCGTACAAGTATTAATACAGATGCTGTCACGCAGATGAATCAAGAACTAAAAACAATATCAGATACGCCAGAATATGTTGCTCGTGAACTCATGAAGTTTTTAAAAACTGATGCCTTTGAAAAGAAGTTAGGCGCTAAAGAATCATTTTTTGTTTTTATGAACCAACTTTTCCCCGCCATCCCTGATAAAGCTATTTTGGGTCAACTACCCTTCATTAAAAAATATCTCAATAAATAATAAGGAGTTTTATATGAAAAATATTAAAAATGTATTTCTACTATTAACCGCTCTACTCACTTTCACGAATACAGCAATAGCTGGTGTTGAGGAAGATGTGTCTCAGCTTCAAAAGTCATGGGAAAAGGTCAAATACCAATCACCCACCACACAGCATGAAAAAGGATTTGAATCTTTGATGAAGGATGCTGATAAGTTCGCAGAACAAAATCCGAATCGTGCTGAGATTCTTATTTGGCAGGGAATTATTGAATCTAGCTACGCTGGTGCAAAAGGTGGATTAGGCGCTCTTGGGCATGTTAAAAATGCTAAAAAGACTTTAGAGAAAGCTCTTGAGATCAACCCTAATGCTTTAGATGGTTCTGCCTATACGAGTCTTGGTTCACTCTACTACCAAGTACCTAGCTGGCCGATTGGCTTTGGTGATGATAAGAAAGCCAGTGAGTTCTTAAAAAAGGGTTTATCAATTAATCCTGATGGCATAGACCCTAACTTCTTTTACGGTGATTTTTTATTTAGAAATAGTGACTTTGCAGGTGCCGAGAAGTCACTTCGTAAAGCCCTTTCAGCTCCAGCTAGACCAGGTCGCCAGGTAGCAGATGATGGTCGTCGCCAAGAAATTAATCAAATACTTGGGAAAATTGCTGAAAAGCGTAAATAATAGGTACTAAGTAAGATTTGTTTTAGTATTTATAAGATAAAAGGGTCAGTCGCTGGTGAGAATTTTATTAGTTGAAGATGATGAATTACTTGCCTCCGGCTTATCCTCTGCTCTTACACGTGCCAAACACTTAGTAGAGCATGTGAATGATGGCGAAAAAGCAATTAATGCCTTTCAAATGTCAGAATTTGATATGGTCATTCTTGATCTAGGTTTACCCAAAATGGACGGTACAGAAGTTTTAAAAGTGATCCGCCAAAAACATCATGTACCCATCCTAATTCTCTCAGCGAGAGATGCCACCAAAGATCGCATCTTAGGTCTTGACCTTGGTGCTGATGATTACCTTACTAAACCTTTTGAATTAGATGAATTATTAGCTCGCATCAGGGTGTTGGAGCGCCGACAAAGTGGCGGTAGTCGTAATCTCCTCGAGATTGGACAATTAACTTTAGATTTAGCTGCCTACACCGTCACTTGGAAGGGTGAGTTGTTAGATTTACAAAGAAGAGAATTTACTTTAATTAAAAAATTGATTGAAAATCCGCAGCAAGTTTTTAATCGTTCTCAGTTGGAAGAATCTCTTTATGGTTGGGGGGATGGTGTTGAGAGTAATACGATTGATGTTTATGTCCACAACTTAAGAAAAAAGATCTCGCCTGAATGTATTAAAACTATTCGTGGCGTTGGTTACCGAATTGGTAAATTAGACTAAAACATGAAAACTTATTCGATTCGCCAACGTTTGGTTTTGAGCATTTTGCTTTCAATGCTATTCATTCTGGGCGGTATGGGCATTTGGTCTCATTTAGTAGCCGATCATGAATCTGAGGAGATGTTCAGTGCGCGTCTTGCCACCTCGGCTCGCGTACTTGAATCACTTGTTGCAAGGCAACTCGAAAAAGCCACGATCACCAGCCCCATCATCATCAATCTTCCTAAAGAATTAGAGGATCATGATGGCGCTAGCGAAGTCGCAGGACACCCTTATGAGACAAAGATCGCTTTTCAGGTTTGGAATAAAAGCGGCACTTTACTCGCAAAATCAGCATCTGCACCCAATGAGCCCTTAGGCTCTTTTGTAGCAGGGTTCACTAAGTATCAATTAAATGATGAGTTGTGGCATGTTTTTACAATTCAGTCAGGTGATGTTTTAGTGTTGGCGGCGGAAAAAAACTCTGTACGAGAAGAGATGTCTGATGACTTAAGTGTGGCAATCCTAACTCCCATTACAGCTGGTGCCCTTCTTTTATTAGTCATAGTTAATCTGATTGCCTTCAGCAATTTAAAGCCTTTGCAATCACTGGCAGATCTATTATCCAAAAGAGAACCTCGCTCAGTAGAATCTATTGCATTAGATGAGACTCCAAATGAATTAAAGCCAGTTATACAAGAACTCAATCATTTACTCCAAAGAGTCAGAGATACCGTTCAAAGAGAGCAAAGATTCATTGACGCTGCCGCTCATGAAATTAGAACCCCCATTGCGGCGCTACAAATACATATTCAAAATGCTATAAATGCTAACAATGATGCTGATCGGGATCAGTCTTTGGCAGAGGCATTAATTGGCCTTCGAAGGACCACACGCTTAACTGAGCAACTATTGACTCTGAGCCGAGTCAGTGGCGCGACTGACCAAGAAAATCAGAAAATCTTATCACTTGATGGTATTTGTAGAGAAGTTGTTAAAAATACCAAACCACTCATCAACCAACGCGGTCAAACGATTGACTTACATGTCACCGATGATTGCTTGATACAAGGTGAACAACACAAGATTGAGCGTGTGATACAAAATCTGATTGATAATGCCTCTCAATATGGTTCAGAGCACGGACTTATCTCAGTTTCTTTATCCAAAGTGTCTGACATCATCCGCTTGGTTGTTAGCAATGACGGTGACATCATCCCTGAATCTGAAAAGATCAAGGTGTTCGATCCTTATTACAGAATCTTGGGCAGTAAATCATTTGGTAGTGGTTTGGGTCTTGCCATTGTCAAAGAAATTATCCAGCAATACAAAGGATCTATTCGGATCGAGGATAAGTCTTTAGGTAATGGCGTTCAAGTGATACTTGAATTCAAGAGCGCGAATTAATCAAACCACCTTGGAGTATTTGGCTTGGGTTTGAACGTCTCTCAAATGCCTATCGAACACCATGGCTACGCGCCTCACCAGTAAGCGGCCTTTGGTAGGTACATAGATTTTTTTGCCCTGCCATTCCAAAAGTCCAGCTTCTTCCAGCTCTTTGAGCTCTGGTAACTCTCTTGAGAAGTAGGTTTCAAAATCAATCTGATGTTTGCTTGCAAATGATGTTGTGTCTAACTCGAATTGGCACATCAATTCACCAATCAATTCGCGTCTAATTAAATCATCATTATCTAATCTCATACCCCGTATGGTTGGCAATTGATGCTGATCAAGGGCATGATAATAGTCTTCAAGAGTTTTGACGTTTTGTGGGTAGGTGTCGTCCACCTTGCCAATAGATGAGATGCCGAATGCCAACAGGTCACATTCAGCCTGTGTTGAATATCCTTGAAAGTTGCGATGCAGTCGCCCTTGCTGTTGGGCAATCGCTAATTCATCATCTGGCTTAGAAAAATGGTCCATACCAATAAACACAAATCCTGCTTCATTGAGTTGCCCAATAGTATTGGCCAAGATATCTAATTTATCTTTAGCCACTGGCAATTGATCTTCTGCAATCCGGCGCTGTGGTTTGAAGATGGTTGGTAGATGGGCATAGCTGTAGACAGATAAACGATCAGGGTTCATCGCAATCACTGTATTAACAGTTTCTTTGAATGTCTCAGGGGTTTGCTTGGGCAATCCATAGATCAAATCAACACTGACTGAATTAAAGCCATGCTTTCTGGCCCAATCAATCACATCCTTAGTTTCTTGAATCGTTTGAACCCGATGGACCGCTTGTTGAACCTCTAAATTAAAGTCTTGCACACCCAAACTGATGCGGTTAAATCCCAACTTCGCCAATAGTTCAATGTCAGCTTCACTGACACGGCGTGGATCAATCTCAATCGAGTACTCTCCACCTTCTTGCAATTCAAAATACTCTTTGGTGTGGTGCATCAACTCCATCATTTCTTCATGAGATAAAAATGTGGGTGTACCACCACCCCAATGAAGTTGAGTTACTGGTGTTTTTTTATGGGCACCCATCACTTGGGTGACTAGATTCATTTCTTTGACTAAGTATTTGATGTACTTCGCACTTCGACCATGATCTTTGGTGATGATTTTGTTACATCCACAGTAGTAACAAATATTCGGGCAAAACGGCAGATGGAAATACAGAGAAATAGGTTTTTGATGAGTAGCGCATCGTTGTAATGCATCGATGTAGTCTGCTTGATTGAACTGGCCATTGAATCGATCAGCCGTTGGGTAAGAAGTATAACGCGGACCATTGATGTCAAAGCGCTTCAATAGCTCAGGCTGAAACAATGGCTCAGGGCTTGTTGGGGCTAAGACAAAAGGCCGCTCTATAAAAGTCATGGGGGCTATTTTAAGCCCCCATGATTGAATCCAAATTGATGAAAATCAAATAGATTGATTTAAGTTATGTAAATTAACTAAGGATTTGATCCATTAACCGTTCACAGGCATTGAGAAGCTAGGGCCTTGGGCAATAGAATCTGGCCAACGTTGTGTTACGGCTTTCATGCGGGTGTAGAAACGAACACCCTCTGGACCATGCACATGATGATCGCCGAATAGACTGCGCTTCCAGCCGCCAAATGAGTGGAAAGCCATCGGTACCGGAATAGGCACGTTTACCCCCACCATACCCACTTGAATACGACTTACGAATTCACGTGCTGTACTTCCATCTCTTGTGAAAATAGCTACGCCATTACCAAACTCATGGTCGTTAATGAGCTGAATCGCTGTGGCCACATCAGGCACACGCATCACACTCAATACCGGTCCAAAGATTTCTTCTTTGTAAATGCTCATGTGCGGTTTGACATCATCAAACAAACAGCCACCCAAGAAGAAACCTTCCTCAGCACCAGCTACCTTTAAACCACGACCATCTACAACTAATTTAGCACCTTCTTTAACGCCAGCATCAACGTAGCCCTTGACCTTATCCAAATGGATCTTAGTAACCAGTGGGCCCATCTCAGAACCTGGCTTCATACCGTTGTCGATTTTGAGCTTTTTGATGCGCTCACTTAATTTAGCAATTAAGGCATCAGCTACATCACCAACCGCAACCGCTACCGAAATAGCCATACAACGCTCACCAGCAGAACCATAAGCAGCACCCATTAAAGCATCTACAGATTGTTCTAAATCAGCATCGGGCATAACAACCATATGGTTCTTGGCACCACCAAGAGCCTGAACACGTTTACCATTTTTAGCAGCTGTTTCATAAATGTATGAAGCAATTGGTGTTGAACCAACAAAGCTCACTGCCTTAACATCAGGGTGCGCCAATAAGGCATCAACCGCCACTTTATCGCCGTGTACCACGTTAAATACACCCTTAGGAAGACCCGCTTCTTCTAACCATTTAGCAGCTAGCAAAGTAGCAGATGGATCTCTCTCAGAAGGCTTAAGAATAAAAGTATTACCGCAAGCAATCGCAACTGGGTACATCCACATAGGGACCATGGCTGGGAAATTGAATGGCGTGATACCAGCGCACACACCAAGCGCTTGGCGCATGGTCCAAGCGTCCATACCTTTGGCAATTTGTTCGGTGTACTCACCTTTAAGCAACTGAGGAATACCACAAGCAAAATCCACTACTTCTAAACCACGCTGAACCTCACCCTTAGCATCATCAAATGTTTTGCCATGCTCGCGTGTAATGGCCTCTGCCATTTCATCTAAGCGTGCTTCGATGATGGCCTTAAAGTTAAACATAACTTTAGCGCGACGCGTTACAGCAGTCGTCGACCAAGCCGGAAAAGCTGCTTTTGCAGCTGCCACAGCACGACCAACGTCATCTGCTGAGGCTAACTCTACCTGGGCACTTATTTTTCCAGTAGCTGGATCAAAAACAGGGGCTGTTTTACCGCCGAAATGGACGATTTCACCATTTATATGGTGGCCAATAGTTGCTGACATTTTGTCTCCTACTTCATTTATATTATTAGTTTTGTAACTATAGCGAATATTTATTAAATTGGCATATTTTAGATATCTTGGCATTTTCCTTGTTTTGACAGTTTCTAGTCAAATGATGGGGTGCGCCTTAGTGGCAACCTACCCTATAACAGCTGGAAGCTTGGCCACAACGGCCGCTACGGGTAAAAGTCCTACAGACCATGCCATTTCCGAGAGCGTTGATAAGGATTGTTCTCTTTTGAAGGTTTTAGATGGCAATCCTATTTGCGAAAAACGCCTCAAGCCTCATGAAGTCCCTGTTCAGGATTACACCCGTCAACAAAGGCTGGTTCCTAATAAATGATGGTCTGATAGTTATATAAGCTCTAGGGCTTACTCAGTAGACTTGCTTAGTGGACTTACTGACTGGACTTACTGAAGAGTACCTTTGAGTGCAGGGATAAAAGGTAAGGGAAGCACATCTATACCCTCTTCTCTTAGTTCTGCGGTTTCATCAGCCGAGGCCTGACCCCGAATACTCCTTTCGGGAGTCTCTTTGTAGTGTATTTTTCTGGCTTCTTGGGCAAACTGATTACCAACGTCCTCAGTCTTACTGATGATGTCGCGCATCACATGCATCACCGTTGCCTGAATCCGCGCTTGGAGCTCTCCATGCTGCCGATCAGAGAGCACCATAGAGTTCTCAGAATTATCATTTAACTGAATAGCCACTTGATGAGATACAGGCGCAAGCGCATCTTTAATCTCTGTCGATACTCTTGATGGCTTAGGTGAGTCTAGGTCGCGCCCGAGGTGTTTACCAATCCTAGGGGCTGATAACAAACGACGGATTTCCTGACTATTGCAGATAGGGCAAACCAACATACCGTTAGTTTGTTGCTCGAGTGCATCCGCCTCTGAAGCAAACCAACCTTCAAAACGATGCTCTAAGGGGCAAGCTAAGTTATAGACTTTCATAAGAGGTACATTGTGCCATTTTTGGTAAATTCAAGTGCAGTGATTAGTTCTTCATGAATTAAAGTTAAAGCCCTATCAACCCTTAATGCTTAGCTGATGAGAATTTCTATCTAAATGATAGATTGAAATGATCGTTTTTACATCTGTAATACGACCATCAGCAATCCATTGATGCATCTCATCAATGCTTGCTGCAAACACATCTAAAAATTCGCCATCATCTAAGCATCTCTCACCAGAACTCAAGCCTGTGGCTTGGTAGATATCAATGAACTCAGTCGAATAAGAAATAACTGGATGTATACGGCCTAAAAATTTCCAAACAGTGGCTGTATAGCCAGTTTCTTCAAGCAACTCTCTTTGCGCACATAAGAGAGGGTCTTCGCCTATCTCAAGCTTACCCGCAGGTATCTCAATGATGGCCTGGTCAACTGGATAACGGAATTGGCGCTCAAGTAATATGCGGCCATCATCTAAGATCGGAAGAATAGCAACAGCACCAGGGTGTATGAGGTATTCACGAAAGGTTTCTTTGCCATCTGGTAAAGAAACTATATCTTTTTTAAGTTTTAAAAATTGACCTTGATAGGCATCTTCAGAAGTGATGCATGACTCACGCAAATGTTGGTCAGACTCTGGCAAATCTGCCCAGGATTTTTCTTGGTCAGACATATTCTTTAATTGCTTGATGACTGACGATGCTTCACCAAGAAGCGCCAAGTGAAGCCAGGGAAGGCAGCGACCAAGAATAAACATACAGTCACCGCATAGAATTCCCAACGTTTAGGAAATGTGTTGCCAATCATCGTTTCTAAGATGTAAGCAACGACACCAACCAATACATACCAAACCAGCATCTCTAGTAAGCACCATCCGACATGTTTATCTGGCAAATTTTTGAAAAACAAAAACCTTGGAGAAAAGAAAGCGATATTGGCTGTCACTAAACCAATCAAAATAATTAACCAAGTTTCAACGCTTAAACCTGCGGGTGACATAAATGACCTTCTGATCGTTTAATTAAATAACTCAGTGATCTTAACTGAATTTAAAACATGGTGCGGCATCAGCTCAGGTTATCAGCTCAGCAAGGTTTTAGACATCGCTGTCAAACAGATAGCCATCAGTGTTGAAGGGAAAATACCGCACAATAAAACGAATAAACCATTAAGCGTGAAGATGGTTGTTGCAACTCTACCGCCTTCAATGGGCGCTGTCTGAATGGGTTCGTCAAAGTACATGAGCTTAACGACTCTTAAGTAGTAGAAAGCACCAACTAAAGACGTCATGACAGCAAAAATAGCTAAATATAAGTGCCCGCTATCAACCAAAGTTTCAAGAATAGATAGTTTTGCAGCAAAGCCTACAGTTGGAGGAATACCCGCTAATGAGAACATCAATACCAAGCCCATGAAAGCCATCCATGGGTTACGGCGATTCAGACCTTTGAGGTCGTCAAGAGTTTCGCACTCGTATCCCTGACGTGACAAAAGCATTAGCAATCCAAAAGAGCCTAGAGTGGTTAATACATATGTAAGCGCATAAAAAAGAGCGGCGCTATAAGCATGCTCATCAAAAATAGACAACATACCAAGAATCATGAAACCCATGTGCGCAATCGTTGAATATGCCAACATGCGTTTGATATTTGTTTGAGCAATAGCAGTTAAGTTACCAATCACCAGTGAGAGAACTGCCAAGATCATGATCATTGGCTGCCAGTCCTGGGTCAAAGGCAGCAAGCCCTCAACCAGCAAACGATACATTAGCCCAAATACAGCTAACTTGGGGGCGCCTGCAATCATGAGAGTGATAGCTGTAGGAGCGCCCTGATATACGTCAGGCACCCACATATGGAAAGGTGCAACACCTAATTTAAATGCCAAGCCTGAAACAATAAATACAACAGCAAAGGCTAGCACCAAGCGATTGATACGATTATCGCTAACGGCTTTTAAAATATCATCTAAATCGAGACTGCCCGTAGCACCATAAAGCATCGAAATACCGTACAACAAGAAACCAGATGCCAGCGCACCCAAGATGAAGTATTTCATAGCTGACTCTGCTGAAAGTGCAGAATCGCGACGCATGGCAACAATGGCATAAGTGGGCAAAGCTAATAATTCAAGACCTAAGTAAAGAGTTAATAAGTTTGAACCTGAAATCATGATGCACTGACCCAATAGGGCTAGTAGCGTCAAGACAATGAAATCAACTCTAAATAAACCACGATCCATCAGATATTTTTTAGAGTAAACCAAGCTAATGAAAACAGCCAAACATGAAACTGCCTTGAGAAGGCTAGACAAAGCATCAACGACAAATAATTCATTAAAAGCATGAACAGGCTGATCAACTGCTTGCAATCCAAAGGCTGCACTTAAACCGATGAGCAGAACTAAAGTCACGTTATAAGCTAATGCTGTTCCACGAGGCGCATAAAAAATATCTTCATCAGTAGCGTTAGGCTCATTCATAAATGCCGTCAGCAAAAGCAAACAGGCAACTGAAAGGAGCACTAACTCCGGTAAGGTTGCAATCAGGTCAATCGCTTGCATATTTTTCTTTCCTAAATCAGGATCAAAGCTTGCTAACTGCCACGTGCTTTAAAAGCTCGATGACAGAAACATGCATCACATCAGTAAATGGTTTTGGATAAACGCCCATGCCAATCGTAAAGATTGCCAAGATGCCCATCATTAAAAATTCGCGCGCATTAATATCAGTTAATGCTTCAACATGCTTATTAGTGATTTCTCCAAAGAAAACACGTTTAGTCATCCATAAAGAATAGGCAGCGCCTAACATCAAAGCTGTGGCGGCAAGTATGCCAATGACAAAATCATAGTCAACTGCTGCCAATATCACCATAAACTCACCAACAAAACCTGAAGTAGCAGGTAGGCCGCAATTAGCCATGGCAAATAAAACAGCAAATGCTGTGAACCTTGGCATTTTGTTAACAACGCCGCCGTAGTCTGCAATTTGACGAGAATGCATGCGGTCATAAAGCACGCCAATGCTTAAAAACATCGCTGCTGAAATAAATCCATGAGAAATCATTTGAACAATCGCACCTTCAACACCTAATGGGTTAAAGATGAAAAAGCCTAAAGTCACAAAACCCATATGAGCGATTGATGAATAAGCGACTAGCTTTTTCATATCAGACTGAACTAAAGCTACTAAGCCTACATAAATCACCGCAACCAAGGATAAGGTAATGACAACAGGGGCTAGGTACTGACTAGCATCAGGTGCAATTGGTAATGAGAACCTCAAGAAACCATAAGCACCTAACTTCAACATGATCGCAGCCAATACAACTGAACCACCTGTTGGTGCCTCAACGTGGGCATCTGGCAACCAGGTATGCACGGGCCACATCGGAACCTTAACGGCAAAAGCCATAAAGAAGGCTCCAAATATAAATACCTGCTCAATAATATCTAAAGGCGCTTTGTGCCAAGCCAAAATATTAAACGTATCAGTAACGTTGTAGAGATACAAAATTGCTACAAGTGTTAACAATGAACCCAATAAGGTATACAAGAAGAATTTAAAGGCGGCATACACACGATTAGGACCACCCCAAATACCGATGATGATGTACATCGGTATCAAAGTAGATTCAAAGAATACATAAAACAACATGCCATCAAGGGCTGCAAATACTCCAATCATGAGCCCTGATAGGATCAAGAAAGCAGCCATGTATTGCGCCACGTTAACGGTAATCACTTCCCATGCCGAAATCACAACTATCACAGTGATCAATGCTGTTAAAACAACAAACCACATGGAGATACCATCAACACCCAGGTAATAGCTGATGTCGTAACGCGGAATCCATGACACCCGCTCCACAAATTGCATCGCTGCTGTTGTTGTATCAAAGCCGCTGATCAATGGCAAAGTGACCACAAAACTCATTAATGCCCCAATTAAAGCCATGATGCGGACATAGCCTTTGCTATTGTCAGAACCAGTGAACAAAATTATCAAGCCAAAGATAATTGGTAGCCAAATTGAGTAAGAAAGAATCATAAGGGGGCTCTATTTATTTTTTATAGTTTTATTAGTTTGTTGCTTTATTTAATACTGCCCAAGTGGGTCAATAAAACCCAAGATATCAAGCCAATCAAACCTAAAATCATGGCAAAAGCATAGTGATACAAAAAGCCTGATTGGACTTTACGCACATGACTTGAGAACCAGCCAATTAAGTTAGCACTACCGTTCACAAGGAAGCCGTCAATAAATTTTTGATCAGCACCCTTCCATAAGCCATTACCCAGAACTCGAGCACCCTTAGCGAACACTGCTTGATTGAAGTCATCCAAATAATATTTGTTATCCAATACTTTCTTAACCGGGGCTAACACCCGCGCCAAGTAAGCAGGAATCTGTGGGAGCCATAAATAGAAAACTGCAGCTGTAACGACGCCACCCACCGCTAAATAAAGCACAGGAGTATGAAGCGCATGAGCAACCATAGCCAATGGGCCATTAAATGCCTCAGACAATTCTTTCATAGCAGGATGCTTAGCTGCATCAACCAAAATAGAGCTGCCGAAGAATTCGCCAAACAGCATAGGGCCTATGGTTAGATAACCAATGATGACTGATGGGATCGCTAAAAGTATCAAAGGCAAAGTCACCACCCATGGTGACTCGTGAGGCTTTTGACCCGGAGCTAGGCCATGATGCTCTTCATGGTGATCATCGCTCTTGTGAGCGTCTTGATGGTGATTGGCATGATCATCATGCGCCTGACCAAAACGCTCTTTACCGTGAAACACTAGGAAGTACATACGGAATGAGTAGAAGGCCGTAATAAATACACCCGCCATCACAGCAAAGTAAGCAAAGCCGGAGCCATAGATATGACTGGCAGCTACTGCTTCAATAATTGAATCTTTAGAGTAGAAGCCTGAGAAAAATGGTGTGCCAATTAATGCCAAAGAACCTAATAAAGAAGTGAACCAAGTAATTGGCATGTACTTCCATAAGCCACCCATATTGCGTATATCTTGATCGTGGTGCATACCCATGATCACACTACCGGCACCCAAGAATAATAGGGCCTTAAAGAATGCATGCGTCATCAAGTGAAATATAGCGATTGGATAAGCCGATACACCAAGAGCAACTGTCATATAACCAAGTTGTGACAATGTTGAGTAAGCAACAACTCGCTTGATATCATTTTGAACAATGCCTAAAAAACCCATAAACAAGGCTGTAATGGATCCTATGATCAATACAAAAGATAGGGCCACGTCTGATAGTTCAAATAATGGCGACATACGGCTGACAAGGAAAATGCCCGCTGTCACCATCGTCGCCGCATGAATCAAAGCAGAAATCGGGGTTGGGCCTTCCATTGAGTCTGGCAACCAAACGTGAAGTGGGAACTGGGCTGATTTACCCATTGCTCCAATAAATAAACAAATACAAGCAACTGTTAAAAGATTCCAATCAGTTCCTGGTAGCACCTGTTGCAACATCATTTCTTTTTGAGCAAAAACCTCTTCATAGTTCATGCTGCCGCTGTAGGCTAATAACAAGCCAATACCTAATATGAAACCAAAGTCACCAACACGATTAACTAAGAAGGCTTTCATATTGGCAAAAATTGCTGTTGGTCTTTTGTACCAAAAACCAATCAACAGATAAGAAACCAATCCCACCGCTTCCCAACCGAAGAAGAGCTGTAAAAAATTATTACTCATCACCAACATCAACATGGAAAATGTAAATAAAGAGATGTAAGAGAAGAAACGGGCATAGCCCTCGTCCTCAGACATGTACCCAATGGTGTAGATATGTACCATCAAGGATACAAATGTCACAACCACCATCATCATGGCGGTTAAAGGGTCAACTAAAAAGCCAACTTCTAAGCTCAACTCACCGAGTTGCATCCAGGTATAAATCGTTTCATTAAATCTAGCGCCAGCCAAAACGTCATTCAAAACCATGAAAGACAAGGCACAAGCAATTGCTACGCCCAAAATAGTAACGGTATGGGACGTCTTGCGGCCGATGAGATTGCCGAAAAATTTAGTTCCAAATAAACCGGCAATCACAGAACCGATTAAAGGCGCCATTGGTATGGCCAGCAGTACTAGAGGATTTAAAGTTGGAGTTGTCATATAAGGTTTCTGCTTAGCCTTTTAGTTGACCAAGGTCTTCAGCATGAATCGTGTCAAGCTTGCGGAACATCGTTACTAAGATAGCCAAGCCAATGGCAGCTTCAGCTGCAGCGACGGTCAATATAAAGAATACGAAAACCTGACCACTCATATCACCCAAGTAATGTGAAAAAGCAATGAAGTTCATGTTGACAGCCAAAAGCATCAACTCAATAGCCATTAGCAAAACAATGATGTTTTTACGATTCAAAAATATACCTACAACGCCAATCGCAAATAAGATGGCACCGAGTACAAGGTAGTGGGCTAAAGTAATTGTCACAACATGGTCCTTTTTCTTATATCTTTCTTTTATGTCTTTTTTGAGATATTTATCTTTTGTTTATCTTTAATTATTTCGGCTGCTGATCAGATGAAGAATCGGATGACATAGATGTCACGATGCGAACACGATCTTCCTTGCGCGTACGAATCTGTTCCGCAATATCTTGGGTCTTGGTATCTTTGCGACGGCGCAAAGTTAAGGAAACGGCAGCAACAATACCCACTAACAAAATAACCCCAGCGACTTCAAAGCTAAACAAGTAAGTGCTGTAAAGCAAGATGCCGAGTGCCTTGGTATTATTTGCAGCCATTTCTGGACTTAAAGTGGCCACCGGCTGAGTCGTTCCAATAAAGCCACGAATTAGCACGATCGCCATCTCAGCAACAATGATGGCGCCAACTAGCGAGGCAACTGGTAAGTACTTTTGAAAATCTTTGCGCAGATGATCTAAATCAAGATCTAGCATCATCACCACAAATAAGAATAAGACCATCACGGCGCCGACATAGACCAATACCAACATGATGGATAAGAACTCGGCTTCTAATAACATCCATATAGCTGCAGCTGTAAAGAATGAGAGTACTAAAAATAATGCTGCATGAACTGGATTACGAGCAGTAATCACACGCAAAGCAGCGATCACTAGGATGGCTGCAAAAATATAAAAAAGGAGAGTTTTAGGATCAAGCATCATTTGTATTTAGCATCCGCTGATTTGTTAGCTGCGATCTCTGACTCATAACGATCACCAATTGCCAATAACATATCTTTTGTGAAATATAAGTCACCACGCTTTTCGCCGTGGTACTCATGAATATGAGTTTCAACAATGGCATCAACTGGGCAAGCTTCTTCACAAAAACCACAGAAAATGCACTTCGTTAAATCAATGTCATAACGGGTAGTACGGCGTGAACCATCTTCTCTTTGGTCTGATTCAATCGTGATCGCCATTGCAGGGCAAACAGCTTCGCATAGTTTGCAAGCGATACAACGCTCTTCACCATTCTCATAACGACGTAGAGCATGTACACCACGGAAACGAGGAGACATAGGCGTCTTCTCTTCAGGATACTGAATAGTAATTTTTGGTTTAAATAGATACTTACCAGTCACAGCTAAGCCCTGGAAGAGCTCCTTCAGCAGAAGACTGGATAAAAACTCACGGATACGTTGAAACATTTTTTAATCTCCGCCTTATTTCCAAATATTCCAGGGTGACAATACCCAAGCACCTAACAACAAAATCCAAAATATGGAGATTGGAATAAATACCTTCCAACCTAAACGCATCAATTGGTCATAGCGATAGCGTGGAAAAGATGCTCTCAACCAAATAAAGCAAGAGAGGAAGAAGAAAGTCTTCGCCGCTAACCAGAAAATTCCTGGAATATCTCTTAGGATCGGTAGATCCACAATCGGTGACCAACCACCAAAGAATAAGATCGACGTCAAGGCGGCGATCAAAATCATATTGGCATACTCAGCCAAGAAGAACATAGCAAAAGCCATGCCTGAGTATTCAATCATGTGGCCAGCAACAATTTCAGACTCACCTTCAACAACGTCAAATGGGTGACGGTTTAATTCAGCAACGCCTGAGATGAAATAAATCACAAACATTGGCAAAAGCGGTAGCCAATTCCAAGATAAGAAATTAAGGCCCATGCTGGCAAAGTAACCTGTCTGCTGCGATTTAACGATGTCAGATAAATTTAATGTGCCAGAAACAACTAAAACAGCAGCAAGTCCAAATCCCATTGCAATTTCGTAAGAAACCATTTGTGCTGATGCGCGCATAGCACCAAGGAAAGCATATTTAGAATTGGATGCCCATCCTGCCAAAATAACGCCATACACACCTATTGATGTAATCGCCATCACATAAAGAAGGCCTGCGTTGACATTGGCCAAAACCATATCTGCCTGGAAAGGTACAACTGCCCAAGCTGCAAAGGCTGGCGCAATCACCATCACGGGTGCCACGATATAAAGAACTTTATTAGCCTTACTAGGAATGATCACTTCTTTAAGTAATAGCTTCAGAGCATCAGCAATCGGCTGTAACAAACCAAAGGGACCAACTCGGTTAGGTCCCATACGAATGTGCATCCAACCAATTAATTTGCGCTCCCACAATGTTAAGTAGGCAACACAAGCAAACATTGGTAGAACAACCACCATGATTTTGATCAAAATCCAAACAATTGGCCACGCGAACTCACCAAAGAGAGCAAGACCATTTGTATTGATTGATTGTATTAGGTCGGTCATGCGCGCTCCACCGATAATTGGCCATTCATGGCGCCTAAAGCAGCACTGGCAGAAGTTCCAGCTGACAAGCGAACAACGCCATCAATCAGAAATTTGTCTTCAGTCGCTGGCATGACAACACTTGCACCTAATTGAGATACCTTCACAGCATCCCCTTCTTTTAAACCTAACTCTGCAAATAAATGACTTGGTATGCCTAGCTTTACGGCGCGCTTGGCATCCTGAGTTAACTGCAATCCAGGTGCACGTCGCACAATTGCGTCAGTCGAATGAATAGTCACATCTGTCAAACGTTCAATAGCAGTAGTAAATACGCTCGTAACTGCTGGAATCGTATTGGTTTGGTTATTCAGTTGGATTGTGTAATCCGATGGTAGCGCTTCAGCTAGAACTTCATCTGAACTGTTGAAGTAATAATTTTCTAGACCAAGAACATGACCAAGAACTCTTAATACCTTCCATGCTGGGCGAGCATCACCTAATGGACGCACCGCCGCTTGAACAGTTTGCAAAGTTCCTTCTGCATTAACGTAGCTTCCAGATGTCTCTGTATACGGGGTAACTGGCAATAAAACATCAGCTACTTCTCTTAATTCGGGGCTATCAAATGCAGTCATAGCAATCACAGTCCCCGCTTTAGCTAAAGCTACTTTAGCTAATTGAGGATCTATTAAGTCAGCACTTGGCTCAATACCTAACATTACTATTGCCTTCAGATCTTTATTGAGGATGCCTTGAACACCCTTCTCTGAAACAGCATTAACTAAATGAGCGCCGACAGAGTTACCGCCAGTTGGCAAGAAACCTAATGCCGCTTGGGTCTGTTCTGCGATGAATTGAGCGTAAGCATGTAATTGTGCAAACTGAGGATGCGCGATGGCAGCAGAACCTATAAACACAGCTTTACGTTCGCCAGTCATTAAGCTATCAGCGATCGCTTGCGCATTGGCACTGATAGTTGCATTGCTTGGTGCAGCAATACCCTTAGCGTGCGCAACAGCTGATGCAACACCAGCTAATTCAGCAGGCCAGTTGGATGGTGTTGCTAATGCAGTCGCTGCAATAGGCATTAACCAATCTTCAGCGCTGGCGCCTAAACGAGTCACTTTTAAGCCACGTTTCGCTGCAACACGTATACGTGCAGCCAACAAAGGCTGATCTTTGCGCAAGAAGCTGCCAATAAAGAAAGCTCTTTGTAATTGCGAAACTTCCGCTACCTTCATACCTAGCCAAGGAGCTTTTTTTAATTGAGTCGATGGTGTTTCGTTAGTCGAACCGCTCACATCTTGTTGACGCAAACGAGTCTCTATATTGTTAGATCCAAGATCGCGTACTACTTTTTGCAAAAGATGTAATTCTTCAATACTGGCCATTGGATGCGCAAGTGCCGCAATGGCATCAGCGCCATGATCTGCTTTAATGGAGTTCAAAGAACGCGCAACATAATCTAGCGCTGTTTCCCAATCAGTTTGAACCCAAACATTGTCTTGCTTCACCATCGGTGTCTTTAAACGATCTGCGCCGTTCAAACCTTCATAAGCGAAACGATCTTTGTCGCTGATCCAGCACTCATTGAGACCTTCGTTTTCTAAAGGTACCGTACGCAAAACTTGATTAGCTTTTGTTTGCAAAATAACATTGCTACCCATTGAGTCATGAGGGCTCACAGAGCGACGGCGGCCCAATTCCCAAGTGCGTGCTGAATAACGGAAAGGCTTACTGGTTAATGCGCCAACTGGGCACAAATCAATCATGTTGCCTGAAAGCTCAGAATCAACAGATTGACCAACAAAAGAAGTGATTTCTGAGTGCTCGCCACGGTTGAGCATGCCCAACTCCATCACGCCACCAATCTCTTGACCAAAACGAACACAACGTGTGCAGTGGATGCAACGGCTCATCTCTTCCATTGAGATCAATGGACCAACATTCTTGTGGAATACAACTCGCTTCTCTTCTGCGTAACGAGAAGTTGTCTTGCCGTAACCAACTGCTATATCTTGTAACTGACATTCACCACCCTGATCACATATAGGGCAGTCTAATGGGTGGTTGATTAACAAAAACTCCATAACGGATTTTTGCGCTTGAATAGCTTTTTCTGAATGCGTATGAATCTTCATCCCAGGAGTGACAGGTGTTGCGCAAGCAGGCAATGGCTTCGGTGCTTTTTCAACCTCTACTAAACACATGCGACAGTTAGCCGCAATCGATAATTTTTTGTGATAGCAAAAATGAGGGATGTGCGTTCCAATTTTATGGGCCGCATCCATCACCATAGAGCCTTGTTCGACTTCTATTAATTTGCCATCAATTTCAATTTCAACCATCTTTTTTCCCGTTACCCTCTGAGACGACTAAACGTAAGCCGGCACAATACAACGCTTGTGCTCAACGTGATATGCAAACTCATCCATGTAATGCTTCAACATGCCACGCACTGGCATCGCTGCAGCATCACCTAATGCGCAAATTGTTCTACCCTGAATATTGCCTGCCACATCATTCAATAGATCTAAATCTTCTGGGCGACCTTGGCCATGCTCAATACGGTTCACAATGCGCCACAACCAACCCGTACCCTCGCGGCAAGGCGTGCACTGGCCGCATGATTCTTCATGGTAGAAATAAGACAAGCGCAACAAAGACTTCACCATGCAACGCGATTCATCCATCACGATCACAGCACCAGAACCTAACATCGAACCAGCTTTAGCAATGCTGTCGTAATCCATATCGGTTTCCATCATCTGGGTACCCGGAATAACAGGTGCTGATGAACCACCAGGGATCACTGCTTTAATTTTTTTACCGCCACGCATACCACCAGCTAAATCTAATAGCGTTGCAAATGATGTTCCTAAGGGAATCTCATAATTACCAGGACGCTCAACGTCGCCTGAAATGGAGAATATCTTCGTTCCGCCATTATTAGGTCTTCCGATTTTTGAATAGGCTTCTCCACCAATTTCAAATATGAAAGGTACGGCAGCAAATGTTTCAGTGTTATTAATCGTTGTTGGCTTGCCATACAAACCAAAACTGGCTGGGAATGGTGGCTTAAAGCGTGGCTGCCCTTTTTTACCTTCTAAAGATTCAAGGAGTGCTGTTTCTTCTCCGCAGATATAAGCACCCCAACCGTGGTGGGCATGAAGTTCAAATGAGAATCCTGAACCACAAATCTTATTACCCAAGAAACCTGCTGCGCGGGCTTCTTCTAGCGCAACTTCAAAACGCGTGTACTCATCCCAAATCTCGCCGTGTATGTAGTTGTAACCTACATCAATGCCCATAGCATAGGCAGCAATAGCCATGCCTTCGATCAATGCATGCGGGTTGTAACGCATGATGTCGCGATCCTTGAATGTACCTGGCTCGCCTTCATCTGTATTGCAGACCAAATATTTGCTTCCCGGAAATTGACGCGGCATGAAGCTCCACTTCAAACCTGTTGGAAAACCAGCGCCACCACGACCACGAAGACCAGAAGCTTTAACTTCTGCAATCACTGCCTCAGGGGTAATGCCCTCCAGCAAAATTTTACTTAGCTGAGCATAGCCACCACGAGCAACATAATCATTTAAATGCCAATTGTCGCCATTTAATCCTGCCAAGATTAAGGGCTCTATATGTCGATTGTGCAAACTTGTCATGCCGCACTCCCTTTTGTCATTTCTTGCGCTTTTGCTTTTAAATCGTCGATCAAAGCATCCAGCTTGTCGTTAGTCATCCAGCTACACATCGTTTTATTGTTGACGATAGCGACTGGCGCATCGCCACAAGCACCCATACATTCACCTTCTTTAAGTGTAAAGGTGCCGCATGGTGTCGTTTCGTTGTAATCAATACCTAATTTTTTCTTGAGATACTCGCCAGCTCGTGTTCCACCTGATAACTCACAAGGCAAGTTAGTACAAATAGCTAATTTAAATTTGCCCACTGGCTTGGTGTCATACATGTTGTAGAAAGTAGCGACCTCTTGCACTGCAATCGGTGGCATTTCTAAAATATCAGCAATCTCCTGAATGGATTCAGGGGTCACCCATCCAAATTGATCTTGCGCCACAACCAAAGCAGCCATCACGGCAGATTGCTTTTGGTCTGATGGATACTTAGCAATATTGCGATCAATTTCAGCGCGGGCTTGTACTGTGAACATGTCGCTCTTTTTCCTTTTAGCGGTCAATCTCGCCGAACACAATGTCCTGCGTACCAATAATCGTTACAGCATCAGCCAACATATGACCTTTTGCCATTTCATCTAAAGCTGATAGGTGCACAAAACCTGGTGCACGAATTTTCAAACGATAAGGTTTGTTAGCCCCATCAGAAATTGCATAAATACCAAACTCACCTTTAGGATGCTCTACAGCAGCATAGGCCTCACCTGTTGGCACATGAATGCCTTCAGTGAATAATTTAAAGTGATGGATCAACTCTTCCATATTGGACTTCATATCAACACGTTTTGGACTTGTTACTTTGTGGTTATCACTCATCACGGGGCCTGGATTTGCACGCAACCACTTCACACACTGCTGAATAATTTTGTTCGATTGGCGCATCTCTTCAACACGAACTAAGTAACGATCGTAGGAGTCGCCATTCACACCAACCGGAATATCAAACTTCAATTGGTCGTAGACTTCATAGGGTTGCTTCTTGCGCAAATCCCATTCAATCCCTGAGCCGCGCAACATAGGACCTGTAAATCCTAATTGCAAAGCGCGCTCTGGAGTCACCACGCCAATACCAACTAAACGCTGCTTCCAAATACGATTGTCAGTGAGTAATGTTTCATATTCATCGACGTAGCCAGGGAAACGGGTTGTAAAGTCTTCAATAAAATCTAACAAAGAACCTTGACGGTTTTCATTTAATTTCTTAACAACCTTCTCACCACGAATCTTATTAGCCAAATATTGAGGCATGACTTCTGGTAGATCTCGATAGACCCCACCCGGACGGTAATAAGCTGCGTGCATACGAGCGCCTGAAACTGCCTCATACATATCAAATAGGTCTTCACGCTCTCTAAATGCATAAAGGAACACCGCCATGGCGCCCACGTCTAATCCATGACAACCAATCCATAATAGGTGATTGAGCAAGCGCGTGATTTCATCAAACATCACACGGATGTATTGCGCACGAACTGGCACGTCTACTTGTAATAGCTTTTCAATGGCCATGACGTAGGCGTGTTCATTAGCCATCATCGATACGTAATCCAAACGATCCATGTAAGGAACATTCTGAATCCAAGTACGTGTCTCAGCTAATTTCTCTGTGCCGCGATGAAGTAAACCAATATGCGGGTCTGATCGCTGAATCACTTCGCCATCTAACTCTAAAACAAGTCTTAAAACACCGTGCGCCGCTGGATGCTGAGGACCAAAATTGAGCGTGTAGTTTTTAATTTCAGCCATGAATTAAGCCCCGTAGCTTTCTTCACGAACAACTCTAGGAGTCACTTCGCGAGTCTCAATAGTGACGGGCTGATAAATAACGCGTTTTTGTTCTGGGTCGTAACGCATTTCAACGTTGCCAGAAACTGGAAAATCCTTGCGGAATGGGTGACCAATGAAACCATAGTCAGTCAAGATACGACGTAAATCTTCGTGACCATCAAAAAGAATACCGAAAAGATCAAATGCCTCACGCTCAAACCAGTTAGCAGAGTTCCAAATTGGTGTCACAGATGTCACTAGAGGGTAACTATCTTCTGGAGCAAATACTTTTAAACGTAAACGCCAATTGTGTTTGACGGATAACAAGTGGCTCACAACCGCAAAACGTGGTCCTTCCCAAGTAGCATTGCCATACTCACTGTAATCAACACCACATAGATCCATCAACTGCTCAAAATTTAAAGTTGGATCATCTCTGAGGGTTGTGGCAACTTCTTGATAGTCCTCTGAACGAACTACTAAAGTTAATTCGCCTAACGCTACATGGATACGAGATACTTTTTCACCGAGAACTTTTTCCAAACGCTCATGAAGCACTTCGAGAAGGTCTGTCATATCAAGCCTTTCTCGCAATCGTGCTGGTACGCTTAATCTTAGCTTGCAACTGGATAATGCCGTACATCAATGCTTCTGCAGTTGGAGGACAACCTGGAACATATACGTCAACAGGTACGATGCGATCACATCCTCGAACCACCGAATAAGAGTAGTGGTAATAACCACCGCCATTGGCACATGAACCCATTGAGATCACCCAGCGAGGCTCAGGCATTTGGTCATAAACTTTGCGTAAAGCTGGCGCCATCTTGTTACATAAAGTACCGGCAACAATCATGAGGTCTGATTGGCGCGGTGATGGTCTGAAAACAACTCCAAAACGGTCTAAGTCATAACGCGACGCACCAGCGTGCATCATTTCAACTGCGCAACAAGCTAAACCAAAAGTCATTGGCCACAATGAGCCCGTTCTTGTCCAGTTGATCAGCTTATCCGCTGAAGTGGTGACAAAACCTTCTTTTAAGATACCTTCAAGAGCCATGTCTAGTCCTCAATCCCAGTTAAGGGCGCCTTTCTTCCAGATGTAGGCAAAACCAATAACAAATTCCAATAAAAAGATCGCCATTGAAATATAACCAGGCCAACCAATTTCCGTTAAGGCAACACCCCAAGGAAATAGGAATGCTGTTTCTAAGTCAAAGAGGATGAATAGAATCGCGACCAAGTAGTACCTGACGTCGAATTTCATTCGAGCGTCCTCGAATGCGTCAAAACCGCATTCATATGGCGAAACCTTCTCAGCATCAGGTTTATTTGGGCCTAGGATTTTTCCCAAACCCATAGGTGCGAGACCCACGCCAATACCTACGAGAATGAATAGCAATACAGGAAGATAAGCTTCTAAGTTCAAGACCATTCCAATTCGTGACTAAAACAATAATCTACATTTTCAACTAATTATCTTTCGCCTGTATTACAGGCCAAAAATGCCAATTTTGGTGCCGTCGGCGAGACTCGAACTCGCACAGCTTACGCCACTACCACCTCAAGATAGCGTGTCTACCAATTCCACCACGACGGCATCGGGTAAAACCCTAATATTTTAGCTGAATGAGGCTTAGCTTTTAAGGTTTTTTGAGCTTATTCCGGACTTATTTTGGAATATTTTGGCCGGGTACTGCCGCTGGCGGTACTGGTTTAGGCGTTACTGCCGCTGGATCAGAGTTGGCAGCAGGTGCTGGAGCACTTGTACCCGATAAAACACCAGCATTTTCAGACTTTTTAGAGCCTAAAAAAGCGATGCCAAGGGTGGAAAGGAAGAAAAGCGTTGCAAAAACGGCTGTCATACGAGAAAGGAAGTTGGCTGAGCCGGATGCGCCAAAAAGGCCACCTGATGAACCGCCACCAAATGCAGCGCCCATATCAGCGCCTTTACCTTGCTGAACCAATACCAAAATGATCACACCAATTGACGTGATAATTTGTACAACAACCAATAAAGTCTTAAGCCATTCCATCTGATTCTCCAAAAACTAAATTAAATACATGCTTGGCACAAAGCCAGAAACTCTTGAGTATTAAGGGACGCCCCACCTACTAAACCACCATCAATATCTGGCATTGCTAATAATTCTTTAGCATTATCAGCCTTTAGGCTACCACCGTACAAAATTGCCACTTTTTCAGCCGCTTCTGCGTTAAAAGTAGCCAGTTGCAGCCTTAGCTCGTGATGAACCTCCTGAGCCTGAGTAGGGCTTGGCACCTTACCTGTACCAATAGCCCAAACAGGTTCATAAGCAATAACGCATGAAACAATCTGCCCTTGCAATAAGTCAATCACAGCCTGAAGTTGTCTACGGACAACAACTAAGGTGCTGCCATCCTCATATTCTTTTTCAGTTTCACCCACGCAAACAATAGGGGTCATTTTAGCCTGTAGCGCAGCTTTAGCTTTTCTAGCTACCAAGCCATCACCCTCTTGATGGTGTTGACGTCTTTCTGAATGCCCCACAATCACATAAGTGCAACCCATATCTTGCAACATGGCCGCACTAACATCGCCGGTATAGGCACCATTGGAATGATCAGAAACATCTTGAGCACCTAAAGCTACTTTTGTATTTTTTAGCAAATCATGCGCTTGCGATAAATAGGGATAGGGGACACACATACCGAGACGTATAGGAAGATCATGGTAAAGAGATTCAAATGTCTCATGACCTTCGGCTAATAATGTCTCAAGCATTAGCTGGTTATTAGCCAAGCTGCCGTTCATCTTCCAATTACCAATGATGCTTAGTGGTCTCATTGATTTCTCTTATTTATTAAATTTCGTTAATCGTTAAAACTATTTTGCCAATATGCTGACTAGACTCCATCATTGCATGCGCTTGTGCCGCTGCTTCTAGCCTAAAAACTTCATGTATGACGGGTTTAATTTTTCCTGACTCAATTAAAGGCCAAACATATGCTCTCAAGGCTCTAGCAATAGCACCCTTGAACTCAACAGATCTGGCTCTTAAAGTAGAACCAGTAATCGTTAAGCGGCGGCGCAATACCTGACTGACATCCAGCTCAGAGGTTTTACCCCCTTGATGCGCAATGATAACAATACGGCCGTCATCAGCTAAACAATTGATATCTCGATTGAGGTATGACCCAGCCACCATATCTAAGATAACGTTTACTCCTTGACCTTCTGTATGAGCTTTCACCACTTCAACAAAATCTTGCTCTTTATAGTTAATGGCTAATACGGCACCAAGATCCCTACAAGCTTTCGCTTTAGCGCCATCTCCAACAGTCACAATCACTTCATGACCCAAGGCAGTTGCGATCTGAATCGCTGCCACACCAATACCACTGCTGCCACCGTGAACCAGCAGGATCTCACGCCCTCGCCCATCCAAACCTAAACGAGCACGATCAAAAACATTGCTCCATACGGTAAAGAATGTTTCAGGCAAGCTCGCTGCCTCAACATCTGACAAACCCTTGGGAACAGGTAAGCATTGCGCCAAGGGGGCGATGCAATACTCTGCATAAGCGCCACCTGCTACCAATGCACAGACACGATGTCCAACACCTAAACTGAAAAAATTATCAGAATGAGATAAATCACCAGAAACGATTTCACCAGCGATTTCTAAACCAGGTAAATCAGATATACCTGGTGGAGCAGAATAAAAACCTTGACGTTGTAAAACATCAGGTCGATTGATGCCAGCAGCTCTTACACGGATTAAGACTTCACCAGAACCAAGGGCGGGCTCAACCAAGTTTGGTCGAGTCACCGCCTTCAGAACATCCGAGCTGCCATACTGGCTAATCTCAACAGCACGCATGCCGTTTATTGAATTACTGCTGTTGGTCTTGAGGAGCTTCAGCAGGTGCCGCGTCAGCTTCTGGAGCAGCACCATTTAATGGAGCAATGCTTGTTCCCTCGTCAGCACAAGCTGCTTTAAGTGATAAACGTAGACGTCCACGCTCATCCGCTGCAAGCAACTTAACGCGCACAACTTGACCTTCTTGTAGGTAGTCTTTGACATCCTTAACGCGCTCATTAGCGATTTCAGAAATGTGCAATAAACCATCTTTACCAGGAAGGATGTTGACAAGAGCACCAAACTCAAGCAATTTAACAACTGGGCCTTCGTAGATCTTACCTACTTCAGCTTCTGCAGTGATGCCCTCGATACGTGCTTTTGCTTCAGCCATGCCTTCAGCAGAAGTAGAAGCAATAGTCACTGTACCGTCATCTTTAATGTCAATGCTGCAACCAGTTTCTTTAGTCAAAGCTTGAATAGTTGCGCCACCCTTACCAATTACTTCACGAATCTTGTCTGGGTGAATCTTGAAAGAAACCATACGTGGAGCATGAGCTGACAATTCTGTACGAACACCACCCATGGACTCTTGCATTTTGCTCAAGATATGCAAGCGACCTTCTTTAGCTTGAGCTAAAGCAACTTGCATGATTTCTTTTGTAATACCTTGTACTTTAATATCCATCTGCAATGCAGTAATACCGTTTGAAGTACCAGCTACTTTAAAGTCCATATCACCCAAGTGATCTTCATCACCCAAGATGTCAGTCAATACAGCAAAACGATTGCCATCCAAAATCAAGCCCATCGCTACACCAGCAACGTGCGCTTTAATTGGCACACCAGCATCCATCATGGCTAAACAACCGCCACAAACAGAAGCCATTGATGATGAACCGTTTGATTCTGTAATCTCAGAAACAACACGCAAGCTGTAAGCAAACTCTTCTGCGGATGGCAATACCGGAATCAATGCGCGCTTAGCTAAACGACCATGCCCGATTTCGCGGCGCTTAGGGCTACCAACACGACCTGTTTCACCAGTTGCAAACGGAGGCATGTTGTAGTGGAACATGAAACGATCACGTTGCTCACCCTCTAATGCATCAATAATTTGCTCATCACGTGCAGTACCCAAAGTTGCAACAACTAAACCTTGTGTCTCACCACGTGTGAATAGTGCCGAACCGTGAGTGCGTGGTAGCACGCCAGTACGAATTTCGATGGGGCGAACAGTACGTGTATCACGACCGTCGATACGTGGCTCACCGTTCAATACTTGACTACGAACAATCTTTGCTTCGATATCAAACAAGATGTTGTTGGCTTCTGCTTCATCAAATGCGCCATCAGCAGCAAGCTGAGTAAATACATCTTTAGTTACTTCTTTTAACTTAGCTGTACGAGCTTGCTTTTGACGAATTTGATAAGCTTCACGCAAACCAGCTTCAGCCAATGAGTTAACTTTTGCAATCATTGGCTCATTCTTAGGAGCTGCTTGCCAATCCCACTCAGGCTTTCCACCTTCGCGCACAAGCTCATTGATAGCAGTAATCGCAGTTTGCATTTGCTCATGACCGTAAACAACAGCGCCTAACATGATCTCTTCAGATAACTGGTAAGCCTCAGACTCAACCATCAATACAGCAGCTTGAGTACCGGCAACGATTAAATCTAATTGGCTTGTTGCTTGCTCAGTGCGAGTTGGGTTTAATAAGTATTGGCCATCTATATAACCAACACGAGCTGCTCCAACAGGGCCAGCAAAAGGAATACCAGAAATAGCTAAAGCTGCAGAAGCACCAATCAATGCAGGAATATCTGCAGGCACATCAGGATTGAGTGACACAACGTGAATCACTACCTGAACTTCATTCAAGAAGCCCTCTGGGAACAATGGACGTAATGGGCGATCGATCAAGCGAGAAATCAATGTCTCACTTTCTGATGGACGACCTTCACGACGGAAAAAACCACCAGGAATTTTTCCTGCTGCGTATGTTTTTTCCAAATAATCAACTGTGAGTGGGAAGAAATTTTGACCAGGCTTTGCATTTTTTGCACCAACTACTGTTGCCAAAATAACTGTGTCGCCAATATCAACTAATACTGCACCACCTGCTTGACGGGCAATTTCACCTGTTTCCATACGAACAGTTTGTGAACCCCATTGAAAACTTTTTACTACTTTATTAAACATCGTCATTTATATATATCCTCAATCAACATTTGCCATAGAAATGCAGCGCTATGGCAGCACTGGAGCACGGAGGTTGACGAAGAAAGGATGCCATTCCAAAGATAGGCTTACAAATTAACCTGCCTTTGGAATGACACGGGTCCTAACTACGAGCAGCCACCGACCGCTCTAAACGATAATGCCTGCCTAAGTTAACTAGGGCAGGCATCTTCGGTATTACTTACGTAGACCGAGCTTATCAATCAAAGCACGGTAACGATCTAAATCTTTACCCTTCAAATAGTCGAGTAAACGACGGCGACGGCTAACCATCTTCAACAAACCGCGACGGCTGTGATGATCTTTAGCATTTGCTTTGAAGTGAGACGTTAAGTCATTAATACGTGCTGTCAATAAAGCTACTTGAACTTCAGGACTGCCTGTATCGTTTGCTGCGCGGGCATTCGCTTTAACGATTTCCGCTACTTTAGCTGTAACAATAGCCATGTTTATTACTCCATACTTGCGAACATTCGAGCTCAAACCCATTTTTAGTGGCGCTTTTACCCAAGATGTCGTGCGAATTGTTTAAAAAAACTACTTGTGCTCTTTCTGGCAATTACCCAGAAAGAGCGCAAATTATAGCCTAAACGGTCATTTGAGCGTTTAATTTCTGCTGGCTTGGGTCATGAAGCTTATTTAACGCTGCCAAATAAGCTTTTGCAGATGCTGCGACGATGTCCGGGTCTGTTCCAACGCCATTCACAATTCTGCCGCCTTTTGAGAGACGAACTGTGACCTCACCTTGCGACTCTGTCCCCGTAGTAATGGCATTCACAGAATATAAAAGCTGTTCTGCCCCACTTTTAACCTTGGATTCAATCGCATTTAAGGTGGCATCAACTGGACCATTGCCTTCAGACTCAGAAATAAACTCTTCTCCGCCAGATTTGAAAACAACCTTTGCGAATGGACGCTCTCCAGTCTCAGACCTTTGTGACATTGATATAAAACGATAGTAGTCACTAGCTTCTTGAGCGTTATTGCCCACTATTGCAGTGATATCCTCATCAAAAATCTCTGCTTTTTGGTCAGCCAAAGTCTTGAATCTCGTGAAAGCATCATTCATATCCGCCTCAGTCTCTAACTCAATACCCAACTCTCGCAAACGTTGCTTGAAAGCATTTCGACCTGACAATTTACCTAAAACGATCTTGTTGGCTGCCCAACCCACATCTTCAGCACGCATAATTTCATAGGTATCACGCGCTTTTAAAACGCCATCTTGATGTATCCCTGAGGCGTGAGCAAAAGCGTTTGCACCTACGACGGCTTTATTCGGTTGAACCACAAAACCTGTGATCTGAGAAACCATCTTAGAGGCTGGTACGATTTGAGTCGTATCGATGCCTACCGACAAATCAAAGTAGTCTTTCCGGGTTTTTATAGCCATCACCACTTCTTCCAAGGAAGTGTTACCTGCTCGTTCACCCAAACCATTGATCGTGCACTCTACTTGACGAGCACCACCGATCTTCACACCAGCCAATGAATTGGCAACTCCCATACCTAAGTCGTTATGGCAGTGGACAGACCAAATCGCCTTATCAGAGTTCGGAATGCGCTCGCGCAAGGTCTTGATGAATTGACCATAAAGCTCTGGTACAGCGTAACCCACCGTATCAGGCACATTGATCGTTGTAGCACCTTCTTTAATAACAGCCTCAAGAACACGACACAAGAAATCCACTTCAGAGCGATAGCCATCCTCCGGTGAAAATTCAACATCATTGGTATGGTTGCGCGCAAAACGAACTGCTGCCTTAGCTTGTTCAAACACCTGATCAGGTGTCATGCGTAATTTCTTCTCCATATGTAAAGGGGAAGTCCCAATAAATGTATGGATGCGCTTGGAGTTGGCGCCTTTCAATGCATCGGCCGCACGACTGATGTCTCGTTCGTTGGCCCGCGCCAATGAACAAACAGTTGAATCCTTAATCACTTGGGCAATCGCTGAAATAGCAGCAAAATCACCATCAGAGCTTGCCGCGAAGCCAGCCTCGATGACATCCACTTTTAAGCGCTCAAGTTGGCGGGCAATGCGCACCTTCTCATCTCGAGTCATAGAGGCCCCAGGAGACTGTTCGCCATCTCTCAAAGTGGTATCAAAAATTATTAATTTATCTGTCATGACATTTTCCCCAGCTTACTTAAATCCAAAAATAAAAAACCCCAGCTTGACTGGGGTTCGTGGTGTTTTGCTTTTACTAAATATTTAAGCGTGCACTGACCCCAGGTTTTGACCTAGTTCTAGTAATAGCAGCAGTGACAAATTAGTGTTCATATTTACCAATATACACAAAATATTAATTAATTGTTAAAAAGCTTATCTGAGGCTATCTTCTTACGCAACAAGATCTTTTGCCATAACCAGAATACATAACCCGATAAAGCGTAAGCCACAAACAAACCAAATAAAGCTACTGGCGGGTCGCTCGATACCAATACAAAGCCTAATATGATCAAAATCATGACCCCAAATGGTGCCCTATATCTGACATCCAAGGCTTTACCACTGTAAAAAAGGGCATTGGAGACCATGGTGATACCAGCGTAAATAGTTAATCCAAAAGTCACCCAGGGTAAGGCTAATTCTTGAACAGGTAGTTTGTTATCAACGGCTAACCAAACAAAGCCGGCAATTAAAGAAGCTGCCGCTGGACTTGGTAAACCCTGAAAGAAGCGTTTATCAACACTTCCGATGTTGGTATTAAAACGGGCCAAACGCAGAGCGGCGCCCGCACAGAAAACAAATGCAGCCAACCAACCCCACTTACCTAAATCTTTTAAAACCCATTCGTAAGCAATGAGAGCAGGTGCTACACCAAAGGAAACCATATCAGTCAGCGAGTCATACTGTTCGCCAAAAGCGCTTTGAGTATTAGTCATGCGCGCTACGCGCCCATCCATACCATCCATCACTAATGCAACGAAAATGGCAATCGCTGCAATCTCGAAGCGCTGGTTCATAGCTTGGACAATTGCAAAAAAACCACAAAATAGATTGGCGGTTGTAAAAGCATTCGGTAAAAGATAGATACCGCGATTACGTGGCCTTACAGAATCACCAGGTTGACTTGCCATCCAGCCTGACTTGCGCAAAGGCGTCGTCTTACCAGGTAAACCTTTTGATGACCTTAGTTTTCTACGTCTGAATATGCTCATAGACTAGGTTTTAGTCCAATCCTGGCAATTTAGCTAGTATTGTTGATGTGGCAGACACTATGTCGCCAACACTAACTAGCGGCTCAGCTTCTAATGGAAGATAAACGTCTACTCGTGAACCAAAACGAATAAAGCCGTAACGCTCACCTTTTTTAAGTTTGTCACCTAAGTGAGCATAGCAAAGAATTCGGCGAGCAACCAAACCCGCTACTTGGACCAAAGTCACTATATGACCGTTGGAATCAATGATCATTGCATTACGTTCGTTCTCTGTAGATGCTTTATCTAAATCTGCATTGACGAATTTACCCGGAAAATATTCAATCTGCTTGACGATGCCGTTAACCGCTGATCGATTTGAATGCACATTAAATACGTTCATGAAAACACTGATCTTCAAAGCATCGCGACGAGCATAAGGATCAAAAGTTTTTTCAACGATGATGACTCGACCATCTGCTGGAGATAAAACAGCATCTTTAACGAGAGGAACTAAACGACCTGGGTCTCTAAAAAACTGTAAGACAAATACAAAGATGATCCAGAAAGGCCAAGACCAGGCCCAACCAATCGTTGAATGAACAACAAATAGAATGAAGCCTGCAATTGCTACATGGGGCCACCCTTCTTTTGCAATGATTGGATGAGGGTAGTTAATGGCCATCTTTATGTTCTTTCTGGATATCTTTTAATGTCTTCTGATTAACTTAAAAAGTAATTAGTTTTTACTTTGATCAACTAATTTGTTTTTAGCAATCCAAGGCATCATGGCACGCAACTTACCACCCACTTCTTCAATTTGATGTTCTGCAGTCAAACGACGACGTGAGATCAATGTTGGTGCACCCGCTTTGTTTTCTAAAATGAAGCTCTTTGCATATTCGCCAGTTTGAATATCTTTCAAACATTGACGCATTGCATTTTTAGTATCTTCAGTAACAATGCGCGGACCAGTGACATACTCACCGTACTCAGCGTTATTAGAGATTGAGTAGTTCATGTTGGCAATGCCACCTTCGTAGATCAAGTCAACAATCAACTTCAACTCATGTAAACATTCAAAGTAAGCCATCTCAGGAGCGTAACCAGCTTCAACCAAAGTCTCAAAACCAGCTTTGATCAATTCAACTGTACCGCCACACAAAACAGCTTGTTCGCCAAATAAATCAGTTTCAGTTTCTTCGCGGAAATTAGTTTCGATAATGCCAGCGCGACCACCACCGTTAGCAGCAGCATATGACAAAGCCATATCACGAGCTGAACCAGTTTTATCTTGATGCACAGCGATCAAATGAGGAACGCCACCACCTTGAGAATATGTGCCACGCACTGTATGGCCTGGTGCCTTAGGGGCAATCATGATCACGTCAATATCATGACGAGGCACAACTTGACCATAGTGAACATTAAAACCGTGAGCAAATGCAAGAGCCGCGCCAGCTTTAATATTTGGCGCTACTTCCTTGTTGTATACCTCAGCAATTTGTTCGTCAGGTAACAACATCATCACAACGTCAGCGCCCTTAACAGACTCAGCAACTTCTTTAACTTGTAAACCAGCATTGGCGGCTTTAGACCAAGATGCGCCGTTTTTGCGCAAACCTACTGTTACCTTCACACCAGAATCATTTAAGTTCTGTGCGTGTGCGTGGCCTTGTGAACCGTAACCAATGATGGTTACTTGCTTACCTTTGATAAGTGATAAGTCTGCGTCTTTATCGTAAAAAACTTTCATGCTTTTTCCTATTTTTAGTCAGTTTGTTATTAGTTAAAAAAATTACACTTTAAGGATGCGTTCACCGCGACCAAGACCAGAGCTGCCAGTTCGTACTGTTTCTAAAATGGCGCTGCGATCAATGGCTTCGACAAAAGAATCTAATTTACTACTATCACCAGTTAACTCGACGGTGTACGACTTATCAGTGACATCAATGATGTGGCCACGGAAAATATCCGCTAAGCGCTTCATTTCTTCACGCTCTTTACCAACTGCCCTGATTTTAATCAACATGAGTTCGCGCTCAATGTGAGGGCCATCACTTAAATCAATCAGCTTAACAACATCAACTAAACGATTTAAGTGTTTGGTAATCTGCTCGATCACTTCTTCTGAGCCAATTGAAACAATTGTCATACGAGATAAAGAAGGATCTTCTGTTGGCGCAACAGTCAAAGTTTCAATGTTGTAACCACGTGCAGAGAACAAGCCAACGACGCGCGACAAGGCGCCCGGCTCGTTTTCTAAAAGAACAGAAATAATATGGCGCATTACAGTTCCTCACTTCCTAAAAGCATTTCAGTAATGCCTTTACCCGCTTGAACCATTGGCCAAACGTTTTCAGTTGGGTCAGTTTGGAAATCCATAAATACTGTTCTGTCTTTCATTCTGAAAGCTTCACGCAATGCCGGTTCAACATCTGATTTTTTCTCGATGCGCATACCAACGTGACCAAAAGATTCAGCCAACTTTACAAAGTCAGGCAATGAGTCCATGTAAGAGCTTGAATAACGCTTGTTGTACGTTAATTCTTGCCACTGACGAACCATGCCTAGATAACGATTGTTAAGAGAAATGATCTTGATCGGTGTGTCATATTGCTTACAGGTAGAAAGTTCTTGAATACACATCTGTATTGAACCCTCACCTGTAATTGTGACCACTTCAGAATCAGGGAAGGCTTTCTTGATACCCATAGCGTATGGCAAGCCAACGCCCATCGTACCGAGGCCGCCAGAGTTGATCCAACGACGTGGTTTATCAAATTTATAAAATTGAGCAGCCCACATCTGATGTTGGCCAACATCAGAGCAAACGAAAGCATCGCCGTTAGTCAACTCATAAACTTTTTCAACGACGTACTGTGGTTTGACAATCTCAGAATCGCGATCAAATTTTAAGCAATCTTTTTTGCGCCATTCATTAATCTGTGACCACCAAGCATCCACCTTCTTTTGATTTTTGCGAGGGCTAGAGGACTTGAGTATTTCGATCATCTCAATCAATACTTCTTTGAGATCACCAACGATAGGCACGTCAACCTTCACACGCTTTGAAATAACTGAAGGGTCAATATCAATGTGAATGATTTTTCTTGGTACGCTTGTAAAGTGCGCTGGGTTACCAATGACTCGGTCGTCAAAACGAGCACCAATAGCAATCAACACATCGCAATGTTGCATTGACATATTGGCTTCGTAAGTACCATGCATACCTAACATACCCAAGAAACGTGGATCTGTTCCAGGAAATCCGCCAAGCCCCATCAAGGTATTGGTCACTGGATAATCCAACAAATCTGCAAAGGCTTTTAATTCAGGTGCTGCATCAGAAAGGATGACACCACCGCCTGTGTAAATGAAAGGACGCTCTGCTTCCAACAACATAGAAACTGCTTTGCGAACTTGACCGCTGTGACCTTTGATCACAGGGTTGTAAGAGCGCATATTGATTTCAGCGGGATAGTTAAAGTGCGCTTTTTGGAATGACACATCTTTAGGAATATCCACAACCACGGGACCTGGACGACCAGTTCTAGCAATATGGAATGCTTTCTTTAAAGTCAATGCCAAGTCAGCAGGATCTTTAACTAAGAAATTATGTTTAACGATTGGACGAGTAATGCCCACTGTGTCGCACTCTTGGAAGGCATCTTCACCAATGGCGTGCGTAGGAACGTTTCCAGTAATAATCACCATCGGAATCGAGTCCATGTAAGCAGTAGCAATACCTGTTACAGCGTTAGTAACACCGGGACCAGAAGTCACAAGCGCTACTCCAACATTACCAGTAGCACGAGCGTAACCGTCGGCTGCATGCACAGCAGCTTGCTCATGACGAACTAGGATATGTTCAAATTTATCTTGCTTGAAGATCTCGTCATAAATAAATAAGACTGATCCGCCTGGGTAACCCCAAACATATTCAACACCTTCTGCATGAAGTGCTTTTACAAGAATTTCGGCACCAATCATTTCTGGGCCAATCGGGGTTTGGTTTTTAGCAGGATTCGAAAGTTCTGCGTTAGTAATCGTATTCATTTTCATTAGTCCTTTGCAATTTTCGGCAAAAAATTGTTTGGGCTACTCTGGCTCCGTGCTTGTGGCTCGGGTTCGAGTGGCAGTCGCTTAATCCGGGGAAAACCATCTTATGAAAGGCCCGGTAAGTCGAGCTAATTATTTTAGACCATAACGCCTTATTTTGGGTAGGTTTATGAGTCGTTGTCTAATAGAGCCTATGGCTTCCGCAAAAGAACTGTCTGACTTCCTCCAAGGAGTACAGGCAAAATCCTTCAAACGCACCGTGTTTGCTACACGGGACGAGGAAGCGGCCTTAGATATCGTGCAAGATAGCATGATGAAATTGGCTGAAAAATACAGTCACCACGAGCCTGCCGAGTTTCCACTTCTTTTTACACGAATCCTTCAAAACACCACCTTAGACTGGTTTAGGCGTCAAAAAACCCAAAATACCTGGATCAGCCTCTTTTCATCGCTCCGAGGAGGCTCAAAAGATAGTTTTGATGAGTTTGACCAGTCTGATCCTCTGGAGTTCATTGAATCTATTGAAGAAAATATGAATTCTGTGGAAGGTTCAGCACAGTTAGAACGTAAACAATTGATTGAAATGTTAGAAATAGCTGTATCTAAGCTACCATCACGTCAACGAGAAGCCTTCCTCATGCGTTATTGGGATGATTTAGATATTTCTGAAACTGCCAAACTCATGGGTTGCTCCGAAGGAAGTGTTAAAACACACTGTTCTAGAGCAGCCAGTGCCTTGGTAGAATCCCTTAAGAAACAAGGATTTAAGCCGTGAAAACCATCAAAAACAATTCAGAGCAGTCCAAAAACGCCGAAATGCGCCTGGGATCCCTTGCCCGCAAATTGCTTGATGACGGAGCGAAACAGCTTCCAGATCAAATTACCGCTCGCCTCAACCAAGCCAGAGCATTAGCAATAGCAGCCTACCCGCGCCAAGAAAAATTGGCCACAGAATGGATATTTGCAGGCTTTCCGAGAACATTTTCGAGTAACTGGGCTTCAAAAATGAGGGGTGCACTTGGTTTAGCCCCTATTTTGGCACTGAGCGTATCCATATTTGCAATTGTTGGATGGCAAGAAGATGCTCGAATTAGAGATATTGCCAATGTTGATAGAGCCATCCTGACAGATACCGTTCCACCAGCAGCCTACAAGGATGATGGATATGTTCGTTATTTGCTAACCAATGGCAAAGATCTAATTATTGAAGAAGACGACGAAGACGATATTTGATGATCAGAAATATCATGCCCGTCTTCCGTTTGACGTTCTTGAAATGCCAAATACAACTTATTCAACGAAGCTGTGTTTATGTAAAACGCTTTATTCGTCAATTATTGTTGGGCTTCTTCCTTATCAATCTTAGTCTTGGACTAGCTCATGCTCAAGCATGGAGCAGTCTCAGCGAAGATCAGCGCTCCGTATTAGTACCTCTTGAAGAGGACTGGGGATCACTGAGCCTTAATCGTCAAAAGAAATGGGTTGAAGTAGCGAACCTTTATCCAAAAATGGAAGAGGCTGATCGAATCACACTCCAATCAAGAATGTCTGCTTGGGCTGGGTTATCGGCCAAAGAGAGGCAACGCGCTCGCGATAACTACCTCAGGACTTTGAAGATATCCCCTGAGAAAAAAGCAGCTGCTTGGGAAAATTACCAGCAATTGAGTGATGAAGAAAAAAAACTCCTTGCTGACAAAAGAGCCGCTTCTGCCAAACGCACCACGGTGACCTCACCAGCGCTAAAATAGCGCTTGTGAAATCTTCAGAAAAATTTACCCCTCTCCCAGCTGAATATCTCAGCTCACTTCCAGCACCCACAATCAAACGCCGCATCATCCTTAACCTCTATGAGATGTTGGTGCTCATGGGGGTTGCAGCATTTTTATTTCTTTTGCCTCACTTGGTTATCGGGGTTGTGCTTAACGTGACTGCGCCTGCTTGGTTTTTATTAGCTCATATATATTTGGTACTAGCCTTTTACTTTGCTTGGTATTGGACTAAGTCTGGTCAGACTCTAGCCATGCAAACATGGAAAGTTCAAATGGTCAGACACGATGGTCAGATTTTGACCCGTTCCCAAGCCCTCAAGCGCTATGCATTAGGATCACTCTGGTTAATTCCAGCGGCAATAACTTTATTTATTTCAATACGAGTCGGCAACCCAGAAAAAATGGGCGCTTACTTTTCAATTATATTTTTTTCAGTGACGCTATTCTTATGGCCACTAAGCGCCTTGCTTGATCGCAAGGGTCGACAAACGCTTCCAGACCGATGGGCCAATACCCGATTAGTTCAACTACCCCGCTCGATTCCTCATCCAGTCAGCAGTAGTGAAGAATGACTCCATTAAGCGCTCCAAAAGAAGTCCATTAATTCCAACGTCTTTCATGGCTTGACGCATGCATTGCAACCATTGATCTCTCTCAGATATCCCAATCGGAAAAGTCATATGGCGAGACTTTAAGCGAGGATGACCGTGCCTCTCAACAAATAAATCTGGCCCACCCATCCAACCACTTAAAAACATAAACAACTTATCTCCAGAACTCGATAGATCTTCCGGATGCATGACTCTAATACCAGCATAGGCAGGATCTAGAGCCATCAAATCGTAAAAACGATTCACCAGCTCACGCAGTTTCTCCTCGCCACCAATCAATTCATAAGTTGTTTTTTGTTCCGCCATAAATGATTCAATTCATCAATAAGATTTAAATTAAGCTTCTCTCAAAATTTCATTAGCGGAGCTTTTGGTCATTTTTCTTTGCAACCATACACCACCTAGCATACATACAGTAATACCTAAGAGCATGCCATAAAACAAGATAATCCAAGAGGGGTTTAACTGTAATTCAAATACAAAGTGGGCCAAAGCCCAACCAATGACTAAAGCACCTGATGCAGCTAAGCCACCTGCTATCAAACCAATTGCTGCCAACTCAGTATAAAAAGCACGGCGCAATTGGACATTCGTGGCGCCCAAAGCTTTGAGTAGGCCAGCATCTTTTAAGCGCTGATCTTGAGTGGATGCTAATGAAGCAACCAGCACCAAGCCACCAGCACAAATAGTTAATACAAACAACAATTCAATAGCTGCAGAGAGCTTGTTAAGAACATCTTGAACCTGATTAAGTGCCGCCTCAACATCCACAACAGTGATATTAGGAAACTGACTGACCAAAGCGATATCAACTGGTAAAACGTTGGGAGTAGCAGGTGATTGTTGATAAGCGGTCACCCAAGTTTGCGGCATATCAGCCAGCAAAGATGGCGGCAGAATGGCAAAGAAATTAACCCGCATGGTGCCCCAGTCTAATTGTCGAATAGATGTCACCTTGGCCTCAACAGGAATACCTGCAATATCAAATGCCAAGGTATCGCCTAAAGACAAGCCGAGAGTTTTGACAATTCCTTGCTCCATGGAAATCTCAGGCAAATTAGTTGACCCGTGCCACTGACCTGCCACTAATTTATTTTTTTCTGGCAATTCAGAAGCATATGAAAGATTAAATTCGCGATCAACCAATCTTTTAGCTCGATCATCTTGATATTGATCAGGCATGACAAGTTTGTTATTGATATGGGTCAGCCGACCTCTAATCATTGGATACAAAATAACTTGATTAACATTAGCTGCCAATAGTTTTTCTTGAATCAAATCCTTTTGCTCGGGTTGGATATTAATTAAGAAGCGATTAGGGGCATCAACTGATGAGCTACTTTTCCAGGCACTTAGTAAATCCTGTCTGACGACAGCCAAAAGTAATAAAGCCATGATGGCAATTGCTAAAGAGGCGATTTGCAAACCTGTGAATAAACTTCTTCTTGATAATGATTGCCAAGCAAATCGCTGCACTACTTGGCGACCAAAAATAGAGTGTTCTGCTAACTTAGCAAAGCCATGAACAGCTATCCAAGAAACACCCACAAAAATAATAGCGCAAGCAGCAAAACCACCTAAAGTTACTAAGGCTAATTTAAAGTCTTTAGCTACCAAAATTAATAATCCAAAGTAACTCATTAATCCCAGAAGCATCAATAACCAAGTGGAGGTTTTAGGAAAAGGTAAGTCTTTTCTTAAAACTCGTAATGGAGAAACATCACTCAAAGACATGAGAGGCGGCCAAATAAATCCAAGTAATAAAACAACCGACACCAGTAAAGACCAGATCAGTGGCCAGATAGAGGCAGGCGGCAAGTCAGCCACCAGAAGATCACCCAAGAAAAACAATAAGGCTTGATGACCAAGCCATCCAAAGAAAGCGCCTATGAAGCCACCCAATATAGCGACTACCAGGCTGGCTCTAAAGTGTTCAAATAAGACTTGCTTCCTACTAGCACCTAGACATTTCCAAATTGCAGCAGGGCTTGATTGTTTTGAGATGTAACGCTTTGATGCCAGAGCCATAGCTACCGCTGCAATCATGGCTGTTAGCATCGCCACCAGAGATAGAAATCTCTCTGCTCTATCCAAAGTGGCCTTCATCAGAGGTTGGGCGTTATCAACACCTTCTACTCTCACCCCCCTTAAACCTTGCTCATGAATTTTTTGATCAACCCAGAGTAGATAATCTTCAATAGCTCTATCAGAGCCAGATAAAAGAGTTCGATAAGTGACGCGACTTCCAAATCCAATAAGTTGAGTAGCAGCTAACTCAGATTCCCGAATCATAACGCGTGGCGCGAAGTTTAAAAAGCCAGCACCTTTATCCAATTCTTGTGTAAGAACGGCACTGATCTTGAATTGAGATTGCCCTAATGTCAGACGGTCGCCAACTTTGACATTCAAACTTGGTAACAAGGCTGGGTCAACCCAAACTGTACCTGGCTCAGGAATATCTTTAGTGGCAGTACCTTTTGAAATACCATCAAGGCTAATTTTTAGAGTGCCGCGTAAAGGATACGTTTGTGTCACGGCTTTTAAAGCTACTAACTTAGTTTGCTGAGCACCGCTTGACATGGTTGGAAACACAATCGTCTGCGCAGTGCTTAAGCCCTTGGCAAGAGCCTCATTAACAAATAAAGTGGGGAGTGGCTGATCGCTTTGAATTAATGCATCCGCAGCAATCAATTGTTTAGCATCACGCTCAAACGCCCTTTGCATCCTATCCGCAAGATAAGCAACACTACTTAAAGATGCAACCGATACAACTAGCGCAACCAAAAGCCAAATAAATTCTATTGACCTTAGAGAGCGAGTTATTGGACTCATAAATCTTTCTTGATTTAGCTATTTGTATAGCTACTGAAGTTAAGGGTTAGTTTTGAGAAGAACCTTAATATAAGCTAAATGAGATTCGCGTGCATATCCTTAAAATTAAGCTTGAATGAAAGAGGGCCTAGTTATAAACTAGGCCCTTCTTATTTGGTGCGGCTGGCAGGAATTGAACCCACGACCCCTTGGTTCGTAGCCAAGTACTCTATCCAACTGAGCTACAGCCGCTTAAGACCAATATTATGCCATGGAAATCAAAAACTACATAACTCCCGCCGGTCATCAACGCATTAAAGATGAACTTTTACATCTTTTGGATACTGATCGCCCAACAGTTGTTAAAACTGTTACTTGGGCAGCTTCGAATGGTGATCGCTCCGAGAATGCTGATTATCAGTATGGCAAAAAACGTCTTCGAGAAATTGATAAGCGAATTTACTTTTTAACCAAGCGTCTAGAAGATGCTGTAGTGGTTGATCCAGCAACGCGAGAACAAACAGATCAAATATTTTTTGGAGCTACTGTTACTTTTGCCGATAAGGATGGTACCGAAACAACTGTTTCAATTGTGGGTGTGGATGAAGTCAATATGGATAAGGGTCATGTGAGTTGGATTTCACCTATTGCCAAAGCTTTGATTAAAGCAAGGGAAGGTGACACTGTTAAGCTATCAACTCCAAATGGAATTAAAGCTGTAGATATCTTGACAGTTACTTACCAAAAACTCTTGTGATTCTTAAGATGTCGGCATTTTGTCTCAAGCGTCTCATGACTTTAG
This sequence comes from Polynucleobacter meluiroseus, assembly GCA_945879115.1. Lineage (GTDB taxonomy): Bacteria > Pseudomonadota > Gammaproteobacteria > Burkholderiales > Burkholderiaceae > Polynucleobacter > Polynucleobacter meluiroseus_H. The sequence goes on from CAMDUR010000004.1 coordinate 45,824, forward strand.
CTAAGTGATAACGACTTTCGACCTGAATCATAAAGTGTATTGAAACTGCCCCTACTTCAGTAAATCGGTCTTCCATCGCAACATGAGCAATATTGGCATCTGCTGAAGTCAATGTTCCTGCTATTTTTGCTAAGACACCTTTAGCATTTTTAACATCTACACGAATGGCGACGTCAAAGCTTCGCTTGATTTCATCAGACCACACCACGTCAATCCAATGTTCAGGGTCACGGTGTTGCAAACGCAAAGCTTGATGGCAAACATCAGTGTGGATCTGTAAGCCCTCTCCTTTACCTAAGTAACCCAAAATAGTATCCCCAGGAATCGGGTGACAACAGGATGGGAAAAATACAGACTGTCCTTCTGCTCCGTCAATCATGATGGCTTGACGATGATGAACATGCTCTTCTTCATCTGGATCCCAATCTGTTGTATCCAAGCGCATTTGTGAGGATTGCCCTTTGTTCTCATAAAGAATCATCTCAATACGCTTAGCAACCACTGCTGGTACGCGATGTCCCATAGCCATATCAGCACATAACTCTTCGCGACCTTTAGATCCAGTCCAATGTAATAGTCTTTCCCAAATTTCGTCAGTCACAAGTGCGGCATCACTGCCTTGCTGGCGGAGAGCTTGAGAAAGCAAACGTTCGCCTAACTGAATAGCTTCAGAATAGTGCTGCGTTTTTAAGAAGTGTCTTATCGCGGCACGAGCTTTACCTGTTTTAACAAAAGATAACCAAACGGGATTAGGCTGAGAATGAGGGGCAGAGCTAATTTCAACAATATCGCCATTCTTGAGTTCAGTTCTCAAAGGCAATTGAACATTATTAACCTTGGCTCCAACACACTCGTTCCCTAAATCACTATGAACGGCATAAGCAAAATCTAAAACTGTGGCTCCACGCGGCAATGCACGTATCTGACCCTTAGGCGTAAAGACATAAACAGCATCAGGGAATAAATCAATTTTGACGTGCTCTAAGAACTCTTGGGAGTCGCCGCTCTTATCCTGAATATCTATCAAAGACTGTAACCATTGATGTGCTCTGGTTTGCATTTCGGTTAGATCATCGTCACCCTCTTTGTATGCCCAATGAGCAGCAACACCTTCTTCAGCCACTTCGTGCATATTTTGTGTACGAATCTGAAACTCAATAGGCATGCCAAATGGTCCCACTAAAGTAGTGTGTAAAGATTGGTAGCCATTGAGTTTTGGGATAGCGATATAGTCTTTGAATTTACCAGGCATAGGCTTATACAAAGCATGCAAGACGCCCAGAGCACGGTAGCATTCATCTACAGAATTGAGAGTTACTCTGAAAGCGTATACATCTAAAACTTGAGAAAAACTCAAATGCTTTTGACGCATCTTCATATAAATACTGTAAAGCGTTTTTTCACGTCCACGTAAATCTGACTCTAATCCTGACTTACTTAAAGCCATCCTAGAAGTATCCAAAATCTTAGCTACAACCTCTTTACGATTGCCGCGTGCTTTTTTAATTGCTTTATTCAATGTGGCGTATCTAAATGGCGCCCAATTCATAAAGCTTAAATCTTGAAGCTCTCGATATACTTGATTAAGACCTAATCGGTGGGCAATCGGTGCGTAAATTTCTGAGGTTTCCAGTGCTACCCTCTTACGTTTGGCTAAAGCCATCGCATCAAGGGTTCTCATATTGTGTAAGCGATCTGCCAACTTCACCAAAATAACCCGAACATCACGGGCCATCGCCATGAACATTTTTCTAAAGCTCTCTGCTTGAGCTTCAGCATGACTTTGGAACTCCAACTTATCTAACTTAGTTAGCCCCTCAACAAGCTCAGCCACTTTCCCACCGAAGATTTGAACCAACTCTTCTCTGGTACTTCCCGTGTCTTCAATCACATCATGTAAAAGTGCTGCCATGATAGAAGATGCATCTAGGCGCCAACTGGCGCATAGTTCGGCAACTGCTAATGGGTGGGTAATATAAGGTTCGCCAGTTTGACGATATTGACCCAGGTGCGCTGAGTCAGCATATTGAAACGCTTTTCTTACTAAAGCTATTTCATCAGGCTTTAAGTGGGTAATTTTTTCATTGAGCCCCGCAATAGATACAACTTGAGGGATTGGTGGTTTAGCTGGTTGGGATGTGGGCCCAAATAAGTGCCGGCTAGACTCGTCTAGTAGGGCGGCTAAGATGCCTTTCGCATCAGATTTGGTAGCCACCGTAGATCACCTCTTATAGAGGTACTTTAACCAACATATCTCGATCTGTAACACCAGCAGCTACTTCACGCAAAGCCATCACTGTTGGCTTATTTTTGGCGATCACTCTAGGAGCGTGGCCCTGAGCCAATTGGCGAGCGCGATAAGTTGCGGCCAGAACCAATTCAAATCGATTTGGAATTGTTTTTAAGCAATCTTCTACAGTGATACGTGCCATATGTTTATCTCGATAAATACTAGGAATACCCTAAGGATAACGCACTTGTGGAAAAGTCACCGAAAGTTCGTTTTATGCCAATAATAAAACTGGGTATTTTGCCCATATTGAATACTTAATCTAAAGCTGATGTTTAAGTGGGTTTTTGCGCTTCCTTTCGGGTTTATTTGAGGCCTAACTCTATAGCTAATGCTTGATGCTTCGATAATTGCAAATCCGATCTTAAGCGGCTAGCAGAAATAATTTGACGTAACTCATTTAAAGCTGACTCAAACAAATCATTAACAATCAAATAGTCGGCTTCACTGGCATGACTCAACTCTTCTCTAGCTGCTGCAACTCTCGTCAAAATAGTCTTTTCGTCATCTTGACCCCTTTTACGAAGACGCTCCTCAAGAGCCTGAATCGATGGTGGCAGTATGAATATCCAAATAGTGTCAGAAATCATTTTTTGAATTTGGCGTGCCCCCTGCCAATCTATTTCCAAAAGAACATCTTTGCCACTTTGCATTTGATTTTCAATCCAAGACTTGGAGGTACCGTAATAGTTACCGTGTACTTCGGCCCACTCTAAAAAATCTCCCGCTTCTTTTCTTTTAAGAAACTCTTCTTGACTTAAAAAATGGTACTCACGACCATTCACTTCACCCGGACGGGGTGAGCGTGTGGTGCAAGAGACGGACAATTGAATCGCTGAGTCTTTCTCCAAGAGCGCTTTTACTAAAGAAGATTTACCTGCTCCTGATGGGGCAACTAACATCAACATACTTCCTGTGTAAGCCATAACGCTCTCCTGTACTAACTTGTTTATTCTAGGTTTTGCACTTGTTCACGCATTTGCTCTATCAACAATTTCATTTCGATAGAAGCATCACTGCTTTCTTGAGACACTGACTTTGAACCCAAAGTATTTGCTTCACGGTTAAGCTCTTGCATCAAGAAATCCAATCTTTTACCCACAGGACCGCCTTTGATCAATGCTGCCTCAACAACATCCAAGTGGGTTTTTAAACGACTTAGCTCTTCAGCAACGTCAATGCGAACACCATAAAGAACGACTTCTTGCTTGATCCTATCTGAAATATCAGCTTTAGAATTGGCGTGGCCTTGCGCATCGATTCCGGTCAGTATCTCAGTCAACCTCTCAGAGAGCTTGGCTTGATGAGCGGTAACAATCGTTGGGATCAAGGGCTCTATTTTGGCAACAATCGATCTGATGCCATTAACGCGCTCCATCAGCACGCCACGCAAAGCCAAACCTTCTTCTTGACGACTCAGTTTGAGTGCCTTCACAGCTTCAGAAGATGCTTCTACCGTAGCAATGCGCCAAAACTCATCATTCGACTTAGATTCATTCAAGATGCCGGGCCAACGTAGTATTTCACCCATTCTCAGGGTTCCTGCATTGGGCATCTCTTTTAATACAGCGGCTTCCAGCGCTTTTAAAACGATGAGAGCCTCAGGATTGAGTAAATCTGATGGCGCTTGGATAGCAGAGGCCTCGCGCTGGATATTGATTCGGAACTCAACCTTGCCTCTAGAGAGCTGTTTTGTAACTATCTCCCTAATGGCCATCTCAGAGGATCTGCACTCTTCGGGCGAACGTATGTTCAAATCTAGGAAACGACTATTCACAGAGCGGCATTCCACCGCTACAGTTGCATAGACACCGCCACCCAGATCTAATTGTCTGGAGGCACTACCAAAACCGGTCATACTTTCTATCATCCTTCCATTGTAAAGTCCTATCATGACAATATCCAAACGCCCTAGTAATCGAAACCCTGAAAATTTACGCCCAATCAAGATAACTCGAGGCTTTACCAAGCACGCAGAGGGCTCCGTCCTTGTCCAATTTGGTGATACACACGTGCTTTGCACAGCCTCTATCCTTGAAAAAGTGCCTCCCCACAAAAAGGGAAGCGGTGAAGGATGGGTTACAGCTGAATATGGCATGCTGCCAAGGGCTACCCATACCCGCAGCGACCGAGAGGCTGCCAGAGGTAAGCAAAGCGGGCGAACTCAAGAAATCCAGCGTTTGATTGGTCGCTCTATGAGAAGTATTTTTGATCTCAAGCTTTTAGGAGAGAGAACAATCCATCTAGATTGCGATGTTCTTCAGGCTGATGGTGGCACGCGCACAGCAGCCATCACAGGTGCATTTGTGGCTGCAAGAGATGCGGTCAATCAATTACTTGAAAAGAAACTTATTACGACGGATCCTATTAAGGATCATGTGGCCGCTATTTCGGTTGGAATCTACCAAGGTACACCTGTTCTTGATCTGGATTACGCAGAGGACTCCTCTTGCGATACAGATATGAATGTGGTCATGACTGGTCAAGGTGGCATGATTGAAGTGCAAGGCACTGCAGAGGGGGCCGCTTTTTCTAGAAAAGAATTAGATGCTCTTTTAAGCTTGGCTGAAAAAGGTATCCAAGAATTAGTGTCATTACAAAAATCTGCTTTAACTGAAAAATAATGTCTCACAGAAAAATAGTCTTAGCCTCGAATAATGCCGGGAAGGTTCAAGAATTCAATACCCTCTTGATGCCTCTTGGAATTGAAGTGATTCCACAAGGACTGTTGGGTATCCCATCTTGTGAAGAACCCTTCCCCACCTTTATTGAGAACGCTATTATCAAAGCTAGGCACGCTAGCAAATTGAGTGGCTTGCCAGCACTGGCAGATGACTCGGGTATTTGTGTTGATGCCTTAGGAGGGCTTCCAGGCGTTTTATCTGCCAGGTTTGCTCTGAGTGATCAAAAGAGAGATCCTAGTGATGCGGATAACAATGCGCTATTAGTTCAGAAGCTATTAGCATGTACACAGCGTCAAGCTCATTTCACATGCACCCTTGTTTTTTTAGAATCTGAAGTGGACCCTGAGCCACTGATTTCTGTGGGTCATTGGTATGGTGAAATTTTAGAAAATCCCCAGGGTTCCTCGGGATTTGGTTATGACCCCCTCTTTTGGGTTCCGGGGTTACAAAAAACAGCTGCTCAAATGAGCTCCGAAGAAAAGAATCAAGTCAGTCATCGGGGTCAAGCTCTTCGAAAGCTTCTCGCTCAGCTACCAAAAAAAATAGTCTAATTTTTAAATTAATTAATGCCTAACCTTTTAACTGCTTTGCCGCCCTTGTCACTTTACGTGCACATTCCTTGGTGCATTAAAAAGTGTCCTTATTGTGATTTCAATTCGCATCAAATCAAAGATGTAAATAGTGATCCTGCTGGCGAGGTGAAGATTAAATTTGACGGCATTATTTCTGAGCCTGCCAAAAAACAGGGCTTTGATGAGCAGCGCTATTTAGAAGCTTTAAAGATTGATCTTCAAAGCGTTCTACCCAAAGTATGGGGACGTCGTATACATACCATCTTTATCGGAGGTGGTACACCAAGCTTACTATCAGAACAAGGCTTGGATCAATTACTGTCAGATATTCGAGCGCTTCTGCCTGTGAATGCTGATGCAGAAATCACCATGGAAGCCAACCCTGGCACATTTGAAATTGAGAAATTTAAAAGTTACGCCAAGAGTGGCGTTAATCGAATTTCATTAGGTATTCAAAGTTTTGATGATGACAAGCTAAAAGCTTTAGGACGTATTCATGACGGCGCTCAAGCACAAGAGGCAGTTAGGTCAGCCCTAGAATTATTTGATCAAGTGAATCTTGATTTAATGTATGCACTACCGGGTCAAACCATGGATGGTGCATTGGCTGATATTCGACAAGCGATCAGTTTTAATCCAGCTCATATTTCTCTTTATCACCTCACCTTAGAGCCCAATACTCTATTTGCAAAATACCCGCCCGTGCTACCCGATGATGACAGCGCCTTTGAGATGTTAGATGCCTTAATAGCTGAGTTAGATTCAGCTGGTTATGGTCGTTATGAAGTATCTGCGTATGCCAAAAGTGGGCATCGATGCCAACACAATTTGAATTATTGGCAGTTTGGTGACTACATTGGTATTGGCGCAGGTGCTCACGGCAAGATTTCAGCTCACAACCAAATCGCTAGACAAACCAATGAGCGTCACCCAGACAGCTATATGGATAAGATTTTCAATCAAGGTCATGCATTGATCGAAGAAAGACTACTCGATAAAGATGATTTGCCTTTTGAGTACATGCTCAACGTCTTAAGACTAACTGATGGGGTACCTAGTCATCAATTTAAAGAAAGAACCGGTCAGGAGATTGCTGCTATCAACAGCATGATGGAGCAAGCTCTTAAAAAGGGACTTTTAGATGAGGATCCAAGGTTTATCAAACCCTCCGCTCTTGGGCTTCAATATCTGAATGATTTACAAATGCTGTTTTTAAAGTAATTTTTAATTGAGCTTGTTTTGTTCGATTTTTGAGCGTAAAAAAACCTCCCAAGCATTTCTACTGGGAGGTTCTAAATTTTGGCGGAAGCTGTGAGATTCGAACTCACGGAGGACTCGCATCCTCGGCAGTTTTCAAGACTGCTGCATTCAACCACTCTGCCAAGCTTCCAAAACAGCGGTAATTATAGGGTCATCTTTAGCTATCTGTCGATTTTTTTCCTTTTTTTGCCATTTGACCTTGTTAGAATCTATAAATGTCTAAATTAATTAGCGCCACAGGCCTTACCCTAGATACGGCATATCAAAATATCACTGACAAGGAAATGAGTCAGCTGATAGAAATGGCTATTTCAAAAGGGACCCTAAAAAAACGTGACAGCCTTTTTGCAGGTAATAGTATTAATCAATCAGAAAATAGAGCAGCTCTTCATCCTGCCCTAAGAAATATTTCTGATCAAGCCATGTTTGTTGATGGCGAAGATGTCATGCCTTTGGTTAAATCTGTATGGCAACGTATTGAAGGATTCTGCAATCAGCTCATTGGTATTACTGATGTGATCTGCTTAGGTATCGGCGGATCTGACTGGGGCCCTCGTTTGGTATGTGATGCGCTTCATCAAATCAACCCTCAAGATGGTAAAGCGATCCGCCTTCACTTTGTAGCTAACGTTGACAGCGCAGAATTAGCAAATGCTCTGTCAAAAGCTCAACCACATAGCACTCGAGTCATCATTACATCTAAGACCTTTACCACGTTAGAAACTATCAGAAATGCTCAAACTGTTATTAATTGGTTAAAGACTAATCAAATAAGTTCAACTCAGTTAAAACAATATTTAATTGCGGTCACTGCCAATCCAGCAGCAGCAGAAAAGTTTGGTATCGCCCCAGAAAATATTTATCCATTCTGGGAATGGGTGGGGGGTCGGTTCTCAGTTTGGTCAGCAGTAGGCTTACCGATTGCTATTAAGTATGGCTTTGGGACTTTCAAAAAGTTTTTATCAGGCGCTCATGCCATGGATCAGCATTTTGTCAATGCTCCAGCTGCTGACAACATGCCTTTGATACTTGCTTTAACCCTCATACATAATCAGAAAAAACATAAAATCACAGCAAAAGCGATTGTTCCTTATGCTCATGCCTTGAGATTTTTTCCTGAATGGCTCCAACAACTAGAAATGGAAAGCCACGGCAAGAGTATTACTAATGATGGTTCAAGTTGTGACCCAACTTCTCCAGTTGTGTTTGGTAGTGCAGGCAGTAATTCTCAGCATAGCTACTTTCAGATGCTGCACCAAGGTAATCAAATTATTCCCGTTGACTTCATTGCCATTAAAGAACCCATGAGTGATCTTCCTGAAGCCAAAGAACACCACCAATCTTTAATTGCCAATTGCTTAGCCCAAGCCCAAGCACTAGCTAATGGCTCAAAAGAAGAATTTGCCTATGACTCCTGTCCTGGTGGTCGCCCTAGCAACTTGATCTGGGTTGATCGATTAGATGCTTTTCACTTAGGTGCTTTGTTAGCTCTTTATGAACATCGAGCGCTATGTTTGGGAGCTATTTGGAATCTCAATAGCTTTGATCAACCAGGTGTAGAGCTAGGTAAAAAATTAGCTAAGCCAATCCAATCAGCTTTGAAGGGTGATAACCCATCTCTTCAGGGCATCGACAGCATCACGGCATCCAGAATTAATTGGTTGAACTCTTAATTGACGATCCCGCTGATTCTGCATTCGTCTTAACTAACTCAAAACGGTATATCTCCATGGAACTATCAGCATCAATTTTTAAAGCTTATGACATTCGTGGTGTTATTGATAAAACTTTAGATCCATCTATCGCTCGATTGATCGGGCAGTCCTTTGGTAGCGCAGTCCGCGACCTTGGAGAAAAGATCTGCGTTGTGGGGCGTGATGGTCGACTATCAGGTCCCGAGCTCATGCAGGGCCTTACAGAGGGTTTGCAGTCAGTTGGTATTGATGTGATTGACCTAGGGGTTGTAGCAACGCCAATGGTTTATTTTGGAACTAATATTTTAATTAATGGCCAACAGGCCAAGTCAGGCATCATGATTACGGGTAGTCATAACCCACCTGACTACAACGGTTTCAAAATGGTTTTAGGTGGTGCCGCTATTTATGGCGAACAGATCCAAGCCTTACGTGAGCGCATCGTTCAAAAGCAATTTGCAACAGGTTCAGGTCATCGATCTGAATACAACATCTTCCCTGAGTACCTTCAAAGAATCATTGGCGACGTTAAGCTAAAACGTAAAATGAAAATTGCAATTGATTGCGGTAATGGTGTTGGTGGCGCTTTTGCTGGTCGATTGTTTAGAGAGTTGGGTTGCGAGGTAGAAGAGTTATTCTGCGAAGTCGATGGCACCTTCCCCAACCACCATCCAGATCCAGCGCATGTCGAAAATCTCCAGGACTTAATTAAGAACCTTCAAACTACTGATAATGAGCTAGGGCTTGCGTTTGATGGTGACGCTGATCGATTGGGTGTAGTGACCAAAGATGGTCAAGTTATTTTCCCAGATCGACAAATGATGTTATTCGCTAAGGATGTTTTATCAAGACACCCTGGTGCGCAGATTATTTATGATGTGAAATGCACTCGTAATCTAGCTACATATATCAAAGAAGCTGGTGGCGAGCCTTTGATGTGGAAAACAGGCCACTCATTAGTCAAAGCAAAGCTGAAAGAAACTGGTGCTCCACTAGCTGGAGAAATGAGCGGTCATATTTTCTTTAAAGATCGTTGGTATGGCTTTGATGATGGACTCTATACAGGCGCTAGACTTTTAGAGATCTTGAGTTCAGAAAAAGATCCTAATGCCACCTTGAATAATTTACCTAATGCTCTTTGCACCCCTGAGTTACAAATGCCTTGTGCTGAAGGTGAAGCATTTACATTGCTGGAAAAAATTAAAGCAAGCGCAAAATTTCCAAGTGCCGAGTCTATTAATACCATCGATGGTGTTCGGGTTGAATATGCAGATGGCTTTGGCTTAGCTCGACCATCTAATACGACGCCTATTGTTGTGATGCGCTTTGAAGCAGATTCCGAAGAAGCCATTCAACGCATCCAGAATGAATTCAAACAAGCATTTTTAGCAATTAAACCTGAGGCTAAACTGCCGTTTTAATAATTGCTTACTAATTTAGTCATTAAAAAAAGCAGCCTAGGCTGCTTTTTTAATACTTGTAAATTGTTCAAAGTGTAATTTTTTTAATTTCTTTGATCTTATTCTTCTCATTCACCAAAATAATCTTAGGGATAAATGTCTTGGCATCAGCTTCACTCATGCCACCATAGGTACAAATAATTAATAAGTCCCCAACATGAGCTTTACGAGCAGCAGCGCCATTTAAAGAAATAGCTCCCGATCCTCTAGCTGCTTTAATGATGTAGGTAGAAAAGCGTTCGCCATTATTGATGTTATAAAGCTCAATCCTTTCATACTCACGCATACCAGCAGCATCCATTAGATCTTCATCGATACCACATGAGCCCTCGTACTCAAGATCGGCCTCAGTCACCGTTACACGGTGCAATTTGGCGCGCAGCATAATTCTTTGCATAAACTCTCCTTCGGGAGCAAATTCTACCCTGATAGCCCAAGCTAAGACCTAAAAATTGTTCTTAAAAGCTTTTGATTTAGGGGCGAGAGTAAAAATTGCCTTAATATCCATAGTATGACAAAAGAATTATTTGACTATCCAAAACAAGATGCATCAGGCGCAACCTGCGTCGCTCAAGCCTGGGCAAAAGTTCCGCCCTCTTTGAATAAAGATGAAAAACATCAAATAATTCAATCAATTAAGAGTGCACTGATCAAACAAAATGCGGTTTTAGTGGCTCACTACTATGTGGATGGTGATATTCAGGACTTGGCTTGGGAGACTGGTGGCTTTGTTGCTGACTCTTTGGAGATGGCCAAATTTGGAAAAAACCACTCAGCACAAAAATTAATCATCGCTGGCGTCAAGTTCATGGGTGAAAGCGCCAAAATATTAAGTCCAGAAAAAACAGTATTAATGCCAGATTTGGATGCTACCTGCTCATTGGATTTAGGTTGTCCCGCGGATGACTTTATTAAGTTTTGTGATGCTCACCCAGATCGTGAAGTTGTGGTTTACGCCAACACCAGCGCTGCTGTTAAAGCGAGAGCTGACTGGATGGTCACCAGCTCATGTGCTTTAGCGATTGCTCATCATTTAAAGGAACAAGGTAAAAAGATTCTATGGGCTCCGGATAGACATCTTGGCCGCTACATACAAGATCAAACGGGTGCTGATATGTTGCTTTGGGAAGGCCATTGCATTGTTCATGATGAATTTAAAGGAATTGAACTTGAGACTCTAAAATCCAAGCATCCAGATGCCATGATTTTAGTTCACCCAGAGTCTCCGGCACACGTAGTCGATTTAGCGGATGTTGTAGGTTCAACATCAGCCATGATCAAAGCGGTGGTTGAAGGGACAGCAAAAGAATATATTGTTGCTACCGATAAAGGTATCTTGCATCGCATGCGCCAACTAGCACCTGAAAAAATACTGATTGAAGCACCTACTGCTGGTAATAGTGCCACCTGTAAGAGTTGTGCGCATTGCCCTTGGATGGCTATGAATGGTCTTCAAGGCATTCTGGATTGTTTAACCAAGCAGTCTGGGGAGATTTTTATTGATGAAGATGTTCGGATTAAAGCAAAAATTTGTATTGAGAAAATGTTGGATTTCACAGCTAATCATCCAGAGCTATTAGCAAAAGCACAGCATGGCTTTGTTAAGCATATCGGCGCCGCTTAAGTAGGTAAATTTAAAATTGATGTTTGATCACAACGAAACTCTTCTCCAAGCACGCGAGCGTAATATCAAAGATGCTTTATTTGAAGATATTGGCACAGGTGACTGGACCGCCCTGCTTGTACCAAATGACTCTCCGGTTAAAGCGACATTAACAGTTAGGCAAAACGCTGTTCTTTGTGGTCAAGCATGGTTTGAGGGCTGCCTTTTTGCACTTGATTCGCAAGCCTCTATTCAATGGCATTACAAAGAAGGCGCTGAGATGAGTGCCAATTCAATCGTTTGCGAAATAACTGCCCACCCAAGAGCACTTTTATCTGCTGAACGACCTGCTATTAACTTTCTCCAGACACTCTCTTGGACGGCAACTACAACTCGAGAGCACGTCAAAGCTATTGCGGGAGCCAGCCCAAATGAGAATGGCTGCGCTGTACTTGATACAAGAAAAACCATTCCCGGCCTAAGGCAAGCGCAAAAATATGCTGTAACTGTTGGTGGTGGTCAAAACCAACGTTTAGCACTTTGGCATGGCATCCTTATAAAAGAAAACCATATTGCAGCTGCAGGTGGTGTTACAGCCGCATTTAAAGCTGCTGTAGCGCTTCAATCAGGCGTTGATATCCAAATAGAGGTTGAATCAATCAAAGAGCTTCAAGAGGCTCTAGCGGCTGGCGCTAAGAATATCTTGATTGATAACTTTACTTTGGAAAAAATGAGGGAGGCTGTTGCAATTGCTGCAGGGTCTGCACTTTTAGAAGCCTCTGGCGGAGTTAGCTTAGAACAATTAAGAGCCATCGCTGCCACAGGGGTGGATCGCATCTCAATTGGTAAATTAACTAAAGATGTAATTGCTGTTGATTATTCTTTACGTGTTCTAGATATCTAAGCAACTGGCATTTTTAGCTAGTTACGATTAAGCGGTGTCAAAATAGTTGGGTAAGCGACCGACCAGCTTTTTGGATAATCTCTACTGTAATGAAGACCACGACTTTCTTTACGCATCAGCGCTGAACGAACAATCAATTCTGCACAGCTCAATAAATTACGCAGCTCAAGTAAATCTCGAGTAACTCTAAAATTAGCGTAATACTCTTGAACCTCACTTTGCAGTAATTCAATACGATGTAAAGCTCTCTCTAAGCGACGATTAGTTCTAACAATACCCACATAGTTCCACATCAATAAACGCAGTTCATCCCAGTTATGTGAAATCACAACACTCTCGTCGGCATCCTCAACTCGACTTTCATCCCAAGCTAGTACTTCTGGCATATCTGAGAAATGATCTTTATTAATATCTACAGCAGCTGATTTACCAATCACCACACATTCCAATAATGAATTTGAGGCCAAGCGATTCGCTCCGTGTAAACCGGTATAAGTAGCTTCACCAACAGCATACAAACCAGGCAAATCAGTCTTGCCATCCAAATCAGTCACAACACCACCACAGGCGTAATGGGCAGCAGGAACAACGGGTATAGCTTCTTTAGCAATATCAATACCCAAGGCCGCGCACCGTGCATAAATAGTTGGGAAGTGCTCTTTTAAAAATGCTTCACCTAAATGAGTAGCATCTAAAAGGACATAGTCTAGTCCGTGTCTCTTCATCTCAAAATCAATTGCGCGAGCGACAATGTCGCGAGGCGCCAACTCTGCTCGCTCATCATGCGACATCATGAATCTGGTGCCATCAGGGAGCTTTAATTGAGCACCCTCTCCACGCAGCGCCTCAGTCACCAAGAAGGTTCTATCTTGAGGGTGATAGAGACAGGTGGGATGAAACTGAATGAATTCCATATTGCCCACTCGACAGCCAGCTCGCCAAGCCATCGCAATACCATCACCCGTTGCAGTCTCAGGATTGCTCGTGTAACGATAAACTTTACCAACGCCGCCAGTTGCTAAAACTACTGCACCGGCACGGATGGTGTCAATCTTACCGCTGGCAATATCCAATGCGTAAACACCATAACAATGCTCACCCTTAGATTTTTTCTTGGCTTTTAAATGGCGATTTGTAATCAGATCTAGCGCCATCCAACGCTCAAGCAACTTAATGTTTGGATGTGCTTTTGCTTTATCTAATAGAACTTGATGTATGGCTTTACCAGTTGCATCAGCAGCATGAGCAATACGGCGATGGCTATGACCACCCTCTCTTGTGAGGTGAAGGCCCTTTGGGCCTGTTGGGTCCGTTGTAAATGGAACACCTTGGTCTACTAACCAATCAATCGCTGAAGCGCTTCTCTCAGCAATATATTTAGCTGTTGCCTCAACCACTAAACCTGCGCCCGCATCAACAGTGTCGCGGACATGAGCATCAATACTATCTTTTTCATCAATAACGCCAACAATTCCACCCTGAGCCCAAGCAGTAGCTGATTCAGAAAGCCCGCGCTTGGCCATGATGATGACCTGACGAGTTTCTGCTAACTCTAGGGCCACCGTCAAACCAGCTAAGCCAGCTCCAATAATAACAATAGGTAAATCAGAAGGGTTTTTGGTTTTCATATTGGAATATTAAAGTTTGCTAGCATGCTCTCTAGTTTCATGAAAAACAATTTGAGGCCAACGCTCTTGTGTCACTTTCAGATTGACCGCTGAGTTGGCTAAGTAAGCTAAATTATCTGCTGCATCCAAAGCCAACTGATGTCCTGCAGATGAATTTTCAAAATCTGACATCATTTTTTTATCTTCACAAGTCACCCACCTTGCGCACTTGATGCTAGCACCTTCAAATACAGCATCAACACCATATTCATTCATGAGTCGACTGGCCACCACTTCAAACTGCAGAGCACCCACTGCGCCAAGAATTAAGTCGCTTCCACTAACCGGTCTAAATACCTGAACGGCACCCTCTTCACCTAACTGCTGAAGACCTTTTTGTAGCTGTTTAATCTTCATTGGATTACGAATCCGCGCCACTCTAAAGAAGTCAGGTGCGAAATAAGGAATACCGGTGTACTGCAATAGCTCCCCCTCAGAGAAACTATCTCCAATTTGCATATTGCCGTGATTAGGCAAACCGATGATATCGCCAGCGTAAGCCTCCTCTACTTGCTCTCTTGAAGATGCCATGAATGTCACCACATTAGATACTTTGACATCGCGCTTAATACGCAAATGATTGATCTTCATGCCACGCTCAAACTTACCTGAGCAAACTCTTAAAAAGGCAATTCGATCACGATGCGCAGGATCCATATTAGCCTGGATTTTAAAAACGAAACCAGAAAACTTATCTTCTCGAGGATTCACAGATCTTACTGTTGCATCACGCTCACGCGGACTTGGTGCCCAGTCTAATAAGGCAGTTAAGATTTCACGAACCCCGAAGTTATTAATGGCGGAGCCAAAAAATACTGGGGTTTGTTGACCTGATAAGAAACGGTCTAAAACAAATGGATGTGACGCACCTTGCACCAACTCCACTTCCGTCTTTAATTGCTTCATTTCATCAGGAAACATCTCTACTAGCTTAGGATTATTGATACCTTTGATTAACTCAAACTCTTGATCAGCACGATCACTACCTGCAGCAAATAACATGATCTCATCATTAATTAGGTGATAAACACCTCGGAAATTTTTGCCCATGCCAATCGGCCAAGTCACTGGGGCACACTCAATTTTTAGAACTGACTCCAACTCATCTAACAACTCCATGGGATCTCTGGTCTCACGGTCCATCTTATTAACAAAAGTAATGATGGGCGTATTACGCATACGACACACATTTAATAATTTAAGTGTTTGTTCCTCAACACCTTTGGCGGCATCAATGACCATCAAGGCAGAGTCGACGGCTGTTAAAACGCGATAAGTATCTTCAGAAAAATCTTGGTGGCCTGGCGTATCTAATAAATTAACCACATGGTCACGGTATTCAAACTGCATCACTGAACTGGCAACAGAAATACCACGCTGCTTTTCAATTTCCATCCAGTCAGAAGTAGCGTGGCGCCCACTTTTACGTGCTTTTACAGTTCCCGCTAATTGGATGGCTCCTGAGAACATAAGAAGTTTTTCAGTTAAGGTCGTTTTCCCGGCGTCAGGGTGGGAAATAATCCCGAAGGTGCGACGCCTGGAAACTTCCTGGACAATGTCATTGCTGTAATTCATAGGCTTTTCAATTAAATAGCCCTCTAGTTTAGTTTAGACAGCCTAATTAGGCATTAATTCAGTGTTAAATACCTCGATAGGGCTAAGTTACCTTGCTTGACCAATGTGTTCATCAGGCAAAATAGAGAGCATGACTACAAAAGCATCCAAAAAAGACTCCCCAGATCAAAAATATGAGATTAGGCCGACTCAATCTCATGAATTACTAAAAGAGCTTCACATCCTCACCAGAGATGGCAAGCTCAATCAAGATACACGCAGGAAGCTCAAGCAGGTATATCACTTGGTTCAATTTATTGAACCACTACTTGAGGAAGTTTTAGGCAGAAAAGAACATTTAACTTTAGTTGATCATGGTGCCGGTAAGTCTTACTTAGGTTTTATCCTAAACGATCTATTTTGTAAATTACAAGAGAAGCCCAGCACAATCATTGGCATCGAACTGCGTGAGGAGCTTGTTAAAAAATCCCAAGATCTTGCTTCTAAGCTTGAATTTAATAATATGCAATTTTTACATCTCAGCGTCGAGGAGTCCCTCAGCTCTAATTTGATACCTCATGAGGTTGATGTTGTAACGGCTCTTCACGCTTGCAATACTGCAACA
This sequence comes from Polynucleobacter meluiroseus, assembly GCA_945879115.1. GTDB lineage: Bacteria > Pseudomonadota > Gammaproteobacteria > Burkholderiales > Burkholderiaceae > Polynucleobacter > Polynucleobacter meluiroseus_H. The sequence continues at coordinate 62,137 of CAMDUR010000004.1, forward strand.
GATGATGCGATTCGTTTTGCCCTATCGAGAAAAGCGAAACATATTGTGTTGGTGCCCTGCTGCCAAGCAGAAGTGGCGGCAACCTTCAGAAAAAACAAAGCTACCTCTTCAAAAAATGAATTATCAGAGATTTGGCGACACCCTATCCATGCTCGAGAATTTGGTAGTCACATCACCAATGTGCTGAGATGTCTTCAGTTGGAGTCTCACGGCTATGACCTTACAGTGACTGAGTTAGTTGGCTGGGAGCACTCTATGAAGAATGAGCTGATTATTGCGACTCAGAAGAATCTAGATGGGAAAAAGGCTTCAGAGAGAAAAACCCAACTTCTTCATGATGTAGGGCTAGAGCTACTAGCTGATAGATTTACGTAAAGGAAGCTACTCGGCTATCCCAACTTAAAAGACAGCATGCTAATGGAAGCCAGATCAATTCCGTCAGTAAATATCTCTACTGTGTCATCCTTGTCCTGTAAAGCCAAAACATAAAGAGCTGGCCAGTAATGTTCCCAGCTTGGATTAGACATTTGAACATCCTGCTGTTGCATATTATTTAATGGATGAATAAGAGCCTCATGGTTCCCTGACAAAAGATTATCTTTAAAAAATTCATTAAATCTTTCAGCCCAAGGAAAGGTTGTGCTTGAGGAAAAGTCGATTTTTCTGAGGTTATGAACCACATTACCACTTCCAATAATCAATACTTCTTGATCCCTTAGGCATGAAAGCTTTTGGGCTAGTTCGTAGTGCTGAGAAGCGCTTAATGAGGCATCAAGACTCATCTGTATAACGGGAATATCAGCCCGAGGGTACAAGTATTTCAATACAGTCCAAGTGCCGTGATCTAAGCCCCACTCATTTTCCTCCAACGTCACTTCAACCGGCGCTAAAAGATCTTTAATCTGTTGTGCTAATTGAGGACTACCTGGAGCTGGATACTGTTGATTAAACAAGTCTTGAGGGAAGCCACTAAAATCATGAATCGTAGGTGGTTGCGCCATAGCGGTTAGCCACGTACCTCGAGTCAACCAATGCGCTGAAATCACTAAAATAGCTTTAGGGCGAGGAAGTCGTTTCGCAAGACTTTCCCAGCTTGAGGTAAAAGAATTTGGCTGAATGGCATACATAGGATTGCCATGCGCGAAAAAAATAACTGGTAATTTCATTAAATGCTGATGATATTCAAAATAAGGACTCTTAGAGAATAAAAAAAGCTGCCTAAGCAGCCTTTTTTATTCTCATTGAAGAGGAATTACTTGCGCTTGTTTACAGCGTCTTTAAATGCCTTACCAGCTGTGAACTTAACAGTCTTAGCAGCAGCAATCTTGATAGCTTCGCCAGTCTTTGGGTTACGGCCAATACGCGCAGCGCGCTTGCCTGAACCGAATGTACCGAAACCGATCAATTGAACTTTGTCACCTTTAGTAACAGCTTTAATGATTGTATCGATTGATGTGTTCAAAACTCTTTCAGCAGAAGCTTTAGAGATGTCCGCATCTTTTGCAATTTTTTCAACTAATTCAGCTTTATTCATTATTTACCTTTCAACATTGGAACTGGGAGAATATACAAACTTTATAAGATAACTATGAAAATTACTTATTAGCCTTGTAATAACGTTATTAAATCACACAATCACTCTTGAGGCTAATATTTATAACGCTCTTTAGGGTTTTACCTATGCTTTATGAACGTCTAGAGATCAATCGAAGCGAAAACTCAATAAATATAGTGCATTAGCTCTTATAAATATTTGAATTTTTTCATGCAATTATTAAGCTTTTAAAAATTCAACTCCGCTCATATAGGGTTGTAACGCTTTTGGAATTCTGATACTGCCATCAGCTTGTTGATAATTTTCTAGTATTGCCACACCCGTTCTACCAACTGCTAAACCCGATCCGTTGAGTGTATGCACCAGCTCAGGTTTGTTTTGCCCTGACTTAAAGCGGGCTTGCATTCTTCTGGCCTGAAAATCTCCCATATTGGAACATGAGCTGATCTCTCGGTAAGCATTTTGAGCAGGCAGCCAAACCTCTAAGTCATATGTCTTGGTGCTGCCAAAGCCCATGTCGCCAGTACAAAGAAGCACTTTGCGGTAAGGAAGCTCTAATTTTTGCAAAATTGATTCTGCTTGTTTTGTTAAATCTTCCAAAGTCTGCATAGAATCCTCAGGCTTTGTAATTTGAACTAATTCAACTTTCTCAAACTGATGTTGACGAATCATGCCTCGTGTATCGCGACCATAACTACCAGCCTCAGATCTGAAACAGGGTGTATGAGCAACAAATTTTCTTGGTAAATCTTCAGCTGCTGTGATCGTGTCACGCATTAAATTAGTGACAGGAACTTCTGCAGTGGGTATTAAGTAAAAGTTTTCATAACTGGCTTCAATATCTGCATCTTGATCATCGCCACCCACTTTGCGTGGCACTTTAAATAAATCAGCTTCAAATTTTGGTAACTGTCCTGTGCCTCTCATTGATTCAGCATTAACAATAAGCGGTACATAAACTTCGCTATAACCAACAGCGATATGTTGATCCAGCATGAATTGACCTAAAGCTCTGTGTAAACGAGCCACTTGACCGTGTAAAACAGCAAAACGTGATCCTGTAACCTTAGCAGCACTGTCAAAATCTAAGCCTAAGGGTGCCGCTAAATCCACATGATCTTTAATAGGGAAATTGAATTTAGGCAACTCTCCCCACTTGAATACTTCCTGATTCTGGTTTTCACTTTGGCCCGTTGGCACGCTTTCATGTGGAATATTAGGGATATTCATCAAAAAATCATTTAACTGAGACTGAAGCACACTTAGTCTTTCTGTCAAAGTTTGTAGTTCCTGATTTAATGCAACTGATTCAACCATTTCCTCAGAGGCATCATCACCTTTGGCTTTTTTCATGCCAATTACTTTGGCTAATTGATTTTTTTTGGCTTGAAGCTCTTCAGTGCGACTTTGAACTTGCTTGCGATCAGACTCTAGTGATAAAAATGCATCTTTATCTAAGGTGAATTTGCGATCAGCCAATCGGCTAACCACCATATCTATATCTTTACGTAAAAGCTGAATATCAATCATGAAGTTCTCAATGTTTTTTTAATTTATTTAGCTAGCGAATTTAAAATTTACTTAACTTTAAATACTTCAGCACCTGTTGGTGGAGAAAATTTAAAAGTTTGTGGTCCTAGCGTTATATTAGTTTTGATTTTACTCAAGTTAATCAAGACAATAGTTCCAAAATTATCATGTAGCTCAAGGCCAACCGGTAATCCATCTTTCATGCCAACTCCAATACGGCTGTAAGGCATATCTCTCTTTTCGCTACCTTTAGGCTTTAACTCTAGCCAGAGTAAGCCACCTCTATCTTCACCCAAAATCAGTTCGAAATGCTCATCAATCGAAGTATTTCCAAAAAGGATAGCTGCAGGGCTAGCTGCAAGGCCTTGTCCCGCTGGTCTGGTAGTTAGTTGATTGAGATCTTTATCCCATAAGAGCAATTGATTGCCATCGGCAATGACTTTTTGTTCAAATGGTTTCTTGGTCTCCCAAACAAACTGACCGGGTCTTTGAAAAACAAAATAACCCTGACTTTTTCTTAAAACCTTGGCTTGAGCTTCGCCTTGTTTTGCGGGGCGAATTTGTTGTTGAGCAAAATCGCCTTCGGCATTTTTAACATTCACCAAAAAACTTTTAAATTGAGTGATCGCATCAAGATTTGGTTTTTGCGTGCTGGGAGTTTGAGCTTGAGGTGCTGCAACAACTATCAGAGATAGCAAGCTTACTAAAAATAATTTAAACATTAGTTGTCGCCTGCTGCACGAACCAAAATATCACGATTACCATTGCTACCCATCTTAGATACCAATCCAGCTCGCTCCATATCTTCTAATAAGCGTGCGGCTCTGTTGTAACCAATACGCAAGTGTCTTTGAACTAATGAAATAGACGCTCGCTTATTTTCTAAAATAATGGCCACTGCCTGATCATAAAGCGGATCGGCTTCACCACCAGCAGTTGCTTCAGAACCACCCTCCATCTCAGCTTGGGGCTCTAAGATAGATTCAATGTAATTAGGCTCGCCATTTTTTTCTTTTAACCAAGTCACCACGCGATGAACTTCATCATCAGTTACAAAAGCCCCGTGTACACGAATCGGTAACCCAGTTCCTGGTGCCATGTACAACATATCGCCCATACCCAGTAAACTCTCGGCACCCTGTTGGTCCAAAATCGTACGGCTATCAATACGACTGCTGACTTGGAAAGAAATACGAGTTGGTACGTTAGCCTTAATAAGACCTGTAATCACATCCACACTTGGACGCTGAGTTGCCAAAACTAGATGGATACCTGCGGCACGTGCCTTTTGAGCAATACGAGCAATTAACTCTTCAATCTTCTTGCCAACCACCATCATCAAATCAGCCAACTCATCAATCACTATGACAATCACAGGTGCTTTATGGAGCGGCTCAGGATCATCTGGCGTCAGGCTAAAGGGGTTATATAGGAACTCACCCTTCTCCTGGGCATCAGCAATTTTCTTATTGAAACCTGCTAAGTTGCGCACACCAAATTTACTCATCAACTTATAACGGCGATCCATCTCAATAACAGCCCAATTGAGAGCGTTATAAGCTTGCTTCATATCAGTGACGACTGGACATAATAGATGTGGGATGCCTTCATAAACTGACATCTCTAACATCTTTGGATCGACCATGATGAGCTTAACCTCATCTGCTTTTGCTTTATAGAGCAAAGATAAGATCATCAAATTGATACCCACAGACTTACCTGAACCAGTGGTACCAGCTACCAAGCAATGGGGCATTTTTGCCAAATCAGCTACAACCGGTAGACCTGCAATATCCTTACCTAATGACAAAGTCAGCAAAGATGAGTTGTCGTTATAAGTACGAGAACTCAAAATCTCAGTTAGGTGAACTGCTTGTCGGTTAGGGTTCGGTAACTCCAAGCCCATACATGTTTTACCTGGAATCGTTTCAACAACTCGCACACTAAAAACACCTAAAGCTCTTGATAAGTCTTTTTGAAGATTAACAATCTGACTACCCTTCACACCAACCGCCGGCTCAATCTCATACCGAGTAATTACTGGACCTGGGTGAGCAGAAATAACTTTAACTTCAATATTAAATTCTTTGAGCTTTCTTTCGATTAAACGAGATGTAAATTCTAGAGTGTCTACCGAAATTGTTTCTTTAACAGGCGGGACAGGATCTAATAAAGAAAGCGGTGGTAACTCTGAATCTGTTAAATCTGCAAACAACGGTTGTTGTTTTTCACGTTCAACCCTGTCACTCTTAACCACTGATAAGGGTGTTCGATAAATTGGTACAGGGGGAAGCTCTTCGATTTTGACGCGCTCTTCTTCAACAATCTCTTCGCGCTCTTCAGCAGCCTGCTCACCAATGCGGCGATCTTCTTCAGATTCGCGTCGCTGACGAATGCGCATCAATGAAACCTCTAAAAAGCGACCCACTTGTTCGGCTAGACTTAACCAAGAAAATCTTAAAAACAAAGATAATCCAATGGCAAGTGTCACCAATAGGATCAATGTGGCGCCAGTAAAACCAACTGCCATTTGTAAAGGGTCACCCAATAATTCGCCCAAGACACCACCAGGCGGTCTTGGAAGATCCATGGTCATACTGTGCATCCTGATGGACTCAAGGGCCATGCTAGAAACCATGGTTAAACCAAAGCCTAGAAGACTTGGCAGAAATGGTTCCGGCTCTAGCTCATTACCCGGAAGTTTGGCTGCAGTCAGCTCTTGCCAGCCTCTAATCGCCCTCTTGAGGAGCAAAACAACGCACCAATAGGCTGATGCCCCAAATACGTAAAAGAGTAAGTCAGCGATCCAAGCACCCAAACGACCACCAAGATTAGCCATATTGGCTACCTGATTCGCATGAGACCAAGCAGGATCACCCTTGCTATAGCTTGCTAAAACAGCAAATAACGCCAACGTAAGCGTCATAAATGCGATCCACTTAACCTCCCGCACCAATTTGCTCATACGTGAGTTGGGGGAGCCCTCTTGAGAGGGTGGAGTCGAGGAGGATGCGATTCTAGCCATGTATTTCCAATTGTAATCAACATGAAACGATGAAACTCTTATAATTGCAATATGACTACAAAAAATATTAAACACGCTAAGGTTTTGATCCTTGGCTCAGGTCCTGCAGGCTACACAGCTGCCGTTTATGCTGCTAGAGCCAATTTGGATCCCGTTTTAATCACTGGTATCGCTCAAGGCGGTCAGCTAATGACAACTACTGATGTCGAAAACTGGCCCGCCGACCAAAATGGCGTCCAAGGTCCTGAATTGATGCAGCGCTTCCTAGAGCATGCTGAGAGATTTAAAACAGAAATCATTTTTGACCATATTCATACTGCTGCTTTGACAGAGAAGCCAATTCGCTTGGTTGGTGACTCAGGCACATACACTTGTGACTCGCTCATTATCTCTACAGGCGCATCAGCTCAATACCTAGGTCTACCTAGTGAAGAAGCATTTATGGGTAGAGGCGTATCTGCTTGTGCCACATGTGATGGATTCTTTTACCGTAACCAAGATGTTTGCGTCATTGGTGGAGGCAATACTGCCGTTGAAGAGGCTCTTTACCTATCAGGTATCGCTAATAAGGTGACCGTTGTTCATCGTAGAGATAAATTCCGCGCTGAACCTATCTTGATTGATCGTCTCATGGCAAAAGTAGCTGAAGGTAAAGTAGCTATCGAATGGAATAGCCATCTTGATGAGGTGTTGGGTGACAACACTGGCGCAACTGGTATTCGCATTACCAATGCTGACGGCCATAAAAAAGATATCGCTCTCAAAGGTATTTTCATAGCAATCGGGCATAAGCCAAATACAGATTTATTTGTCGGCCAGTTGGATATGGAAAATGGTTACATAAAAACTAAAACAGGTTTAGTGGGTAATGCTACTGCTACAAATATTCAAGGGGTTTTTGCTGCAGGCGATGTACAAGATCATATATACCGTCAAGCAATCACAAGCTCAGGAACCGGATGTATGGCTGCATTGGATGCACAGCGCTATTTGGAAACTCTATAGTTTGAAATAAGTATGCTTTCCCAAACAAAAAGCCCAACTTGTTACAAACATGTTGGGCTTTTTATTCGGGTTAACTTTTTAAACTGCTGATTCGTTAGTCTCACCAGTCCTAATGCGAATAACTTGTTCTACAGTTGAAACAAAAATCTTACCGTCTCCAATTTTGCCTGTGTGAGCAGCTTTAACAATAGCGTCAATAACAGGCTCAACACGATCATCAGCAACAACCACTTCCACCTTAATTTTTGGCAGAAAATCAACAACATACTCTGCACCACGATAAAGTTCTGTATGGCCTTTTTGACGACCGAAACCTTTTACTTCAGTCACAGTCAAGCCAGTAACCCCAAGCTCAGCCAGGCCTTCACGGACCTCATCTAATTTAAACGGTTTAATAATCGCAGTTACTTGTTTCATATTGATCTCCTAATACATCAATCATACCTAAAAACAACAAAAGTACTTAATTAACTAATTCTTAAAAATTAAGCTCTAAATTTATTGGTAATGGGGTAACGCCAATCTCTTCCAAAAGCCCTCTGTGTAATTCTGACACCGATAGGCGACTGACGTCGTTTGTACTCATTAATTTGGATTAGCCGTGTTACCTTTTCAACATCTTCAGATCGGTAGCCTTCAGCAATAATGGACTCAATCGATTGATCCTGTTCCATATACTTTTTAAGGATGGCATCCAAGATCTCATATTCTGGGAGGCTATCCTGATCTTTTTGATCTGGGCGTAACTCAGCTGAAGGCGCCCTCGTGAGTATTCGCTCAGGAATGACTGCACTCAAACTGTTGCGATAAGAGCAGAGTCGATAAACCAATGTTTTAGCAATATCTTTAATGACCGCAAAACCGCCGGCCATATCTCCGTAAAGCGTGCAATAGCCAACAGCCATCTCGCTCTTATTGCCTGTGGTTAAAACAATACGGCCAGATTTATTAGAAATAGCCATTAATAAAGTACCGCGAATCCTAGCTTGCATATTCTCTTCAGTAGCATCCACTGCAGTATTTTTAAACTCATCAGACAAGGAAGTTTCAAATGCGTCATACATATTTGAAATAGGTATTTCATCATATTGAACAGATAAATTTTTAGCCATTTGCTCGGCATCAATCCAAGAAATATCAGCCGTATATCTCGATGGCATCATGACAGCACGAACTTTTTCAGCACCTAATGCATCGACGGCAATAGCAAGAACTAAAGCGGAATCGACACCCCCTGATAAACCAATAATGGCGCCAGGAAAACCATTCTTGTTAACGTAATCTTTTACACCAAGAACAAGCGCTTGATAAACCTGAGCCTCAACCGAAGGGATTGGCGCCACACGCTCACCAACTAAATCTCCATTGACAACTTGCGCTAGAGCAAAGTCCTCCTGAAACGCTGGTAGACCAAGCACTACTTCCGCTGCTTGATTAAGTGCAAAAGAACCTCCATCAAACACCAATTCATCCTGACCGCCAACAGCGTTGACATAAATCAAAGGCAACCCTGTTTCTAAAACTCGTGCCTTAAGGACATCTACTCTGATGTTTTGTTTTTCTAAATGGTATGGGGATGCATTGGGAACTACGAGTATTTGAGCGCCAGCATGCTTAGCGTGAGCAGCTGGACTAGAATGCCATGCATCTTCACAAATAATTAAACCAAGCTTTATTCCATCAATATCAAATACGCAAGCCTGTTCACCAGGAACAAAATATCTCACTTCATCAAATACTTCATGGTTAGGTAATTTTTGCTTGGCATAGCTGGCAATAATCTCACCCTTATGCAAAACACTCGCCATATTCTGTAACCCTGTTTTGGTTCTAGCGGGATAACCAACTATGACCCTCAAATCTGGGAACTTGGCCAGTTGTTTTGCCAAGTTTTGAACAGACATATCAACTGCCTGAATAAAAGCATCACGCAACAGCAGATCTTCTGGAGGGTAACCGGTCAGCGATAACTCGGAAGTTATGAGTAATTTAGCCCCTTGATCACAGGCTTTTTTTGCGGCTTGCAGAATTAATGCTGCATTGCCATGCAAATCACCTAGGATGGGGTTGGTTTGAGAAAGGGTAATAAAAAACGGAGACATGGAAACTATTATCCCATTGCCTCCGTTTGGCGTCAGCAGACTGATTACTTAGACTTGTTGTATCTCTGAATACCGTCCAAAATTTCTTTCTTGGCTGCTTCTGGCCCTTCCCAGCCTTTAATTTTTACCCACTTACCTTTTTCAAGGTCTTTATAGTGTTCAAAAAAGTGTTGAATTTGGTTCAAACGCAACTCGTTCATATCTTCTGGTTTTTGCCAGTGAGTATAAATAGACAAAATTCTGTCTTCAGGGACAGCCAATAGCTTGGCATCGCCACCCGCCTCATCATCCATCATCAATACTCCAATAGGTCGGCAACTAACTACAACACCTGGATTTAGTGGAAATGGAGTAATTACTAATGCGTCAACTGGGTCGCCATCGTCAGAGATTGTTTTGGGAATATATCCGTAGTTACATGGATAGTGCATCGCTGTACCCATAAAACGATCGACGAACATTGCGCCAGTCTCTTTATCCACTTCATATTTGATTGGATCTGCATTCATTGGGATTTCAATGATCACATTAAAAAAATCTGGGGCTTTTTTACCTGGGGTGACGTTATCTAAACTCATTTTTTCTCCATAGGATTATTAATCACCCCGAATCTTAACAAACCTGACTATCTACAAGCTGACAAGCGTAGGAATCTATTCGATTTGCTTCAAATTTCAGCTGTACTAGGGTTTACAACTAGGTAATAGTTATTGCTTATAAAAATTCTAGCAATTAGCATCATCGATGGCATGTCCTACATAGGAGTAAATAAAAAATGAGCAACATTCAAATCGGACTATATTTAGTTTTGGCCTGCGGCCTCGCTGCAGTTTTGTATGGCTTCATTGCACGAAGCTGGATTCTTTCACAAGATGCTGGCAACGCTCGAATGCAAGAGATTGCTGGCGCTATTCAGCAAGGCGCTCAAGCCTACCTTACAAGACAATATAAAACTATTGCAATAGTGGGCGTGGTTTTAGCCGTTTTCATTGCGATTTTTCTAGATCAAAATACTGCAATAGGTTTCGTCATTGGCGCAATTCTTTCTGGAGCCTGCGGCTTCATTGGTATGAACGTTTCGGTTAAAGCCAACGTTAGAACGGCACAAGCTGCTACCAAAGGTATGAATGAAGCGCTGAATGTTGCCTTTAAAGGTGGGGCGATCACAGGTATGTTGGTGGTTGGCCTAGGTCTACTTGGCGTTACTATTTTTTATGTTTGGTTATCCAGCCAAAACACTGGTTCAAGCTTAGATGTAATGCTAAGACCATTAATGGGATTTGCTTTTGGTTCATCACTGATATCAATTTTTGCAAGATTGGGTGGCGGCATTTTCACCAAGGGTGCAGACGTTGGTGCAGACTTAGTTGGTAAGGTTGAAGCAGGTATTCCAGAAGACGACCCACGTAATCCAGCAGTTATTGCTGACAATGTGGGTGACAACGTAGGGGACTGTGCAGGTATGGCAGCTGACCTATTCGAAACTTATGCAGTGACCATCATCGCCACCATGGTCCTCGGTGCATTAATGCTTAAATCAGCCGCTGTTGAAGCTGTAATTTACCCTCTGGTATTAGGTGGTGTATCAATCATTGCATCTATTATTGGTTGTAGCTTTGTAAAAGCAACGCCTGGTATGAAAAACGTTATGCCAGCTCTCTATAAAGGTTTGTTCATTGCAGGCGCCCTTTCACTGATTGCTTTTTATTTTGTTACAGCATGGTTAATACCTGATGACGCCTTAGGGGCTGCTGGTAGTAAAATGCGCTTGTTTGGGTCAACAGTCGTCGGTCTTCTCCTGACAGGTGTATTAGTTTGGATAACCGAGTACTACACGGGCACAAACTTCAAACCAGTTCAACACATTGCTGAAGCATCCACAAAAGGACACGGCACAAACATCATTGCTGGTCTGGGTATTTCGATGAAATCAACAGCATGGCCAGTTCTATTTATTTGTCTAGCGATTTACACAGCACACGAATTAGCTGGTATCTACGGTATCGCTGTGGCTGCAACCGCAATGCTTTCAATGGCAGGTATTGTTGTAGCTTTAGATGCCTATGGTCCTATTACAGATAATGCTGGTGGTATTGCAGAGATGGCTGACTTACCAGATTCTGTTCGCAACATCACAGACCCTTTGGATGCTGTTGGTAATACAACCAAGGCTGTGACTAAAGGTTATGCAATTGGATCTGCTGGTTTAGCAGCTTTGGTTCTGTTTGCTGACTATACCCACGCACTCGAGACTGCAGGGCATCACGTCACATTTGACTTATCAAACCACATGGTAATTATTGGCCTCTTTCTAGGCGGCTTGATCCCATTCTTATTTGGTGCCATGGCTATGGAAGCTGTAGGTCGCAGCGCTGGTGCAGTGGTTGAAGAGGTCCGTCGCCAATTTAGAGAAATCCCAGGCATCATGGACGGCAGCGCTAAACCTGAATATGGTAGAGCTGTAGATATGCTGACCACGGCTGCGATCAAAGAAATGATCGTCCCATCGCTATTACCAGTAGTGGCACCTATATTGGTTGGTTTGTTACTAGGACCGGCAGCATTGGGTGGCTTATTGATGGGCACCATCATCACTGGTTTATTTGTAGCTATTTCGATGTGTACTGGCGGTGGAGCTTGGGATAATGCCAAGAAATACATTGAAGACGGTCATTACGGCGGAAAAGGATCAGAAGCGCATAAATCAGCTGTGACGGGTGACACAGTGGGTGATCCTTACAAAGATACAGCTGGTCCAGCCATAAACCCACTCATCAAGATCATTAATATTGTGGCCTTATTAATCGTGCCACTACTTCCAATAATGAAATAATTTATCAACAAAATCATAAAAAAACAGGGGCATGCCCCTGTTTTTTTTATTCTGCAACGCAATAATTAGTCATTATGTGTGGCATAATCTAATTCGTAGTATGAAACATCGCCCCCAGTCAGAGTTCTCATAGAGAGAACAAATGCCTTTTTTGTTGTCTGTTGGTCGATGCCTTAATTGACCAACCACAGAAAGGACATCCCTCGATAGGGATGTGCGTGACTATGACTATTAGTTTTAAAGAAATGGGCTTAGCCCAACCCCTACTTCAAGCAACCGAAGCACTTGGCTATACGCTGGCTACACCTGTACAAGAACAAGTGATCCCTGCTGCCTTAATCGGTGGTGACTGGATGGTTAGTAGCCAAACAGGTAGCGGAAAAACAGCTGCTTTCTTATTGCCTCTATTAAATAAATTAATTGCGGCTAATCCAAACAACAAACCTGTTCCAGGACGCGCAGAGCCACAAGTATTAATCTTGTGTCCAACTCGTGAATTGGCTCAACAGGTAACTGCTGATGCTATTAACTTAGTCAAGTTTGCTAAGGGTATCCGCATTGCAACCATCATGGGTGGCATGCCTTACGGTAAGCAAATCTCTCAAATTAAAGGTGCCAACCTAGTGGTTGCAACGCCTGGCCGTTTACTCGACTTAAGCAACAGTCGTTCAATTCGCTTGGACAAAGTGCAATGTATGATTATTGACGAAGCTGACCGTATGTTAGATCTTGGCTTCCAAGATGACATCGAAGCTATTCACCAATTGTGCGCTGACCGTGATCAAACATTAATGTTCTCTGCAACATTTGCACCTCGGATCATGCAGTTGGCAACAAGCCTCATGAATAACCCTGGTCGCATTGAATTAGCAAGCGCTGGTCACAAACATGAAAACATTTCTCAAACCCTACATTGGGCGGATAGCATTGCGCATAAACATAAATTATTAAGCCATTGGTTATCAGACCCAACAATGGAGCAAGCAGTTGTTTTCGCCAGCACACAAGCTGATAGTGAAACAATCGCCGATTCATTGCGTGCTGATGGCTATGATGCAACTGCACTTCACGGTGCTATGCCTCAAGCTGTTCGTAACCGTCGTCTACAGTCATTACGTAAAGGTCAAACTCGTATCTTGGTAGCTACTGACGTAGCTGCTCGCGGTATCGATGTACCAACCATTACTCACGTGATTAACTTTGGTCTTCCAATGAAGGCTGAAGATTATGTTCACCGTATCGGTCGTACAGGTCGCGCTGGTCGCAGTGGTGTAGCCATCACTTTGGCTGAACATCGTGATCGCTCAAAGATTCGTGCCATTGAGCAATACACACAACAACAATTACAAGCAGAAGTTATTCCTGGTCTTGAGCCTTCAGAAAAATCACGCAAGCCAACTAGCCGTCCAGGTTCAGGTGGTCGCCCAGGTAGATCTTTTGGCGGCAAAGGTGCTAGCAATTCTTCAAATCGTCAAGGTCAGGGTCAAGGTCAAGGTGAAGGTAAAACTTTCAAACAGAACCACTTTGCTAAGCCAACTGGTCCAAAGTTTGGCGGTTCAGGTAAGCCTTCTTCAGGTCCTAAATTTGGTGGTTCAGGCAAGCCTTCTTCAAGTCCGAAACGCACATTTGCTTAAATGAAAAAACTTCGCCGGTCTTGGATAGATCTGGATCATGCGGTTCTGCACTCGGCACCGTTGATCTGGCAAGACTGGTTAAGTTATCCACTTTCTCTGACGCAATATATCGAAAAGAGAACGCAAAAATCTGTCAGTATTCAAGTTCTAACAGATAAAAATCAATTGGTTTTAAATGATGAACAAGATCTCTTTACGAGATCTTTTCGTCGTTGCCGCGTTCGAGAAGTTTATCTTTGTGTAGATAGCATCCCCGTTGTATTTGCCCGAAGCATTCTTCCCACTTCAAGTTGCGCAGGCATTAACCGAGATTTATTGCAAGTTGGCAATAAACCATTAGGCGATGTTCTTTTTAAAAATGGACAGGCACCTATTTTATTGAGGCAAGTCACTGAAATTCCACGCATTGGTTTTGGTCGTCGGACCCTTTACCAACTTCGCGGGCATCCTATATTAATTACTGAATTCTTTTTACCTGCTCTTTTAGATAAGATCATTCAATAAAAAAACCACCTTTTTCAAGGTGGTTTTTGGGATTTTGTTTGACGCTTATTGACTAGTTTGTATTGGGTAGTTTTTAACTCAAAATTACAAAACATACCCAATGTGGGCAGCACCTAAAGCGAACAAAATTGCTAAGCAGGTAGCGGCAGCTAACATTACGACCAAAGTAATGATCTTTTTGTTAATTTCGTCCTTACTCTCTTTGTGCCATTCATTCATTTAAAGCTCCCTCATCAAATATTCGTTATAGATCCTATTATCCATGAATCTAAAGCTTATTTGAAATTTATCAAACTCCTCACTTGATGAATCACTTCCGATGGTGTGAGTCCAATCGGCCCAACACCTTGATCTACAAGAGTATCAGCAGCCTCAGAATGTATATCAACAGCCAAACAGGTGGCTTCAAACACTGATAAATGATGATGAAGGCCTTGCGCTATGACTGCTGCCAAGATACCTATCAAAACGTCTCCCATCCCGCCCACGCCCATCCCTGAATTACCCCTAAGACAGAGCTTGCTAATTTGTTTGGGCGCTCCAATGAGCGTTTCCTGCCCTTTTAAGACCACAATTGATTGACTTAGATCGACTAACTTTGCAAGTGCCCCCTGTCGATCTATTTGGACTTCTTCTATTGTCATATTTAACAGTCTTGCCGCTTCACCCGGATGAGGCGTTAAAACTGTTAAATCATTAGGTCTTTTTTGAAGTTTTTCCAATAAACTTTTATCAATAGATATCAGATTTAAAGCATCTGCATCGATTACAAGGGGCAATGGTTGGTCTACGCTAAAGTGTAGTAGTTGTTTGGCTAACTGACTTTGGCCTAATCCAGGGCCAATAGCTATTAGCTCAGGGGAGACTTGGGTGATTAAATTAATGTCTGCTTTTTTAATCATGAGCTCAGGATGCTCTACCACCAAGGATGGAGCATTAGGATCTAGAGCTCCTAAGACAACCCATCCCGCTCCAGAAAATAATGCCGCCTGGCCAGCCAAAAATATGGCGCCAGTCATACCAGCATCACCACCGATAATTAATACCTTACCGCCATGACCTTTGTGCTCATGAGGAGCTCTTTTTAAGCGAGCTAATAATTCTGGGGTATTAATAGGGGTGGGGTTCATCTAGGCCAGTCAAGTTTATACTTGCAGAGTACATCACAAAAGGAATTAATCATGAATTTACACTTATATTTCTGTCCTGGAACTTGCTCTTTTGTCCCGCACGTAGCTCTAGAACTTGTCAAAGAGGCTTATGGACAAAATTTTGAATCAAGCCTCATTAATTTAGGTAAGGGTGAACAACAGACCCCTGAATACAAACTGATCAATGCAAAAGAACAGGTTCCTGTATTGGTGGCAGATGGCAGTGCATTAACTCAAGTTATTGCAATTGTTAATTATCTTCACGAACAATTCCCTAATGCGCATATCTTTCCGGTTGACCCTCTTCAAAAGGCACACGCTATATCTATGCTTGCATGGATGAACAATACTGTTCACACAACTTTCACTAGAGTATTCAGACCTGAGAGATTCAGCGATGCTGGCAGCAAAGATGCTGTGAAGATGGTGGCACTGGAAACATTTAAATCATATTTGGCAGAACTAGAAACTACTCTTTCAAAAGGTCAGACTTTTATTTGTGGTGATCATTTAACACCTGCAGATATGTACGCCCTAACTTTTATCCGTTGGGCAGGTTTAGCAAAAATTGATCAGCAAGCTTATCCCAACTACTTCAGATATGCTGAGCGCTTGGCTGAGATCCCAAGTGTAAAAAATATCATGGCTAAAGAAGGTATTTTTCTTAAGACCGGTAAGTAATTAGATTGATTGTTTTGATATTTGGTCTTTAGTTTTTCGGTATTCAGTTCTCAGCCAGCGTTGGTTGAGAACCTTTAGTTCCTGGACCAGCGTCTTAAAAGTAAGGCGTTAGAAATAACGCTGATACTTGATGCTGCCATAGCGGCTCCGGCTACTACGGGTGTCAAATATCCTAATGCAGCCAACGGAATACCCACCAAGTTATAAATAAAAGCCCAGAATAAATTCTGTTTTATTTTTCGCCAAGTTTTTTTTGAGATTTCAATAGCATCTGGCACCAATCCAGGATCACCTCTCATTAGGGTCATACCAGATACATGCATAGCTATATCTGTACCAGTCGACATAGCTATCCCAACGTCTGCTGCCGCCAATGCGGGAGCATCATTGATGCCATCACCTACCATCGCAATACAAGCATCCGAAGATGCTGATTTAAGCCTTTGAATGATCTTCGCTTTATCACCCGGCATCACTTCGGCATACACCTGATCAATACCAATCATTTGCGCAAGTCGATTGGCCACAATTTGATTGTCTCCAGAAATCATGACCGTTTGTATCTGCATAGATTTCAGTCTGGCAATAACTTCCGCAACGCCTGGTTTAATTTGATCACCAAAACTAAAAATTCCTAATATTTCATGATTAGTTAAATCAACCAGCCAAGAAACACTAAAACCTTTCTTTAATTCGTCCTCAGCAATGCTGATGTCATTTTGATTGAGTTTTTCAAAAGTTTTTAACAGGGCATGATGACTCATAAAAGCAAGATTTTGATCTTGATATTTCCCCTGAATACCCATACCAGGCTGTATCTTTAACTCATCAAGGGATTCTGGCTTTAGTGACTGCGCCATACAGTAGGTAATTACTGCTTTTGCCAAAGGATGTTCGCTACCCATCTGAAGCCCCATCGCAATCGCAAGAATACTTTGATCACTGGATGAGCGCAGGCTTGAATTGAGGTTTGAAGCTGCTGAAAGATTTTTAAATAACTGAAGTTGTGGGTGTCCTGTTGTCAGAGTTCCTGTTTTATCAAAGGCTACGATGGTCAGGCGATGTGCTAACTCCAATGCTTGAGCATCTTTAATCAAAACCCCTTGCTTGGCAGCAAGGCCTGTCCCAGCCATGATGGCAACAGGAGTTGCTAATCCCAAAGCACAGGGGCAAGCAATCACTAGAATAGCTACGGATCGTATTAAGGCAGTTTCAAAATCACCTAATATGAAATAAGTAATTATTAAGTTGGCTATTGCAAGGAGGATCACCGCAGGCACAAACCAGGCACTGACCTGATCCACTAATCTCTGAATAGGTGCTTTTTCTACTTGAGCATCCTCAACCATCTGGATCATTTTGGCTAAGGTGCTATCTTCACCAATCCCTTTTGCTTGAATGATCAAGCGACCTGATGTATTGAGTGAGCCCCCTGTGACCAATGATCCCGCCTCTTTAAGTACCCGCTGTGTTTCACCAGTCAACATTGATTCGTCTATATCACTTGTTCCTTCGATGATAAGACCATCTACGGGGAGTCTTTCACCTGGTAAAACTAAAACAAGATCTCCTGGTAGAACTTGATCAATAGGTAGTAAGCGATAGTCTTGATGATCGTCACCTGGCTTTAAAACCCGAGCATCGTTAGGCCAAAGCGCTTGTAAAGCTGAAATGGCATTGCTTGTTTCTTTTTTAGCTTTAGCCTCCAACCATTTACCCAACATGACTAATGAGATGACAACGGCCGAGCTTTCAAAATAGATTTGGTGAGGCTCACCCCACCCTGACTGATACCATTCATAAATACTCAAACCATAGGCAGCACTTGTTCCTATAGCCACCAATAAATCCATGTTGCCTGAACCGGATCGTAAACTTTTATAACCAGCCACATAGAATCTTGCGCCCAAGATAAATTGGACAGGGCTTGCTAGTAAAAATTGTGCCCAAACAGGTAGCATCCAATGAATATCAAAAAGCATCAGTGCCATTGGCAGAACTAAAGGTAAAGATAAGAAGATACTAAGTAGTACAGCTGTGCCACCATACAAGTCGAAACGACTGACCCGCTTTGGTTGATCGATACGCTGCGAGAGGGATGCAAAAAAACCCGCCTTTTCAATAGCCTGAATCAA
Source organism: Polynucleobacter meluiroseus (assembly GCA_945879115.1). GTDB lineage: Bacteria > Pseudomonadota > Gammaproteobacteria > Burkholderiales > Burkholderiaceae > Polynucleobacter > Polynucleobacter meluiroseus_H. Next base: position 80,292 of record CAMDUR010000004.1, read on the forward strand.
CTGAGGCAATAAATCCCCCTGATTTGAATCTGTCGCTAATCTTATTTGGGCTTTTTCAGTAGCCAAGTTAACGCTGGCAGCCTCAACCCTGTTAATTTTTAATAAAGTTTTCTCAACTCTTGCTACGCAAGAGGCACAAGTCATGCCATCAATCTTTAGGGTGACTATTTGGCTCATACAATTGATAATTAGGCTTATTAATAGTTAAGCTTTATTGTCCTCTGATTATGAAAGAAAAGAAGAAATATGCCTATATATACAGTTAATGGCATGAATTGCGGCCATTGCACAAAAACAATTACAGAGGCTCTGTTAGGGGTTGATCCGACTCTCATTGTAAAAACAGCTATTGAACATAAAACAGTCACAGTTTTGATGCCAAATGAATCTACCGAAAAACAGGGTATCAATACTGAAATCTTTAAACATGTCATTGTTGATGCTGGCTACGAAGTAACGGCGGTGATCCCATGAATATCGAATTAATCATCCAGACAGTTGCAATTTATGCAATCCCTGTTATTTTTGCAATTACATTGCATGAGGCAGCTCACGGTTATGCAGCAAAAAGCTTTGGGGATAAAACAGCCTATCTTTTAGGTAGGGTTACTCTTAACCCTATTAAGCATATTGATCCTGTAGGCACCATTCTGATACCGCTAATGCTTTATTTTGCGACTGCGGGTACATTTCTCTTTGGATACGCTAAGCCAGTACCTGTTCAATTTGGTAATTTAAGGCGTCCTAAAAAAGATATGGTGTGGGTGGCACTTGCAGGACCGGCTTCAAACTTATTCCAAGCTCTCCTTTGGGGTATTACTTATTTATTCTTAATCAAGCTTGGTATGAGCGAACGCTTTTTTATTGAAATGTGCCAAGCAGGTGTTCTAGTCAACGTAGTGATGTTTGTATTTAATCTGTTTCCCTTGCCGCCATTAGATGGTGGTAGGATACTCGTTGGGGTTCTTCCCTGGAGGCAGGCAGCTATGGTTTCCAGAATAGAACCGTGGGGTTTTTACATTGTTTTAGGCTTACTATTAACAAACATTATTAATAATTTATGGATGAGGCCCTTAATGTCCGCCACATACTGGTTATTAGATACTGCACTCATACCATTTAGACTTATTTTTTAATTAGAAGGATCTCATGATGAATAAATTACTTTTAATCCCTATTTTTCTGACTGTTTTAGCAATCACCTTATTGAGCCCGCTGACTGCGAAAGCACAATTTGCTAAGACTGAGGATGCTATCAAGTATCGCCAATCAACTTTTTCAGTAATGGGTACTCATTTCTCCAGAATTGGTGCTGTTGTTAAAGGCGAAAAACCATTTGACAAAGCAGAGGTTGCTGCTAATGCTGCCGTTGTAGCCAGTTTGGCTCACCTACCATGGCAGGCTTTTGGTCCGGATACAGAAGGTGGTAAATCACTTCCTGAGATTTGGAAAGAGAGTGATAAATTCAAAGCAAGTTCCGATAAGATGCAAAAAGCAGTAGCGGAGCTTAATACTGCGGCCAAGGCTGGTGATTTAGATACTATTAAAAAGGCTTTTGGCGCAGCAGGACAATCTTGCAAAGCGTGTCACGATAATTATCGTAAGAAGTAATACAAGATTCCAATGATGCTGCCAAAAATAAAGGTAGCAATCAATCGTTGAGATAAATCATCCCTGGAAACAGGGATTTTTTCTGTCCAATTTTTGTCACCCGTTAACATGGGTTTTATCAGATCCTGCTTCTTGAATATTTTGTAATAAAAAATTGCTGTCAAATGAATAAGAATTAAACCCATTAAAACAGGTTCATTCAGGCGATGTAAGCTGGTTAATAATTCAACCCAATAAGATGGAACATACTTGGCTAAAGGCCCATCAAACGCAATATCGTCTGAAGCAAATAAGCCTGCTAATGCTTGGGCGGTGAAAAGAGTTATTAAAACTACGACAGCAACGGCACCCAATGGGCTATGGCCTGGGGTTGGAAGTGGATTTTTAAAGTATTCAATAATGGATCTAGGGCTCTTAATAAAATTAATAAAGCGGGCATGATAAGAACCAATAAATCCCCAAATGAGTCTAAATGCCATTAATGCAATCACTAAGTAACCAAAACGAGCATGCCAAGTCATAGCATTACCGCCAATTTTTACAGTAATGAAACTACATAAAATAGTTATTACCAGCAACCAGTGGAAAGTACGTAACGGCAAATCCCAAATGCGAATTTTCATAATGCTCTCAAATTGGATTACGATATAAGTTATGCGTAAAATTAAAATTCTAAGTCTTATTGCTATTTCAGTTGTTACAGCTATTTTAAGCGCTTGTGGCTCACAAGCAGTTTACAGAAACTCCCAATCACCCCTTAAAGCACATAGCTCGGTTGAGTTAAATCGCTATCTTGGTAAATGGTATGAAATTTATAGGGTACCTAATCAATTTGAAGATGCTGATTGCAGAACTGTTACTGCTGAATATAGCCTAAGACCTGATGGTCGCATCAAAGTATTAAATACCTGCTTTAAAACTGATAAAAAGAATGAAGCTGTTGGCATAGCCAATATTGTTGAAGGCTCAAACAATGCCAAACTAAAGGTATCGTTTTTTAGACCTTTTTATGGTGATTACTGGGTATTAGATTTAGCCAGTGACTACTCATGGGTATTAGTAGGGGAACCCGCCGGGAAATACTTTTGGATTTTGGCTAGGGATAAAACTCTAAGCCCATCTCTAGAGTCAGAATTACTGACGAAAGCTGAACAATTAGGCTACAACAGGAAAGATTTTATAAAGCCTAAAAATGATCTTTAATGCAATTTATTTTAAGTAACGAGCCAGCTGATCATTACTGGTTCTTTCTTGACCCTCAGCAAATGCCTTAAAACATAAACCAGAGCCAACCTGGTTCTTAACTTTATTAGCTACTTTTTGCATCTCATACATCTGATTAAAGCAGTCCATTCTAGAAATGAACTGATATGTTTCCGTATGGGTGGGTTGGTTGTTTTTTAACCAAGTAAACTGCAAAGTCCAGTGGGTATCGCCACCCCCAAGCACCACAGGCTTTTCCTCTTTTAAAGGGGCGCAAGCTGCTAAAAATACAGCAACTATCAAAAGCAGTCTCTTGATAAACACTGTATTTAAGCCTTAGTTGCTTTGCCAGTTTTATTGATGGCGCTAGCCTTTCTTGCAGGCGCCTTTTTAGCAGCTACTTTCTTAACTAGGGGCTTCTTAGCAGCTGGTTTTTTGGCAGAAGTATTTTTAACTGGCGTTGCTTTGGAAAAGGCACTCTTAGAGATTGAGGCATCAAATGCTGCCAAACCATCTTCTGCAGCAGCTGCGGCTTGTTTAGCCATCTTTCTGCCCTCTTTAAGTACTTTTTCACCAGCATGAGCAATATCTCTCACAATGGTATTAAGTTTATCCGAGCCCTCTGGGAAATTTTTACCAGCATCCTTTAACCAGCTCTCCATAGCAGAGCGAGCTTTGGCTAGATGCTTTTCAACTTCCTCGGCAGTCTCATCTTCCATTGATTTAAGGAGGGCTTTAATTTTCTTTTGATAACCGCTGACTCTAACGGCGGCTTCTTTTGAGAATTTCTCTTGAAGCTCCTTAAGACTATCCATATCACTAGCAACTAAATGCTCAGCATAAGATTTGGCATGCTCCATACTGGCTTTGATTTCAGTCATCTGGTGATCGCTGAAATCTTTGGCCGTATCAAAAAGTCGGTGAGACAAAGCAAATAGCTCTTTAGCTCGCTCTTGTTGCCATGCCATAAACTCTTTTTGAATTGCCATTTTTTGCTCCTTGATGGTATTTGATACTTTAATCCTATACCTAATTAATGACATTGCCAATCTTAATCCTGAAAATAACTCTTCGATCGGATTCTCTCAATCACGGACTCTGCTTTTGCTCTAAATTTAATCTGTAAATAAGCTTGGAATTTCTTCCTTTTCACAAAGCTTATGCCAAATAATGCAACGCCAACAACCACGCCTATCATGGCCACAAGATCGCCCCCAACAGGCCTCAAAAGTAAGCCTGCAATAACAGGTATACAAAATGCTACTGCCATAATTAATACATCAAAAATAGCAACCAGGATTTCAAAAAATGTATAAATCACAAGGCAAACGGTTGTTAAAAGTGGTTTTTTCATTAATTAAATTGAAAAGTAAGATCAATATCTTCAGAATAACCTTCTTTTTATCTTAAATAGATCTTATTTAAAATAGCGCTCTGGTCTTCTACTTCTAAAAGTTAAATGCTTGTATAGAAATCATCATTAGATTTCTAACGCTCAAATCCAGCAACATCAGAAAGCTGCCGAATTTTAGGTAATAAAAAACCCGCTCCGAGGAGCGGGTTAGTTGATTCAGAAGAATCTATGTATTACTACATCAAATAACGATTATGAATCGCTACGTAATGTTGGGTAACGCACATTGTCGATCAAGTCTTGAATCTCTTTACGTGGGGCTGGAGTTACCAAGCTCACCAAGATAATCAACGCAAAACCAACTGGTACACCAAATACTCCAGCAGAGATCGGCAAAATACCATACCAAAGCTCAACCGGTGAAGTTACGCCGAATATACCGCGTAACCATGCTTGAGTCATGACCATGTAATACATAGTAATACCTAAACCACCGATCATACCTACGCAAGCACCAGCTTTAGTAGCACGCTTCCAGAAAATACCTAAAACAAGAGCTGGGAAGAACGCTGCAGCAGCAAATGAGAACGCCGCACTAACCAAGAACAAAATATCAGCTGGTTTCTGAGCTGCTACGTAAGCGGCAGCCAAAGCTACTACTAACAATAGAACCTTAGAAATCATGACACGTGTACTTGCTGGAGCATTTGGGTTGATCATTTTGTAGTAAACGTCATGTGACAAAGCGTTAGCAATAGTCAACAACAAGCCGTCAGCTGTTGATAGAGCAGCAGCCAAACCACCCGCTGCAACCATACCTGAGATCACGTATGGCAAGCCACCGATTTCTGGAGTTGCTAGAACGATGATGTCACCACCAATGGTCATTTCAGCTAACTGGAAAATACCATCTTTATTAACGTCAGTTACTGACAATAAAGTTGGATCGACCCTACCCCACTGTGCAATCCATCCCGGCAACTGATCAATTGGTGTTCCGACCAATACCGTAAATATTTCATATTTCACAAGAACTGCCAAAGCAGGAGCAGTGAAATAAAGCAAGAAGATGAAGAACAATGACCATGTCACAGATTCACGAGCTTGTTTCACAGACGGGGTCGTGTAAAAGCGCATCAAAATGTGTGGCAAAGCAGCTGTACCAACCATCAAACAGAAGATCAAAGCTAAGAAGTTACGACGTGAGGTATCGAAAGCTGTTTTAGCCTTTTCGTCACCATTAGGGTCGCCTGCAAACTGCGCACCATGACGTGGCATATTAGCTAGTGGCTTCGAACGGTTATCCGCGCCAGTTCTAGCGGCTGTCCAAGCCTTTTTAGCAGCGGCTTCATCCTTTGGAACTGCAGCAAGTGCTTTTTCAGCAGCAGCAATCTCAGGAGCAGGTGCATTTGCAGCTTTCAAGTCAGCAACCTTCTTCTCAGCAGCAGCTTTATCAGCAGCGAGAGCAGCAGGAACGTCTTTTAGCTTTTCAGTAAAGGCATCAGCACGTGCTTTGAAAATCGCACGAACTTCTAACTCTTTTGGATCTTTAATTAATTCTGCTTCTTTAGCAGTTACTTTCTCTAACTGGTAACCGTAGATCAACTGTGGAATTGGGTTGCCTGTTTGCTTAACTGATAACCATACAACTGGAATCATGTAAGCAATGATCAAGATGATGTACTGAGCAACTTGAGTCCAAGTAACCGCGCGCATACCGCCTAAGAATGAACAAACTAAAATACCACCTAAACCTATGAAAATACCAAATTCAAATGGCACATCAGCTAAACGAGTTGTAATCAAACCAACACCGTAAATCTGAGCAACCACGTAAGTGAAAGAACACAAAATAGCAGCAAAAACTCCGATGAAACGTGGGAGGTTACCGTCATAACGTGCGCCTAGGAAGTCAGGAATTGTGAACTGACCAAATTTGCGTAGGTAAGGAGCCAAGAACAAAGCTACTAAACAGTAACCGCCTGTCCAGCCCATAATGAAGGCTAAACCGCCGTAACCTGTCAAATAGAGAGTACCAGCCATACCGATAAACGACGCAGCTGACATCCAGTCAGCACCCGTTGCCATACCGTTATACATAGCAGGAACTCTTCGACCAGCCACATAGTATTCTGCAGCATCAGTAGTTCTACTCATGACGCCAATACCAGCGTATAGCAAAACTGTTGCGCCTAAGAACAAGTAACCAATCATAGCTCTAGTCATGCCCATTTGCTCTGCAATCGCTATAACAATAACGAATGCAATAAAGCCGCCGGTATACCAAGCGTAAACTTTATTTAAGGCTTTTTTGAAATCGGCATTAGTACCGCCGGTGAACATATCTTTCTTTTCATTACCAGGTGTCATTCCAGCCATGATTAATCCTCCTCTACTTCAGCGCAACCATATTCTTTATCAAGGTTGTTCATGTAATGAGCGTAATAAGCAATGATTAAAACGTAAACAATCAATGCTCCCTGGGAACCGACCCAAAAACTAAATGGCCATCCGAAAAAGTTAAAAGCCAAATCTCGCGCCATGTATCCAACAACGTAAGTAACAATAAACCAAATGGCTAACAGGATACCCGTCATCCGTACGGCTTTTTGCCAATATTGCTTATGCGATTCTGTTAATTGCATAACAGTTTCTCCTTTAAGTTAAAAACAACTACAACAACTCACTACACAAAAACACTAACCAGCCAGACCAGTTTCCCGCTCTAATTGCTTAGCAAATTTAGGTTCAAAATTTTTGAGATGCGAAATGATTTTGCTGGCCTCGTCGGGTTGCTCGCGCTCAACATATAGTCGGGCGAGCTGATACCACGCATACGGGCTCATAGGCTGTAATTGAGTGTTTTTCTTGAGAGCTTTGATAGCTTCATCAAAACGCTTTAATTGAATGAGCGTAAGACCAAGACCGTACCAAGCTTCATCGAGTTTTTCATTAATTTTGATGGCTTGTCTGAAACTATATTCAGCGCTTTCTACTTGGCCCATTTCTTCTTGTAAGAATCCGAGGTTGTACCAATGAGCGGCTGTAACGTTGGGTGATTGCACCAAACGGTTGTAATCAGCTATCGCACCGGCCTTATCACCCATTTCCGTCTTCATAAATGCAAGACTAGCAATTGCATAGTCGTCATCTGGGTACAAGCGATACAGTTCTTCAAATATATCCATTGCTTGATTTTTCAAGCCAAAGATGATGTAGAAAGTGGCACGCCACTTGAGTTGATACCAGATAAGACCGCGTTTTTTTACTGACATGTTTTTATACCAACTGAAATACAGTGTTCGATCTTAGCTATTGTTACTGCCATATAGAGAACACCGGTGATACAAAATGCAACAAAAGGAACTTTGCTGTCCGGAATTTGTTTAGGTGAAATGAGACGTGCGATGTATGTCCATGGTTTATTAACCATACCAATTAATTGATAGAACAAATTGTCATCACGATTTTGGCCAGCTATAACAAAAAGAATCCCCTGACCAATCAAGCCAAGAATTCCAATATATAAAACTAACTGAGCGAGGTTCAAAAATAAAAGCACTAAGGTTCCTAAAAAATCGGTAGAAAGGCATCACTACCTCAGACGGAGTATCACGCCTCCTACTCCATTGAAAAATAGGTAATTTCCCGAACAGTAAAGCCCTAAAAAAGGTATGGGGTTTACGACTATGAATGACCTAACCAATTAGCTTGACGGGCAATATCCCTTAGGGATCCCCATGAATTAGCCTCCCTTTTTAAATAGGGCCACAAGCGCATTAGTAGCTCGGCTGTAGCGAAGGTATCTGCTGCAGCCTGATGGCGAACTGCGCACTCAATACCAAAGTATTCAAGCCATTCGTCTAAAGCTCGCAACCTAGGGTTAACCCCAGTAATTTTTGCTAAAGGTTCAATATCTAACCATTCGTTTTGTAGGGGCTTTAGTCGGAACTTGGCATAAGCTCTATTAATCATAGTTTCATCAAAAGCTGAATGAAAAGCCAATAATGGACTTTCACCCACCCATTTTTTGAATTCTTCTAAAACCTCAATTGGAGCTCTACCCTCCAATTGAGCTTGGGCCCCAATATGGTGAATGAGGATATTACTTTTACTAGTTGGTAAGTCTTGCTTGATAACAGCCTCATAACTATCACCAACTCTAATAGATATTTGACTAAAGTCGGCGCTAACTTCAATCGCTACTGCAGCAATTGCAATTAAACGATCGGAATACGGGTCAAGACCACTAGTTTCAACATCAAGAACAATCCAACGACTTAACTCAGGTTTCTTGGTCTTAAACAGACGTTTAAGACCATCAAACAGAGGGGCATCTTTTAGATTAGCGAGCATAGTCGAGCTGTAAATACTGTTGTAAAGAACGCACTCTAAGAAGTGATTCTTTTAAGATGCTTCGATCAACTGAATTCAACTGATCAATATCGATGACGTTCGGATTGCCATTAATCCTAAGATCCCCAATTTGAACTGCAAGGCGCTGGGTTTGTAAGAATTCAAATGCAGTGATCCATGCAGCACTCTCTGCTTCAGGAATATTTAGAGCCTTTCCGATTGCAGCTAAACGTTCACGGGTATTAATAACATCAATGCCATGCGCTAAAGAATAAATACGTGCCACATCAACCATCAAAGCAGAACCTTGCAATTTGAGATCAATGGTTTTTTTACCATTTATTTCAGTTGGTTCAATCGCACCCAGCCAATTGAGTGGAACTTTTGCATTCAATGCATTGTCAGCAAGTAACTTGATAAAACGAGGAATACTTGCCGCTTTTGTTTTTACTAACTGTTTTAGTGGAATCAGTAAGTCAGCATTACCGCCAATAGCCCTTAGATCAAAAAATATACTGGCGTTTAAAAGATCCTTTGGGTTGCCATGCTCAATCCAACTTGTAAAACGTATCAACCAATCTTTTTGCGGCAGGCATAGCTCAGGGTTGCTCGCCATGATGTTGCCCTTACAAAGCGGGTAGCCACAGGCATCTAGGGCTTCGTTCACGTCTCTTGCAAATTTCAAGTAAACCAAGCGTTGCTCTTCAGACTCCCCGTCTTCGTAAACCAAAGCATTATCTTGGTCAGTGGCAATAGTTTGCTCACCACGCCCTTCAGAACCAAGAGATATCCAAGCGAAGCGACTTTTGTTTAATTGATAGCGCTCAACATAAATATCAATTAATTGCTCCGTGAGGACATCATTTAAATGACTGATGAGGACAGTTAATTGACGAGCCTGAACGCCCTGACCTAATAAGTTGCGTGCAAATGTACGAATATCATCAGCACATTTTTTTAATTGCTGAAGATCAGAACTACCTCTTATGGTAGAACTGATATTACTGAGAGAAAGGCGTTGTAAAGAAAATAAGTCTCGCTCTGAAATAATTCCAACTAATTGACCACGATCTAAAATTGGCAAATGCCTAATATTGAAACGAGACATTAATAATCCAGCCATCTCAGCAGTGTCATCCACAGTAAGAGTTTTAATACCGGTTGACATCACAGATGAGATGGGGGTGTTCAGATCAAGATTACTGAGTGTCACTCTCGACAAAACATCGTAGCGCGTCAAAATACCTAAAATGTCTTGGTTGTTTTCAGTAACTAATATCGACCCAACTTTTCTTTCATGAATCATCGTGAGCGCTTCACGCAAAGAAGTTGATGGTTTGGTACACAAGGGCTTTTTAAGCCTTAAGTCACCAAGACGACTTTCTAAAGATTGCTCAGCAAGTGCCTGTGAAGCAAATGAGTTGCGCAAGGCAATTCGTGACTCCTGTAATAGGCCCCAAATTCGATTACTTAAGAAATCATTGAAGGGCTGGGACTGTCCCTGTAACTGGCGCATGGCACTAACAGGAAAGAGCAGGCAAAAACAATCGTCAACTGCGATATATACCGTTGTCACTGGTCGATTAGCAAATGCTGAACCAATAGAAAATAAACTACCTGCATCCAATAGGAATGAATTTTCTTCTATACCAGGTATATCGCGTCGCCCCGATACCCTTCCTTGACGAATCAGATATAAAAAATCAGGAGGACCATCAGCAGGCGCTAGGATTTGTTCTTTGGGAGCGAAGTAAGATTCACGGGATTGACTCAGAAAGAAGTCGACATCACTTTCAGCCATCTTTGAAAACGGCAAACTTTGCATGATCTGCTGGCGCAAATTCTGCAACAAGCTCTTCGAAGGGGATGGGGGCGCTCCCTGCTCTGTCATAGATAAATCCACACTTACTTAAAAAGTTATTTTTAACTCGTTTTTATTACATTTAAAAGTTTACGCCTGTAAAACTAAGCTAATCAAATACTTTAAATTTAAGCTGAAAAGCAATGGATCCAGCTACGTGGTCTTTTATGGTGGGAAAAACTAATATATTCAAACCAACCCACTGACTTTCTATTGAGAATGCCGGTAAGACTGCAGGAAACCATCCGCCGTTATTGGTATCGATATAGCCATTAAAACCCCCAATAACAAAACCCATCTGTACAGGGCCCACTTTAATAGGTTGCCAGAAAGCACCGATGTAATTAGTAAGATTGTGATAACTGTTGTGATACTGCCCAACAGTTAGTGAAGTTGTAGAGGAAAGCTTATATTCAGCACCAATTCCGTAATTAACTGAGTTGAACTCTTTCGTTCGATCAAAGTGATAAGAAACCAATCCAGGATTGATCCAAAGTTCACTTTTGGCGCTTGGCTCTATAACTTCAATTAGACCGTAGGAGTTTGCTAGCGATATTCCGCTGATTGTTAAAAAAGTACTCGCAAGCAGTAAATGCTTTAACTTTGAGAATATTTGAATTGTTTGCACAGATTTTGAGTGTGCAACACAGACACGGTAATGTCTAGGCAAATTTAAAAGTTAAAAAGGTAAATCGAAGATCAATCTATTTTTTTAAAGCTACTGGTAGCCCATTTTGAAAACTTGGCCTTATTTAATACCCAAGCATGGGGAACGGTCAAAGCAGCAAGTCCAACAAAGATGATTTGGATCAAATCCTTTTCAAAAGATGGCGTTAATTTGAAATACCAAATACATAAACCCATAAAGATGACAGCAACTGTTGGAAGAATCAGCGCGTAGATAAACTCTTGTCTTTTAACGTCATTTAAAAAGAAGTGGCTTCTCACTAGGTGACGGGCACTGTGCATGAAGCAAAAATAAATGGTGAACGCTAAGATAGGTGTAGCCATCAAGAAAAGAATAGCTATTGAGATAATCTCTATTTGAGATCTGATATTTGTTTTTTTGGTAAAAAATAAGGTCAAAAGAATGGGCAATAAGCATAAGCCCACATACCTTGATATCAAAACTACTTGCTGAGCTAGCTCTACATCAATAATCATCCCATAAAGTTTTATTAATTCTGCCCCATGTATTACACCTGGAAGAGTAATAACTGCAAAGCCATAACTTAGTTTTAAAAATTGATGACCGGATAAATTAATATCATCAGAAAAATGTATCGCTGACAAAATTAAGAAAACTATAAAGAAAAATCCAGGAACAAGAATCCATAAAGCAATGATTAACAAAGAGCTGGCACTATAGAATCCGAGAAATTTCAGCCATTTTGTGATGTGTACTAATTGGTAAGTTTGTCTAGCAAAAAGAACATCCAAAGAACCATGGGGAACGCCCAGAATCACAACCAAGGAAAGTGCTGCTAATAGCATGGTCGAGCTCAAGTGGGGATCTATGCCAATACTCAACAAAGCACCTATCAAGCATGCTGCTATGGCAAGGTTACTTTGGAGTTGAAGAATCTTATGCATTAACTAGATCTATCAAGGCGATGTTTTGAACGGATTAAATCAGGTATTGCTGAAAGAAAAGTTAGTGCAGGTAGCGCACTAACTATCTTTAACTTATCCAAAATAGTTGAGTGATCGGACATGAAATAAGCCACGGTCTTAGCATCACAGTTTTTAAAGAGATTCTCAAATACTTTAGCTCCAATAATTGGATTTTTCTTGATCACAGTAATAAATAATAAATCCATCCATTTTTGAATAAATGAGTCTTTTTTAAACTTCTTTAATTGATGATTATTTTTCAATTCAAAAGCGCACTCTTTTGCCCAAATTTGTATTCTTTGAAAGGCGTAGCCTGAACTGGGTCTAGCTGCTCCTGCAAATAAGCCGGCAAATAAATAAGTGGGGTCTTCTTTCTGTTCAATCTCTTTATTACCCATTGGAAGAATGGCAGCTTCTTTTCGAAGAATCTTATAACTGGTATTTTGGGTATATTCACCGATCTTCTCAAGTAAGCTAGCTGTTAATTGTTCAGCAACAAATAATTCTTCTGAAAATACCGTGTACTCAATTAAAGCTTTAGTCTTTGAAGTGGGTAGACAATAAACAAAAGCTAACCCTTCCTTAAAACTTGAATCAAAGTCCATTAAGACTAATTGATCTTCCATAAATAGTGGGCTATCAAGCTCCACCTCATAACCCACAAAAGATTGCCACATCAGCGAGTCTTTTTTAGTCATGGTCTTAGTTGGTCTTGTATCCACAACATTTGTTCCAGTAGCCGTAAATGTTGATGTTGCAATTTGCCAAGTATCTTTCTTGATTACTTCATCAACTAGTTTTTCACCCGTTAGTAATTGAATCTTTGTATTGAGCTTAATAGCGCTTATTATATTTTTGTAGAAAATATCACTTGGCAACATTAAATATGGGGTTTCTTGACAACTATGTTCGTGTGTAAGGTGATTGTTCTTAATGATGAATTTTCTCCATGCATAAGGAGCTAAATCTTTATGGATGGGATCTTCAAGATCCCAGAAGCACCATGTACGATCAATTGTATAGTCGGCTCTCTCCTCAATGATCAATGTTCGAGGGCAGCTCTCTCCAAACTGTGACAATTGATAAGCAAGACTTAGTCCGGCACAACCGCCACCAATAATCACGAGGTCAAAGTGCTGATTCATTGGCGTAAGGTAGGTTCTTCAATGATTGGTGAAGTTGAACTTGATGTTGCCCTTTGTACTTATGAAAACCAGTATCAAAAATTGAACGCAATAGTATTTGAGCTGTTAACTTGAGCTTTAATGCTTTGGGGACAAATACCCTTCCCATCCAAAATTCATAGTTCTTATTTTTAAGCTTTACTCCGATATGTCGATATAAAAAAGCTGCAATTGCCATACCCATTCTGGCCCTTAATGGCAAAAAGCATAGGCCATCATGACCACTCTGATAATAGTTATCCGCCATATGAAGCAAGTCATTCAAATTTTTAGAAATTAGAATTTTTATCTCTTTATTAGGATTAATTAATAAGTCTGGCTCTGGGTTGTTACACATGCTTCCTGGAATATACCTTCTTTGCATAATGGCATCTTCTGTCACATCCCTACAGATATTAGTTAACTGCATAGCAATGCCTAAATCAATGGCATGAGCGTATGCACGCTCATCATTGACATCAAGTACCTTACTCATCATCAATCCAACAGTGCCGGCCACCCGATAACAATAAATAAGCAACTGATCTTCAGATACTATACGAACCGATTTAAGATCTGACAACACGCCATTAATAAGTTCAATGGGCACTCTTATATCAATATTTTTTTTATTAAAAAGCTTTATTGCATCATTGATGACAGGGTCACTAGATATACCAGTGTTGACCTCAGAAATTACTTTTGATAAGACTTGGTGAGCGTGATCTTTATCATCGCTTTCATCGCCAATATCATCAATATATCGACAAAACCTATAAAGTCTCGTTGCATCTTCTGCATGCTCTTGCTTTAACAAGAATTTAGCCCAAAAAAAGGTCTTACCTTTATTGGCTAATATATTGTTTGATTCTTTTATGTAATCAATTGAATATTGATCAACTGGGGTCATTTAAAGTCTATAGCTGCCGGTATCAGATGATCGATTACTTTAGCTGAACAAAGAACTCCTGGCAATCCCGCCCCTGGATGAGTTCCCGCCCCAGAGATGAAGAGGTTTTTTATGCCCTCTGCTTTATTGTGGAATCTAAACCATGCGGATTGACGGAATAAGGGCGCAATTGAGAAACCGGCACCATGAGCACTCAGGTAATTACTTTCAAAGTCTTTGGGTGTCATAAAAAAGTCTTCAGTTATGTGCTTTTTTAAATCCGGAAGAATGGTTTGATCGAGTGCATCAATGATTCTATTTTTTAGTATTTCACCCTCAACCGACCAATCAATATCTGCTTTAAGGTTAGGAACTGGACACAAGACATAAAAACTATCGCAACCCTCAGGGGCAAAAGACTCATCCGTTGCAGTGGGGCGATGAATATAAAGCGAGAAGTCATCAGATAATATTTTTTTATCAAAAATATTGCTAAGTAGTTCTTTATAAGTTTTCCCGAGCCAAATGGTGTGATGAACCACATCAGGATATTTTCGGGTGGTGCCAAAGTAGATCACCATTAAACCCATTGAATAGTGGGCTAATTTAATTTTGACCTTCGTCGCTATGGCCACATCGTCTTGATCAACCATATTTTTGTACAGATACGCTGGATCAGCGTTAGAAACGATGATATCGGCACTGATCTTAGAGCCGTTCTCTAGAGTTAAGCCTACCGCCTTACCTTCATTAATAATAATTTTATTAACTGATTGATTCAAAATAATCTCAATATTATTTCGCTCCATCAAATTCTTATAAGCATTAACAATAGCGCCAGTGCCGCCCATAGCGAAAAAGACGCCAAACGTTCTCTCTAAGTAATGTATCAATCCATAAATGCTCGTTGTCGAAAAGGGGTTTCCGCCAACTAATAATGGTTGAATAGAAAATGCTTGGCGTAACTTAGGGCTGATTAAATGTCTTGAGACCATTCCCCAAACACTTTCATAACTTCTCAAAACAACTAATTTTGGAATAAGCGAAACCATCAACATGAAGCGATGAAATGGAATAGCAGACAGCTTTGTGAAAGCTATATCAAATATGTTTTTAGAATGATTGAGTAACTTCTTATAACCCTCTTTATCTCGGGGTTCTATCGTGTCGATTTCAGCCAAAGTATCTTCGATCGTACCGCCATAATCAAAAGTTGTCTTATCTGAAAAGTAGAATCTGTACCATGGTGTCAATGGCACTAACTGAATATGATCTTCAAGCTTCTCATTAAAGAGTTCAAATAACTCTTCGAGCAGAAATGGGGCTGT
>CAMDUR010000005.1 GCA_945879115.1 Polynucleobacter meluiroseus
GGTGATGCACCCGTGCGTATTCAGTCTATGACAAATACTGATACTGCAGATGCTATTGGTACGGCAATCCAGGTTAAAGAACTCGCTAAGGCTGGATCTGAAATTGTCCGAATCACTGTTGATACGCCGGCTGCAGCTGCTGCCGTTCCAGCTATTCGTGAACAATTAGATAAATTAGGTATTTATGTACCTCTAGTTGGTGACTTTCATTACAACGGGCACACGCTACTTACCGACTATCCAGATTGTGCGCAGGCACTTTCCAAATATCGAATCAATCCGGGTAACGTTGGACAAGGTGCTAAGCGAGATACGCAGTTTTCACAAATGATTGAATTGGCTTGTCGTTATGACAAGCCAGTGCGCATTGGAGTTAACTGGGGTAGTTTGGATCAAGATTTATTAGCTAAGTTACTAGATGACAATGCGGCTCTTCCAAAGCCTTTGGAATTGCGGCAGGTCATGTCTGAAGCATTGATTCAGTCAGCCCTACAATCTGCTGCTAGAGCAGAAGAGATTGGTTTAGGGGGTAATAAAATCACTCTATCTTGCAAAGTTAGCGCAGTGCAGGATTTGGTTTCGGTTTACAGAGATTTAGCTTCACGTTGCGACTATCCATTACATCTTGGACTCACTGAGGCTGGTATGGGCAGCAAGGGAATTGTTGCCTCAACGGCGGCTTTATCAATCTTGTTGCAAGAAGGTATTGGCGATACGATTCGAGTTTCATTAACGCCGGAGCCTGGTGCGCCCCGTGAAAACGAAGTGATCGTCGCACAAGAAATTTTACAAACCATGGGCTTGCGTCATTTCACGCCGATGGTGATTGCTTGCCCGGGCTGTGGTCGTACGACTAGCACTTACTTCCAAGAGTTAGCGTCAAAAATTCAAAGTTATTTACGTCATCAGATGCCTATATGGAAAAAAGACCATCCTGGCGTGGAAGCGATGAATGTTGCTGTGATGGGTTGCATTGTCAATGGTCCAGGCGAAAGCAAACATGCCAATATTGGCATTTCTTTGCCTGGTACTGGCGAGTCACCAGCGGCACCAGTTTTTGTTGATGGCGTTAAAGTAAAAACTCTTCGTGGCGACCATATCGCTGAAGAATTTCAAGTTATTGTTGATGAGTATGTCAAAAGTACTTATCAAACCAAAAGTTAAATGACATCCATATATGAGCTCTACTAATCAAAACAATCAGGGTAGCTTGGACAAGCAAGCCAAAATTACAGGTGTAAGAGGGATGAATGACCTCTTGCCTAGTGAGGCTCCTCTATGGGCTCACTTAGAACAATCGATCCAAAGCTTAGTGAGATCTTATGGCTATCAACAAATCAGAACACCCATCGTTGAGCAAACCGCATTGTTTAAGCGTGGAATTGGTGAAGTAACAGATATTGTTGAAAAAGAAATGTACTCGTTTGAGGACAGCTTAAATGGTGAACAGCTCACACTTCGTCCAGAAGGGACTGCGGCAGTCGTGAGAGCAGTTATTGAACACAATTTGTTATACGAGGGACCTAAGCGACTTTGGTACACGGGGCCGATGTTCAGGCATGAGCGTCCTCAGCGTGGTCGCTATCGCCAATTCCATCAATTAGGTATTGAGGCACTTGGGTTTGCAGGTCCTGATATTGATGCTGAAATTATTTTGATGTGTCAGCGCCTCTGGGATGACTTAGATTTATTTGGCGTTCGCTTGGAATTGAATTCTTTGGGTCAAGCCAATGAGCGAGCAGCTCATCGTGAGGCATTGATTGAGCACTTTAAAAAGCATGAGTCAGAGTTGGACGACGATGCTAAGCGTCGACTCAATACCAATCCTCTTCGAATCTTGGATAGCAAGAATCCAGATATGAAGCCGATAGTAGAATCCGCGCCTCAGCTTTTAAGCTTTTTAGGTGAAGAGTCTCTCAAACACTTTGAGGGCGTTCAGCGTTTACTTAAAGCCAACAACATACCTTT
Source organism: Polynucleobacter meluiroseus (assembly GCA_945879115.1). GTDB lineage: Bacteria > Pseudomonadota > Gammaproteobacteria > Burkholderiales > Burkholderiaceae > Polynucleobacter > Polynucleobacter meluiroseus_H. The sequence goes on from CAMDUR010000005.1 coordinate 1,969, forward strand.
TACGATCAACCCACGCCTTGTGCGCGGTCTTGACTACTATAACCTCACTGTTTTTGAGTGGGTGACTGATCAGTTGGGATCTCAGGGAACTATCGCAGGTGGTGGTCGTTACGACCCTCTAATGGCGCAAATGGGCGGTAAACCTGCTCCAGCTTGTGGTTGGGCCATGGGTATGGAGCGAGTCATTGAGTTGATGAAAGAGCAGGGGCTTAGCTCTGATCTGGGAGCTGGTTGTGATGTTTATATCTTGCATCAAGCTGGTGACACCCTAGAGGCCGCTATGGTGGTAGCTGAGAGATTGAGAAGTGCCGGTATTGAAGTGATCCTGCACTGCTCGCCTGATGGGGAGGCAGCTAGCTTTAAATCTCAGATGAAAAAGGCTGATAGCAGTGGTGCAGCTTATGCGATTATTATTGGGCCTGATGAGTTGCAAGCAGGTCAAGCCCAGTTAAAAGATTTAAGGGGTGATGGTCAGCAATTGACTGTTGCACTTGATGGTTTGGTTGATGCTGTCATCAATCAATTGATTACTATTTCAGAATAAGTGAACACGATATGCATTTCAACTTAGAAGAACAAGAACAACTAGCCGAATTTAAAGCCTGGTGGAAGCGCTACGGCAATTGGTTGTTAGCAATTATTCTTATTTTAGTGGCGAGTTATATATCTTATGCTGGCTACGGTTGGTGGAATAAGAAAAGCTCTCTTGGCGCAAGTAAAGTCTATGAGTTGGTATTAACTGGTGCGCAAAAACAAGACATCCCTTTAATACTCAAGGCCACGGCTGATTTGCAAGATCAATTTCAATCAACTAGCTATGCCGGTATGGCCTCTTTAGTTGCGGCGCAAGTCACGAATGCATCTGGTGATTTAGCTAATTCAGAGAAGAATCTTCGTTGGGTGGTAGATAAAGCCAAGGTCGATGCTCACCAAGATATTGCTAGAACTCGTTTAGTGTCTTTATTAATTGATCAAGATAAGTTTGATGAAGCACGCAAAGTAGCAGCTGCATCTGTTTCAAAACCTTTCGAGCCATTAATACTCGAGAGGCGTGGTGATGTTGAGTTCGCGCAACAGAAAAATGCTGATGCCCGTAAGTTTTATCAACAAGCTTGGGATTTATTGCTCAAGAACTCTGAGGCTTCTGATGAATCGAAGCGATTATTAAAAATTAAGTTAGATGCAGTTGGGGGTCGTTCATGAACCGTTCTATGAGTCGTATCGCAGTTTTTTCATTCTTCACATTTTTATTTCTTGGGGTCGGTCTCTCGGCTTGCTCAAGCTCTAAAAAAAGAGAGCCAAGTAAGTTGGTTTCAGTTGAGGAGAAGCTCAGCGTTACCTCTGTTTGGTCAACAAGTGTTGGTAAATCTGATACTTTTATCATGCGCCCAGTTGTTGCTGGTGACTATATTTACACCTCTGCTGGTAACGGATTGATTACTAAGATCGACATCTTAAGTGGTAAGAAAGTTTGGGAGGTAAGAGCCCCCTCTGATATTTCATCCGGCCCAGGAAGTGATGGCAGCGTCATTGTTGTTGGTACGGCTAAAGGTCTGGTATTTGCCTTTAACGCTCAAGGCGAAAAAATTTGGGAAGAAACTGTTGGTAGTGAGGTTTTAACTGAACCTTTAGTTTTGGGTGGTGTAGCAATTATTAGGACGATTGATAACCGCTTTTTTGGATTGGATGCTAAGACAGGTAAGCGCCGTTGGTCTTATCTTCGCCCACAAACAGCGCTTTCTCTGCGAACAAGTTTTGCGATGGTGCCAGTTGCAGCAGATGCTTTTATAACGGGATTTTCTGGTGGAAAAATTGGTGTCATAGGTTTGACTAGCGGTAATGTCCTTTGGGAAACATCGCTTGCTTATCCAAAGGGTTTCTCTGAGATTGAGCGTATGACGGATGTCTCTGCAAGACCTTCTGTGATTGGTCGTCGATTATGCGCAGTAGCATTTCAGGGTCGTATCGGTTGTGGCGACTTAAACACAGGTAACTTCACTTGGACCAAGGATTTCTCAAGCTATACGGGTACTGCTCAATCTCAAGAGTTTGTATTTGCGGCGGATGAAAAATCTCACCTTGTGGCATACCGTGCTGACGATGGTGTTGAAGTATGGCGCAATGAAACCATGACTTGGCGTGATCTAGGGGAGCCATTGGCTGCTGGTCGTTTATTATTGATGGGCGATAAGCAAGGCTATTTACATTTCTTAGAGCAATCTAGTGGAGTAGCTGTTGCTCGTATTCGAGTTGATAGCAGCCCGATTAATGCTGCTCCGATTGTTGCTAACGGTTTATTGATTGTGCAATCTAGAAGCGGTTCTTTGGCTGCATACAAACCTAATTAATCATCTAATTAGATATCTAACTAAGCTTAATCAGTTTTTAATTCAGCTTAACTAAGACCATATAAATAAAAAATGACCTTAATAGGTCTTAGAGATAGTTAGAAAGTAAAAGAATTATGAAACCAGTTATAGCTATTGTGGGACGCCCGAACGTTGGTAAGTCGACTTTATTTAATCGGCTGACACGTTCGCGTGATGCATTAGTAGCTGATTTTTCAGGACTGACACGTGATCGCCATTATGGTAATGGTCGCGTGGGTGAGCGTGAGTTCATCTGTATTGATACAGGCGGGTTTGAACCTGTTGCTAAAACTGGCATTTTGGCTGAGATGGCCAAACAAACTAAGCAAGCTGTTGTTGAAGCCGATATTGTCATTTTATTAGTGGATGCGCGTTTAGGTATGGCGCCACAAGATCGCGTGATTGCTGATTTCTTACGCAAGACCGGTCGTCCCATTATTTTGGCAGTGAATAAAGCCGAAGGTATGGCTTATGCAACTGTGACAGCAGACTTCTATGAATTAGGTCTCGGTGATCCGATCGCTATTTCATCAGCGCACGGCGACGGTGTGCGTCAGATGATTGAAGACGCATTAGATGCTTTGGGTATTCCTGATGAGCCTGAGGAAGAAGAGCGTGGCGATCGTCCAATGAGGATAGCGGTTGTTGGCCGTCCTAACGTGGGTAAATCCACATTCATCAATACCTTGATTGGTGAAGAGCGTGTGATTGCTTTTGACATGCCAGGGACAACCAGAGATGCGATTGATGTTCCGTTCACGCGTAATGGTAAGCCTTATGTGATGATTGATACCGCTGGTTTGCGCAAGCGCGGCAAAGTATTTGAAGCTATTGAAAAATTTTCGGTTGTCAAAACCTTGCAAGCCATTGCTGATGCCAACGTTGTTATTTTGATGTTGGATGCTCAGCAAGATATTTCTGAGCAAGACGCCCATATCGCAGGATTTATTGTGGATGCCGGTAGAGCTCTGGTTCTAGCGGTCAATAAATGGGACGGCATGGATGACTACAACAAAGAACGTGCTCGAACTGATATTGCTAGAAAATTGCGTTTCTTAGATTTTGCAAACGTTCATCCTATTTCAGCTATCAAGGGTTTTGGCATTAAAGAATTATTTAAAGATGTTGATGCTGCCTATGGTGCAGCTATGTCTAAGATGCCAACACCTAAGCTCACCAGAATTTTGGAGGAGGCTGTGGAGTTTCAGCAGCCTAAACGAGTGGGTATGTCTCGGCCTAAGATGCGCTACGCCCACCAGGGTGGATCTAACCCTCCGATTGTGGTCATCCACGGTAATGCGTTAAGTGGCGTAACAGATAGTTACCGTCGGTATTTGGAAGGTCGCTTTAGGGAAGCGTTTAAATTGCGCGGAACCCCCCTAAGATTAGAGTTCCGAACTGGCCAAAACCCCTTTGTTGACCCGGATAAAGGTAAGAAAAAACGAGGTAAGTAGCAAATTTCTGCAGCTTCGATATAGTAGAAGCAAGTCTGACCTCTTGAATGAATTTTACAAAGCAAGACTCCCAATAAATAAAAAGAAAGAAGGAGCGGCATGAACGCTAATAAAAACCAACTATTGCAAGATCCATTTCTAAATGCCTTGCGCAAAGAGCACATTCCAGTTTCTATTTACCTAGTCAACGGTATCAAGCTACAGGGCAATGTTGAATCATTTGATCAATATGTTATTTTGCTTCGCAATACAGTGACTCAGATGGTCTATAAGCATGCGATTTCAACTGTTGTTCCAGCAAGAGCCGTGGAGTTCAAGCTTGAAGAAGGAACTCCTAATACTTAATTAAGTATGGAAGCAGTTAAAGCAGCCCTTATTGGAATAGATCCTGGCGGCAAACCTGATTTTGCCGACAGTATGGCTGAGCTCAACCTCCTAGCATCCAGCGCTGGATCTCAACCAGTGTTGACAATGATTGCTAAACGCTCCAAGCCTGATCCTGCTTTGTATATGGGTTCAGGAAAGGCAACAGAACTTCGTGAACAAATAGAAGCTAATGAAGTAGAGCTTGCTATTTTCAATCACGCCTTATCCCCAGTTCAGCAAAGAAACTTAGAGAGACACCTCAACTGTCATGTCATTGATCGCACAGGATTGATCTTAGATATTTTTGCGCAACGTGCTAAGAGTCATGTGGGTAAGACGCAAGTTCAGCTAGCCAATGTACGCTACCAAGTTTCAAGGCTAGTAAAAGCTTGGAGTCACTTAGAGCGTCAAAAGGGCGGTATCGGTATGCGCGGAGGTCCTGGCGAAACGCAGATGGAGTTGGATCGCCGAATGCTAGAGAACAAAGCTAAACGTCTCCAGACCGAACTAGATAAATTGCAACGCCAACAAGCTACTCAAAGAAGGTCTCGAGAAAAAAGCGGGGTGTTTTCTGTTTCATTGGTGGGCTATACCAATACGGGTAAGTCGACTTTATTCAATGCTTTAACCAAAGCAGGCTCCTATGCGGCAGATCAGTTGTTTGCAACTTTAGATACCACCTCAAGAAAAGTTTACCTACCTGAGATTGGTAATGCGGTTATTTCTGATACGGTTGGTTTTATTCGTGATCTTCCTCACCAATTGGTTGAGTCTTTTCGTGCTACCTTAGATGAGACTGTTCGGGCTGATTTATTACTGCATGTTGTGGATGCCTCAAGCCTCGATAGAGAACAACAAATGCTTGAAGTAGACAAGGTTCTGGCTGAGATTGGCGCTGATCAAAGCCCTCAGTTAATTGTGGTTAATAAGATCGATCAAGTTCCTGCTTTAATGGAGCGCGGTCCAACCTTACGCTATGACAGAAATGGCAAGGTTGTTGCTATTTACGTTTCAGCCAAAGAGGGATTGGGTTTGGATCTTCTAAGGGAGACTTTGGCAGATTTTGCAAAGAACACTGATAGAATTGAACCTACTGAGGAGTTAGTCCCGTCAGTTGCAGATTTAGAAACACAGGCCCCAACTAAGCGTTGGGAATCATTAGATATTTTTCATACTCGTACAGGGCTGTACTCTCCATTCGATGCGTAAATTACTACAAATTTTCTCAGTTAATGATCCCGGCTGGGGCAATAACCACCAGTCAGACCCTAAGCGTGGTCAAGATGACAAAGATCCCAATGCTTCTAAGCCAGAAGAGAGACCTCGTCAGCCTCAAAAACAAGATGGTCCTCCTGACTTAGATCAGTTATGGAACGACTTTAATCAGCGTTTAAATGGTCTATTCAAAGGCAAAGGTAAAGGGGGCGGTAATAATCAGCCTCCTGGTTCAAAAGGACCTGCTGGTGAAGGTATGAAGCCTGGAATCGGCGTTGGTATTGTTGCGGTGATTGCTGTGGTGGTTTGGTTATTCAGCGGTTTCTTCATGATCCAAGAAGGTCAAACCGGGGTTATTCTTCAGTTTGGTAAATACAGTAATACAACTTTACCTGGTATCAACTACCGCTTGCCATGGCCGATTCAATCGCACGAAGTGGTTAATTTGTCAGCCATCCGTTCTGTTGAAGTAGGTAGAAATTCAGTCATCAAAGCATCGAATCTTAAAGATTCATCCATGTTGACAGAGGATGAAAACATCATTGACGTGAAGTTTGCCGTTCAATACCGATTAAAAGATGCTTCTGAGTATTTGTTTAATAACAAAGAGCCGGATGCTGCAGTTGTGCAATCTGCTGAAACAGCTGTTCGTGAAATCGTTGGCAGAAGCAAGATGGATAACGTCTTGTATGAAAACCGCGAAAAACTAGCGATTGATTTGAACGTATCAATTCAGAAAATTCTTGACGGCTATAAAGCAGGTATTTTTGTGACCAGCGTAACCGTTCAAAACGTACAGCCGCCTGAGCAAGTTCAGGCTGCATTTGATGACGCTGTTAAGGCGGGTCAAGATCGTGAACGATTAAAGAACGAAGGTCAAGCTTATGCCAACGACATCATTCCGAAAGCTCGTGGTGCTGCCGATCGTTTGATGCAAGAAGCTGAAGGTTATAAAGCTAAAGTAGTCGCTACTGCAGAGGGTGATGCAACACGCTTTAAGTTAGTTCAGACTGAATATGCAAAGGCCCCTCAAGTTACTCGTGAGCGCATGTATATTGATACGATGCAAGAGATCTATAACAACGTTACGAAGGTATTGGTTGATCAAAAAGCAAATGGTAATAGCCTCCTTTATCTACCATTAGACAAATTGATTCAGCAGGTAACGCCATCGACATTACCTAATATTCCTTCTTCCAATACGGTAGGCAATACGCCAGCTAATATTTCTTCGCCACTGACAAGTGCCCCTAACCTAAACACTGCGCCCGCAGCCAATTCTCCTCGAGATGGCGCTAACGGTTTGCGTAGTCGTGAGCGCTAGGAGTTAAAAAATGACTAATCGTATATTCCCACTGATTGCAGCGTTCTTTTTGATAGTCGGCATCCTTTCATCAACCATTTTTGTGGTTGACCAACGTCAATATGCTGCTGTGTTCGCATTCGGTGAATTGAAGCGCGTCATCGAAGAGCCTGGTTTGCAATTTAAGTTGCCACCACCATTTCAAAGCGTTCAATTCTTTGAGCGTCGTATTTTGACAATTGATACGCCTGATGCAGAACGTTTTATTACTGCTGAAAAGAAGAACTTATTAGTTGATTCTTATGTCAAGTGGCGCATTGTTGAGCCACGTCGTTTTTTCATCAGCTTCCGTGGTGATCAACGTATGGCTCAAGATCGTTTGAACCAACTTGTAAAGTCAGCCTTAAATGAGGAATTCACTAAACGTACAGTTAGAGAATTGATTTCAGAGCAGCGCGAGCAAGTGATGCAAAATATTCGTAAAAAAGTGGCAGAAGAAGCCGCTGATATTGGTATTGAAATTGTTGATGTTCGTTTGAAGCGCATTGATTTACTCGCCGAAATTAGCGAATCAGTTTTCCGTCGTATGGAAGCAGAGCGCAAGCGAGTGGCTAACGAACTTCGCTCAACAGGTGCTGCAGAGTCTGAGAAGATTCGAGCAGATGCTGAGCGTCAACGCGACGTTATTTTGTCACGTGCGTATCGTGATGCTCAGAAGATCAAAGGTTCTGGCGATGCCACTGCTACAAAACTTTATGGTGAGTCGTTTGGTCGTGATCCTCAGTTCGCACAGTTTTATAGAAGCTTGGATGCTTACCGCACGAGCTTTAAGACTAAGCAAGATTTGATGATCATTGAGCCGAACTCTGAGTTTTTGAAATTTATGAGAAGCAGTCGTTTGAATGGTTCTAACCCGGCGTCTAAATAATGAATCGTTGGTTATTACCTGAGAATATCGCTGATGTCTTGCCTTCAGAGGCAAGAAAAATAGAAGATCTGCGCCGTATCTTATTAGATCGATTCCAAACCTATGGTTTTGAATTGGTGATGCCTCCCATGTTGGAGTATTTAGATTCTTTATTGACTGGCGCTGGACAAGAGCTGAACCTTAAGACTTTTAAGTTGGTCGATCAGCTTTCAGGAAGAACTCTGGGTCTTCGTGCTGATATAACACCTCAGGTCGCTCGTATTGATGCACATTTACTGAATCGCCAAGGTGTCACCAGACTTTGTTACGCTGGTTCTGTTCTACACACCTTAGCTGCTCCAGGTTCTGTATCCCGTGAGCAACTTCAGCTGGGTGCTGAGATCTATGGACACGCGGGTTGGGAAGCTGATCTTGAGGTGCAAAAACTTTTAAATGAGGTGTTAACTCTCAGTCAAATTGGCGATATCACCTTGGATATGAGCCATGCTGGGTTGTTAACAGCTATTTTGGGTGATTTTCAACCTGAGTCAGATGCTCTGGATGCGCTCTATGGGGCTTTGCAGACCAAAGATTTGCCTGGTTTAAAAGCGTTGCTGGTGAGTTGGCCTAAGCCCATTCAAGAAGCGATTTTGGCTTTAGTGGCCCTCAGCGGTGAACCCGTCAGTGTTTTGGCCTTAGCTCGTCAAAGTTTGCCAAAAGTTCCAGGTGTTAAAACTGCTTTGGACGATCTCGAGCGCTTATGTGAGGCTATGAAGACCTTACCAAACGCCCCGCGCTTAAATCTTGATCTTTCTGATTTAAGAGGCTATCAATATCACAGTGGGGTCATGTTTGCCGCTTACGTGACCGGTTTACCGGTTGCTATTGCAAGGGGCGGACGTTATGACATGGTTGGAGCCGCTTTTGGACGCTCCCGTCCTGCGACAGGTTTTTCATTAGATATCATGACCTTAGCTCGACTTTCAAGTATTAGCTCCAAAAAGTCAGCCATATTAGCGCCTTGGTCTAATGATGCTTCCTTGACAAAAGAAATCTCAAAACTACGTACTCAAGGCGAGGTTGTAATTCAATTATTCCCTGGTCATGAGCAAGATGGTGATGAGTTTCAATGCGATCGAGAACTTGTCGAGCAAAAAGGTGCTTGGGTCCTTAAGACAAGAGCGTAAAATGCTCTTTTTTGCACCTTCTAATTAATTCTTTCTTTTTTGGTTTATATGTCAGCTCAGAAATCAGCCAGCAAGTCTGGCCGCAATGTTGTTGTAATTGGTACCCAATGGGGTGATGAAGGTAAAGGCAAGATTGTTGACTGGTTGACCGATCACGCTGAGGGTGTTGTTCGATTCCAGGGTGGTCATAATGCTGGCCACACACTCATCATTAACGGCCAAAAGACTATCTTGCGATTGATTCCATCAGGGATCATGCATCCGAGCGTTACTTGTTATATAGGTAATGGCGTAGTACTTTCACCCGAAGCTCTTTTTAAAGAAATTGGCGAATTAGAAGCTGCTGGCGTGAATGTTCGATCAAGACTGAAGATTTCAGAGGCAACGACCTTAATTTTGCCTTACCACGTAGCGATTGATCATGCCCGTGAAGCTAAGCGCGGCAATGCCAAGATCGGCACAACTGGCCGTGGTATTGGCCCAGCTTATGAAGATAAAGTAGCTCGTCGTGCCTTACGTGTTCAAGATTTGTTCTTTCCAGAATCTTTTGCAGAAAAGCTAAAAGAAAACTTGGAATACCATAATTTTGTATTAACTCAATACTTCAAAGCACCAGCTTTAGACTTTGCAGAAGTAAGAGATGGCATGTTAAGTTATGCCGATCAACTTAGACCGCTAGTAGCCGATGTTTCAAGCGAGTTGGATGCGGTTCAAAAAGCAGGTAAAAATCTGCTTTTTGAAGGTGCTCAAGGGGCTTTGTTGGATATCGACCATGGAACATACCCATTTGTTACTTCATCTAACTGTGTCGCCGGTAATGCGGCAGCTGGCTCCGGAGTTGGACCTAGTAGCCTTCATTATGTTTTAGGTATCACAAAAGCCTACTGTACTCGCGTAGGTTCTGGGCCTTTTCCGAGCGAGCTTTACGATCATGACAATCCCAAAGCGCAAGATCCGATCGGATTGCGTTTGGCAGAAGTAGGTAAAGAATTTGGTTCTGTCACAGGTCGACCGCGTCGCACTGGTTGGTTAGATGCAGCAGCCCTTAAGCGCTCAATTCAGATTAGTGGTGTATCAGGCCTTTGCATGACCAAATTAGACGTTCTAGATGGATTAGACCAAATTGGTTTGTGCGTTGGATACAACCTAGATGGAAAAAAATTAGACGTTTTGCCAAGAGGTTCTGATGCTGTCGCTCGTTGTGAGCCTATTTATGAGACTTTCCCGGGCTGGAAAGGAAGTACAGTGGGTATCCAAGACTGGAATCAATTACCTAAGGAAGCTCAGAGTTATTTGAAACGAGTCGAAGAGGTTGCTTGTGTGCCGATTGCTATGGTTTCAACGGGCCCTGATCGGAATGAAACTATTTTGCTTCAGCATCCTTTCGAAGCTTAAACAGATACTTTTATCCCTAAAGCGCGTTTTAACCCAACGCGCTTTTTCATTGGTATATAGGCTAATTTAACCAATTTCAGTAAATTATAGTCTTCAGAATATTGTGAATTGTCACATTAATATAAGACAATAGGTCATGACTAAAAAAAGCAATAAAGGGACTTTGGCACTATCAGATGCTATAGCCCGACAACTACCAGAAAAGCAAGGAACTGTTCAGGGTCATCGTGATGGCTTTGGTTTTGTTATCCCTGATGATGGCGGTGAAGATGTGTTCTTGAACGAGCGTGAGATGTCTCGTGTCATGCATCAAGATAAAGTCATTATTAAAGTTTCTGGTGTTGATCGCCGCGGACGACCTGAGGGTCAAATCAGTGAAGTATTGATACATGCCAATAAATTTGTCATTGGAAGATTACTCAATGAAAACGGTGTATTGATTTGCGCTCCTGAAGATAAGCGTATTGGCCACGATATTCTGATTCCGCCTAAGGGGCAGGGAAATGCTAAGTTAAATCAAGTTGTTTCAGTTGAAATCATTGATTACCCAGATAGTTATCGCCAAGCAGTTGGTCGAGTTGTTGAAGTGCTTGGTGAAATCGATGATCCTGGTATGGAAATAGAAATTGCGGTACGCAAGTACGGTGTGCCGCATGAATTTTCGCCAGCCGCCATGAAAGAAGCTGAGTTATTACCAGATGAAATTCGTGAACAAGATCTTGAGGGCAGAATTGATCTAAGAGACATTCCTTTGGTGACGATTGATGGCGAGGATGCTAGGGACTTTGATGATGCCGTTTATTGTGAGCCTGTAGCATGGGGTAAAGATAAAGCTTGGCGTTTGATTGTTGCTATTGCGGACGTATCGCATTACGTCAAGCCGGACCATCCCTTAGACACCGATGCAATTACACGTGCTACATCAGTATATTTCCCGCGTCGTGTTATCCCAATGCTGCCAGAAAAGATCTCAAATGGTCTTTGCTCACTGAAGCCTGAAGTGGATCGCTTATGTATGGTTTGTGATGCTGTGATTGATCTTCACGGTGAAGTGCAGGCTTATCAGTTTTATCCAGCTGTCATGCACTCAGCCCAAAGATTTACATACAACACTGTTTGGGAAATTTTAAGCAATTCTAAAGGCCCAGAAGCCGCTAGGTTCAAAGATCTTAAAAAGAATCTAGATCGTCTATACAGCCTTTATAAAGTATTAAGAGCAGCAAGAGATAAACGTGGTGCCATTGATTTTGAAACAACAGAAACTCAGATTATCAGTAACTCATTAGGTAAGATTGAGCGGATCGAACCTCGGGTTCGTAATGAAGCTCATCGAGTTATTGAAGAGTGTATGTTGGCAGCTAACGTTTGCGCCGCTGACTTTCTAGATAAAAATGGTCATGCATCTTTATTCCGAGTTCATGCTGAACCCTCTGCAGAAAAGTTGATGACTCTTAAGCAAGTTCTAAGAACTGCAGGGCTTCACTTAGGTGGCTCAGATAAACCGAGACCTAAGGACTTTGCAAAACTGATTGAAGAGATCAAGCCACGCCCAGATGCCAGTATGTTGCAGTCAGTCGTGCTTAGATCCATGCAACAAGCTGTTTATCAACCGGATAACTATGGACACTTTGGTTTGTCTTATGATGCTTATGCTCATTTCACAAGTCCGATTCGACGTTACCCCGATTTACTAGTTCATCGTTCTATTAAAGCGATTCTCGCTAAAAAGAAATATTCTCCAGTGATACCTGAGGAAGTCGTGCTTAACTTAGCTATGCCTAAGAGGGGTCCTGGTCGTGTTAATGCTGTCAATGCTAAAAAATCGCACGAAGATGCCAAATCAAATCCTGCAGCAAAAACCACGCGTGGTTCTAAAGCCAAAGAAGAAGCTTCAAAAGCACTAGCTGCCTGGTCGCAGTTAGGAGTGCATTGTTCTTCCAACGAACGTCGCGCTGATGAGGCCTCGCGTGATGTTGAAGCTTGGTTAAAGTGTTATTACATGCGTGATCATTTAGGTCAAGAGTATGCTGGCACCATTACTGGTGTTGCCACATTTGGATTATTTGTTCAACTAGAAAGCTTATTCGTTGAGGGCATGATCCACATCAGCGAATTAGGCGGTGACTATTATCAGTACGATGAGGCGCGCCAAGAACTTAGAGGTGAGCGCACAGGCATTCGTTATCGATTAACAGACCGAGTTCATGTGCTAGTTAGTCGCGTTGATTTAGATGCTAGGCGTATTGAATTTAGCTTAGTTAAGCCAGGTGATAAACCAGGCGTTCTAGGTGCTGGAACTATAGGATCCAGCACCAGATCTGGCGACCGTTTTTCTGGTAAAGATCGTGGTCAAGGTAACCAGTCAAATCGTGGATCTACTTCTGGCTCACGTTTTGGTCAAGGCCCAGGTAAAGGACCAAGTAAAGGGCCAAGTAAAGGTGCTGGAGCAAAGAAATCATCCTCGCGTTCGCGGAGTAGTTCAAGAGCCAATCCAAGCTCCAGTGCCGCTCAAGCAGGCGTTAGAACACCGGGATCGACAAGCTCTTTAACAGCGGTTGATGAGCTAGCTATTAGACCAACCGCAAAGGCTGCAACCAAAGTAGCAGAAACTGCATCTAAAAAACCAGCCGCTGCAAAAGCAGGTAAAAAACCTAAAAAAGCCAGTAATGCCAAATCCAAAGGGCATGAATTAAGTATTCGTAAAGGTCGTCGTTAATGTCAGATAGAGAACAAAAAGAAAACACAAAACAAGATTCAAAGCAGGGTGGTGATGGTAAACAAATGATCTTAGGCTTTCATGCAGTGATTGCAAGATTGCGTCAAGATCCAGAATCCTTAAGAACTGTTTATGTTGACCCAGCACGCCGGGATCGTCGTATGCAAGACTTTATTAAATCTGCTGAGCCGATCTTAGGTAGAAGATTGCATCAAGCTGATACGGAACGCTTAAGAACTCTTGCAGGTAATGATCGCCATCAGGGAGTTGTTGCTTTTGCAGACACGATTTCAAAAGTTCAGACCTTAGATGAGTTGTTGGACGCACTTCAAGGCCCAGCATTATTATTAATTTTAGATGGCGTGACTGATCCACATAATCTAGGCGCATGTCTTCGTGTGGCTGATGGTGCTGGTGTCGATGCAGTGATTGTTCCTAAGGATCGTTCAGCCCACTTAAATGCAACAGTGAGTAAAGTTGCCAGTGGTGCAGCTGAGACCATGCCTTTGATCGCTGTGACCAATTTAGCAAGAACCATGCGAGATCTTCAAGAGGCTGGTGTTTGGTTAATTGGTACGGACGATCAATCAGAAAAAACTCTTTACGATATTGATTTGAGTGGACCTGTTGCAATCGTGATGGGTGCTGAAGGTGAGGGTATGCGCCGCCTAACTCGCGAGACTTGCGATGAGTTAGTTAAAATACCTATGTCAGGCGGTGTTGAAAGTCTTAACGTTTCGGTAGCCAGCGGTGTTTGCCTATATGAAGCAAGACGCCAAAGAATGCTTAAGGGTGTCTAAGTCTCTTATCTTAAATAAAGATAAATAAATTTAGGCTTGTAAAACTTTCTCAAGCTTTTCAATATCCGTACAGAATAAACGAATACCTTCTGATAGTTTTTCAGTTGCCATCCCATCCTGATTTAACTGATAACGGAATGACTTTTCATCTGCATTGATTTCATCAATACTCATCAACTGAGATAAATCAACTCTCAAGGCAGCTTGTAAAGAACCATTCTTACTTTGGAGTTCGGACAGTAACTCCGGGCTAATGGTTAATAAATCACAACCAGCTAAGTTGGTGATTTGGCCGATATTTCTAAAGCTGGCCCCCATGACTTCGGTTTTAATTCCGAACTTCTTGTAGTAGTGATAAATATTTTTGACTGATACAACCCCAGGATCATTAGCGCCACCATGAATTTCATCACGCCACTCAGATCCAAGAGATTTTTTGTGCCAATCGGTGATACGACCAACAAAGGGAGAAATCAACTGAGCTTTAGCATCGGCACAAGCAACTGCTTGTATCAAACTGAACAAGAGGGTCATATTGCAGGTGATACCTTCGGCCTGCAGAATTTTGGCTGCCTGGATACCTTCCCAAGTACTGGCAATTTTGATGAGGATCCTATTTTTAGAGATACCTTTTGATTCATAAGCGGAGATAATCTCTCGTGCTTTTTGAACGGTTGCTTCTGTATCAAAGGAAAGACGAGCATCTACTTCAGTCGAAACCCGACCGGGGACGATCTTCAGTATCTCCATACCAAACGCAACGAGCAAAGCATCAATCACTTGATCGACTGGCTGACCAGAAGTATCACTTTTAACCTTTTGAATCAGGTTTTGATAACTAGGTAGTTGGGCAGCTTTTAGGATCAGTGATGGATTGGTGGTCGCATCTTGAGGTAAGAAGGCCCTCATGCGCTCAAAGTCACCCGTATCGGCAACCACGGTCGTATATTGTTTTAATTGTTCTAGTAGTGTGCTCATTGGACTATTTTAGAATGTATCTGTGTATAAAATGATTTTTCTAGCAATTTTTACTGAATAATGAAGTCTATTCAACTCTAACAGCCCAGAAGCGATTAATGAACATGTTTACTCAGGACCAATTAAAACAAATGGTAGCAGATGCTGCCAAGGATGAAGTTCTAAAAAATATGGCGCCTGGTGGGATCCTAGGTATTGGCACAGGATCAACTGCTAATTTATTTATAGATGCTTTGGCACCTCATCAAAAGCACTTCGCTGGAGTAGTTTCCAGTTCTCAAGCGAGTACTGATCGTTTAAAAAAGCACGGCTTTATTGTTTTGGATAGTAATACTGTCACCAGTTTGCCGATGTATGTGGATGGCGCTGATGAGATTGATCCAAAGGGTCATATGTTGAAAGGTGGCGGTGGTGCTCTAACACGCGAAAAAATTGTTGCTCAACTTGCCCAATCATTTATTTGTATTTGTGATGCCAGTAAAGAGGTGGATGTGATCGGAAAGTTTCCTGTTCCTGTGGAAGTGATCCCTATGGCGCAAGCTCAGATAAGTAGAGCATTGGAAAAATTGGGTGGGGTAGTCACTTTAAGAAAAGTGAAGAATAGCGATCAAGTATTTGTGACGGACAATCAGGCTTGGATTTTAGATGTGGCTGGATTAAAGGTAAGCGATCCGGTCAGATTAGAGTCTGAAATCAACCAGATACCTGGTGTTGTTTGTAATGGACTGTTTGCCAGAAGAAAAGCGGATGTCTTATTAGTTGGCGGCCCCGATGGCATTAGACGCTTGGTTTACTAAATTCAAGCTCTAAAAAACATAAAACTATAAATAAGGACGCCGTAGCGTCCTTTTTTATTAGTCATAGTGAAATTTAAATATTACTTGGCTTCTGGAACATAACCTTGAACACCATCAGCGCCATCACCATAAAAGTATTTCTCAACTTGCTTGAGTAAGTATTGGCGAGCACGTGTATCAGCCATATTGAGCCGATTTTCATTAATCAACATGGTTTGATGCTTTAACCAGCCAGCCCATGCCTCTTTAGAAACCTCTTGCCATAGCTTCTTACCTATTTCGCCAGGCATGGGTGCGAAATCTAAGCCTTCAGCTTCTTTGTTTAACTTAATACATTGAACCATACGAGTCATCTTGCTACTCCGTTATTACTAAAGTGATTAATTATAGTTTTTTAATTAAAACCATGGATTTACGCTCCCAGTTATAGAGCTCTTTACGCTCCACTGGAAGATCATCAACGCTGGCACGAACAAAGCCACGTTTTAAAAACCAATGCTCTGTTCTTGTTGTAAGAACAAATAATTTATTAAGACCCGCAGCCTTAGCTCTGGCTTCGATTCTTTTTAATAAACGCTCACCGTCACCTGACTCTTGGGCTTTCGGATCCACCGCTAAGCAGGATAATTCACCGACGCCGTTGGCGTAGGTGAGAAGTGCTGCACAACCAAAGAGAACCCTATCATGCTCAATCACTGAGAAATGAGTAATATCACGTTCGATGACGTCACGACCACGTGCAACGAGGATGCCCTCATCGCCTAGCGGCTCGATCAATTGCAAAATGCCACCCACATCATCTAAATTGGCTTCCCGCAGATGCTCGATATCAGACGCTGCAATCATCGTACTGATGCCGTCATGCGTAAAGAGTTCTTCTAAAAGAGCACCATCACGATCGTGAGGAAGCAGGTGAACTCGACTGACACCCGACCTAATTGCGCGAATGGCGTTTTGTAAGAGAACTTTGAGATCTGCCTCTTCCAAGGTGAGGTCAGCAATATGCTCTTCTAATTGACGCAAAGAAAACTCTTTGATGAGCTCACCATCCGAATTGGTAATGCCGTTGTACTCAGTCAAGAAAATTAGCTTATCCGCCTTAACTGCCATGGCTGCTGCTGTTGCAACATCTTCATAGGCAATATTAAATGCCTGACCCGTTGGAGAGAAACCAAGGGGAGACATTAAAACAATCTTGTTGTTGATCAAAGAATGATGAATGGATTCTGAATCAACCTTGCGAACTAAACCGGTGTGTATAAAGTCAACGCCATCAACAATACCAACGGGTCTCGCAATAATGAAGTTACCTGAGATTACAGAAATACGAGAGCCTGCCATAGGCGTATTAGGCAAACCTTGACTAAAGGCCGCTTCGATATCAAGACGTAATTCGCCCGAAGCTTCCTTGGCGCACTCAAGCGCAGCGGGATCGGTAATACGGTAGCCACTCATGGCACCAGTGCCGTAGATGCTACTGACTTTTCTAAGGTCTAATTGTTCTTGGACTTGTGGACGAGAGCCATGAACCAGCACAATACGCATGCCCATGGCATGAAGCATGGCAACATCTTGTATTAAAGCTTCTAAACCGCCTTTTTGCACCAGTTCACCGGCAAACCCAATCACAAAGGTTTTACCTCTAAAACTGTGGATGTAGGGAGCTACATCGCGCAGCCAAGCAACGAAGGGAAAATTATTTTGTACTTGATTAGTAGGCATAGTGGAAAATTATAGGGTGCAACCAGTAAAAATGACCAAAAATTTGAAAATTCTGTTTCCTGAGGCTTTGCCGGTATCCGGACAGCGGGAGAGGATTACTCAAGCTTTGGAGCAAAATCAGGTCATTATTGTATGTGGCGAAACTGGTTCTGGAAAGACCACCCAGCTCCCAAAGATCTGTTTGGCAATGGGTCGAGGCCGCGCGAATGGTACCGAAAAACTGATTGGACACACTCAGCCAAGGCGTATTGCTGCCACATCCACTGCCAAGAGAATCGCTCAAGAAATCGGTAGTCCAATAGGCGAGGATGTGGGCTATCAGGTCCGTTTCGCAGATAAAACAAGCTCAACCGCCTCTATTAAGCTGATGACGGACGGCATTTTGTTAGCTGAGACCCAGCGTGACCCTATGCTCAATGCCTATGACACCATCATCATCGATGAGGCCCATGAGCGCAGTTTAAATATTGATTTCTTATTAGGTTATTTGAGGCTGTTATTACCAAAGCGTCCAGATTTAAAGGTCATCGTGACATCTGCCACCATTGACGCAGATCGTTTTGCAAGACACTTTGGCACTCCTGATCATCCGGCTCCAGTGATTGAGGTCAGTGGGCGTTTATTTCCGGTGGAGCTTCGTTATCGCGCACTTCAGATCGAGGGTAAGAAAGAGCTAAGAGAAATCCCTGAAGCAGTGGTTGATGGGATTAATGAATTATGGGGACAGGGCTCTCAAAGTTCTGGCGATATATTGGTTTTCTTGCCCGGTGAGCGAGAAATTCGGGATTGTGCAGAGGCCATTAGAAAAGACCATGTTCTCAGTCAACGTTTCCACGCAGAGGTATTAAGTCTATTTGCTCGTCAATCCGTAACTGAACAGGAGAAAGTTTTCCAAGGTGGTGGTGGCCGACGCATCATATTAGCAACCAATGTGGCAGAAACATCTTTAACGGTTCCTGGCATTCGTTTCGTGATTGATGTGGGGCTTGCTAGGGTTAAACGCTATTCTTACCGTAATAAAGTAGAGCAACTTCAAGTAGAGGCTATTTCACAAGCTGCTGCTAATCAAAGAGCCGGTCGTTGTGGTCGCGTTTCTGATGGTATTTGCATCAGACTTTATGCTGAGAGTGATTATTTAGCGCGCCCTAAATTTACCGATCCAGAGATTTTAAGAAGTTCACTAGCGGCAGTCATACTTCGCATGCGTTCCCTTAAGTTGCCACGGATACAAGACTTTCCTTTCATCGAGCCTCCGCTGGGTCGCGCTATTACCGACGGTATTCAATTGCTTGAAGAGTTAGGTGCGATGGAGTCTGAAGGGCCTCGTCAGGGTGCCTTAACTCCCATCGGTAAGCAGTTGGCAGCTTTGCCATTAGATCCTCGCGTGGGCCGTATGTTGTTAGCAGCCAAAGAACATCAAGCTTTACGAGAGGTTTTGATCATTGCCACAGCTATGGCTAGTCAGGATCCTAGGGATCGACCGATGGAATATGCTCAGGCTGCAGATGCAGCTCACAAAACTTTTGCTGATGAACGCTCTGAATTTTTATCTTTTGTGAAAATTTGGGATTGGTATCAAGAGGCACTAGTCCATAAGCAAAGCAACCGTCAATTAGAACAACTTTGTAAAAGTAAATTTATTTCACCAAGACGGATGCGTGAGTGGCGGGATGTTCACGGACAGCTACATCGTTCATTAATGGAGCAGGGTTGGAAAGAAAATGAATCAGCTGCTACTTTTGAACAAATTCACTTATCCTTACTAACAGGATTGCTAGGCAATATTGCCAAAAAATCTGAAGATGATAAAAATGGTCCAGGTATCTATGAGGGTGCTAGAGGGATTAAATTAAATATCTGGCCAGGCTCGACGATTGGGAAAAAAGCAGGTGCATGGATTTTGGCATCTGAGTTAGTTGAAACGAGTCGATTATTTGCAAGAACAATTGCCAAGATAGAGCCTCAATGGGTAGAAAAAGTAGCGGCACACCGATTGCTTAAATCTTGGAGTGATCCATTTTGGGACAGTCGACAGGGTGAGGTGATGGCTCATGAGAGAGGAACACTTTATGGGCTGCCTATTTACCACGGTCGTAAAGTGCGCTTCTCACCCAAAGATCCAGAAGAGGCGCGCCGTATCTTTATTCAAAGAGCATTGGTTGAGGCTGAGCTATTAGGTCAGGTTGAAGCAGCCAACTCTCAAAAACAATCCGGCTCTATCCTTTCTTTTTTCTGGCACAACCAGTCATTAATTAAGCAAATCGAAGCTTTAGAACACCGCTCTCGACGTCAAGATGTCTTGGTTGATGAGGAGTTGTTATATGCTTTTTATGATCAGCACTTATCCACTAATGTACTAAGTCGGGTAACACTTGAGACCTGGTTAAAGTCAGATGTTAAAAATCCAATTTTATTGAAGTTAGATAAATCTGATTTGATGCGTCATGAGGCGGCGGGTATCACTTTGGATCGCTATCCCAAAATCATGAAGATGGCTGGAGGTGAAGTCCAACTCAGTTATCACTTTGAGCCTGGCAGCCCCAAAGATGGTGTCACGATGATTGTGCCCTTAGCACTTTTGAACCAAATTGATCAACGTCGTTGTGAATGGTTGGTTCCGGGTCTTTGTATTGAAAAAACACAGTTATATATTAAGTCATTGCCGCAAAAATTAAGAAGAAACTGTGTGCCGCTGCCAGAGTACTCCAAGAAATTTGTGGAGCGCTTAACCGAGGCGAATGCTTTTGGTGAGGGAGATTTTCTAGAAGCTCTGATTGCAGATATTCGTATTAACACTCAAGTTCAAACCCGCCGCGCTGACTATCGACCTGAAAATCTTCCGACTCATTGCTTTATGAACTTCCGTTTAGTTGATGAGTATGGCAGGCAAATTGATTTGGATCGCAATCTTGGAAAACTGCGCTCAGAGCATGCCCAATCCGCGAGAGAGGTATTTCAGGAAGTCGCTGCTAGTGCTGTCAGTCAACTAGGATCTCAATCTGGTCAATTACAAAACCACGATCAAAGCCAAGCTCGGGGACTTCAATCTCTTCAAGAACTGAAGGGTTTAAGAACTTCAGATCAAGGTGAACGATCTCATTCCTCATCGATGGTTGATCAACACAAGCTATCCGCTGGGACGGTGCCTTCTTTATCCCAAACAGAGCAAATTAAGGATTGGTGTTTTGGCGAATTGCCTGAGATGCTGGAAATTAAAAAGGGGAAACAAACTCTTTATGGTTATCCAGCATTGGTTGATCATCAAACACATTGCGATATTGAGGTATTTGATGATCCAGAGATAGCCAGAAGAAATCATCGTCAGGGTTTGAGGCGATTGTTTGCCTTACCAATGAAAGAAACTATTAAATCTCTTCATAAGCAGCTACCAGGAGCTAGAGACTTAAGTTTACTTTTCATGAACATTGGCTCGTCTGATGAGCTGATGACGCAAATTATTGAGCTTGCTCTTGATCGTGCTTGTTTAACTGAGCCGCTACCAAACAATGAGTCATCATTTAAAGAGCGTCTAGATACTGGTAAGCCTAAGTTGGCACTAATTGCTCAAGAGATCGCTCGACACGCTTTAGCAAGTCTTCAGGCATTTGCAGATCTTCAGAAAAAAATGGCTGCTTTAAAAGCATTATCAAGTTCTGCGCATGCAGATGTGAGTGCTCAAGTTCAAAAATTGATTCATGCCCAATTTTTAGCTGAAACTCCCTACGAATCTTTGGTGCATATTCCAAGGTACCTTAAAGCTATTTTGTTGAGGATTGAGAAGTTAAGAACAAATCCTGGTCGTGATGCTCAACTTCAAACAGAGTGGCAATCCATTTACAACCCATGGCTTAAGTTGATTCAGTCTCAAAAAGTTTATGGTGGATCTGTTGATGGCCGACTTGATGACATCCGCTGGCAGTTAGAGGAGTTACGTGTTGCTCTTTTCGCACAAGAATTGAAGACCCCCACGCCTATGTCGACCAAGCGTTTGCAGAAAATCTTAGAGAGTCTACGTAAATAAATACCTTCTCATTTAATTTAGGTTTTTCTGTATTGTTATACTTATAAAAAACATAATAAATTAACTTTGTACAACAACTCGTCTTATTAAAGGAGAAAAATGGTTATTTTTGACACATTGCAATCTGTCAATGCTTTGACTAAATCAGGCATGGATGTGCAGCAAGCTACGACTCTTACTGTCATTTTAAAAGGTTTATTTGAAAGCCAATATGGCAATTTAGTAACCAAACAAGATCTAGATAAATTATCGACGGAATGTAAGGCTGAAATAAAGTCGGTTAAGTGGATGTTAAGTATTTTCGGAGCTATCGTGATGGCTGCCATTGTTCAACATAACTTCATTCATTCATAGAACTCAAGTTCGCAGCTTGTATTTGGAGCTAAAAATAGGCTAATTGAATTGAATTGATAGGTTAATCTTTTATAAACAAAATCTTTAGTGTTTTTATGACTTTTAGCGTTTTGAGTCTTAAAATAAGAGGATGCTTAATTCATCCTCTTCACCAAACATTAAAATAACGTCTTTATTGGCCCTAGCGCTGAGTTTGACTGCTTTTGTGAGTATCTCTGTTAACGCTAAAGTTCCTGAAACTAAAACTGAGGACAGAAAAACTGCGATTGTTCTCAATTCTGGTGAGGCCAGTGTTAGTTTGATTGATATGAACACTCGTCAGGTCTATAAAACCTTCCCAATTGGTAAAGAGCCACATCATTTAATGATTACCCCTGATCAAAAGTTAGTTTTGGTAGCAAATGCTGCAGGAGATGATGTTGTCTTTTTAGATCCTAAGACTGGAGATGTACAACGTCGACTACCTAATATTATTGATCCATACCATATTGGCTACTCGCCAGATAAGAAATGGTTTGTTGCAGCAGGTAATCGCTTAGACCGTGTTGATATTTATAAAGCCAATGGTCAAGAGCTGACCATGAGTAAGATTGTGAAGGCATCAAAAACACCTAGTCATATTGCTTTTACATCTAACAGTAAGATCACTTTTGTAACATTGCAAGACTCCAATGAATTAATTGCTATCGATCTATCCTCACAAGAGATCATTTGGCGTATGCCAATTGGCAAAATGCCAGCAGGTGTTTGGATGACCCCCGGGGATAAATATTTATTAATTGGATTAACCGGCTCTGACAGCGTTCAGGTGATTGACTGGAAAAATCAAAAGATTATTAAAGAGATTCAAACTGGAAAAGGCGCTCATAACTTCAGACCTTTGGGCGATAAACGCCACATCTTTCTGACGAATCGCGTTGATTCAACCATCAGTATTTTAGATATGGTTAAGCTAGAAAAGGTCGCTGATATTACTGGGCTGCCATCAGGGCCAGATTGCATGGACATAACACCCGATGGTAAAGAATTATGGGTCACATTTCGATTTGCTAAAAAGGTTGGAATTATTGACATTGCCAGCAGAAAGCTGATCTCAACTATTCCAGTGGGTAAAAGTCCTCATGGCATATTTTTTCACCCAAGCGCTCCATGGCAATAACCAGCGACTTTTTAGCTAAACAGGAGAGATACTAGCTTGAAGATTTTTTTGTCATCGCTTTATTTCTTTAGCGCTTTTACTTTCGCCGCAACTTGTAATAAGCCGGTTTATTTGACATTTGATACAGGTAACATGGCTGTTGCGGAGTATGTCGCCAGCACTCTTAGTAAGCACCAAGTTAAAGCCACATTTTTTTTGGCTAACGAAAAAACTAAGCGGGGAGACTTTTCTCTTGATGACTCTTGGTCTTCTTTTTGGAAAAATTTAAAAAAAGAAGGGCATGTCTTTGGCAACCATACCTATCAACATACTTATTTCATCAATGATTTAGATAATAATAAAGTCATGGTCCGACCTCAATTTGGACCCTACGCAGGTAAGAAGGTGACTGTTGATCAACCGAATTTATGCAGTGAATTGCAATTAGTGAACGAACGTTTTAAGAAAATGACTGGCTCTCCTTTGGATCCTGTTTGGAGAGCTCCGGGTGGGAAAGTTTCTCCTCAATATATCGAAATGGGACATATCTGTGGCTATACCCACATAGGTTGGTCCCCAGCTGGGTTTTTAGGTGATGAGCTATCCTCTGAAAAGTTCTCTAATAAGTACCTTTTAGATAAAGCTCTGAGAGAAATTCGTTCAGGTGATGTGTTGATGGCGCATTTGGGGATTTGGTCTAGGCAAGACGCTTGGGCTCCTGCCGTCCTAGAGCCCCTGATTATTGGTTTGAAGGAAAAAGGTTTTTGTTTTGAAACTATTAATCAAACCAAGCGTAATTCTCAATTTTCTAGAATAATCCAGTAAATGAGCACATTGGTAACCTGGTATTCAAATATTCAAGAGTGGATGATGCAAAACATCGTTTTGCCAACACTCTATGCAACTAATGGGATGGGCCACGCTGATGATGCATTGACTGGTCTTGATTGGTTTCTCTTGGGGTCCATTCAAATAATAGTGATTGCTTTAATTTTTAAGCCCATTGAGTCTTTAATTCCTGCAGAAGATCCCAGTAAACATAGTAAAAAAAATCTACAAATTTCGGATGTTTTTTACACCTTAATTCATCGCTTAGGAATTTTTAAGCTGGTTCTTTTTTTAGCTTTTTCAAATTTATTCTTTTGGTTTGATGCTCAACTTCATGATGTCGGTTTCAAACAATTTAATGTTGAAAATTGGATCCCTGGAATAACCTCTATTCCGCTAATTAGTTTTTTAATTTATTTAATCATTATTGATTTCTTTGAATACGTTTACCACCGTTCTTCCCATAAATTAAATTGGTGGTGGCAGCTTCATAGCTTACATCATAGCCAGCAATATATGACAGCTTGGAGTGATAACAGAAACCATGTATTGGATGATTTGATGCACGCTGCATTTTTTGCAGTATTAGCATTGATGATTGGAGTTGAGCCAATCCAATTCCTTTGGATCATTGCACTAGGTCAACTAATACAAAGCTGGCAGCATGCTAATTTAAACTTAGACCATGGCTGGTTTAAATACGTGTTGATATCACCGAAGTATCATCGTCTACACCATGCGGTTGGCATGGGCTACGAAGTTGAGGGTCGCCCCGGAATACTGGGCGGTTGCAACTTTGGAATTCTTTTTCCTTGGTGGGATATGGCTTTAGGAACTGCTCGCTTTAGTCAGGAAGTTCATCCAACAGGCGTTAGAGGGTTATCAGTTTCTAATAATCCTCTTCTTCATCAGTGGCATGGTTTAGTGCATTGTTTTAAATCATTGCTTTCAAAATAAATCTGAAGGTACAACTTGTTTAGATCATTCGGCTTAGCTCTTATTGGATTACTTCATCCTAGAATTATTTGGCTCACCTTTAGGCCATTCATCCTTTTGAGTCTTCTTTGGGGAATTCTTTTTTATTTCATCTGGGAAAAATCGATTGCCATCATGAGTGATTTGATTACCAACTCATTTATTACATCATGGCTTGCAGATTTGATGACTACTGCTGGTTGGGATGAGCTGCGTGCTGTAGTTGCACCACTGTTATTTGTGGGCCTTTTAATTCCAATAATTACCATTTCACTCTTAATTTTTATTGCGTTCACATCAGTTCCTGGGGTGGTGAAGCATTTATCCAAACAAAAACATTACCTTTCTATGTATGAGGCAAAGGGTGGGGGATTACTGGGCAGTATTGGCTATTCTTTTATCTCTATTTTGATTTGTATGGTTTTACTATTAATGACCTTACCTTTTTGGTGGATGCCTCCTATGGTTGCGATCATTCCGCCTTTGTTGTGGGGTTGGTTGACGATGCGATTGATGACTTATGATGTCCTTGCTCAACACGCCAGTGCTGAAGAGCGGACTGCCCTGATAGGTAAACGCAAATGGACTCTATTCACAATGGGAGTCATTTCTGGATTGATGGGTGCAGTTCCAACTTTCTTTTGGGCAACATCAGCATTTGCTTTGGTATTCTTTCCGATTGTTTCTATTTTTGCTCTTTGGGTTTACTCCATGGTTTTTATCTTCTCAACACTATGGTTTGCACACTACCTATTAGAAGAGCTACGTTTAGAAAGGCTTAACGGAGTCATTGATGTCTCTTAACTTGAATAAAAGAAAATTTAGATTATTGGTTATTGGCGATGAGATTTTGTCGGGTAAGCGACAGGATAAACATATGTCAAAACTGATCGAACTCTTATCTGATAGAAGTCTCTCTTTGAGCCACGTTGAGTTTGTTGCAGACGAGCGTGGGGCGATTACAGAAGTTTTAAAGCGAAGTTTTGCAAGTGGCGATATCGTTTTTAGTACAGGAGGCATCGGCTCAACGCCTGACGACCATACAAGGCAATGCGCTGCAGCTGCTTTAGGAGTGGAATTGGTTTTGCATCCTGAAGCACAGCAATTAATTACTCAGAGAATCATTACTAACTCCGATGGTGACCCTGTCAAATTGGACCTTACTACAAGAGAAAATCTTCAACGCATGAAGATGGGTGAGTTTCCAATGGGTAGTGAAATTATCCCCAACTCCTATAACCAGATCCCTGGCTTTAGTATTCATGAGCATTATTTTATGCCTGGTTTTCCGGTGATGGCTGAGCCTATGATGATTTGGGTTTTGGACCACCTTTACTCTGAGCTTTGTCACAAGCAAGATCATCTTGAGCGTAGTTTTATCGTTCCCCTAGCAATGGAAGCTAATTTGACTCCTTTAATGGAAAATATTGAGAGTCGTTTTCCTGCTGTCAGGGTTTTTAGTCTGCCATCTGTAGGGGATCCCAAAAGATCAGGTATTTTCTCCAGGCGCCATATTGAACTGGGTGTTAAAGGTCAGACTAATGAGGTTTTACGCGCTTTACCCATTTTGCAGCAAGGTGTTCATGATTTAGGTCACGAAACTCATGATTTGCCCGTCAATGGTGCCTTTTCAGGCTCTTAAGTAATTTGGGGCATAATTGCACCAAAATAGTGCAATTAAGTTTTATTTCATGGATTTTATTAGCCTAAAATGCTGGAAAGTTATGAAGTTTGTTTTGGCATGCTTCGTGCATGATTTGTATTAGCAGGTTATTTGATGAAGTTTTTGAATAACTTATTTGAGATTGTTTAACAGGAGATTTGCATGACCACGAAGACCGTCGCAGATGTAATGAAGCTTGCGAAAGAAAAAGAAGTTACTTTTGTAGACTTCCGTTTTACAGATACCAAAGGTAAAGAGCAGCACGTATCAGTACCTGTTTCTCACTTTAACGAAGATAAATTTGAGAGCGGTCATGCATTTGACGGCTCTTCAATCGCTGGCTGGAAAGGCATTGAAGCATCAGATATGTTGTTGATTCCTGATCCAACAACAGCTTATATTGATCCATTCTACGAAGAGCCAACATTGGTTCTTTCATGTGACGTTATTGAGCCATCAGATGGTAAAGGTTATGACCGTGATCCACGATCTATCGCTAAACGCGCTGAAGCCTACTTAAAGAGCACAGGCATTGGTGATACAGCTTACTTTGGTCCAGAGCCAGAGTTCTTTGTATTTGATAGCGTGACTTGGGGTAATGACATGCAAGGTTGTTTCTTCAAAGTTGAATCTGAAGAGGCTAACTGGTCATCTGCAACAACATTTGAGCATGGTAATACTGGTCACCGTCCAGGTAAAAAGGGCGGTTATTTCCCAGTAGCTCCAGTAGATACATTCCAAGATATGCGTTCTGAAATGTGTTTGATTCTTGAGTCACTTGGCATTCCAGTTGAAGTTCATCACCATGAAGTTGCTGGTCAAGGTCAAAATGAATTAGGTACTAGATTTAGCACATTAGTTCAACGTGCTGACTGGACTATCTTGCAAAAGTATGTGATTCAAAACGTTGCTCACGCTTACGGTAAGACAGCGACATTTATGCCTAAGCCAATCGTTGGTGACAACGGTTCAGGTATGCACGTACACCAGTCAGTTTGGAAAGACGGTCAAAACCTTTTTGCGGGTAATGGATACGCTGGTCTATCAGATCTTGCTTTGTACTACATTGGTGGCATTATCAAGCACGCTCGTGCCTTGAACGCTATTACAAACCCAGGCACTAACTCTTATAAGCGTTTAGTTCCGGGATTTGAGGCACCAGTTAAGTTAGCTTACTCAGCACGTAACCGTTCTGCATCAATCCGTATTCCTCACGTTGCCAATCCTAAGGGTCGTCGTATTGAGACTCGTTTCCCAGATCCTTTGGCAAACCCATACCTATGTTTCGCTGCATTGATGATGGCTGGTTTGGATGGTATTCAAAACAAAATTCATCCAGGTGAAGCTGCAGACAAGAACTTGTATGACTTGCCGCCAGAAGAAGACGCAAAGATTCCAACGGTATGTAACAGTTTGGATCAGGCGCTTGAGGCATTGAATGCTGACCGTGAGTTCTTAACTCGTGGTGGTGTATTCACCAACTCAATGCTTGATGCTTATATCGAATTGAAGATGGAAGAAGTTACACGCTTCCGTATGGCTGCTCACCCAGTCGAATTCGATATGTACTATTCACTCTAATCGAGAGAATAGAGTAAAGGATCGCGCAGGTATGTTGCGCAAACCAGCAAAAGGGGCAGCTACAGCTGCCCTTTTTTCTCCCTACTCAGCATGGGATCAGTTGCCCAATGCTATGTTGGTAGTTGATTACGTCCATCGAATGGTTGTTTACGCTAATCCAATGGCTGAAATGAGTCTTGATATTTCACGGAAGATATTGGAGGGGTTAAGCATCCAGGATTTGTTTGGGCAATCTCAAGACTTAATAAAAATGCTTGATGCTGTTCAAGGAGAGCAGATTGATGTTCAGAGACAAGATCTTCAATTAGGACCAGGACCATCAAGGCCAGATCATCAACCCATCATGGCTCATGCTGTAGTTGCTAGATTGGACGACCCTAACTTAGTTTTAATTGAGTGGCTGCCTCTGGATAGGCAGTTACGTAGCGAAAGAGATGCTAGGTTAGTTCAGCAAGTAGAGGCTAACAAAAGTTTGAT
Organism: Polynucleobacter meluiroseus; assembly: GCA_945879115.1. Lineage (GTDB taxonomy): Bacteria > Pseudomonadota > Gammaproteobacteria > Burkholderiales > Burkholderiaceae > Polynucleobacter > Polynucleobacter meluiroseus_H. The sequence continues at coordinate 30,215 of CAMDUR010000005.1, forward strand.
GAGGAATTTAGCCCATGAGATAAAAAATCCATTGGGTGGTATCAGGGGTGCAGCACAGCTTTTGGAGTTTGAGCTCCCTGACCGCAGTCTTCACGAATACACCCAAGTCATTATTAAAGAATCAGATCGACTTCAATCTTTGGTTGATCGCTTGTTAGCACCTCACAAAAAGCAGCATATTGATGACTTCGTCAATATTCATGAGGTATTAGAGCGGGTCAGGAGCTTGGTATTGGCAGAGTTCCCGCAAGGGCTCACGATTCAGCGTAACTATGACATTAGTTTGCCTGATCTTTTGGGCGATAAAGAGGCTTTGATTCAGGCAGTTTTAAATGTTGTTCACAATGCTGCTCAAGCTTTAACAGAGCAAATAGCTCAGGGAACAGCCTTGATTGAGTTACAAACCAGAGTTGCTAGAAATGTAACTATTAGTAAACAAAGATACAAACTGGCACTAGACTTGCATATAAAAGATAACGGCCCTGGAATACCGGAAGAAATTAAAGATAAGATATTTTTTCCCTTGGTTTCAGGTAAGGAGGGCGGTAGTGGTTTAGGTCTGACGTTAGCTCAAACATATATCCAACAACATTTTGGATTTATTAGCTGTACAAGCACACCTGGATCAACAAACTTTCAAATGCAAATGCCTTTCCGTATTAAAAGCGGTGATGCTTAATCAGTATTGGATAAGAATATGAAACCAGTTTGGATTGTGGATGATGATCAATCAATACGCTGGGTATTGGAAAAAGCGCTACAACGCGAGCAAATCCCCTATCGAAGCTTTAGCAATCCACAGGATGTCCTGGATGCTTTTGATGAGAAACAAGAGCCACAGGTTCTAATTTCTGATATTCGTATGCCAAGAGGAAATGGCATTGATCTTTTACAACAAGTTAAAGCTGAGCATCCCAATGTGCCAGTGATCATCATGACTGCTTATTCAGATCTTGACTCAGCTGTTTCTTCATTTCAGAGTGGAGCTTTTGAATACATTACCAAACCATTTGATTTAACCAAAGCAATTGAATTAATCCGTCGTGCTATTGATGAAAGTCTGCGTTTACAAAATCAGACTAAAGATGTTGTAGATAAGATGCAAGAAACTACCGAGATTCTTGGTCAAGCCACTGCGATGCAGGATGTCTTTAGGGCGATTGGTCGTTTATCTCAGTCTAATGTTACGGTTCTGATAACGGGTGAATCTGGTTCTGGTAAAGAGCTCGTTGCAAAAGCTCTTCATAAGCATAGCCCTAGAGCTTCAGGCCCTTTTATTGCACTAAATACAGCTGCTATTCCTAAAGATTTATTAGAGTCTGAATTATTTGGCCATGAGCGTGGAGCATTTACAGGTGCTCAGACAATGAGGAGAGGCCGATTTGAACAAGCAGATGGCGGAACTTTATTTTTAGATGAAATTGGTGATATGCCTTTCGATCTACAAACTAGATTGTTACGTGTGTTATCTGATGGTCATTTTTATCGTGTTGGTGGACATGATCCAATTAAAGCTAATGTGAGAGTGATTGCGGCAACTCATCAAAACTTAGAAACTAGAGTGTCTGAAGGATTATTTAGAGAAGATTTGTATCACCGTCTCAATGTGATTCGTTTAAGGCTGCCATCACTACGTGAGCGTCGCGAAGATATTCCTCTATTGGCTAGACACTTTATGCAAACATCAGCTAAGTCATTAGGTATGGATCCTAAACGCCTTGCTGATGATGCATTGGAAGCAATTGCAAAATTACCATTTCCGGGTAATGTTAGACAATTAGAAAATTTATGTCATTGGTTAACTGTGATGGCGCCAGCTCAGGTTGTTGGAGCTCAAGATCTGCCTCCTGATGCAGTCGTTATGGGTGCTGATCTTCCTGAAGGCATCTCTACTTCTGAATTAATTACAAACCATAAAGTGATTAACCCAAGTGACTGGGAATCAGCCGTAGCTCTTGTTGCTAAACAACTGTTACAAAACGGCACCAGAGAAGTTTTTAGTGTCCTAGAGACTAAATTTGAAAGGGCTATTCTTGTTGCAGCCCTTGAGGTGACAAGGGGTCGAAGAGTTGAGGCTGCAGAACGGTTGGGGATTGGTAGAAATACGATTACACGAAAATTGCAAGAGCTTGAGATTGATATTTAAAAATCTTTTTCTTTATAAATAATTCTTAAGCTCTATTTTTTTGATTGCCGTTCATAATAGCGTTTTCAAACAATTTCATACAGATTATGTCTTCAATACGCATCGCTACTTGGAACGTCAACTCTATTAAAGTTCGTTTGCCACATTTATTGCAGTGGTTGAGCTCTCAGGAGAAAAAAGATGCTCCTATTGACGCTCTTTGCCTCCAAGAATTAAAGTTAACTGAAGATAAATTCCCTTATGCTGAGTTAAATGCTGCTGGTTACTATGCTTTAGTAGCAGGTCAGAAGACATACAATGGCGTTGCTTTGTTATTAAAAAAATCTTCACTGGCAGCTACAGCACAAGACTCTGAAACGGCATTTCTATCTCCCCAGAAAAATAATCCAAAATTTCAGGATGAGCAGCAGCGGATAGTTGCTGCCACAGTGGCATTTAAAGGTCGTCAACCCATGAGGTTGATCTCTGCCTACTTTCCTAATGGACAGGCTCCTGGTACTGAAAAATTTGAATATAAAATGAATTGGTTGGCTGGCCTTTATGACTGGCTATCTGAAGAGTTAGAGGAGCATTCAAGAGTAGCTCTTTTGGGTGATTACAACATTGCACCAAGTGATGAAGATGTTCATGACCCCAAAGCTTGGGAGGGTCAAAATCTAGTATCGCCAGAAGAAAGAGATGCTTTCTCTGGATTTATTGAATTAGGCTTTCATGATAGCTACAGAATGTTTGAACAGCTCCCCAAAAGCTTTAGCTGGTGGGATTATCGAATGATGGGTTTTAGGCGCAACGCAGGTGTTCGTATCGATCACATTCTCTTGAGTGAAGAGCTTAAAAATGAATGTATAGCTAGCTTTATCGACAAGGTGCCAAGGGGGTGGGAGCAGCCTTCAGACCACGCCCCTGTCATTACAACACTTAGTTAGTTATTTAAAAATCTAAGCCAAGCCCCCGTGGCGAAGTAGGGCATCAATTTGTGGTTCTCTACCCCGGAAAGCCTTGAACGATTCAGCTGCAGATCGACTGCCACCAACCTCTAAGATTTCTTGCCGGTATCTTTCTCCGGTTGCTTTGTCTAAAACGCTACCTGTTTTTTTAGCGGCCTCTTCAAATGCTGCATAAGCATCAGCCGAAAGAACTTCCGCCCATTTATAACTATAGTAACCAGCCGAGTAACCCCCAGCAAAAATATGGCTAAAAGTATTGGGCCATCTAGAGATATCAGATTGCGGGATGACATGAATATCATCATTGATCGATTTTGATAATGCCAATATATCTTTTGGCTGTGCTTTTTCAGATTGAAACTCAGAATGTAATTTCCAGTCAGCCATTGAGAAAACTAACTGTCTTAAAGTGCTCATACCATTCTGGAAATTTTTAGCCGCAGTCATCTTATCAAAGAGCTCTTTTGGTAAAGTCTCTCCTGTTTCAACATGGGCGGTCATCTTTTGTAAGACTTCCCATTCCCAGCAGAAATTTTCCATAAATTGACTGGGGAGCTCAACTGCATCCCATTCAACACCGTTGATGCCAGAGACACCTAAAGCACTAACTTGTGTCAGCATATGATGTAAGCCATGACCACATTCGTGGAACATCGTAATGACATCATCATGGGTAATGGTTGGTTGTTGAGTAACACCATCAATGGTTACTGGAGAAGGGAAATTACAAACTAAATAAGCAACAGGTGTTTGGATCTCACCATTGGGTAATACCCGGCGACCTCTAGCATCATCCATCCAGGCGCCGCCACGTTTTCCAGGTCTGGCGTAAGGGTCTAAATAAAATTCAGCGACTAAATCACCCTTGTGATTAGTTACCTTGAAAGATTGCACATCTTTATGCCATTTTGGCAATGAGTCCTCTTCAATATTTACGCCAAATAGAGTTTGAATAATTTCAAATAAACCATTTAGGACTTTAGGAAGAGGGAAGTATTGTTTGACTTCATTTTCAGAAAAGGCATAACGTTCTTGTTTTAGCTGCTCTGATACAAAAGTCATATCCCATGGTTCTAATTGATCAAGTCCAAGCTTTGTTTTGGCAAAGCTTTGTAACTCAGACCAGTCTTTGCTACCGTGTGCTGCTGCTCTTTGAGCGAATTCATTTAAAAACTGATCAACTTCCGTCACTGTCTTTGCCATCTTAGGGGCGATACTCAGGGCAGCGTAATTTTCGAATCCCAACATGCGAGCTTCCTCATTTTTTAACTTGAGTTGCGCCAACATATTATTGGTGTTGTCCCACTCTTGTTTGCCACCACCATAGTTTGGTGCCAGATCTGAGGCTCTCGTAACGTAGGCTTGATAAAGAGTTTTTCTTAGTGAGCGATTCTCTGAAAACTGCATGACAGGTAAATAGGATGGAAAGTGAAGAGTAAATACCCAGTCTTCAAGCTCTTTTGAGTTAGCCAATTCCTTGGCTGCCGCTATGGCATCTTCAGGTAATCCCTTTAATTCTGCTGGATTAGTAATTAAGTGTACGAAGCTATCTGTGGCATCTAAAACGTGATCAGAAAACTCTTTGGCAAGCTTAGCTTGTTCATCTTGAATTTCAGCAAAGCGGGGTTTTTGATCGCAAGCTAACTCGGCGCCACCAAGGCGGAAGTCCCGCAAAGAATTCAGGATGACTTTTTGTTGTGCACCATTCAAAGTTTTGAAGTCTGCTGACTCACTCAACTCTTTATACTTCTTATACAAATCTAAATTCTGACCAAGCGCGCTCCAAAAAGCTGTTACTTCAGGCAACATTTCACCATAAGCATCACGTAAAGCTGGGCCGTCAGCAACGCTATTTAGATGGCTAATAACACCCCAGGATCTTCCCAGAGTTTCTGTAGCGCTTTCAAGAGGCTCAACTAAACTCTCCCACGAGCAAGGAGTGCTAGGAGATAGTGAATGATCGACAGCGAGCTGCGCTTGTTTTAAAAGCTCTTGAATGGCTGGCTGAATATGTTTTGGTTGAATGGCTGAATAGTCAGGTAAGCCGTTACCGAATGATAGTAGGGGATTTGTCATAGCTTTATTATGTATCGAAAATTAAAAAAATTCAGGCGCCTAAAAGAGCGCCTGGATGTTGATATGCTGAAAGTGTCTTTTTTCCTGCTTAACTTAGAGTCTTTCAGCAGCTTCTAATGTATTAAGTAATAGCATCGTGATGGTCATTGGACCAACACCCCCTGGAACTGGCGTGATGGCGCTAGCTACAGTTTTAACCGACTCAAAATCTACGTCACCACAAAGTTTTCCATCATCCATACGATTGATACCTACATCAATCACCACGGCACCAGGCTTAACCATCTCGGCAGTGATCATTTTTGGTCGACCAGTAGCAACAACTAATATATCGGCTTCTTTAGTATGGGCAGATAAGTCTCTGGTTTTACTATTGCAAATAGTTACTGTTGCACCTGCCTGAAGAAGCAACATGGCCATTGGTTTGCCAACGATATTAGAGGCGCCTACGATAACTGCGCGTGCTCCTCTAATCGGGTAATCAATACTCTCAAGCATTTTCATACAAGCATAAGGTGTACAGGGTCTAAATAAAGGTGCGCCAATCATGAGCGCTCCTGCATTGGCCACGTGGAAGCCATCAACATCCTTCTCAGGAGCAATTGATTCGATAACGATATGGCTATTGAGGTGTTTTGGTAGGGGGAGTTGAACCAAAATACCGTGGATGCTTAGATCCAAATTTAATTCGTGGATTCTTTTTATCAAAGCGGCTTCACTTAAGTCCGCAGGTAGTCTTTCTAGAAGAGAATGCATCCCAGCCTCTTCACAAGCTTTAACTTTATTACGAACATAAACCTGACTGGCTGGATCCTCGCCAACTAACAGAACTGCTAAACCTGGTTTGATACCTTTTTTAACTAAAGCTGCTGTTCTGCTTGCGATTTCTAATCTAATTTTTTTGGCAAGGGCATTGCCATCAATAATTTGAAATGACATAAATTCTTAAGAATTTGATTCTGATAATGCTAAACGTAATAAATCTGCAACAGTATTCACATTAAGTTTTTCCATAATGTTGGCACGGTGTGCTTCTACAGTTTTAATAGAAATATTTAAGTCATCTGCAATTTGTTTATTTAAACGACCAGCAACAATTCTCTCTAGTACTTGCTTTTCGCGACCAGTTAGTTTGCTGAGCAAATTTTGAGTATTCTTTTGAGTGTCAGCTTTTGCATAATCAACTCTTGCACGAGTGAGCATTTTTTCGACAAGAATCTTTAGCTCAGACTCTTTAAATGGTTTTTCAATGAAATCAACTGCGCCTTTTTTCATGGTGGTGACTGCCATTGAGACATCACCGTGACCTGTAATAAAAGCGATTGGCATCGGAATAGCCTCACTGAGAAGGCGTTCTTGAAGTTCTAGTCCAGACATTCCAGGCATACGAACATCCAAAATTAAACATGAAACAGTTTCTTTGTCATCGTTTTGAAGAGACTGAAGAAAACGTTCAGCACTAGATTGACACTTTATTGTGTAGCCATTGCTCTCTAAAAGCCACGTTAGAGAGTCTCTTACCGCCTCATCATCATCGACGACGTAAACAATTTCAGTTTTATTGTTCATGATATTTAATCTTCCATTGGAAGTAGTATTGTAAAGGTGCAGCCGGTGTTATCGGGTTCTTTTTCACTTGCATGGTTAGTCACCCAGAGTCTGCCTCTGTGTGATTCAACAATTGAGCGACAAATATTTAGACCAATCCCCATGCCATCTTGCTTAGTACTGAAAAATGGCTCATACAGCCGCAAAAGAGCATCTTCTGGAATGCCAGGGCCATGATCTGATACTTGAATTCTAAACATATTTGGACTAACACTTTGATCAATATCCACTTTTATATCAATGATTTTGGCGTTTGGGATATTTGGGGGGCTTTTTTTGACGGCATCAATCGCATTTTTCAGAAGGTTAACTAGCACCTGCTGGATCAAAATAGGGTCAAGATGGACTAGTGGAAGGTTGTCTGTAAAAGATTTGCTGAGTTGAACACCATGTCGATGGGCCTCAATTTCAGCCAACCCAACAGAGTCCTCAATGATATTACGGATATCGACCATTTGACTCTGTGGCTGACTTCGTTTTACAAAGCCACGGATCCGCTGAATGATTGTTCCGGCCCTATGAGCTTGCGTTGTTGCTTTCTCAATGGCCGGCAAAATATCTTTATGAATATCAAATGGTTGATTTGATTTGAGGCGGTTAGCAATACCTGTGCAATAGTTACTGATAGCAGCCAATGGCTGATTCAATTCGTGAGCTAAAGAAGAGGCCATTTCACCCATAGTGGTTAAACGGCTTGAAAATTGAATTTTTTCTTCTTGCTGTCGAGTTGCCTCATCGGCATTTTTACGAGCGGTTATATCTGTTGCCACTATTAATTGGGCAAGATGACCGTCTATCCAGGAAATATATCGACGCCTGACTTCATACCAAGACTTGGTATTGTTTATTTGAATCTCTCTAAAGTCTGATATAGCAGGAGTGAGTTCTGATGCAGGTAAGCCAACGAAGCCATCGACACTATCTATATCAGATTCATCCATTGCACTAGGCTCAATTTCATGGCCAGCTAAATCTAAGTGAGCTTGTGTGTTGGCACCGAAGTGATCTCGGTAATATTTGTTTGCAAAAAGATGCTGACCGCTTTGCAAAGAGATAACGGAGACGGCAGCGTCCAAGCTCTCTAAAACAGTAGTGAAGCGTTCTTGTGCAAGTGCAAGTTCCTGACGGGCTTTTACTGGCTCAGAAATATCAACGACTGAACTAACCCATCCAATTTGTTGACCTTTTTCATTATTAAGTTTTGAAACAAATGTTCGAACGTTGATGTTTTTGCCATCTCTGGTTCTGAGCATTGCTTCATAACCAGCCTTAGGACTGTTGCCAGTCAAGGCAGTAGACATTTTTTTACTAAGATCTGACAACATTTCATCAGGCCAGTATGGAAAAGGGGCTGACATACCGATCAATTCTTTATTGTCCCAACCAACCATTTCACAAAATGCAGGATTGACATAGGTAATCTTACCGTCCATGTCATGAGCTCTCATCCCTATAGTGTTCGATTCCTCCAGCGCTCTTCTGAAATTGGTTTCAATCTGTAAATCTTTTTGGATTGAAAAGCGTTGCTTTGTTTGTTTCCAAACAGACCACAAGCTCCAAAGAACAAAGCCACAAAGACCAATCACTAACCAAAGTAAAGTTCTGTAAGTAAGGTTTGTCGGAGTTGGGTAGGTGCTAACGTTAAGAGTAAGAGGGGTTACTAGCTTATCGATCGTGACGTTATATTCTATAGATCGTGCACTAGTTTTTTTAAAATTAGAAGTTGCAATAGATGAACCGTTATTGTCGATTAAAGTGAATCTATAAATACCACTGAGCTCAGTAGGTACCATGTGCTTGAGCATTCTTCTTGCGGAGTAAATGACGGCAATAGCACCAATCACCTCACCACGTTGAATGACAGGTGTGACGTGCCAAAAAATATTTTCACGGTCTAGGGTGGCGTTATCTCTTTCCTCGTATTTTAAATTGAGTACTTCACCATACTCAGCGGTAGTTGTTTCAGAAACTAAAGCAAATACTTTATCTAATTCGTCTTCGATCTTATTTTTGACTGCCGCACGCTCAAACCAATCTGTTTGATTGACAGAAACTGGAATATTCCATAATTTTTGTTTTTTGTTATCAATCCATCGCAAATGCAAAATTTCAGGAATGTCTTGAATAACTGTTGATGCTCTTTTTAAGAGCACGTCAGGATTTTGCTTTTGACCAATCGCATTACTGATCTCTCGACTTAACTCCAAAACATTGTCTTCATTAGAGTTAAAACGCATCATGATCCGCTGTTTAGCGTAGGCGCTTTCTCGATAAAGAGTGTATTGCTGTTGGTTGCTATCCTGGTAGTTAAGAGTCCACAAAATTAATGCCATGACACCCGTAAAAATGACAATTGCCAGTATGGGTACATACAAATATGTATAGGATCTACTTTTATAGTTCAAAGCCTTTGGCAATAGCTTATCTAGTAAGTGCATAAATTTTGTGACGATGCGGGTAATCAACTGTTAATTCCTACTTACTAGGGGAAAACCATAGAAGACATGAGTTTAATTCGAGCAGAGAGTGAGTGATTGTTTTTTTTAGCCTTAAGTGCTGCTTAGCAATAATATTCCATATTGTGAGAAACCTATTCGTTATGTGGTAAATAGATTGCAACTGCTAGATGTGCTTTTTAAAATTAGCCCACAACTAAAAAATGATCAAAAAGACCAGTGCTACTGGACCAAGAGGAGATAAAGATGGCTGATTTACCGGGGCAAAACATGGGTGCTAACCAGCAGCATGATGTGGATCCAATTGAAACCAGAGAGTGGATTGATGCGCTCAATGGCGTCATTGCTAAAGAAGGTGTTGATCGTGCCGCATTTTTGATTGACGAACAAATCTCTCATGCTCGAGTGAGTGGCGTTGTACAACCCTTCCATGCTGAAACTCCTTACATCAATACGATTCCTGTAGAGCAGCAAGCAAAGCTTCCTGGTAACCACGAGTTAGAAGAGCGCATTCGTGCATATACACGCTGGAATGCCATGGCGATGGTATTGCGTGCTAATAAAGATACCAACGTTGGTGGACATATTTCTTCCTTTCAATCAGCAGCCACTCTTTACGACGTAGGTTTTAACCACTTTTGGCATGCGCCATCTGATAAGCATGGTGGCGATCTTGTTTTTGTTCAAGGCCACGTAGCAACCGGAGTTTATGCTCGCGCTTATATGTTGGGTCGTCTAACAGAAGAGCATTTAGATAACTTCCGCCAAGAGGTTGATGGCAACGGAGTATCGAGCTATCCCCATCCTTGGTTGATGCCAGATTTCTGGCAATTTCCAACAGTATCTATGGGACTTGGACCAATCATGGCCATTTACCAAGCAAGATTTATGAAGTATTTGCAGGATCGTGGCTTTGCTAAGACAGAGGGGCGCAAGGTCTGGGCATTCTTAGGCGATGGTGAAACGGATGAACCAGAGTCATTGGGTGCAATCGGTATGGCTGGACGTGAAAACCTCGATAACCTTTGTTTTGTTATTAACTGTAATTTACAGCGCTTAGATGGCCCAGTTCGCGGTAACGGTAAGATCATTCAAGAGTTAGAGGGTGAGTTCCGAGGTTCAGGTTGGAATGTCATTAAATTAGTTTGGGGCACGCATTGGGATGCTTTGTTCGCACGGGACAAAAAAGGTATCTTGATGAAGCGCTTGGGTGAAATCGTGGATGGTGAATACCAAACCATGAAATCTAAAAATGGCGCATACGTCAGACAAGCCGTTTTCAATACACCAGAGCTTCAAGCACTAGTTGCTGATTGGAGTGATGATGAGGTTTGGAATCTGAATCGTGGCGGTCATGATCCATATAAAGTGTATGCCGCATTCCATGCAGCCAACAACCATAAAGATCAACCCACGGTTATTTTGGCAAAGACGATCAAAGGCGATGGCATGGGCAGTTCCGGCCAAGCCATGAACATTGCTCACCAAGCTAAGAAAATGAACATTGAGGACATTAAAGCCTTCAGAGATCGTTTCAAAATTCCTGTCACCAATGAAAATATTGAGAAGTTACCTCTTGTTAAATTTGAAGAGGGTAGCGAAGAACTCAATTACATGCGTGAGAGACGGATGGAATTAGGCGGTTACTTACCTCAGCGCCGAATGAAAGCTGAGAGCTTAGATGTGCCGTCACTAGAAACTTTTACGCCACTGCTTGAGCCAACAGTAGAGGGTCGTGAGATCTCTACTACGATGGCTTTTGTTCGTATGCTGAACATGATTGTTAAAGATAAGGTGATTGGTAAGCGAGTTGTTCCTATTGTTCCTGACGAATCAAGAACTTTCGGTATGGAAGGTATGTTCCGTCAATTAGGTATTTGGAGTCAAAAGGGTCAGCTATATACACCGCAAGATCATGATCAATTGATGTTCTACAAAGAGGACAAGCACGGTCAGATTCTTCAAGAGGGTATCAATGAGGCAGGTGCGATGTGTGATTGGATTGCTGCGGCAACCTCTTACTCAACCCATGGTGTACCGATGCTTCCTTTCTATATTTTTTATTCGATGTTTGGTTTCCAGCGTATCGGTGATTTAGCATGGGCTGCTGGTGATATGCGTAGTCGTGGTTTCTTGCTAGGCGGCACTGCTGGTAGAACAACCCTCAATGGTGAAGGTTTACAACACGAAGATGGGCACAGCCATCTATTGAGCGCTTCAATTCCAAACTGTATTAGTTATGACCCTACATTTGCTTTTGAATTAGCAGTCATCATTCAAGATGGTATGCGTCGTATGATGACGGATCAAGAGGATGTTTATTACTACTTGACTTTGATGAATGAGAACTATGCTCATCCAGCAATGCCAAAGGGTGCTGAGAAAAATATCTTAAAGGGAATGTATCAATTGAGTAGTGTTGGTGATGCCAAGGCTAAGCAACGGGTTCAATTATTAGGAAGCGGTACCATCCTTCGTGAAGTCATTGAGGCGGCAAATATGTTGCGTGATGATTGGGGTGTTGCATCTGATATTTGGAGTTGCCCAAGCTTCACTGAGTTAGGACGTAACTGGAATACGGTCTCGCGTCACAACATGTTGAACCCAACTGACAAACCAGTTTTATCTCATGTTGAGTCAATGCTAAAAGATACGACAGGTCCAGTGATAGCTGCAACGGATTACGTTCGAATGTTTGCTGAACAGATTCGTCCAGCCATTCAAAATACGGGTAAGCGTTACAACGTACTAGGTACAGATGGTTATGGTCGCTCAGATACTCGTGAGAAATTAAGACACTTCTTTGAAGTTGATCGTCGCTGGGTTACTCTAGCCGCTCTTAAATCCTTAGCAGATGATGGTCAGATTGAGCATAAAAAAGTTGCTGAAGCCTTGAAGAAATATGGCTTGGATCCTAAAAAACCTAACCCAATGACAGTGTGAGGCGAGCTATATGAGTCAAGCAATCGAAATCAAAGTTCCTGATATTGGTGATTACAAGGATGTACCTGTTATTGAGATCCACGTTAAACCAGGTGACCGTGTTGAAAAAGAGCAAACTTTAGTTACCCTAGAGTCTGATAAAGCTACGATGGATGTTCCTTCATCAGAAGCTGGTGTCATCAAAGAAGTAAGAGTGAAAGTTGGAGAAAACATTTCTGAGGGAACTGTTGTTGTTCTTTTAGAGGCAAGCAGTGCTGTGCCAGCTCCAGTTAAAGCTCCTTCAGCAGCTGCGTCAGCGCCATCTGCGCCTAAAGCTGCTGGTTCAACTATCCAAATCAAAGTTCCAGACATTGGAGACTATAAAGGTGTGCCGGTTATTGAAGTGCATGTCAAAGTAGGTGACCGCATTGAAAAAGAACAATCCATTGTCACTTTAGAATCAGATAAAGCTACTATGGATGTTCCATCATCTGATGCAGGAATCGTTAAAGAAGTAAAAGTTCAAGTAGGCGATAGTATTTCTGAAGGCGATGTTGTTCTTGTTATCGAGTCTTCCGGTGCGCTAGTTTCCGCCCCAGCACCAAGTGTTGAGAAGTCAGCTCCGGCACCAGCACCATCAAAAGCATCTTCACCAGCGGTTTCAGCACCAATGGCTGCACCCGTTGCTCGTGTTGAGTCAACGCCTGTGGGTGGGGTTAGTCATGCTAGCCCATCAGTGCGTAAGTATTCACGTGAGTTGGGTGTTGATGTGTCTAAGGTTATTGGTACAGGCCCCAAAGCTCGAGTGACTCAAGAAGACGTTCAGGCTTATGTTAAGAACATCATGACGGGTCAAGCGGCATCACCAGCAGGCGCTCCAGTTGCAGCTAGTGGTGGATTAAATCTTTTACCATGGCCTAAGATTGATTTCACAAAATTTGGTGAAATTGAAACTAAGCCCTTGTCACGTATTCAAAAGTTATCAGCTTCAAACTTATCTCGTAACTGGGTCATGATTCCAGCAGTGACGTATCACGAAGATGCGGATATTACTGAGCTAGAAGCATTCCGTGTCATGACCAATAAAGATAATGAAAAGCAGGGTATTAAAGTAACGATGCTTGCTTTCTTAATCAAAGCATCTGTTAACGCTTTGAAGAGATTCCCTGAGTTCAATAGCTCTTTAGATGGTGACGATTTAGTTTTAAAGAAGTATTTCCATATTGCATTTGCTGCTGATACGCCGAATGGTTTGGTAGTTCCGGTTGTTAAGAATGCTGATAAAAAAGGTATTTTTGAAATTGCAAAAGAAACAGGTGAGTTAGCTAAGCTTGCCCGTGAAGGAAAGTTGAAGCCTGATCAAATGCAGGGTGCTTCATTCACCATTTCATCATTGGGTGGTATTGGCGGAACTTACTTTGCACCAATCATTAACGCTCCTGAAGTAGCTATTTTGGGTGTGAATAAAGCATCGATGAAGCCAGTTTGGAACGGTAAAGAATTTGTTCCGAAACTCATTTGCCCGCTATCTTTGACTGCCGATCATCGTGTGATTGATGGTGCACTTGCAACCAAATTTAACGTTTATTTATCTGAACTTTTGGCCGACTTCCGTCGTGTCGTTCTATAAAAGGAAATCGACATGGCCACAATAGAAATTAAAGTTCCTGATATTGGCGACTTCCATGACATTCCAGTTATAGAAGTATTAATGAAGGTTGGCGATAAGGTTGAAAAAGAACAGGCGTTATTAGTTCTTGAGTCTGATAAAGCAACCATGGAAGTTCCAAGTGAACAAGCGGGAACGATTGTTAGTGTTTCTGTCAAGGTTGGTGACAAGATCAATCAGGGAATGGTCATTGCTAAGATTGAGGCTTCTGCCTCTGCAGTAACTCCAGCAGCACCGTCACCAGCAAAAGTTTCAGCACCATCGGAACCAACAACTCCTGCAACGAAAGTAACAGTAGCGCCAGCTGTGGGATCTTATTCGGGCAAAGTCGATCACGAATGTGAAATGCTTGTATTAGGTGCTGGTCCTGGTGGTTATAGTGCGGCATTTAGAAGTGCAGATCTTGGTATGAATACGATCATCGTTGAGCGTTATTCAACCTTAGGGGGTGTTTGCCTCAATGTGGGCTGTATCCCATCAAAGGCACTTTTACACACCGCCGCCATCATGGATGAAGTGAAGGCAATGGCAAAGCACGGTATTAGCTATGGCGATCCTAAAATTGATATTAACCAGCTCAGAACCCATAAAGAAACTGTAATTGGTAAGCTGACTGGTGGTTTAGCTGGTATGGCCAAGGCGCGTAAAGTAAAAACAGTTCGTGGTATTGGTCGCTTCTTAGATGCCCAACACGTTGAAGTAGATTTAACTGAAGGAAGCTCAAAATCCTCGACGGGCAAAAAAGAAGTTATTCGTTTCCAAAAAGCAATCATCGCAGTAGGCAGTCAATCAGTGATGTTGCCATTTTTGCCTAAAGATTCAAGAATTGTGGATAGTACTGGTGCGCTGCAATTAGCCTCAGTTCCAAAAAGAATGTTAGTGATTGGTGGCGGCATCATTGGTTTAGAAATGGCAACCATTTACAGCACCTTAGGCAGCAAAATTGATATTGCTGAAATGTTGGATGGGCTGATGACTGGGGCAGATCGTGATTTAGAAAAGGTCTGGGAAAAAATTAATGCTCCGCGTTTTGACAACATCATGCTAAAAACTCGTGCGACCAAAGCGGAAGCAAAACCTGATGGCATTCATGTGACTTTTGAAGGTGATAAAGCACCTGCAACACCACAAGTTTATGACTTGGTATTAGTTGCAGTAGGCCGTACCCCTAATGGTAAAAAGATTGATGCTGATAAAGCCGGAGTACTAGTCGATGAGCGTGGCTTTATCAATGTAGATAGTCAATTAAGAACTAACGTAGCGCATATCTTTGCCATTGGTGATCTAGTTGGGCAACCTATGTTGGCTCATAAAGCTGTTCATGAAGCTCACGTAGCAGCTGAAGTTGCTGCTGGTCAGAAGTCTTACTTTGATGCCAAGCAAATACCATCAGTGGCTTACACCGACCCTGAAGTAGCTTGGGCTGGTTTAACTGAAGAGCAATGTAAAGCTAAAGGTATTGATTACGAAAAAGGTATGTTCCCATGGGCTGCCAGTGGTCGTGCGATTGCAAACGGTAGAGATGAGGGATTTACCAAACTACTTTTTGATAAAACAACGCATCGTATTATTGGCGGGGGTATTGTTGGTACTCATGCCGGCGACTTAATTGGTGAGGTATGCCTAGCTATTGAGATGGGTGCTGATGCTGTTGATATTGGAAAAACGATTCATCCCCATCCAACACTGGGAGAATCTGTGGGTTTAGCGGCTGAAGTAGCACATGGTAGTTGCACAGACTTACCACCGCAAAAGAAAAAGTAATTTTTGGATTATTACTTTTACTAGATCAAATAAGCGACACAAGATAAAGGCTCCGTTAGGAGCCTTTATCTTTCTTAAGTAAAAAAAACCTCCGCACAAGGCGGAGGTTAAGGGTACTTGCAGATTTGATCTGACTGGGTACCGAGGAGACAACTAGTTACTACTTCAATTCTTAATAAATAGGATTATGAATCATGTTCCTTTCAAAAACCTTACTTCTTACCGCGAGCAGCTTTAACTGCTGTGTTAGCAGCAGCATTGAAGTTATTTTGTGCCAAATCAACAGCTTGCTTAATAGATTTTTGTGTTGACTCATAAGCAGTTGTTGCTGCTGTCATAGCTTGTTTCATAGCTTGGATAGCTGCGTCTGAACCAGCTGGTGCATTTTTTGACATTTCTTCAACTAAACCATTCATATTGCCGTGACTTTTCTTTAATTGAGACTCAGTCACTGCTGTAAATGTTGAGTTTGTTTCGTTAGCGATGTCATATAAATGACGGCTATAAGACATGATCTTTTCTGCTAGAGGTTGAACCATACTAGCTTGCATAGCCATTAATGACTGTGCATCACGAACTGAAAGGGCTTGCTTAGCATTTTGAACGTTTTCGTTCATAGATGTTTTTGCTACAGCCATGTTCAATTCAACTAACTTTTCTACGCCTTCAAATGCTTTATTTGTTAGTCCTAATAAAGTCTCTAGGTTTGCTTTATTAGCTGCTGCGATCTGTTCTGGGGTTAATGTCATTTTTTATTCTCCAATAGTTAAAAGGTAAGTAAGCAATAATTGTTGCACTGCACAAATATAAGTATAGGTGCTAAAACCATGAAGTCAAGTCCACATAGTGAAAAAAGGGCAAAATTAGGGGGTGAAAGCCTTTTATACCGATCATTTCTACTTACCTTTGCCCCCAGGACATCGATTTCCGATGGAAAAGTACCGTTTGTTAAGAGATAGGGTCTCGAAGATG
Source organism: Polynucleobacter meluiroseus (assembly GCA_945879115.1). Taxonomy (GTDB): domain Bacteria; phylum Pseudomonadota; class Gammaproteobacteria; order Burkholderiales; family Burkholderiaceae; genus Polynucleobacter; species Polynucleobacter meluiroseus_H. Next base: position 46,775 of record CAMDUR010000005.1, read on the forward strand.
GTGGGTGTTGAGCTAGTTGAACCGATTGGAGCTAGTGACGAAGACTTATTGAGGGTGCATACATCAACATACGTCAAAGCAGTATCAGAAGGCCTATTAGAGGATGCTGATGTCAGAGAAATTGGCTTTCCTTGGTCAGAAAAAATGGTTGAAAGATCTAGGCGCTCGGCAGGAGCTACAGTACAGGCATGTTTAGCGGCTATCAATGAGGGTGTTGCTGTTAATTTGGCTGGCGGTACTCACCATGCCTATGCCAATAAAGGAAGTGGGTTCTGTGTTTTCAATGACGCCGCCGTAGCAGCCAAATACGTACAGGATATCTACCCTAAGCTTCAAGTCGCAATTATTGACTTAGATGTTCATCAAGGAAATGGAACGGCAGCCATTTTAGGAAAAGATCCAAGTTGTTTTACCTTATCAATACATGGTGAAAAAAACTTCCCATTTAGAAAAGAATTAAGCCATTTAGATATAGGCTTGAAAGATGGGGTAGGTGATCAAGAGTACCTAGAAACACTCAATCAAGCCCTTGAGATATTAGAGTCTAAATTTAACCCAGAGTTGATCATTTACCTTGCAGGTGCCGATCCTCATGAAGGAGATCGCCTTGGCCGCCTCAAATTAAGTATGGATGGCTTAGCAAAACGGGATCAAATGGTTCTGAGTTTTGCTCGTCAGCATCATTGCCCAATCGCACTTGCAATGGCAGGTGGCTATGGCACTGATATTCAAACAACTGTTGATGTACACGAACAGACAATACAATTAGCCTTTAAGCATTCTCTTAATAAAGGCTATTAGATGTTGAACTCAATATGGGTGAACCGTTTATCACCCTGGATGGCTCCAGTTTTCGTTTTCATTTGGAGCACGGGCTTCATCATAGCCATTTACGGCATGCCTCATGCCGAGCCTATGACTTTTATTGTCATTCGGTTTTCATGTGTTGTGATTTGTATGTTGCCAATTGTGCTGTTGTTTAAAGCCCCATGGCCTTCTAGATCACAAACAATTCACATTGCCATTGCTGGCATATTTCTTCAGGCTGGTTATGTTGGCGGAGTTTGGGTGGCAGTTAAGGATGGTATGTCAGCGGGATTGGTAGCCCTGATTGTTGGTTTGCAACCGATCTTGACAGCCTGGCTAGCCGCATTGATATCTGAAAAAGTAACCCGTGATCAATGGTTTGGTTTATTGCTAGGACTTTTGGGTGTTGGTCTGGTTGTATGGACAAAGCTCTCTTTAATTGGATTAAGCGCATTTGCGATATTTTTTGGATGTTTTGCCCTCTTAAGTATTACAGCAGGAACACTTTATCAAAAGAAATTTTGTTCACAATTTGATATCAGAAGCGGCAGTGTGATTCAGTTTGCAGCCTCGGTCTTAGTTTGTGCACCATTGATGTTGATATTTGAAACGATGGAAGTGGAGTGGGTTCCTGAGATGATTGGTGCGATGCTATGGGGTGTTTTTGCCATTTCAATTGGTGCAATTTCATTGTTATTCATTTTAATTCGTAATGGTGCGGCAACTAAGGTAACCAGCTTAATGTATTTAACGCCACCAACAACTGCTTTGATGGCATGGTTCTTGTTCGATGAGCCCATTACTTGGGTCATTGTGCTTGGTATATTATTAACTAGCACAGCAGTTGTATTGGTTAATCGGTCGAGTTCTAAAAAGCTTACTTAGTGAGCCATTCTTAAAAAAGTAAATGACGAGTATTTTTAGTAATTTTTACTTTTGCACTATCATTCATAGATCGATAAATAGCTAACTTAGGCAATATAATCAAATACATAATGCAATCAAAGATTTTTCTACGCGCTATTTTCATAGCCATGATCACCATGAGTTTGGCGCTGCCCGGTTCAGAGGTCGTTGCCCAAGAAAATAAGACGAATACCCAAAAAAATAAAGCTCAAGCCAAATCAAGTAACAAAGCAAAATCAGCAAATAATCAAAAAAATGTACGTACTAGTACTACTAGAAAAAATGCATTAGAAAAGCATACAGAAAAGAGACCCTCATTTGCAGCAGCGATGGGTTTTCGTGGCAATGAAGATTTACTGAGCTTAAAGTCTAGCGTAGCTTTAATTGTTGATCGTCAAACACATGAAGTGTTATTCGAAAAAAATGCTCATGCCACTTTACCGATTGCATCTATTACAAAACTCATGACATCGTTAGTTGTGGTGGAATCTGGGTTGCTACTTGATGAAAATTTAACTATTCATCAAGATGACGTCAATACATACCCAGGTAGAACTAAATCGCGTGTGACGCTACATGCAAAAATGACTCGTGAAGAAGCGCTACTCTTGGCTTTGATGTCCTCTGAAAATAGAGCTGCTTATGCTCTGGGGCGTAATTATCCGGGCGGCGTTAATTCATTTGTAGATGCTATGAATGCTAAGGCTCAGATGCTGGGAATGACGCAGTCAAAGTTTGCTGACCCCACTGGTCTTTCAAGTGAAAATATCTCCAGCCCTGAGGATTTGACACGTTTGGTTGAGGCATCCTATCAACACAAGGTGATTCGTGAGTTTTCAACTAGATCTGATTACAGTATGAAGATTGGAAATCGCGAGCAGAAATTCGTCAACACCAATCGATTGGTCAGAGCAGGTGATATGGATATTGGTTTGCAAAAAACAGGTTATATCTCTGCTGCAGGAAGATGTTTGGTGATGCAAGCTATGATACAAGGGCGCGATGTTGTGATGGTGTTCCTCGACTCTGTTGGAACCCAATCGCGTTTTGCAGATGCTGTGCGAGTTCAGAAGTGGTTAGAAGGTAACCCTGACTTGACGCCACTGCGCCGTATGTAAATTTGAGCAGTACCCTAAGCCCTAAGCATCTATAAAATTACTTCGGCTGGTGTTTGTAACCTAAGCCTTTAGAAATCAGTATGGCGGTATCTTTTAGAGATTTGAGCCATTCTTCTTGAATTCTCTCAGTGGGCGCTGATAAAGAAAGCCCCGCAACAAGCTTCCCACTATCGTCGAGTATGGCTGCAGCCATACAGCTAACGCCAACTTCCAGCTCTTCATCATCTCTGGCATGACCCACCGTTTTAACTAACTCTAATTCTTTCTCGAGTTGTGCTAAATCATGGATGCTGTTGGGTGTATGACCATGTAATCCAGTCTTTGTAGCATAAGTTTTGATTTTTGCAGCATCATCATCTGCTAAGAATAGTTTTCCAACTGATGTTAGGTGAAGTGGGGCTCGACCACCTATAGCACGAACTACTTGCATACCTGAGCGCTCACTGTAAGCTCTATCGATATAAACGATTTCATCGCCTTGGCGCACAGATAAGTTGACTGTTTGGCCTGTTAACTTATGCAAGGCTCTCATTGGAAGTTGAGCTGCATCACGAACTGATAAGCGAGCTTTAACTAAATTACCAAGTTCTAAAAGTTTTAGGCCTAATCTGTAGGTACCACTATCACCGCGCTCCACTAAGCGACAGGCGACCATATCGTTCAAGATTCGATGTGCTGTGGAGGGGTGCAGTGCTGTTGTTTCTGAGAGTTTTTTCAAACTCTCGGGCTCATCACTGAGCGCAAGAGCGTCTAAAAGACTCATCATGCGATCTAAAACTTGGATGGCGGTTCGGCTAGTCATGTCACTATTTTAGCCATAAAATCCGGCAAATTGCACAATGTGAAAAGTATTTTTGTTACTTTTTAAGGGCGGAAGCGCACTCTGAAACGAGACTAGGACCCCTATAAATAAGACCTGTATAGAGCTGAACGAGGCTTGCTCCTGCATTGATCTTATCTTTGGCATCAACGCCTGACAAAATACCACCAACGCCAATGATGGGCACCTGACCTTTTAGAGTTTTTGAGAGCTCTCTGATTACTTGATCAGAAGCCTTTTTTACCGGTGCACCCGATAATCCGCCGGCTTCATCCGCATGAGGTAGGTTTTTAACGGTTTCTCTTGCAATCGTGGTGTTAGTGGCAATCACCGCATCAATCTTATATTCAATGAGGAGTTCAGCAATGTTTTCAATTTGATCATTTTCTAGATCAGGTGCTATTTTTAAAAATAAGGGTACCTGTTTTTTGTATTGATCTGTAAGTTTTAGTTTTTCAAGAGCGATCTGGCTTAGTAATAATTTCAGCTCATCGCCACCTTGTAGCTGACGTAAGTTTTTGGTATTTGGAGAGGATATATTCACTGTAATGTATGAGGCTAGTTCATACACCTTCCTCATACAATGAAGATAATCATCTGCTGCAGATTCAATCGGGGTTGTAGCATTTTTGCCAATATTCAGACCAACAATGCCGCCTGATTGCCAAAATGAAGATTGCTTTAAGCGTTCAACACAAGCATCAACACCATCATTATTAAAACCCATACGATTAATGAGCGCTTCAGCTTCTGGAAGTCTAAACATACGAGGTTGAGGATTACCACTTTGCCCCTTGGGGGTCACAGTACCAATTTCAATAAATCCAAAACCTAAATCCCCAAGAGCATCAATATGTTTGCCATCTTTATCTAGACCTGCTGCTAAACCAACAGGATTAGGTAGGCGTAAACCACAAAAGAATCTTTCATCACGGGGGATTTTTTTATTGGTCAAAGAGCCTAAGCCTAGTTGATGAACTTTATCAAGACTACCTAAAGTCAGGTTGTGAGCACGCTCAGCATCCATGGCAAATAAGCAGGGCTTGATTAAAGGGTAAAGATTCATAACAAGGCGTCTTTGATGTTTGAGTGAACTTGCCAATGGCTATCAACCAATATTTCCAATGGTTCAAAATTAGCTTTGTATGACATTTTAGGGCTTTCTTGAATGTAATACCCTAAATAAACATAGGGCAAACTTAATTCTTCAGCTTGCGCAATCTGCCACATGACTGCAAAGGTTCCATAACTTGCATTCTTCACACTAGTATCAAAAAATGTATAAACAGAAGACAAACCATTCTGAATAATGTCAATAATGCTAACCATCCTCAATTTGCCAGGTTCTGATGAATTGGGGCCATCTCTAAATTCAATCAGTCTTGAATTGACCTTGCTTTGCAATAAAAACTGTTTGTATTGATCTTCGTCATCAAAGTCCATCCCACCACCTTGATGGCGCTGCCTTTGATAATCAAGATAAAGTTGATAGTGATCTTCAAAGTAGCTAAGGTGTCCAATCTGAACTACTAAATCTTGATGTTTATTAAACGCCCTTTGCTGATATCTTTTAGCTTTGAAGTGCTGAACGTCGATTCGACATGCTGTACAGGCTTTACAACCATCGCAATAGGGACGGTAGGTATAAAGCCCGCTTCGACGAAAACCATTGGATACTAAATCACCGTAAATATCAGTATGTATTAGATAGGTAGGCGTAGCTACTTGTGATCTTGCCAAACGATTAGGAATATAGCTACAGTCATAAGGAGCTGTTGCATAAAATTGCAGAGTCGCAAATGGAAGTTCTTTTAGTTTGCTCATGAATGTTAGTTTAGCCAGTAACTTAAAACATTCTTATTAAAACGCCATTCTGGATTTTTTGCTGAGCACTGTTTCTTAATATGAGCCAAAAATTCCTCTCTTGGGATAGCTTTGCCACCCAGTGAGGTCAGATGGTCTGTTTCTTGTTGGCAATCAATCATTTCAATATCTTGGTCAATGCACCATGCACAAAGGCAGGCCAGGGCAACTTTAGAGGCATTAACGCTTTTTGAGAACATGGATTCACCATAAACCATTTTGCCGATATTGACACAGTAAAGTCCACCAACTCGCTGCCCTTGATGAAATATTTCTACACTATGAGCATAGCCCTGTTCAAAAAGAGACCCATAGGCATGCATGATCGCGTGAGTAATCCAAGTCCCATCTTGACCGTATCTTGACTGGGTTGCACAAGATAGGATCGTCTCATGAAAATTCTCATCGACTTTAATTTCCCAATCTCGATCCACAAGAATGTTCTTGATATCTTTTTTAAGACTTTTACTTATTTTGAGATTTTTAGGCTTTAAAACCATTCGAGGGTTGGGTGACCACCATAAGATCGGTTGACCATCTGAGTACCATGGAAAAATACCTTGACCATACGCTCTCAATAATTGCTCAGAACTGATATCTTCACTGATTGCAATCAGACCAGGGACTTCTGGATCAGGATTGAACGCATTGCTTGGTACTGGAAATGCCTCATCAGTGTTTAGCCATGGAACACTCATTAGCTTTTATATGTTCTATCGACGCGCTCCTCATCGCCAATATCATGGAGATGAGTTGCTAAAAGATGAGTATTAACTAGTAGGCCATTAGCCCGATCAGCAAAAAACCAGTCTAAAGTTTTAGTCACAGTTGTAAAAGCAATTTCGTCCCACGGGATTTCAGATTCTGAAAATAAACGTACTTCTAAACTTTCTATGCCAACACTAAAAATTGGCTCATGCATTTTTGCTAAATAAAACAAATGTACTTGTTCAGCATGTATGACATTCAACAAAGAAAAAAGAGGGCCGACTTCTACAATAGCTCCAGCTTCCTCGAAGGTTTCTCGTTCTGCTCCTGCTTGAGTACTTTCATTAATCTCTAAAAAACCTGCAGGGAGTGTCCAAAAACCTAATCGAGGCTCAATGGCTCTCTTGCATAACAAAACTTTATCTTCCCAAACAGGAATGGTGCCCACCACATTTCTTGGATTTTCATAATGTATGGTTTGGCAACTATTGCAAATGTGACGAGATCTAGTATCTCCGTCAGGTATTTGCAAACTTACTGGTGATCCGCATTTTGGACAAAAGTTCATGTTTTAAGCTTAATAGTCAGCTGGGTTAGCTGGATTAACTGAAATGATGCCACGTAAGGCGTTACAAAAAATAATTTCTTCGGCAGACAACACGTCCCCCGGCTTTATATTGATCTCAATGGCCTTCCATAATGGATCCTTCAAGATTAAAGATCTCATCACACCTGGCAAACAACCAGCATCAATAGGGGGTGTTTGCCATTGTCCATTTTTTTTAATAAAAAGGTTAGAGCGTCCACCTTCGGTCACATAACCTAATTCATTTACAAATAAGGCATCAAATGACCCTTTCTGCTCTGCCTTCTTCCAGGCCTGGTCATAAATAGCTCTCTCGCATACCTTATGTTTAAACCATGGATTTTTTGAGTTGCTAGTAACGTCATGATCAAATAAATCTTGAGCCCAAAGTAGTTGAATTGTTGCGGGTAGAGGATTTATGGGATGTACGGCAACTGATAGTTGACCTTGAGAACTTAGCTCTAATCGCATTCGATGAATCAGTTTCGAGTCATTTAAGCTTTCACAGGCACCATGCACTAAATCAAGCGCTTTATTACGATCAAATGGAATGCCCAGAGTCGCAGATGATTGTTCTAATCTATCAAGATGATCTTCAAGATGGCAAGCTTGAGCATGCTCTATTCGAATAGTCTCAAATACGCCTGGAGTAGATTGAAGCTGATATAAAAAATTAGCTTTGGTTTGGCACTCATGCCATTCGCTTTCAGCGTCAGAGTCAATAGTGATACCACCACCAACACCCATCGTGAATTGACGATCTTGATTGACCTCAAGAGTTCGAATCACCACACTCATCCCAATATTACCTAGGTGGGAAGATTCTGTGACTTCACCAATAGGGTTTTCAATCTCAACTACAGGATCAAACCAAGCAATTGAGCCGCAATAAAGATTTCTGGGTTGATCCTCTAATTCTTGAATGATCTCCATAGTTCTTTTTTTCGGAGCGCCTGTGATCGAGCCGCAAGGAAAGATCGCACTGAGCAATTCTTTTAGGCTAAGATCATCTTTAGCAGTTGATTCAATCGTCGACGTCATTTGCAAAACATCGCCATGCTGATCAACCTGAAATAAATGCGGTACTTTGACAGATCCCGCTATAGAAATCTTACTGAAATCATTTCTCAGCAAATCAACAATCATCAGATTCTCTGCGCGATTCTTGGGGTCAGCGCTTAGAGAGGCAGAGCTCATTTCTCCTACTTTACCCGTGCCTTTCATAGGCTTAGTGATCAAGCGCTGTCCTTGCTTACTTAAAAACCATTCAGGAGAGCAAGATAAAACCCAGCCATCAGAGTGCTCAATATATGCTCCAAAAGGTCCAGGTTGCTTATCTCTTAAATGTTGATAAAGGGATATTGGTTCGCCAGTAATGGCACCATTAATTCGATAAGTAAAATTAACTTGATAGGTGTCACCATTTCTGATCAGCTCTTGTATCGTTTTAATCTTATTGGTGAACGTAGCCTGGGTCATACTTGGCATCAAAGCCTGATCAATTTTCGCAATTTGATTTTTTTTTGACTCAAGAAGATGCTTTTGAAGCCATTGATCAGCTTGACCTTTACTGAGTTTGGTAACCCTATCAAAAACCCAAGCTCTAATCCAGGGGGTTGATGATGGACGAGGGTGGATGCCAACGAAGTGTTCGCCTAATTCATAGCTTAGGCAACTGACTACATATTTTTTCTGAGTAATTGCTGCCTCAATTTGCAATAGAGCAAGGTCTAATTCTTCTGCAGAATGAGTCTCTATATATTGAATCGGATGCTGGTAGAGACGACTAGTTGGATTATCTATTGCGCTATGAGCATCATCTAAAAGAATGCTACAAGATAGATGCTCAGAGCGTGACATACTTACTTACTGATTAAAGTTGCACTATTAATAACGATAGTTTGAACCGGCACATCTGAGAAAGGTCCTTTTCTGGTTGTAACAGTTTTCTTAATCTTATCGATTGTTTCGGTACCTTTAACAACCATACCAAAGACAGCATAGCCATGACCATCTGGTCTTGGATAGTCCAAATTTTTATTGTTTGTCACATTAACGAAGAATTGAGCTGTTGCTGAATTAGGATCATTCGTGCGAGCCATAGCAATTGAGTAGTTCACATTACTTAAGCCATTATTTGATTCAAGAGGGATAGGGGCGTTGGTAGGCTTTTGCTCCATATCTTTGGTAAATCCACCACCTTGGACCATAAAGTTATTAATCACACGATGGAAGATAGTGTTGTTATAAAAACCACTTTTTACATAGCCTAAAAAGTTCTCAACCGTTTTTGGGGATTTCTCTGGGTTGAGTTCAACTGTAAAGTCTCCGGCTGTTGTTTTAAATTCAACCATAGGGCCGGCATAAGTGAGGGTAGAAGCGCTGAGTAAAAGGGCTAAGATAATTTTTTTCATATGGCTTACTCCGTTAGTCTTAAAGCGCAAGTATGCCAAATAATCAAATAAAAGGTTAAAAAGCCCCTTAAAACCTTTTGGAACATAACTACTTATGGTTTTTCCCTTGTTATGTCCTGTCTTGGATCCTTAGTTGATTGGATTAGCTAATTCCAGCGCAAGTTAAACCAATTTCCGCTAAGAGCCCAGATTTTTTCCCATTTTCAGCAGCATCAGTTGCACTTGCATTGCCATCAGCAGCGCGCTGAGCAACCCCATGAAGGATGGCTGCTATTCGGAAAAAATTGTATGCCATATAAAAATCCCAATCAGCTTCAACTTTTCTTCCAGTATTAGATTCATACATTTTTATGTAATCTTCTTCAGAAGGTATACCTAATGTAACTAAATCTAATCCATTTATTCCGCGCCATAAAGAAGGTGGGATACGCCAAGACATACATTGATAAGAAAAATCAGCAATAGGGTGTCCAAGAGTAGAGAGCTCCCAATCTAAAACGCCAATCACTTTATTTTCATGATGATCAAAAATCATATTATCAAGACGAAAGTCACCGTGAACTAAGGTTGTTTCATCATCAACTGGAATATTTAGGGGAAGCCAATCCATTAACTTGCTGAGTGCTACAGGAATGGGAATTTTAGATTCTTGAACTTGACGTGACCATCTACCGACTTGTCGTGAAAAATAATTGCCAGGCTTGCCAAAACTTTCAAGACCAACCCCCTTGTAGTCAATATCGTGAATTACTGACAAGACTCTATTCATCTCAGCATAAATGGCTATTCGATCTTCTTTTCTTAGGCCTGGAAGGGATTGGTCAGTAAAGTTTCGGCCATCCACATATGACATAAGAAAAAAAGGGGTTCCAACGATTGATTCATCTTCACAATAGGCCAGCATGCTCGGTACTGGAACATGAGTATTCGATAGCGCTGACATGACGCGATGTTCTCTGTCAATAGCGTGCGCTGACGGCATTAATTTGCCAGCAGGTTTCTTTCGCAGGACAAATTGATTTTCTCCACCACTGACTTTAAAAGTTGGATTTGACTGCCCACCTACCAAAGTCTCTATTTTAAGTGGACCACTTGTTAGTCCAACAACATGCTCCATGTAATTGGTCAGTGCTGGTAAATCTAGAAGTTTATTCATGGAATGTCTAAAGCGAGCTAACTAAGTGGCCACCGTCTATGGCAATCGTGCTGCCAGACATTGCCTTACCAGACTCCGAGGCTAACAACATAATTGGCCCGTCTAAATCGCTTAACTCACTGAATCTGCGACTAGGAATACGCATTCTGAGCTTTTCACCAAACTCGCTGTTCAAAAAGTCACGATTTAAATCGGTGACAACATATCCAGGCAATATGGCATTGACTCGTATTTGATATCGCGCCAATTCAAGCGCCATTGTTTTGGTTAATTGTATGACCCCTGCTTTTGAAATGGCGTATGGAGCAACACCACTGATTTGTCGCTCACCTAAAATAGAGGCTATATTGATTATTGAACCTCCTTGCTTAGCAGCTACCATTCGGCGCGCGGCTTCAGTTGCAACCAACCATACGCCTTTCAAGTTAGTGTCAATAACATGATTCCAATCAGCTTCACTTTGCTCCAATAGAGGTTTGCTAACTGAGACTCCTGCATTATTAATGAGTATGTTGGGTGTGCCGATAGTAGCAACAGCATCGAAGAATGATTTCACGCTATCAGAGCTAGTTACGTCTAATTCAAACGCATGCGCTTTGCCTCCACGCTGCTTAATTTCAGTAACTATTTTTTGAAGTTGCTCGATTCGTCTTGAGGCTAAAACAACATGAGCACCTCTACTCGCTAAAACTGAGCTACAGTGGCTGCCGATCCCACTAGATGATCCAGTGATAACTGCCAGGGACCCATCTAAACGAAAGTGGTCATTCGGCAAGTTACTCATAATTTTTTATCTAGTATTTTTCTAGCCATACTCCAACGATGAACTTCGCTGGGACCATCATAAATTCTGAAGCCACGCATATCCATAAAAATCCGCATGACTGCAGTCTCTCCGGTCACGCCTTGGCCTCCTAAAATTTGTACACACCTATCAACTACCCGCCATTCTGCCTCTGAGCAAATAATTTTTGCACGACTTGATTCATAGTTACATTTATTTCCTTGATCTAGCAGCCAGGCAGTATGCAGAATATGAAGGCGAGATGTTTGTAGATCCATATCGTTGTCAGCTAGCATAAATCCTATGCCTTCATGATCGCCTAAGCGCTGTCCAAATGCTTGCCTCTCTCGTGCGTAGGTCAGTGCAATATCGTGCGCTCGGCGGGCCTGACCTAGCCATCTCATGCAATGGGTGAGACGCGCTGGGGCAAGGCGAATTTGCGCATACTTAAAACCCTGTCCAAGTTCACCTAAAATATGATCAGCTGGAACTCTCACTTGATTGAAGTGCAACACGGCATGCCCACCAGAGAAACACTGATCCATAGCGTTCATATTTCGCTCGACCTCAATACCTGGGGTATCCATATCTGCCAAGAACATCGTTGCTTGACCATCCTCAGTCCGGGCCATGATGATGACGTAGTCAGCACCTTCAGCGCCAGTAATGAACCATTTTCGACCAGTTATTAGATAGTCATTACCATCTTTGATAGCTAAGGTCATCAGCATCGATGGATCAGAACCAGCGCCAGGTGCGGGCTCTGTCATTGCAAAGCAAGAGCGTAATTTTCCTTGTATCTGAGGAATGAGCCAGCGTTCTTTTTGGGCCTGGGTTGCAACGTGTTCCATGAGGTGAATATTGCCTTCATCGGGGGCATGAATATTCATGGCAATGGGACCTAATCTTGAGTAGCCTGCTTCTTCAAAAACAATGGCTTTCTCAACGTGACTAAGTCCAAGACCCCCATATTTTTTGGATGCATGAGGTGTCAACAATCCTGCTTTCTTAGCTAACGCATTAAGCTCTTGCCGAAGCTCTTGTGTTGGGCCATGCGAGGTTTCTCGAATGTCGCCTTCAAAAGGAATGACCTTTTTGAGGATAAATTGACGAGTTTGCTCTTGGAGATTAATTAACTCTGGAGTGAGAGAAAAATTCATATTTCATTGTTATAGCAGTTATTTATTCAAATTTCATCAAGATTAGGCTCATAAGGCATATAAATATAAGGGTTTTCGCTATAGAGATAATTAAATTTGTTCGGCTATTATGAATTGTTAATTTTGTTAGGAATTTAGATTGTGATTGTTAATGATTGCATTTTGGAAACTGAGAATCTGTCTAAATCATTTGGCGGATTTGCGGCGGTGAGCAACGTCAATCTTCAGGTCAAGCGAGGAACTATTCATGCCTTAATTGGACCTAATGGTGCAGGTAAGACTACTTGTTTTAATTTACTGACAAAATTTTTAGAGCCCACTCAGGGCAGCATTAAATTTAACGACCTTGATATCACCAAAGAAAAACCAGCGCAAATTGCCAAGCGCGGAATTATTCGTTCATTTCAAATATCAGCAGTATTTCCTTATATGACAGCTCTTGAAAATGTGCGAATTGGACTTCAACAAGAATTAGGCACGTCTCTATTTTTTTGGAAAAGCGAAAAATCCTTGGATGTTCTTAACAGTAGGGCGTTTGAAGCATTGAAGCAAGTTGGTCTCGATGAGTATGCTGATGAATTAGCTGTGAATTTACCTTATGGGCGCAAGCGAGCGCTTGAAATTGCAGCAACTGTAGCCATGAATCCTGAGTTAATGTTGCTCGATGAACCAACACAGGGCATGGGTCATGAGGATGTAGGCATGGTGACAGATCTAATCAAACGAGTTTCAGTTGGTAGAACTGTATTAATGGTTGAACACAATATGAAAGTTGTTGCGAATATTGCAACAACTATCTCTGTATTGCAGCGAGGTGAAATTATTGCTGAAGGTCCCTATGAAGTGGTATCTAAAAACCCACAAGTAATGGAGGCCTACATGGGCACTGCCGATACTGAATTACAAGGGCATTGATCAGCTATGTCTCCACCAGCCCTTGAAATTGAAAATTTAAATGCATGGTACGGCGAATCGCACGTCCTTCATGGAATAAATTTAACCGTTGAAAAAGGTGAAGTTGTTTGTTTTTTAGGGCGCAATGGTGCTGGAAGAACAACGACTCTTAGATCAATCTTAGGTCTGGTAAGCAATCGTACCGGTTCAATCAAAGTCAACGGACATGAAGTTATTGGCATGCCAACTTATAAAGTGGCTAATTTGGGTATAGGCTATTGCCCAGAAGAGCGCGGCATATTTACAAGTCTTACTTGTGAGCAAAATTTTTTATTGCCACCCAAAGTGGGTGAGGGTATGGCCATGTCGGTAGATGAGATCTATCAGATGTTTCCTAATTTGTATGAGCGACGGTCGAGTCCGGGAGGCAAACTTTCTGGTGGTGAGCAACAAATGTTAGCAATAGCTCGAATTTTACGAACGGGTGCCAATTTACTGTTGCTTGATGAAATTACTGAAGGACTTGCACCTGTGATTGTGCAAAAGTTAGCTGAGGTAGTGCAAGCTCTTAAAGAGCGAGGTTTCACGATTGTGTTGGTAGAGCAGAATTTTCGTTTTGCCTCAAAACTGGCTGACAAAAATTATGTCATCGAGCATGGACAAGTTGTAAAAGTGGTTGAAAGAAATCAACTTGAAGCAAGTCAGGAAGAGCTTAAAAAATTATTAGGTGTTTAATTTATACAAATGTGTTCAAAAGGAGAAGTTCAAATGAAAAAAACCGCAATCGCAACATTGGCTGCATCCCTCTTTGTAGCCGCATCGATGCCTGTTATGGCGCAAACTGTATCTGATAATGAGATTCGAATCGGCGTTCTAACTGACTTATCTGGAATCTATTCTGCCATTGAGGGTCCTGGCGGTGTCTTAGCTGCTCAAATGGCTGCTAAAGATTTTGGTGGTCAAGTATTGGGTAAGAAAATTGTTATCACTTCGGCAGACACTCAGTCAAAAGCAGACCTTGCAAGCTCCAAAGCTCGTGAGATGTTCGAGCGAGATAAAGTCGACATGATTGTTGGTAACGTCTCAACTGCTTCTGCTTTGGCTGCGATGGAGGTTGCTGAGCAATTTAAGAAGGTATCCATCGTTACTGGCGCCGCATCTTTGCAAATTACCAATGAAAAATGCACTCCCTATAGTGTGCATTATGTTTATGACACTTATGCTTTGTCACGGGGAACTGGTAAAGCCGTTGTTGATTCAGGTAAAAAAACTTGGTTCTTTGTGACTGCTGACTACGCTTTTGGACACACCTTGGAGCGCGATTCAACAGAAGTAGTGGTTGCGAATGGCGGTAAGGTTTTGGGCGGTGTAAAACACCCAATTAATACGCAAGACTTCTCATCATTCATGGCGCAAGCACAAGCTTCAAAAGCTGAAGTGATTGCCCTTGCAAATGCTGGTGGTGACACTATTGGATCTGTGAAGCAAGCAGCTGAGTTAGGTCTTATGAATTCTAAACAAACCCTTGTTCCTCTCTTGATGTTTACCAGTGATATTCAAGCATTAGGACTTAGACAAACTTCTGGCATGACTTTTACAGAGGGATGGTATTGGGATCATAGTGATGCTAACCGTAAATTTGCTGAGCGTTTCATGAAAGAATTTAAAGGTAAAGCTCCAACATCACCTCAAGCTGGTGTGTATTCAGCCACTATGCAGTATCTAAAGGCTGTTGAAGCGACTAAAACTGATAATTCTGATGCAGTCATAAAGCAAATGAAAGCAGTTGAAATCAACGATGGTCTTTTCAAAGGAAAAATCCGTGCAGATGGTAAGTTTGAGCACGATATGTATTTGTTAGAGGTTAAAAAGCCTAACGAATCCAAAAATCCAAACGATGTCGCTAAAGTGATAAAAGTAATTGCTGCCAAGGATGCAACTTTGCCTTTGTCGCAATCTAAGTGCAAATTTGTTACTAAATAAGTAAAAGCGATTTAATCATGTTTGAGTTACTTGGAATTACACCGCAAGCTTTGGTCTCGCAGCTGCTGATTGGACTAATTAATGGTTCCTTCTATGCATTGTTGAGCTTGGGTTTAGCTGTGATTTTTGGGTTACTTAACGTGATTAACTTTATCCATGGCGCTCAATATATGTTGGGTGCCATGGTTGCTTGGATTGGTCTCACGCAGTTAGGAAGCTGGATTGGTATGCCTGAATTCCAGTTAAATTACTTCGTAGCACTATTTTTAGCGCCTTTAATAGTAGGACTTTTTAGCATCGTGATCGAAAAAACGATGCTTAAGCGTCTTTATCATCTTGATCATTTATATGGGCTTTTGCTAACCTTTGGTCTTGCATTGGTGATTGAGGGTATGTTTCGTCATTGGTTTGGAGCATTAGGTAACAGCTATCCAGTTCCAGATGTATTGCAGGGTGGAGTCAGAATAGGTGAACTCTTTATGCCTTACTACCGTCTTTGGGTAGTATTTTTAGCTCTGCTGGTGTGCTTTGCTACTTGGTTCTTCATAGAAAGAACTAGTCTGGGTAGCTTATTACGAGCCGGCACTGAAAATCCAAAGTTGCTTCAAGCTCTTGGTGTCAATGTGCCACTGATAGTAACTCTAACTTATGGTGCTGGTTGTGCTCTCGCTGCATTTGCTGGCGTTATGGCCGCACCAATTTATCAAGTGACGGCGGTCATGGGATCAAATTTAATTATTGTAGTTTTTGCGGTTGTAGTTATTGGTGGTATGGGATCAATTGCCGGTGCTATTTTGACTGGTCTTGGTTTGGGAGTGGTGGAAGGCTTAACTAAGGTTTTTTATCCCCAAGCCTCTTCGATTTCGATCTTTGTCATCATGATCATTGTCTTGTTAATCAAACCTGCTGGATTATTTGGTAAATCAAATTGATCACAAAGCTTAATCTTTCTAGTCTCGACAAAATTTCAATTGTTATTTTGTTTTTACTGGCTATCGTCCCATTCCAAGGATTGGTGTACGACCTTTTCATGATGAAAGTTTTTTGCTTTGCTATTTTTGCTGCTTCCCTCAATCTTTTATTAGGTTTTGCTGGGTTACTTTCATTTGGACATGCGGCTTTCTTTGGTGCAGGCGCTTATGTTAGCGCCCATGTCATGAAGGAATGGGGTTTTACGCCGGAATTAGGATTACTTTCTGGTGTTATCTGTGCAACAGCACTTGGTTATGTTTTTGGATCTTTAGCGATACGCCGTCAAGGCATTTATTTCGCAATGATTACCCTTGCGCTTGCACAGGTCGTTTATTTCTTAGCAACGCAGGTGCCATTTACTAATGGCGAAGACGGCATACAAGGTGTTCCTAGGGGGCATTTTTTAGGATTGATTGATTTATCCATATCTACAAATATGTATTACTTCGCACTTGTGGTTTTTGCGTTAGCTTTTCTGATGATCAAGCGTATTGTGAGTTCACCTTTTGGCCAAGTCATGAAGTCTATTCGTGAAAATGAGCCGAGAGCTATTTCGCTTGGCTACGATGTCAATAAATACAAATTGATTGCATTCACTTTATCAGCTGGCTTAGCCGGACTTGGCGGTGGGCTAAAAAGCTTAGTGCTTCAATTAGCATCACTCTCAGACGTTTTTTGGCATACCTCAGGAGAAGCTGTGCTTATGACCATTCTCGGTGGTATTGGCACCCTTTGGGGCCCGGTCGCTGGCGCTGCAATAATCATTAACCTACAAAATTATCTTGCCAATCTAGGGGGTTGGAGCACGATTGCAACTGGCGCTATATTCGTTATCTGCGTCATGGCATTTAGACGAGGTATTGTCGGTGAAATTGCACATCGATTAAAGATAAAACTCTGACACTACTGTATTTAGAGGGCTGCTTTCAAAGTTGAATAAATTGTTTTCCCCCACAAAAAACAACAAAGGCTTCAAAGACGGATGCCTTAGAAGCCTTTTAAATTTGGTTGCGGGGATAGGATTTGAACCTATGACCTTCGGGTTATGAGCCCGACGAGCTGCCAGACTGCTCCACCCCGCGTCTGAGAGCTAGACTATATCAGGATAAACCCTAAAGTGCAAGGTAACTGAGGTAAAGCTCATATATCCAAGCGGGCGCTTGATTCATATCTTTTTAAAACCTCTTACTTTGTTAATAAAATTACTAAATAATCTTAAATATATAACTAAATCTTTATATTGCATTGCAATAAGCAAGGCATATAATCACTAAATAGCAATTAAGGGAGTACCTTTTGACCATCAGCGACCCAATCTATTCGCAATCATCATTGTTAAAGCCAGTTGATCTGCATGGCAATGAGCATGGCAAAAAAGGTAGCACTGCAGCTTTGGTTTTAGCTGCCCTTGGTGTTGTATTCGGTGATATCGGTACAAGTCCACTTTACGCACTAAAAGAATGTTTCAACCCAAAGCACGGTATTCCCTACAGTGATGAGGCTGTGTTTGGTGTTATTTCAATGATGTTTTGGGCCATCATTCTTGTGGTGACCATTAAGTACGTTGTCTTTGTTATGCGTGCCGATAATAAGGGCGAAGGCGGCGTCTTATCTCTGATGGCTCTTGCTTTGCGATCTCTTCAGAGCGGTACAAAATCTTATTTGCTAGTCATGATGTTGGGTATGTTTGGCGCATGCATGCTTTATGGTGAATCAGTCATTACTCCAGCTATTTCAGTTTTATCTGCTGTAGAAGGTTTAGAAATCGCTACGCCTGAGATGAAGCGATTTGTTATACCGATCACGATGACTATTTTGATAGCTTTATTCGTGATCCAAAAATTCGGAACTGCTATTGTGGGCAAATTATTTGGCCCCATTACATTACTTTGGTTTATCTCATTGGCAGTTCTTGGCGTACTCAACGTTGTTAAAAACCCAGAGATATTTGCAGCCATCAATCCGCTCTATGCAGTTAACTTCATCTCAGAACACACCTTGATGGCATACATCGTCATGGGTTCAGTTGTATTAGTTGTAACCGGTGTAGAGGCGCTGTATTTAGATATGGGCCATTTTGGTAAAAGTCCTGTTAGATTGGCATGGCTGTTTTGCGTTCTTCCTAGTTTATTGATCAATTACTTTGGGCAAGGCGCCTTACTGCTTGCAGATCCTGAAGCTATCAAAAATCCATTTTATTTAATGGTTCCTGAATGGGCTTTATGGCCCATGGTTGGCTTGGCTACGGCAGCAACTGTCATTGCCTCTCAGGCAGTTATTTCTGGAGCGTTTTCCTTTGCTAATCAAGCCATACTTTTAGGCTTCCTCCCAAGAATGAGCATCAGACACACATCCGATAATGAACGTGGACAGATTTACATGCCGTTTATTAACTGGTCATTATTGGCAATGGTGCTTTTTACTGTCATTGAGTTTAGAGAGTCTGGTAACTTGGCAGCAGCTTACGGTATTTCAGTGACTACGACCATGTTGATCACTACCATCCTACTCAGTATTGTGATGAGAAAAGAATGGCATCTCAACCCAATCTTAATCGTATGTTTATTCATTGCATTCTTGGCTTTAGATCTTGCATTTTGGACTGCTAACTTAATCAAGGTTAAAGACGGTGGCTGGTATCCATTGATGCTTGGCATATTAATTTTTGTATGCTTAATGACTTGGTATAAAGGCCGTAAGTTATTAAGAGAACGCATTGTTAAAGAGTCAATTCCATTAGAGCCTTTCGTTAAAGGTCTTTTGGCGCATCCCCCACATCGTGTTGAGGGCACAGCTATCTTCTTAACCGCTCACATTGATTATGTGCCTGTGGCAATGCTGCATAACCTTAAGCACAATCGAGTACTTCATCAAAGAATCTTCTTCTTGAAACTCAGCACTTGGGATGTCCCTTATGTGAATGATGAAGAGCGCTTGACCCTAAAGGATATGGGTCGGGATATTTACTTGGTCCGCTCAGTTCATGGCTTCAAAGAGACGCCAGATATTAATAGAGTATTGGCTCTCATTCAGTCCAAGTATCAACTTGAATTTGACCTTATGGATACCTCTTTCTTCTTAGCAAGAGATACCGTTGTGCCTTCTAAGCTCCCTGGTATGGCTTTATGGCGTGAACGATTGTTTGCTTGGATGTTTCAGAATGCTGCTAAACCGTCTGATTTCTTCCAGATTCCTACTAATAGGGTGGTTGAGCTTGGCGCCAAGATTGAAATTTAGAAAAGTCTCATTATTTAACTGATTGCTCTTGAATAGCTTATCCTTGAGTCTATGAACTTAATTCGTTATTTCACTCTCACAATTGGTTTGGCACTTTTGCCAAATTTTATCCTCGCTGGACCTACTGAGCAAGCAGAGCTCAGTGATATTTCAAATCGTCAAGAGCAATTGAATCTTAAAAGAGACTGGGCCAAGTACCGCCTTGAAAAGAGTCAATACGATTGTCATAGCCAATTTTTTACAACCAGTTGTCTAGACAAAGCACGACTTTTACACCGTCAAGAAATTAAAGAAATTCGTACTCAAGAAGTCCCCATGAATGAACGTGAGCGAATTCTCAAGTCAATTATCAAAGACGAACGTGATGCTGAAAGAGCTGCAAGTCAGGCGGATCAAGCCAAAGCTGAGCAGCGTGCAATCAATGTTAAAGATTTTGAGCAGAAAAAAATTGATCAACAGCAACGACAGCAAGATCTTGAGAAGCGCCGTGCTGACTCTGAAATAAGAGCCAAAGAAAATAAGAAGTCAGGGCCTTTCTAATGGCAAAAATTAAGTCAGTTTACGTTTGCCAATCCTGTGGCGGGATGTCAGCTAAGTGGCAGGGTCAATGCTCTAACTGTGAGGCATGGAACTCCATGGAAGAGTCGGTTGAAGATAAACCTTCAACGAGTCGCTTTCAGAGCTTAGCTAAAGCTGCCCCTAAACAACGACTTGCAGTGATTGAAGCGGAAGATTTACCACGCTTGAGCACTGGTATTGATGAGTTTGATCGTGTACTTGGTGGCGGCTTAGTAACAGGTGGTGTGGCATTAATTGGTGGCGATCCTGGCATCGGCAAATCAACACTATTACTTCAAGCATTAGCTGTTATGAGCGCTCGTGGCGACTCAGTGCTGTATGTCAGCGGAGAAGAGTCTGGCTCTCAGATCGCACTGCGAGCAAAACGATTAGACGTTCAAGCTCCCGATCTAGAGGTATTAGCAGAAATACAGTTAGAGAAGCTCTTGGTAACCATCGAGTCATCCAGACCAACAGTGGTTGTTATAGATTCGATACAAACTATTTATTCAGAGGCATTAAGTTCAGCGCCAGGATCTGTAGCGCAAGTGAAAGAGTGTGCTGCTCAGCTAACAAGACTGGCCAAGTCAACAGGTGTTTGTATGATCATGGTTGGCCATGTGACTAAAGAAGGTAATTTAGCCGGTCCCCGTGTCTTGGAGCATATTGTTGACACCGTTCTTTACTTTGAAGGTGATACGCACTCTTCGTTTCGATTAGTCAGAGCATTCAAAAACCGATTTGGCGCTGTGAACGAATTAGGTGTTTTTGCTATGACGGATAAAGGGTTGAAGGGCGTATCGAATCCTTCTGCTTTATTCCTATCACAACATGATCAAATGGTTCCTGGATCTTGTATTTTAGTAACCCAAGAGGGTAGTCGCCCGTTGTTGGTCGAGATACAAGCATTAGTAGATGCCGCACATGTCCCTAATCCGAGACGCTTAGCTTTAGGCTTAGAGCAACATCGATTAGCCATGTTGCTTGCTGTCTTGCATCGTCACGCTGGCATTGCTTGTTTTGACCAAGATGTATTTTTGAACGCAGTAGGTGGTGTCAAAATCAGTGAGCCTGCGGCTGACTTAGCGATTCTTTTAGCGATTCAGTCATCTTTGAAAAATAAAGCACTGCCTAAGACATTAGTTGTTTTTGGTGAGGTTGGGCTTGCTGGTGAAATCAGACCTTGTCCTCGTGGTCAAGAGCGTCTTAAAGAAGCTGCTAAATTAGGATTTACGATGGCGATTATTCCAAAAGCTAATGCGCCTAAGGTCAAGATACCGGGTATTGAAGTCATCGCAGTTGATCGTATCGATCAGGCGATTCAGGCTGCTAGAAATCTAGATTAAAGATCTTCAGCTTGTATTAACAAAACCTGATCATTACCAGCAGATACCTCTAGCCAATTAATCTGCACCTCAGGAAAAGCTGCTTGGAAATTTTTAGCTTCATTGCCAATTTCTAGAACTAAAGCACCATCAGGACGTAAATAGTCTTTAGCGTTTTGAAGAATTTTCCTGATTAAATCCATGCCATCTGTGCCGCCAGCAAGAGACATCTCTGGTTCAGCATGATATTCAGGAGGAAGGTTGCTCATCGTTTCTGCATTCACATAAGGTGGATTGCAAATAATTAAATCATATTTACTATCTTCATCAACGATCGGTAAAGCCTCGAATAAATCACTCTGAAATACTTCAATTTGATTTGTTAGATTATGTCGATCAATATTTTTAGCGGCGAGTGATAGAGCTTGCATGCTGAGATCTGATGCATTGACCTCTACATCGGGACAGGACATAGCCATCAATATCGCTAGTGAACCATTGCCAGTGCAGAGATCTAATACTTTACCGTTAGGAGGTATCCATGATTCCAAGTGTCCATCAACAATCAACTCAGCTATAAATGAGCGAGGAACAATACTGCGTTCATCAGAATAAAACTGAACCCCCATTAACCAAGCCTCACCCAAAATATAAGCTAGGGGTCGACGTGTTTGAATTCTTTCATCAGCCCACTGCTGAGCTTTAGTTTGAACATCACCGGGAACAGTTGTTTCTAGGACATCAAGCGCATCTTCAGGTGGATAACCCAGCGCTGTTGATATGATCCAAAGCGCTTCGCTTTCAGCGCTGATGGCGCCATGACCGTAACTTAAACTTGCAGCATCGAGTTGCTCAGTTAACTGATCCCAAAATAATTCTAGAGTTAATTCAGGATGCATGATGATTTATTTAAGCAATCAACTTTTCAAGAACACCTTTGTAAACATTCTTTAAGGGTTCTATGTCTGCTAACTCAATTCGTTCATTAATTTGATGGATAGTGGCATTGCGTGGTCCAAACTCAACAACTTGAGGGCAGATCTTTGCGATGAAGCGAGCATCACTGGTGCCGCCTGTGGTTGATAGTTCAGCTTTAGCTTTAGTTACTTCAAATATGGATGCTTGCATAGCTGCAGAAAGATTTCCTGGAGCAGTCAAGAAAGGCTCACCACTTAAATTCCAATCAATGGTGTATTTCAAATCATGACTTTTAAGAATAGCCTCTAATTTTTCTTTGAGTTTATCCGCAGTATTTTCTGTTGAAAAACGAAAATTGAAATCAATAACAACTTCACCAGGAATCATATTAGTGGCACCTGTACCACTATGGATGTTTGAAACTTGCCAATTCGTTGGTTGGAAATATTCGTTACCCTTATCCCAAACAACATTAGCTAACTCAGTCAGAGCAGGAGCCATCAAATGATTGGGGTTTTTAGCTAGATGTGGATATGCGATGTGACCTTGTAATCCAATAATACGAAGCTTGCCCGATAAGGAGCCGCGACGACCGTTCTTGATCAGGTCTCCAAGGGTGTTAACAGAAGTTGGTTCACCAACAACGCAGTAATCAATTTTTTCACCACGTTTTTTTAGTTCATTACAAACAATCACCGTGCCATCGTGAGCCGGGCCTTCTTCATCGCTTGTGATTAGAAAGGCAATCGAACCCTGATGATTTGGGTGGCTTTCTACAAATTCTTCAGTAGCCACTACAAAAGCCGCTAATGAAGTTTTCATATCAGCAGCACCACGGCCTTGTAAGAAACCATCTATGTGCGTTGGCACAAATGGATCCGTAGACCATTTATCTAAGGGGCCTGTTGGAACTACGTCTGTGTGCCCTGCGAAACTAAGTAATGAACCTTCTTTACCTGCGCTACCTCGCTTAACAGCCCACAAATTAGTAACTCTGAAATGCTCAGGACCACTGATGATCGTTTCACATTCAAAACCAAGAGGTTTCAGACGTGCTGCGATCAATTCTTGGCAACCACCATCGGCCGGGGTTACTGAATTTTGAGAAATCAGTGATTCTGTTAAAGCTAGGGTAGCGTTTGTATTCACAATATATTCACAAAAAATCTTTTAAGAATGAGCTTTAATCGCGCAGTAAATCATTGATGGCAGTTTTTGCTCTTGTTTGAGCATCTACTTTTTTCACAATGATGGCGGCGTAAAGGCTGTATTTGCCGCAAGCTGAAGGCAGTGAACCTGGAACCACTACTGAACCTGCTGGAACACGTCCGTAATGGACTTCACCTGTTTCGCGATCGTAAATCTTAGTACTCTGTCCAATGTAAACACCCATTGATAAAACGGCGTTTTCTTCGATAACAACACCTTCAACAACCTCAGAGCGTGCGCCAATGAAGCAGTTATCTTCAATAATCACTGGACCTGCTTGAACAGGCTCTAAAACACCACCAATACCAACACCACCTGACAAGTGAACGTTTTTACCAATTTGGGCACATGAGCCAACTGTTGCCCAGGTATCAACCATGGAGCCTTCATCAACATAAGCACCAATATTCACAAAAGAGGGCATTAAAACCACGTTTTTACCGATAAATGACCCACGACGGGCTGTTGCAGGGGGAACCACACGAAAACCACCCTTAGCAAAATCAGCTGCTGTGTAATCAGCAAATTTAGTGGGAACCTTATCGTAGAACTGAGGAAAGCCTCCTTGACCGTTAGCTGTCATGACTCGGTTGTCCTCTAAGCGGAAAGAAATTAAAACTGCCTTCTTAACCCATTGATTTACATGCCATTTTCCAACAGATTCGCGCTCAGCAACCCTGATTGAACCATCATTAAGGCCAGCTAAAACAGTGGCAACTGCCTCGCGAACATCAGCTGGAGCTGCTGATGGAGATAGGTTGGCACGATCTTCCCAAGCCTGGTCGATAACGTTCTGTAGTGATGCCATAAATCTTTTTTCCTTTAAAAATAACAACTATTAAGCTTTGATTATATCGGTGAGGGCAGAGAAGTGCTCCATATCACTCTGCCCTTGGTATCATCATGAGATTCCAATAAAAGAAGTTAGCCGTGCGACTTAAATCAATCAAACTTTCGGGCTTTAAATCCTTTGTAGACCCTACTCATTTTGAGCTTCCGGGCCAATTAATCGGCGTTGTCGGCCCAAATGGTTGCGGTAAATCCAACATCATTGACGCCGTGCGCTGGGTTTTAGGCGAATCTAGGGCCAGTGAATTGCGTGGTGAGTCCATGCAGGACGTTATTTTTAATGGTTCAGGACTCAGAAAACCTGCGGGTAGATCTAGTGTTGGGTTGATTTTTGATAACTCAGATGGCCGTGCATCTGGTCAGTGGAGCACGTTTG
The DNA here is from genome assembly GCA_945879115.1 of Polynucleobacter meluiroseus. Classification (GTDB taxonomy): domain Bacteria; phylum Pseudomonadota; class Gammaproteobacteria; order Burkholderiales; family Burkholderiaceae; genus Polynucleobacter; species Polynucleobacter meluiroseus_H. The sequence continues at coordinate 71,418 of CAMDUR010000005.1, forward strand.
CTGAACTTTCTGTTAAACGCACCTTAACGCGTGATGGCGCTTCGAGCTATTTTATTAACAATCAAGTTGTTCGCCGTAAAGATATTCATGACATGTTCATGGGTACTGGTTTAGGCCCAAGAGCCTACGCCATCATTGGTCAGGGCATGATTTCAAGAATCATTGAAGCAAAGCCAGAAGAATTACGCATCTTTTTAGAAGAAGCTGCTGGTGTATCTAAATATAAAGAGCGCCGTAAAGAAACTGAATCTCGCTTAGAGGGTACTCGTGAAAACTTAACACGTGTTGAAGATATATTAAGAGAGTTAAATCAAAATTTAACTAAGCTTGAAGGGCAGGCCGAAGTAGCAGAGAAGTACAAACAACTTAACGTCCAAATGACGGAGCAGCAACAGTTGCTGTGGTTGGTCAGGCAAACTGAAGCTGGTAAAGAGCAAGAGCGTCATGCTAATGCTATTCGTGATGCGCAAGTTCAGCTTGAAGAGCAAACAGCAAAATTACGCCACGCAGAGGCTGAGTTAGAAGAGCTTAGGACTTCCCATTACGCTGCACAAGATTCAGTATCAAGTGCTCAAGGAGAGCTATACGAAGTTAATGCTGAGGTTGGTAAGTTAGAAAATGAGATTCATTATGTACAAGAATCACGTGCTCGCTTACAGCAACAAATTTCTGACCTGCAAGCTCAGTTATCACGCTGGTCCTCTCAAGAATTAGCAGCTGCTGATGCATTAAGACAAACGGCCATTGATCTTGAGGCAGCTAGAGAGAATGAAGAACGCTATTTAGAAGTTTTGCAGGGTGTTCAAGAAAAAATACCAGCGCATGAGGTCATATACCTAGAAGCTCAAAAAGCTCTTGATATGGCAAGGCAAGCAGTTTCTTCGACGGATCAGCGTTTAGCGAGCTTAGCAGAACGTGTTTTAGCAGCCGGTCGTCAATTAGATCAAATGCACCAAAGACAAGAGCGCTTGAAGGCAGACTTGGCAACCTTGGTTCGTCCTGATGCTGAGGCTTTAAGTCTTGTTACTGATCGTCAAACAATGGCTCAGCGAAAGGCTGATGAAGCGCAACAGATTTCTGAAGAGGCTCAATCTAAAGTTCCAGAAACTGATGCGGCAAGAACTAGCGCACAGCAAACTTTACAAGAGTCCTCTGCAGCCTTAAGTCAAACGCAAGCGAAGTTAGGCGCCTTACAAACTCTCCAAGAAAAAGTTCAATCTCAAACTAAGGTTGGACCTTGGCTTGAGCAAAAAGGACTTAATAAGAAGCAGCGTTTATGGCAAGATATTCAAGTAGAGAAGGGCTGGGAAACCGCAATTGAATCTGTTCTACGTGAGCGTGTTACAGCCCTCCAAGCTAAAGATCTAACAGAAGCTATTCGCTTAGCTCAAGATGCGCCGCCATCCCGTTTGGCTTTTTATTCGGGCCAATCAGTCACTAATTCTGATACTGGTACAAATGGTTTAACTAGTTTGATGAGCCGTGTACAAATAAAAGATAGCGCCATCAAAACTGTTGTTCAAGAGTGGTTAGGCCATGTCTATATTGCTGATCACTTGGATGATGCAATGCGCCGTAGAGACCAATTGCCACAGGGCGGGGTATTGGTTGTAAAAGAAGGTCATATTATTAGCCGCGTGAGTTTACAGTTATATGCTGAGGATTCAGAGCAAGCCGGGCTTCTTGCGCGCGCTCAAGAGATTGATAACTTAGATCTCCAGCTTAAAGCGCAACAGTTGATTTTGGATGAGGCACAAAGTGAAGCATCTCATACTCAATATGCTTATCAACAAGCGCAGCAATTAGCGCAATCAGCTAGACAAACAGCAGAGCAAGCTGTACGTGAAGCGCATAACTTAGAAGTTGAGCGATTGCAGTTGGCTCAGGCTGATGAAAAATACAGAACACGTGCTGATCAAATTACGCATGAGTTAACTGAGCTCACTCAGCAAGTAGATGAAATTCAAACTGTACGCGATGAAGGTCAGGGCCAGTTAGACCAGGCGCAAGATGAAAAAGGTATTCATGGCGATAGTCTAGCTAATGCCCAAGATACTTATCAAGCTGCCCAACATGGGCTTGAGCAAGCTCGCGAAGCCTTAAGGTTGGCCGAGCGTGAAGCTAATGAAGCGTCCTACACGACAAGAACTTTTGTGCAACATATGACTGACTTAACGCGTGATCAGCAATCCGCACAGCAACAGGTTTCTGATATTCAAGTGAGCTTAAGTAATTCTCTAGAAGAATTAAACACTTTGTCAGATGAAATTGCCCAAGAATCTTTACAAGGATTGTTAATTCAGAGAAGTGCAAAAGAAGCCGCTTTAGCCAATGCTAGAACTGAAATGGATGCTATCTCACATCGCCTTCGTGAAGGTGACGAGGTGCGATTGACGCTTGAGCGTAGTTTGCAACCGCTGCGTGACAAAGCTATGGAGCTTCAACTTAAAGAACAGGCAGCTCGTTTGAATGTCGAGCAATTCGCTACGATGTTGATGGATGCTGAAGCGAATGTTGAAGAATTGAAAGCACGCTTATCACCGGATATGAAAGTCAGTGGTTTGCAGGCTGAAGTCAACAAACTTAGTACTGAAATTCAAAATCTTGGGCCAGTCAATATGGCTGCTTTGGAGGAGTTATCTAGTGCGCAAGAACGTAAGACCTTCTTAGATGCTCAATCGGCTGACTTAAATGAAGCGATCAACACGCTAACTTCAGCGATTCAACAAATTGATGGTGAAACAAGACAGTTATTACAAGGCACATTTGATCAAGTCAATGAACACTTTGCTAAATTGTTCCCGGACTTATTTGGTGGTGGTAATGCTAAATTGGTAATGACTGGTGAAGAAATTCTTGATTCGGGTGTTCAAGTAATGGCCCAGCCACCAGGTAAAAAGAATTCAACGATTCACTTGTTATCAGGTGGTGAAAAAGCTCTAACAGCAATTGCATTGGTATTCTCATTATTCCAACTTAATCCTGCGCCATTCTGTTTGCTAGATGAGGTTGACGCTCCTTTGGATGATGCCAACACAGGGCGTTATGCTGACATGGTTTCTCGCATGGCGAAAAATACACAATTCGTATTTATTTCACATAACAAGATCACTATGGAAATTGCTCATCAATTAATTGGCGTCACAATGCAAGAGCAGGGTGTCTCAAGAATTGTTGCTGTTGACTTAGAGGCTGCTGCTAATTTGGTGGAGGCTGCTTAATGTCCGGTTTTGCTGAATTTGCTGCTTCGATTGGTTTGTCAGAGCTTCAGCTATCCCTTGGCTTGATTGGTTTCACTTTACTGTTGGTATTAATGATTTACAACGCTCTTCGAATTCGTAAATCTGAAGTTGAAGAATCTAATCATATTGATAAGCAGAGTGAGTACTTAGATACTCCTCAAAGTTTTGAACAAATTAATGGCGACGTTAGATCTGAGCCCACCCTCAATATGGCGTCACCTTCATTACCAGCCATTGTTTCTTCGGCTGAAAAAATTGATTCATTAATTGATTGTGTAATCGCCTTACGTTTTTCGCAAGCTATTAGCGGCCAAGAGATATTAATGGCACTTGAATCTTGGCCTAAAAATATGCCACATATTTGGTTATGTGAAGGATTAGTTGCACAAGAAGCTGATACACAAGCAGTTTGGCAAGCACCGCAACAAGAGGGCAGTTATATTGAGTTGCAATTAGCAATTCAAATTGCTAATCGTTCTGGTCCTATTGGTGTTGTGGATCTTTCTGATTTCGCTTCAAGAGCTCAAGCTCTAGCAAATACGCTTGATGCAGAGATTGATTTACCCCCAATTAATGAAATTTTGGAAGAGGCAAAAGCTATTGACTCTTTCGCTGCCAAAAGTGATATCCAGTTGGGTATCACGATTCAGCCAAAATCAGACCGTTGGACCCTAGCTGAAATTAGAAGTGCTGTTTCTAAAGCAGGCTTTCAATTATCCAGAGATGGTCGCGAATATAACCGTATTGTTAGCGGCTTAAATATCTATAAGTTGATTGCTGAACAATCAAATTTTTTACGTGATGACTTATCTAAGCCTGATGTTTCATCAATCATATTATTGTTAGATCTACCAAAGGTCCCACAGGAAATAAAACCTTTCAAAGTGATGCTCAATGATGCTCATTTATTAGCTGAAGCATTGAGTGGTCACTTAGTTGATGATGCTGGTCGACCTTTAGTTGATGATGCGGTTATAGCGATTCAGGCGCAGCTCGATCAAATTTACCAATCCATGTCGAAGCATGGCATCCCTGCCGGCAGTGTCACTGCAAGCAGACTTTTTTCTTAAAGGTCTTAGGTATGACAGATTCGGCCCGTTATGAATGGCTGAAAGATGAATTAGCCAGACTAGATCATGCCTACTATGTCTTGGATGATCCAATTCTCCCAGATGTAGAATACGACCAACTGTATCGCGAATTATTATCTTTAGAACAAAACCATCCTGATTGGATCACGGTTGACTCGCCTTCTCAACGGGTAAGTGGTCAAGCTAATAACTTGTTTACAGAAGTAAAGCATGTGGTTCCAATGCTTTCACTCAATAATGCTCTTGAAAATGACGAAGCCATTGCTTTTGACCGTCGCTGTAGAGAGGGCTTAGAACTCTCTGATATTGAATATGCCGCAGAGCTTAAATTTGACGGTTTAGCTATTTCTCTCAGATATGAAAACGGAATTCTGATCCAAGCAGCTACGCGAGGAGACGGTTATAACGGTGAGGATGTTACCGCTAATATCCGTACGATTAAAGCCATTCCCTTAAAGCTAAAAGGATCTGACTTTCCGGAGGTGATGGAAGTTCGTGGTGAAGTATTTATGAGTCACAAAGACTTTAATGCCCTTAATCAACAAGCAATCGACAGATCTGAAAAAACATTCGCCAATCCTAGAAATGCAGCAGCAGGAAGTTTGCGTCAATTAGATCCAAAAATAACGGCACAGAGAACTTTATCATTTTACGCCTACGGTATTGGCCAATGTCAGCCACAACAATTGATGCCTCAGAGTCATTCAGAGTTATTAAATACCTACCAACAATGGGGTTTGCCTGTTTGTGAGCACCGCGCGATTGTTAACGGTATTAAGGGCCTAGTTTCTTTCTATGAAAAAGTTGGTCAATTACGTGATCAGTTACCTTATGACATTGATGGAGTTGTCTACAAAGTTAACTCAAGAGAGCAACAAGAAGATCTAGGATTTGTGTCTCGAGCGCCACGCTTTGCTATTGCGCATAAATTTCCAGCCCAGGAAGCCCTAACAACTGTGCTTGGTATTGATGTTCAAGTGGGTAGAACAGGCGCTATTACCCCTGTTGCTAGATTGTCTCCTGTTGTTGTAGGGGGAGTGACGGTGACTAATGCCACCCTTCACAATGAGGATGAAGTTCGAAGAAAAGATATCCATATTGGCGATACAGTGGTTGTTAGACGAGCCGGTGATGTGATTCCGGAGGTGGTTTCGGCCATATTAGAAAAACGCCCAGTTACTGCAACTAGTTTTGTGATGCCAACGCAGTGTCCTGTATGTGGCTCTCATATCGTAAAGCTTGAAAGTGAAGCCATCGCTCGCTGTTCTGGCGGTTTGTTCTGTCCCGCACAACGTAAACAGGCGCTTTTACACTTTGCTCAGCGAAGAGCGATGGATATTGATGGTTTGGGTGAAAAAATTGTCGATCAATTAGTCGATCTTCAGATTGTCAGAACACCTGCTGATCTCTATCAACTTGGTTTGATGGCTTTGGCTAATCTAGAAAGAATGGGTGAGAAGTCTGCTGAGAACTTATTAGCTGCCATCCAAAAATCTAGAACTAACACCTTAGCTCGTTTCATTTTTGCCTTAGGTATTCGTCATGTTGGTGAAAGTACAGCGAAAGATTTAGCCAAGTATTACGGCAGTATTCAAGCTCTCATGGACGCAAAAGAAGAGGACTTAATTCAGGTAAATGATGTTGGGCCTGTAGTGGCCAAATCACTAATTGGGTTTTTACAAGAATCTCATAATCGTGAAGTTATTGAACAGTTGCTATCAGCAGGGCTTGTTCTTGAAGTCGAGCAATCGCAAATCAATCCAGCTTTAGTGGGTAAAACCTTTGTTCTTACAGGCACATTACCAACGATGTCGAGAGATCAAGCGAAGCTACTATTAGAGAATGCTGGCGCTAAAGTAGCAGGTTCTGTCTCCGCTAAAACATCTTACGTAGTAGCAGGAGAAGAGGCAGGCTCAAAGCTAGAGAAAGCAGAGCAATTAGGTGTACCTGTAATTGATGAAGCTGAGCTATTGAAGCTATTGGCTTCTTAATCATTTAAATCGCTAAAGCGTCTAGCAATTCTGTTTCTAGTTTGATCTGTAGCTTGGGGTCGCTATTTAAATGATTGGCTGTTAGCAAGAACACGTCTTCGATTCTTTCGCCTAGCGTATTGACTCTGGCAGTGTGTAATGAGATTTGATGTTCAGCTAGGATCTTAGCAACTGTGTACAGTAAACCAGCTCTATCACTCGCTGATATCGATAAAACAAAACGTTGTCCACGCTCATCAGGTCTAAGACTGACTCGAGGTTGAATTGGAAAGCTACGGGACTGACGGGACAATCTTCCCTGGTTTGGAGTAGGTAAGGGGTTATGTGTTTTTAATAACTCCGTTAAGCCGTGCTCTACTAATTGAATGATGTCACGATAGTGTCCACCTTCACGCAATAAGTTAGTGCCAGATATTTGGAATGTATCTAATGCATAGCCATGTTGCGTTGTATGAATTCTGGCATCAAGAATAGAGAAACCCTGTTGATCAAAATAAGAACAAATTTTGGCAAATAGATCAGTCTCATCTTTAATATATACCGCTATTTGTAAACCTTCACCAATGGGCGAGAGTCTTGCTTTAACAATAGGTTCTTTTGAATCAATGCGACTGTATAAATGTTTAGTAAGCCATGCAATGTCATTGGGCTCATGTTTTAAAAAGAAAGAAATGTCTAGTTGCTTCCACAAGTTCTCGTGAGCGTCAGCTTGCAGGCCAAATAAACGTAATAATTTCTTAGCCTCATCTTGATGTTGCTCTAGTTCAGAGCTTAGATCGTGTTCGCCGCCGCCAATCACTCTTAAAGTGAGCTTATAGAGATCCTCTAAAAGTTTACCTTTCCAGGCATTCCAAACTTTCGGGCTGGTACCTCTGACATCAGCAACAGTTAGTAGGTATAAAGCAGTGAGACGCTGTTCAGTTTTAACGCGTTTAGCAAAGGCCTTAATAACATCAGGATCACCAATATCTTGCTTTTGAGCAACTTGGCTCATAGTGAGATGCTCACATACCAACCAAACAAGTAATTCAGTTTCATCTTTATTTAAGCCATGACTCTTTGCAAAAAGACGAGCATCTTGTTTACCTAACTCTGAATGGTCGCCACCGCGACCTTTTGCAATATCATGGAAAAGAGCGGCAAGAATCAATATCCATGGCTTGTCGAAGTTGGCTGCTAATTGGCTACAAAATGGAAACTCATGGGTATGCTCAACAATCAAAAACCTTCTCACGTTACGCAAGACCATCAAGATGTGTTGATCAACCGTATAGACGTGGAATAGATCGTGTTGCATCTGACCAACAATTTTTCTAAATGCCGGTAAGTAGCGTCCTAGAACGCTGGTTTGATTCATGAGACGAAATGCGTTGGTGACTCCCTCAGGCTGTTTTACAATTTCCATGAAACAAGCTTTATTTTGGGGATCTTTCCGCCATTGGGCATTCATTAAATTGCGCGCGTTATAAAGTCCGCGCAGAATTTGGGCTGAAAAACCTTTGACCCCAGGTGTTTTTGTGAAGAGTAAAAAAGCTTTCAGGATCTGCTCAGGATGCTTTTCAAATAGTAGGGGATCAACAATATCCAACACATCTTGTTTTTCAACAAAGTGCTCTGATACAGGTCTGGTGCCACTCGACTCTTTTGGGAAAAGAATGGCTTCAATGTTTTGCAATAGAATTTCATTCAATTGTGTAACTGCTTTAGCTGCCCAATAGTATCTGCGCATGATTTTTTCGCTGGCACGATGACCATCGTCGGACTCAAGGCTAAATGATTCAGCAAGCTGTGTTTGCAAATCAAATACCAAAACATCTTGCCGACGCTTTGCAATTAAATGTAATTGCGTTCTTAAAGTTTGTAAGAATTTAAGATTGCGATTAATTTCAAGAGACTCACGTTTGGTGAGCAAACCTTTTTTCTGTAAATCAGCAAAGCTGTGGCCGAGCTTGGCCGCTTTAGTCATCCACAGAATAACTTGTAGGTCTCTTAATCCTCCGGGACTTTCTTTACAGTTGGGTTCTAAAGAATAGGGCGTGTCATTATATTTATGATGTCTTTGGCGAAGTTCTAATAGCTTAGCCTGGTAAAAGGCTTTTGCATCCATGGCTGCATCAAACTGGACTAAAAAATCGCGATAGACTTTTTTATCACCACCAATCCATCGAGACTCAAGTAAAGAAGTTCGAACTGTAATATCTGCAGCAGCTTCGCTCAAGCATTCACCAGTGTTTCTAACCGCTGAGCCAATCTCTATGCCAAGGTCCCAGCATCGTGTAATAAAACTCTCAATCTTAGGATTGATGATGGCGAGTTCAGAGTCTGTGAGCTTATTAGACAGCAGTACCAGAATATCAACATCTGAATAAGGGAAGAGTTCTCCTCGACCAAATCCGCCCACACCAATGAGTGATGCTTGATTGCTTAAATCACTCTCATGCCAAGCAACCCGCAGTTGTTGATCAGTCAGTTCGCAACTTGATTTTGTCAGTTTGGTGACGTTGAGGTCACTTTTAAACTGTGTAAATAGGGCTTCCCTTTGCGTCTTTAATTGGGCAAGGGTATTCATAAACAGTCTTAGGGTCTGAATTTCAGTCCAGCAACACAGTCTGGCGGTGGAGGGCTGCCTGCTGAATAAGTCAAAACCTCAACCCCAGTCCCCGTTACTAAACAGGTATGTTCCCACTGAGCAGACAAGCTTCGATCTTTAGTTTTGACTGTCCACTGATCAGGCATGGTTCTAATATCTCTTTTACCCGCATTGATCATCGGTTCGATGGTGAAAGTCATACCTTCGTGAATCTTTTGACCTGTTCCAGGTTTACCGTAATGAACAATTTGAGGGTCATCATGGAAGACTTGGCCAATGCCATGACCGCAGTATTCTCTGACTACTGAGTAACCAGCATTTTCAGCATGTGTTTGGATGGCGTAGCCAATGTCGCCTAAAGTACAGCCAGGTTTAACTTGAGCAATACCTAGCCACATGCATTCATAGGTCACTTGAGTTAAGCGCTTAGCCAAAATAGAGGATTCACCAATTAAGAACATCCGACTGGTATCGCCAAAGTAGCCCGTTGGGGTAATCACCGTGATGTCTAAATTCACACTATCACCATCTTTTAGGATCCTATCCCCAGGGATACCATGACAGATGACATCATTGACAGAGGTGCAGATCGCCTTCGGGTATGGCGGGTAGCCAGGTGGCTGGTAATTCAGGGGGGCTGGAATGGTGTTTTGAACATTCACCATATATTCATGGCAAATACGGTCGATTTCACCAGTACTTACCCCGGCTTTAACAAAAGGGCTGACGTGGTCAATAACTTCACTGGCTAAACGGCCAGCCTCACGCATTCCCGCGATGAATTCTTCAATGCTTGGTTTTATAGTTTTGGTCAACATAGCTTGATTATCCAGCATAAATTCAATGTTTTCATGGCTCTGTTCCTAATCTTGGGTTAGAATGTGGGTACTGATTCAGACTTTCTGGATCAGAATAGCGAGCCAAGCCGTCCAGGGTGGCACTTTTTAGTGCAGTCAGGACTTGGTTCTAGACCTAACCCTCAGGAGATTTACATGTCAGTAACTATGCGTCAAATGATAGAAGCCGGTTGCCACTTTGGCCACCAAACCCGCTTCTGGTCACCAAAGATGGCCCCTTATATTTTCGGTCATCGCAATAAAATCCACATTATTAACCTCGAAAAAACGCTTCCAATGTATATGGATGCGCTCAAATTTGTCCGTCAAATCGCGGCAAATCGCGGAACAATTATGTTCGTAGGTACAAAACGCCAGTCTAAAGAAATCATCGCTGAAGAAGCGACTCGTGCTGGTATGCCTTATGTTGATGCGCGCTGGTTGGGCGGTACATTGACGAACTTTAAAACAGTTAAAGGTTCTATCAAGCGCCTTAAAGATATGACAGCTGCTCGTGAAAACGGCGACTGGGAGCGTTTATCAAAGAAAGAAGCTTTGACAACAAGTCGTGATATCGAAAAGCTAGAGAAATCACTAGGCGGTATTCAAGATATGACAGGTTCTCCTGATGCGATCTTTATTGTTGACGTTGGATACCACAAGATTGCTATTACTGAAGCTAAGAAATTAGGCATTCCAGTGATTGCTGTAGTTGATACAAACCACTCTCCTGAAGGTGTTGATTACATCATTCCAGGTAATGATGACTCTAGCAAAGCTGTTGCACTATATGTGCGCGGTATGGCTGATGCTATCCTTGAAGGCAAAGCAAAGGCTGTTCAGCAGGTATTAGAAGCTGTTAAGGGCGATGCTGAAGAGTTCGTTGAAGAAGGAAAGGGCGAGTAATGGCTGCTGTAACTGCTGGAATGGTTGGCGAATTACGCGCCAAAACTGATGCTCCAATGATGGAGTGTAAAAAAGCCTTAACTGAAGCTGATGGCGATATGACCAAAGCTGAAGAAATTCTGCGTGTCAAGTTGGGAAGTAAAGCTGGTAAAGCAGCTTCACGTATCACTGCTGAAGGTGTGATTACTGCTTTCATTAACGGTACAACAGGTGCTTTGCTTGAAATCAACTGTGAAACTGACTTTGTTTCAAAGAATGATGACTTCTTAGCTCTTAGCAATGCCTGTGCCAAGTTAGTTGCTGAAAACAACCCTGCTGACGTGACTGCTTTATCTGCTTTGCCATACGCTGGCAAGACAGTTGAAGAGCTTCGTGCTGAGTTGATTGGCCGAATTGGTGAAAATATGTCTTTGCGTCGCTTTACGCGTTTTGCAGGTGATAGTAAATTGGTTTCATACCTACACGGCACACGTATTGGCGTCATGGTGGAGTACTCCGGTGACGAAACGGCTGCCAAAGATGTCGCAATGCATATTGCGGCAATGAAGCCAGTTGCTTTGTCTGCTGCTGACGTGCCTGCTGACAAAATTGCTACTGAAAAGAACGTTGCTGAGCTTAAGGCTGCTGAATCTGGTAAGCCACCTGAGATCGTTGCGAAAATGGTTGAAGGTTCTATCCAGAAGTACTTAAAAGAAGTTTCTTTGTTAAATCAAATTTTCGTTAAAAATGACAAGCAAACTGTAGAGCAAATGTTGAAAGAAAAAAATACAACAATTAAGAGCTTTACGATGTATGTTGTTGGTGAAGGTATTGAAAAGCGTCAAGATGACTTCGCAGCTGAAGTAGCTGCACAAGTAGCTGCTGCAAAAGCCACGGCCTAAGTAGTACGTGCAGTTCGACAAGGGCACGGGGTTAAAACCTTCGTGCCCTTTATATTTTTTGAACTTGAGATTCACCGATATTGAGAGATAAATAAGATGCCAGCATACCAACGAGTGTTATTAAAACTATCAGGTGAAGCCTTAATGGGCGATGACTCTTACGGCATTAACCCAACAACCATTGATACCATGGTGAACGATATTGCTGAAGTTGTTGCTAGTGGCGTTCAGCTTGCCATCGTCATTGGAGGCGGTAATATCTTTAGAGGTGTTGCTGGTGGTGCTGCTGGTATGGATCGTGCTACAGCAGATTACATGGGTATGTTGGCTACGATGATGAATGCATTGGCATTGCAAGATGCTTTGCGTCAAAAGAATGTTGAAGCAAGGGTTCAGTCAGCCTTGCGAATGGATCAAGTTGTGGAGCCTTACATCCGTCCCAAAGCTATTCGTCACATGGAAGAGGGTAAGGTAGTCATTTTCGCGGCTGGAACGGGAAACCCATTCTTTACAACTGACACAGCTGCAGCCCTTCGTGGTGCAGAAATGGGCGTTGAGATTGTTTTAAAGGCGACGAAGGTAGATGGTATTTATACCAGCGATCCAAAGAAAGATCCAAGTGCTACGAGATATGAAACCATTACTTTTGATGAGGCCATCATCAAAAATTTACAGATAATGGATGCAACTGCTTTTGCGCTATGCCGTGATAGAAAGTTACCCATCAAAGTATTTTCTATTTTGAAGCAAGGTGCACTTAAGCGCGTTGTGATGGGTGAGGTTGAAGGTACTTTGGTACATGTTTAAGAAATAAAAGGGGAAAGATCATGCCTGCAGTGGAGATCAAAAAAAATACAGAACAAAAAATGACAAAATCAATTGAGTCATTAAAGTCTAACTTACAAAAAATTAGAACGGGTCGTGCGCATCCGGGTATCTTGGAACAAATTTATGTGGATTACTACGGTAATCCAACCCCTTTAGCTCAAGTAGCTAATCTAGGTTTAGCTGATGCCAGAACATTAACTGTTCAGCCTTATGAAAAGACCATGATGGGGGCAGTTGAAAAAGCTATTCGTGAGTCTGATCTTGGTTTAAACCCAGCAACTCAAGGAACAATTATTCGCGTACCAATGCCTGCATTGACTGAAGAACGTCGTAAAGAGTTGACAAAAGTAGTGAAGGGCGAGGGCGAAGATGCAAAGATTGCAGTTCGTAATTTGCGCCGTGATGCTAACGAAGCTTTAAAAAAGTTAGCGAAAGACAAAGACATCTCTGAAGATGAAGAGCGTCGTTCCCAAGATGATGTTCAAAAAATGACTGATCGTTTTGTAACAGAGATCGATAAGATTGTTGTTGATAAAGAGAAAGAGATCATGACTGTTTAGGCTTAAACCCCTGATAGCTCATTTATGACACAGTCACCTCAACCAAAGGAAGCAAAGCAAGCAAAGCACACTAGCTCCACGCTAAATGTGCCTATAGTTGCTGGTATTCCAAGACATATCGCCATCATCATGGATGGTAATGGTCGTTGGGCGACTAAACGTTTCTTGCCAAGAGTAGCTGGCCACTCGCAAGGTTTAGATGCTGTCAGAGATATCGTTAAGGCTTGTGGTGACCTTGGAGTAGAGTACCTTACTTTATTTGCTTTTAGTTCTGAAAATTGGCGCAGACCTGCTGAAGAAGTTGGTTTCTTGATGAAGTTATTTTTGAATGCCTTGGAAAAAGAGATTTCTCGTTTACATCGGAATAATGTTTGTTTACGTTTGATAGGTGATCTCAGTCGCTTCGATCCTGCCATTCAAGAAAGAGTGAAAATAGCGGTTGGGCAAACTGCCAAAAATACTGGCCTGAATTTAACTATCGCTGCCAACTATGGCGGCCGCTGGGATGTTATTCAAGGTATTCAATCTTGCTTAAAACAACATCCTGGGCTTAACCCTGATGATCTCACTGAAGAGTTGTTGACGCCTCATTTATCTATGTCTTACGCACCAGAGCCTGACTTATTTATACGTACAAGTGGTGAACAACGAATTAGTAACTTCTTGCTATGGCAATTGGCCTATACAGAACTGTATTTTACGGATGTTCTTTGGCCAGATTTTGATGCAAAAGAATTAGCTAAATCTTTTGATTGGTACCGTGATCGTGAAAGACGCTTTGGAAGAACTAGCGCGCAAGTTTCTTCTGCTGAAAGTGGCAGTGAAACATCTGTCACCTCTAATACGATGAACCTTTAGGGCCACATGCTTAAAGCACGAGTAATTACAGCACTTGTTCTCTTAGGTATTTTTTTGCCGGTTCTCTGGTTGGCACCTCTAATTTGGTTAGGCGCTCTACTAGCGCTGGTTATCACACTTGCTTCTTGGGAATGGTGGCGCCTACTTTTTCCAAATAACAAAAAAAGAGCTATTTCTTATGCTGGTATTTGCCTTCTTAATTTAGCGGCTTGGGTCATGTATGCGGATATGAATGCAGTTGTTATATTGCTGAGTATGACTGTTGCTTTTTGGTTTTTGATAGTTCCTCTAATGATGAAACAGTCTTTAGAGTTTGATTTGAATAAATGGAAATGGCCTTTAGCTATTTCAGGCTTATTGATATTAACGGCATGTTGGTTTGCCTTGATGCATTTACGTGCCATCAGCATGACTTTATTCCTCTCAGTATTGATCTTAGTTTGGACTGCTGACATTGGCGCTTATTTCGTAGGTAAATCTTATGGGAAAAATAAATTAGCAATTCGATTAAGTCCTGGCAAGTCGATTGAGGGTGCCATAGGGGGTGGGGCTTTAGTTTTGATACTTGCTCTCATGGGAAGCTTTGTAGTGGATGATATGAAGCTCTTTCAATTAAACTTTTTTGACTTTCTTAATCAGAGTATTGGTTGGCTTGGCATGATTGCCGTAACCATACTTTGCGTTGCGATGAGTATTCAAGGTGATTTGTTCGAGTCTCAGTTAAAAAGAATAGCTGGTGTAAAAGATAGCAGTAATCTCTTACCTGGTCACGGTGGATTCTTAGACCGTATTGATGCTTTACTACCAGTACTGCCGCTTGCTGGCCTAATCGCTATTCTAATTACTCAATAAAAGACATTATTCAATTGATTAAGATGAATTCAGATTCCCAAACCGCCCCTCATGTCATGAGAAATATTTGCGTCTTGGGTTCAACCGGTTCAATCGGCGTTAATACACTTAATGTGGTGCGCCAATATCCTGACTTATTTTCGATCAAAGCTTTAACAGCTCACAGTCAAGTTAATTTATTAGTAGAGCAATGCGCAGAGTTTCATCCCGAATTGGTTGTTGTTGGGAGTGCTGCCGCCGCACAAGAATTAGAAAAACTTCTCATTAATAAGCAGTTAAAAACGCAGGTGCTTTATGGGCCCTCAGCTCTAGTCACTGCAGCAACGCTTGAATCTGTTAATACGGTCATGGCGGCGATTGTTGGTGCCGCAGGTTTATTGCCGACTATTGAAGCAGCAAATACTGGGAAAAGAATTTTGCTAGCAAATAAAGAGGCTTTAGTGATGTCTGGCGATATTTTCATGAAAGCTATTGCCAAAAGTGGAGCAGAGTTATTACCCATTGATAGCGAACATAACGCGATCTACCAGTGCCTGCCTGATGCCAATACATCCAATGCTGGTGCGAGAGGTGCATATACCCAACTTGGAGTGAAAGAGGTTTTATTGACTGCTTCAGGTGGCCCCTTTAGAACAACTGCGCTTTCAGAGTTAGCTCTGGTCACTCCAGATCAAGCTTGTGCCCATCCTAATTGGGTGATGGGGCGAAAAATATCAGTTGATTCAGCAACTATGATGAATAAAGGCTTGGAGTTGATTGAGGCCTATTATTTATTTGGTTTGGCTGCAAAACACATTCAAGTCTTGATTCATCCCCAGAGCGTGATTCATTCGATGGTGAGATATGTTGACGGTTCAGTGATTGCCCAATTGGGTCAACCTGATATGAAAACTCCCATAGCTTACGGTTTAGCTTGGCCCCACCGAATTGATGCTGGAGTCAAAGAGTTAGATTTCATGAGCTTAAAAGGATTGAGCTTTGAAGAGGTTGATGAAGGTCGCTTCCCTTGTATAGGTTTGGCCTACGATGCACTAGCTGCTGGTGGCTTGATGCCGACAGCATTAAATGCAGCCAACGAAGTCGCTGTACAAGCCTTTTTAGATGGGCAATTGAAGTTTACGGATATAGCTTTCTTGGTTGAAAAAAGTTTGGATCGTGCTCAATTGGCTAACTTAGAAAAAGCAGATAGTCTTGAAATGGTTTTGCAGGCAGATATTGAGTCAAGGCAAATCGCCCAACGCATTTTGAAGGACTTTTAAGTATGGACGCTATTTGGAGTTTATTAGCTTTTTTAGTCGCTATTGGTATTTTGGTGAGCTTTCATGAATTCGGTCACTATTCTGCGGCAAAGCTTTGTGGCGTTAAGGTGCTGACTTTTTCAGTTGGTTTTGGTAAGTCTATTTGGTCTTATCAGAAGAATAAAGACTCAACAGAATGGTCTATGGGTAGCTTGCCGTTGGGTGGTTACGTCAAGATGGATGATGAATCTTTTAAGTCAAAAAAACTTTGGCAACGTTCTTTCATAGTTGCCGCTGGCCCTTTAGCTAACTTTTTATTAGCTATTTTCTTTTTAGCGGTGCTTTTTGCCTCTGGTGTGCCTCAATTACCGGCCAAAATGGCGGAACCGGCAAAAGATTCTATCGCTTATCAAGCCGGTATTTTGGGTGGAGATCAGGTAACTGGTTGGAAGCAGGATGGAAATACAGAGTTTCGTCCTATTGCGAGTTGGAATCAGCTTCGCTGGCGTCTAATGGATGCCGCAACAGCTAAAGAAAGCTTTACGTTATTGATAAAAGACTCTAAGAATGAAGAGCAAGTTATTGTTTTTAATAGTGAAAAGTTTAAAAAATTGACCCCAGAGACCGATCCATTGTCTTCTTTAGGTTTAAGGCCTGATGTATCAGAGCCAATTGCATGGTTTCAGCTCCAATTAGGCCCTTTTAGCTCTGTTTTAGTAGCTTCTGAGCGTGTTTGGGATATCAGTGTTGTGTCAGTCAGGATGCTTGTAGGTATCTTTACCGGTGAAGCGTCTGTGAGGCAGCTCGGTGGACCCTTGAGCATTGCGGATATGGCCGGAAAATCTGCCCAGGTTGGTTGGCAGTCCTATTTAGGGTTCTTAGCCCTCATCAGTATTAGTTTGGGAATCCTAAATTTGATCCCATTACCCATGCTTGATGGTGGTCAGCTAATGTATGATGTGTGGGAGTTGATGACAGGGCGAAGGGTTGCTGAGTCCTGGCAAAATGTGTTGCAAAAAGTTGGAATGGCTGGCCTGATGACAATAACGATTTTGGCTTTGTTTAATGATATTTCTAGATTGTTTTTACGTTGAAACCAAGTAAAAAATTACTACTGACCCCTTTAGCTGCTATTGCAGTTAGCCTTTTATCTGGCCAAGCACTTGCTGCTGATCCCTTTGTCGTTAAAGATATCCGTGTTGAGGGTTTACAACGTGTTGAGCCTGGAACTGTATTTAGTTATTTGCCTGTTCGTGTGGGTGAAACTTTTACGGATGACAAAGGTGCTGACACCATAAGAGCACTATACAACACTGGATTTTTTAAAGACGTCAAAGTTGATTCTGAAAATCAAGTTTTAGTTATTTCTGTAGAAGAGCGACCAGCAATTTCTCTAGTTGACTTCACAGGCCTTAAAGAGTTCGATAAAGATGCCTTGAAAAAATCTCTGAAAGCTGCTGGCATCTCTGATGGTCGTTACTACGATAAATCTATTATTGATAAGGCGGAACAAGAACTTAAGAAACAATATGTTTCTCGGGGATTTTACGGGGCTGATGTTAAAACAACCGTTACACCAGTTGACCGTAACCGTGTTTCAATCCTTTTCAATGTAGAAGAGGGTGAAGTTTCTAAAATAAAACTCATCAACATTAACGGCGCCAAGGCATTTAAAGAGTCAGCATTGCGTGAGGAGATGCAATTATCTTCTGGCAATTGGCTATCTTGGTATACCAAAAATAATTTGTACTCTAAGCAAAAGTTAGTTGCTGACCTTGAGTCAATCAGATCTTTCTACCTGAGCCGTGGATATCTAGAGTTTGTGATTGAATCAACTCAAGTTTCTATTTCATCTGACAAAACTGAAATGTATTTAAGCATCAACATCAAAGAGGGTGTTCAGTACAAAGTTTCTAGTATTAAGTTAGCCGGTGAGTTACTCGGCAAAGAAGATGAATTAAATAAGTTACTGCAACTAAAGACGGGTGAGATATTCTCATCTAACAAATTAACCGCAACGACAACGGCAATTGCTGATAAGTTGGGTGCCTATGGTTATGCGTTTGCATCTACAACGCCCACGAACGCCCTTGATCGTGAAAAGCAACTTGTTGATTTAACTTTAACTGTTGATCCAGGGAAACGCACTTATGTTCGTAAAGTGAACGTGGTTGGTAACGTTAAAACACGTGATGAGGTAATTCGTCGTGAAATCAGACAGCTTGAAAGTTCTTGGTATGACAGCGAGAAACTCAAACTTTCCAAAGATCGTGTTAACAGAACTGGGTTCTTCACTGAAGTAGACATTTCTAACGAAGAAGTACCCAACACAACCGACCAGATCGATGTGAATATGAGAGTGGCTGAGAAGCCAACAGGTTCATTAAGTTTAGGTGCTGGTTTTTCATCTACTGATAAGTTGATCTTGAGCGCAGGTATATCTCAGGAGAATGCTTTTGGTACTGGAACAAGTATTGGCTTGAATATCAATACAGGTAAAACTAATAGAACTATTGCTGTTTCAAACTACGACCCTTATTTTACAGAAGATGGTATCAGCCGATTTACAGAGCTATATACAAGAAGCAGTATGCCGCTCTACTACGCTGGAGATACTCAATACAAGGTTCAATCGACCGGAGGTAGTTTTAAATTAGGTGTCCCTTATTCTGAAATTGATCGTGTGTTCTTCGGCATTGGTCTCGAACAACTCAAAATGACAACTACTGTCAATACGCCACAGGCTTACCAGGACTATTTAAAAGAATACGGTGAATCTAGTCTCAATATACCTTTAACTGTTGGTTGGGCTAGAGATGGTCGTGATAGTGCCTTGATACCTTCTCGTGGAACGTACCAACAAGCTAGTGTTGAATTGGGTACTGCGCTTGGTGATTTAGAGTACTACCGCGCCTATTATCAGCACCAGTACTTTTATCCTCTTTTAAAAGGCAATGTGATTGCTCTTAATGGAGAATTTGGATACGGCGATACCTATAACGGTAAAACCTTCCCCATTACTAAAAACTACTATGTCGGTGGTATTGGT